>CAYMUR010000001.1:0-129399 GCA_964393615.1 uncultured Pirellulaceae bacterium
CGAAAGCAACATCAACGGCTGGGTTGTGTCAGCCAAAACTAGATCAGGAAACAGCAATGCGACGAACATGTACCACAACAGGCCAATTATTTCCGTTCTCAATCTCCACATGTTTTTCACCTCGCTCATAACGGCTGACTCATGCTTTTCCCGGTCGGTAAACCAAGCAAAGACCCAAACGGGCAATTGGATGGCGTGTAAAACTCACAGCAAACCAGGTATATCACAACGTTCACACATCTTGTTCCCGCAACAATCGCGTAGCCTGTTCGTCGACTTGAAAATCGGCCGGATTGACAACCACACCGTACTCGTCTCGTGCCGCTTGGATGGAAAACCGTTCGTTTCTAACATCCCAGGCAATCGTTTCCGGGTCCCGGCGAAAGGGATCGCCGTGTCCCCCAGCCCCTGGCTGACGATGATAGAGACGTTCACTCTCTTTAATTTGAGTCGAGATCATGACAGGAAGAATTTCCTCGCTTCCATCCCGATGGTGCAAGACACTGATGGATGGTGCTCCGTCTTGTCCACCGGAAAGACCATAGGGTAAATGGTCACGCCGGTCCGATCGAATTAACAGGTCAGCCTCACCAGCAAGCAAGGTCCACTCACGTTCAATGGCCATACCACCTCGAAACTGGCCTGCACCCCCTGTATCACACACTAATCCATAGCGGTCAACCCTCACAGGATAGTTACATTCAGCTTCTTCAATCGGAATATTGCTGGCAATATTTGCTAAATTACAAAGACCGTCGTTGCCATCCCGATCAGGCCTTGCACCCCATGTACCTGACATCAGTTCATAATAAACATAACGCTGACGAGTTCCTGCCCGGTGCCCTCCGATGATCACCAGCGAGTTGCCACCGTCACCAGCCGCCAGAACCCTCTCCGGTAAAATCCCCGCCAAGGCCCCCAAAACGACATCTACAGTCCGAAAAGCGGTCACTCCTCTCATCGAAGAGGCCGCGGGCATTTCCCCGTTGAGCACCGTCCCCGATGGAACAATAATTTCCAGAGGTCGAAACATGCCCGCCGTGTTCGGAATCTGTTCACGCATCATGGATCGGACGCACAACGCAACACATGAAGCTGTCATGGACAACGTGCTGTTCACAGCACTGCGAACCTGGGGATCGGATCCTGTAAAATCTGCGGTAAACGAATCACCTTGTACAGTAATCGTGCAACTGATCTTCACCGGTCCGGTTGAGTCGGGGGAACCGGTTGTGTCCAAATAATCGGTGTAGGTACTCGAACCATCCGGCCATGTAGAAATGTCCATGCGAACAAGTCGCTCCGTATAGTCAATTAAATCCTGCGCGCATTGCTCAAACATGTCGACGCCATAACGCTCTACCATCTCGAGTACAGCCTTTTGCCCAACATGGCAGGCTGCCAGTTCGGCCTGTAGATCTCCCAGTGTCATCTCCGGTACCCGGACGTTGGCCCTTATGAGAGTAAAGATCGCCTCACTTGGCTCACCCCGGTCGTACAATTTCAGCCACGGAATTCGAAGGCCATCCTGAAAAATCTCTACATTGTCGCACGCCGAACTGCCCGGTAGCCTACCGCCAACGTCGAGATGGTGAGCCGTTGCCACGGCAAAGGCAACGCATCGCTGTTCCGCAAAAATTGGCTGAACAATAAAGATATCGGGCAGATGCATCCCCCCGTCAAACGGGTCGTTGAGAATGAAAATATCTCCCGGATGGATGTCGCCGTCATATTTCTCCAACAATGTCTCCATGGCATACGGTACGGATCCCATGTGCATGGGAATCGTTACCCCCTGGGCAATCTGTTGGCCATGGGAATCACAGATCGAAGTCGAAAAGTCCAATACATCGCGAACGATCGTTGAGCGCGCCGTGCGGTGCAATCCGACCGCCATTTCATCTGCGGCCGAGGCAAGGGCACTTTGAATAATCTGGCGCGTGACGGGATCAACCTGTTTCATCAACCAACTCCAACACAAGATTTCCAGCGGGATCAGTGGTTGCCATCCAGTCCGGTGGTATGACAAGCGTGGAATCATACTCATCAATCAACAAGGGTCCCCTGGCACCCTCCCTTAATGCATCCCGGCTGGTAATGGGCGTATCCAGTTGTCCCCAAGGGGGTCCAAAATCTGCTGTCCGACTTCCCTGCGCAGGTTGCAATTCACTCTGGTAGTGCATGTCATCGATGGCAACCGGCGGAGTGCGACCGATCAAACGAACGGCTACCACTTCAATGGCAGTACCAGGTTCCGCACGATAGCCATACAATCGTTCGTGTTCCTCCTCGAAATCGGCAATCGCACTGTCAATTCCACCCTGATCGAGTGATTCCGATACGAGATTAATTCTCAGCTGCGACGTCTGACCAGCATATTGCAACTCCATGCTCGCCAGATAACTGACTTGCTCCAGCGAAATCGACTCCTCATGAAACTGGCTTTCGATCTGCTGCCGCATATGGTCTAGATGTTCGTTGACGGTCGCTGGTGTCAGTGCCTCTCCTACTATCTGGCAACTGCGCACTCCATGATGCTCCACACCAGAAGCCAGTAACCCCACGGCACTGAACACGCCCGGCATGGGTGGAATCATGACTTGCTTAATTCCTAACTCACGGGCAAGTCCGGCAGCGTGCACAGGACCGGACCCACCGAATCCAATCAAGGTAAAGCCACGCGGATCCCTTCCACGCTGAGTGGAAACTTCTCGCAACGCCCGTAACATCTGCGCGTTGGCAATACGGTGGATGCCAAGTGCTGCTTCGGTCACACTCATTTCGAGCGGGCGGGCAATCCTTTCGTCGACTGCCTGGTAAGCAATGTCAAAATCAATTTCCACTTCTCCACCAGCCAGTTTCCCTGGCTGAATATAGCCCAGAACGACATTGGCATCGGTCACCGTCGGCTCGGTTCCTCCACGCTGATAACAAGCAGGACCAGGAACCGCCCCCGCACTACGCGGGCCGACACGCAAACCACCAGCCGTATCCAGGTAAGCAATACTGCCACCACCGGCACCTACCTCGGCGATGTCGATACTTGGCGCAATGATCAATTCTCCGCCACCACCAGTGAGACGGTTACCCGCAGAAAGGGCTGCACCAACTTCGTACTCGGCGCTGTAAGGAACGTTGCCATCCTCGATCATGGCTGCCTTGGCCGTGGTACCCCCCATGTCAAAACTAATGATATTAGACTGCTTGGTGTGCTTGGCGCACCAAGCCGCCGCTAACACCCCAGCCGCCGGTCCCGATTCAAGACAAAATACCGGCCGGGTCCCAGCATTCTCGGCAGGAGTGAGACCGCCTGCAGATTGCATGATCAGCAGAGGAGCGTCGATTTCTTGTTTCACCAAACCAGTATGCAAGGCATCGAGATAACGACGCATTACCGGCCGCACGTAAGCATTGACAGCCGTCGTCGCTGTCCGTTCATATTCCTTGCGCTGGGCCAGTACCTCACACGACAACGAAACAGGTATTTCTGGAAATTCTCGACGTAGATAACTGCCTACCTCTCGCTCGTGTTCAGGATACGCGTAAGAGTGCAACAAACAGACCGCTACGGATTCGACTGCTTCCTGCTTTAACACGGTAACAATATCCCGTAAATCCTCTTTCGACACAGAGGACAGGATGGTGCCATCGGCGGCCACCCGTTCATTCAGTTCCAGCCGCAGAAAACGGTCAACGATGATTGGCGGTTTTTCGAAAAACAGGTCGTAGATCTGGGGGGCTCTCACTCGTCGCAATTCGAGTACATCCCGGAATCCGCGGGTCGTGATGAGAGCCGTGCGGGCGCCGCGACGTTCCAGTACCGCATTGGTAGCCACGGTGGTTCCATGGTTGACTGCCTGAACGGATATCGGGTCAAGCTGGTGTATCTTCAACACATCAGCGATCATCTCCAAGACGCATTGCTCGAAATTCGGTGGAGTAGAAAGTGACTTCGCACGGCGCAATGCACCTTGTCCGTCGATCACCACCAGATCGGTGAATGTTCCGCCAACATCCGCGGCAATTCGCACACCACGCTCGTTGGATCCAGATTGATTTTTTTGTTGTGGCACGTTATTGATTTGTCACAAACTCGATGGATTTCCTTCGATGCATTTCTACAAACCATCGAAGACCCGGCAGCCACCTCTATCATCAGTAAAAGGCCATAGAGATGTTTTCGGTACTTCACAGCATTCAGTTCAGTCACCAGTGAATGTACCGATTCTGCTTCCCAACGACCAGTACCATTGCAAATTTTCGTTGAGCAACCTCAGATCAAATCATATCACGCCCGACCACTCAAATTCAAAACAAAGTCACTTGGCAGGTGAAAACAACCAATCACTTTGCACGACCGTCAACCACAATCTACGCCAATCCTTTTTCCGTTTTTTGATAAATTACGGCTACCATAGTCAGCGATAATTTTGTTCGTTATATTGAATGGCAGGTGGAGTCACTTTAGTTTCCCTGGAGCTGAGCAAGATGTCCGTGTTTGAAACAATCAACGAAGGCTGGATCGCCCGTCGTCGGCCTGGAGAAAATGGTCGCATCGGTGGACCCAGCTGTGCGGTGACCGAAAGTGGCATGTTGATCAGCTCATATATTACCCAATCGGCAATGGGCAGAAACGATTTTGTTCCACACCTGGCGCGTTCCCAGGATGGTGGTGTCAGCTGGCAAGACAACGGACCTATCTGGCCTCATCTTGCAGAAACATGGTCGATACTGGTTACCGTCAGTCGTGCCCCCAATGACGACCTGTACCTGTTCGGATCCCGCTGCCGGATTGATGGACCCGCAGAAACATTCTGGTGCGAAACAACCCAAGGGCTCAAGGAGAATGAACTGATCTGGTCACAATCTTGTGACGATGGAGAGACCTGGACCGAACCGGCTGTCATTCCGATGCCGGTCGCGGGTTCAGCCGAAGCACCATCACCCATGTGTGTCAGTCGCGATAACCGTTGGCTCTGTTGCTACAGTCCCTACCATACGTTCGATGCGACACTCCAGGTCGATCGCAGCAAGGCCATCGTTTTGGCAAGTGATGATCGGGGCCAGACATGGCAGCATCGCCACATGCTGAGTTATGTTAAACCAGAAACCGGCACCGCGGTTGCCGCAATCACACAGCTTGCCGACGGTCGATTTCTGGGGGCCGGCTGGCATCTTCACTTGTCCGACCAGGAGGATTATCCCAATGGCTTCGCCTTATCTAGCGATGGCTGGCACTGGGGACCGACGCACTCTACGGGGATCATGGGACAAGCAGTAGGACTGGCCGCCTTACCCGATGGACGAGTTTTCATGTCCTACACGCAGCGCAAACATGGTGCGGTGGGAATCGGAATCGCCATTGCACGGCCTGAACCAAATGATTTCGGTCTGGAGCACAACGAAATCGTGTGGCACGCAGAGCAGGCCCAACGGCATAACTCACACGGTGATCACAGCGAATGGCTGGAATTCGCATTCGGAATGCCGGTACCCACCTTATTGAATGCTGACACTTTGCAGCTGTCATTCTGGCTGCACCAGGCGGACGGCCGTGGCGTCCGATATCTACGGCTACGCTGGAACGATTGATAGAACGACCAGGCGCAGCCCCCTAGTCCCTCAAACACATTTGCCGGAGCCAACAGACTAATATCGTTTGCTATCCGGACCACCAGACCAGCCTGTAACGCCTCCACGCAACAAGCTTCCGGTCGCCGTCAGAATTCGCAGAGGCCGAAAACTCTCGCCAAACAGTCGTCCCTCGTCAAACCTGGCGCATTCGAAATTAAAGTCGAAAAAAGCTGGGCCCCTGGCATCTCCATCAATGCACACGACTCCCCCTGGCAATCTACTGCGCCGTGACGGAGCGTCCATTCGAAGCCAGATGAATCCTACCCGTGGTCAGGACAGCCTGGAACCCTATAAACACCTCTTACTATGTTGAACCGAAAAACCAGTACAACGCACACAACACTGGTATCTTGACGTCTCCGAAAACAATTTCCCATCCTCTAAAAACGTTGTCTCGGAGAGGACTCCCAAAAACGCCGATGGGAGAGAACAATGTTTTATCTCTTCGACTCTCAGCAGAACTAGCAGCCATGTTCAATCAATCAACATGTTTTGTCGTTGCAACGACTCTTATTATTTCTATTTCAAGTTCCACAGTGCGTGCCAACGATGCTTTCCTGAATCCCATCGGGAATATTGCAGACAGTTTCCTGGGAACCACCGAACAAAACCACCCTGCTGGCCACAGCCATCATTCATCGAATCGAGTCGACACCCATGCGCCAGCTGGCCTGATGGGTGATCACATGCACGCCAAAGGCGAAATGATGGTGGAATACAAGTACATGAATATGGCCATGCATGGCACACAACAAGGTCGTACACCAATCAGCGCCAGCGCTATTTTTAACAACGATTTTCTCATGGCACCGCATTCCATGCACATGGAAATGCACATGATACATTACATGTGGGCCCCTAACGACAAGATGACTCTTTACGTCATGCCCACGGTTCGCGTCAACACAATGAACATGAAATTCTTAGATGTTCCAGCTGGCAGTGAGGCTCCAGTACTGACAAACCATCGAACCCATAACCATGGATTTGGTGATCTTCCATTTGGTAGCTTGATCAAACTGTATGAAACGAAACGCGATGAATTGATTTTGAACATTGGATTCTCTGCTCCAACTGGTGACATCGACAACAGGACAATGAACATGAAGGGAGAAATGCTCGTTGAGTTTCCTTACTGGATGCGACTGGGTAAGGGGAGCTGGGCTGCTCGTCCTGGCCTGACTTATAAACGGTATGCTGAAAAGGGGAGCCTGGGAATCCAGTTTCAATCCGACATCGTTCTGGGAAGTAATTCGGAAGGGTATTCCGCGAGTGACGATTACCGTTTAAACGCCTGGCTCACTCGATGTCTTGATGCGGAGAAAACACTCGCAGGATCGTTTCGCGTGGAAGCAGACTGGCGTAGTAACATTCGAGGCCAAGATGGAGACCTGATGCGAATTGCCTCTCCTAGCAATCAACCACATTTCCAAGGTGGCGATTACATCAATTTTGGATACGGAATCATGAAGACCGTCAGGGGGGGGAGTCGACTGAACTTTGAAATCGCCCACCCCATTTACCAAGACCTGGAAGGCATCCAAATGGCAACCGACTGGAACCTTGCAGCCAGTTGGTCCACCAGTTTCTAGCCAACCAGTTGCTTTGTAGAACCGTTGCCAGGCAGAAAACATGATCACCGGTCGCAACCCCTGACAGAGAAACAGGTGTCGAGGGTATCACAATACACTGACTGCTAGATTCTCTTTCCAAAGCTCTCACGTTTGCTCGTCCTGTGAAATCTTCGGGCCTGACCCGAATTTGGACGGGTGGACCATTTGGCATGTCCCCCTATTTTAGGTTCCTGCATTCTATGGACCCAGTTGCCAGGTGGTTTCATTAATCGCAAGGGTGGTATGGCCCTTGTATTGGTCATAGACCTGATGCATTTGTTCAATGTTATCGAAATAACCAACAACGTGAGTCGCACTAAAGGATTGTCCAGCTCGGATTGGTTTTCCATGAATTTCCTGAATCATCACGATAATTCCTCCAGGACGCTGACTACACCAGGATTCATACACGACCGATGGTTCGAGTGTTAATCCGGCAAGCCAGGGGCCTGCTGCGCCGGTCTGCCTGTCTTTCAGGTGATAGGCACGGATAAAGTGTTCCGGTATGTGGTGCGTATCACGGCGGTAACCGAATTTCAGATCAGGTGGAAACGGAGTAAAAAATTCTTTTGACGGAATTTTCACTCCCTGAGGGCCACTGAGATAACTGAGATAGATTTCACTAAAAGAATCACCCTGCTCATGTCGTACACAACCTGGTGTATCATTGCGCAGGAACATCTCGCTGGACGCATTTTGGCTAGTGATTCGGTCCATCAGGAAAAAGAACCGTTCTCCTCGAGGAAATACAATTAACTGGGTCCACCTTGAGCCCGGTGATTTACCTGGCGCGGCATATTCATATTTGTAAGTTGTTTCCACGGCGACAAAATCTTTACCGTGAACAATACGAGGTTTCACAGGCTTCATTCGATGACACAGCTGTGGGCCTTCCACGACCCGCTTACGGTGGCTACTGCCATGTGCCATGAGAAGATACTCGCGACGATCGGGGTTTGTTTCATTTTCGTACCACGCATATTGCCCCACTCCATTTCCGTCTGCCGTAAATACTTCCTCAGCATATGCCGCATCGCTTCCGGCTTCCATGAGCCAGTCGATGACCATCAGTCCGTCACCTGCTTCACGAAATCCGGTCTTCTTGTCTAGAAAGGACCCCTTTTCAATGCCAGTCATCCACTGCTTGGGATTCTGCTTGGGGATCACCGCCTCCAATTGGTCCGTCTCAATTTTGATACGATCGACAGTTTCTGTCACGACAACCCACTCACTTTGTAGTGGAGTTTTTGCATCGACTACCGAGCAAACCAGTATCCCGATTAACAGACACCCCTCCTTAAAGAATTGCGGGATGCTTGAGTCACGTTCGTATTTCGAGTGAACGCATGTAAAACACAGTATTAGACAATGTATCATTGGAGCTCACTTTCCGACCTAAATTCAAATGTTTCAAGGAGTTGGTATCCCTCATCCACCAGTTGATCGAAAAGGGATTCGATCTGCTACGCTGCGGTTCGAACCAATTCACCGTACCGTACCGTACCAAGGATCGAAAGGTACGCAACCCGGTCAACCCTTGGATATTGTTACGACTCCTTAGCCCCTGCTATTTTCAGACCTTAGCATCTACGGACGCCGCGTTGACATTTTTCCACTGAATCCTTCGTACCCCCCAAGAAGCTAAAACACCAACGGCTGAAATACCGGCGAGCAACGAGAATAACTGTTGATATCCCGTGACTTCACCAGGCCAGCGATCGACGAGCCAGCCTGCCAAGGGAGGCATGAAGATGTCTGGAGTAAAACCCAGGAACGATACGATACCAACTGCCGTACCCGTAACATCAGCAGGAACTGACGCTTCTTCCAAGAGTGCGAAATAAATTCCACGCAGTGCAAAGATCGCCGTGCTGGTCATCAACACATTCGCCCACAAAATCCAGATCGTTGACATGCCTGCGGCGCTCGTCGCAAAACTTACATAAAATACCACGAGCAGCCCAAAACAAGCGATCATCACCCGTGACGTTTGCAGACGATCGGCAAGAAACCCTGCCCCCATGGCAGCAACTGGTCGCAGCCAGGCACTCCAGGCACTTACCTTCGCCGCATCCACTTCATTCATTCCATATGCATCGCTGGCGTAAAGTGAGTAATAATCGCTTCCTTTGAAGGTGCAATAAGCACAAATGACAATCAATGCCTGTAGCCAAACCACAGGAATTTTCATGACCTGCAGCAACCGATCGACCTGCTCACGGTTTGACTTAACAACAGTCTTCACAGGCTTGGCTGGGGGGACAAACAACCAGACAAACACAGACGCCGTAATACATGTCAAGGTATACATGTAGATGACGGCCTGCAAACCTGCCAGTTGGTCCGCATGCTTCAAACCCTCAAGGTTCTCGGGAAAAGAAATCTGAATCAGGTAGACGGCGAGCGTGGCTAAACCAGCAGCCAAAAGTCCTCGTCCGCCATCGAGCAGGCCGAACGCCTTCCCTTGTTGGGTGGACCCACCCCACTCACGTGTGGCTCGAATCAACGCGGCCCAAAATGGAAGAATCGTTGTTACCCCCCAAAACAAATAGAGCATTGCCATTCCACTAAAACTTGGAATCTCGGCCAGGTAGAATCCTCCCAACCCAGTGGAAAAGAGTGCAAAAGTGAGTAGTTTTCTCACGGAAAATCGGTCCGCCAGTCCGCCCCCCCAAACGTAGGCCAACATGGCAACCACCCCGTAAATCGAACCCAATATCCCAACCTGCGTATTGTCAAACTCAAACACTTCCAGGAACGTCGGACGAAAAAAACGACTAATGTGAAAAGGAAGGCAAAAGATTGCCTCACCAGCAAGGATGAGACTGAACATCGTTAGAGAGCGACGGACAATCTGGCACGACGGATGCAAGATCTTTTTCCTTACGTAGATTACGGGGGAAAACAGGAGACTCTAGAAATTGTATGGTAACACCAAGGTAGGATGTAACCATGAAAAACATTTTTGGAAAAACTTTTTGATTCGCTCGTTTTCATTGCCGCAGATCAGCAGTGGACGCTAGTTCCCCACCCACTCACAAAATCAGCCCATAAAGGTGTGACCGGTACGCTTTCTTTGCTGCGTGGGTCGAACCAGTATCCGGAAAGATCGTCTCCGCAACAGACAGCAACAATCTATCATGAACACTGCCTGACCATGACACCACGACAGCTGGGGATCGTTTGAGAACTTTTGATTCACAGACAGTGCCTAAGACGAGTGACCGCAGGGCCAACATTCCAATCCTCGATCAAACCGTCGCTGGCGCCTGAAATGCTGAAAGGACTACCTGGTGGATACATTTTTCTCTGCCTGGGGCAGTTGCCGCAAAGCATGTCAAGGCAAGACTTGCCCAACGCCCCTTACCCTTGGCCTGTAATTGTTTATAAATACCTGCCACACCCAGGTTGTGTAAAATATCTCCAAAATGTTTTTCCTACATGTGCAGCGAGACTACGGGACCATGAATTCATCGACTTCACCAGACTCCAAACCGATGCCACCAGCCCTATTCGAAACCGACGTTTTCGGCACAACCTCGACGGGGCATCCCGTAGAACGGTTCACCTTAAGAAACGCTCACGGTTTCATGGTACGAATCATCAATTACGGTGCCACCGTTACCGAAATTCACGCACCTGACCGAGATGGTGAATTCAAGGATGTAGTCTTGGGATTTGATGACTTGCATTCTTACGAAACAATCAACCCCTACTTTGGCAGTACGGTAGGCCGCGTCGCGTTTCGTATTCCAGATGCCCGATTTGAACTCGAGGGCAGCACCTATGCATTGACGGCCAACAATGGCCCCCATCACATACATGGTGGCACACAGGGATTCAGCTGGGTCGTCTGGGAAGCAGAACCGATACGATTGGATGAGAATCCCGCGGTAAAATTCACTTACACGAGTCCTGATGGTGACCAAGGATATCCAGGACAGGTAGAGGCAACGGTCATCTATTCACTGACCGATCTCAATGAACTACGCATTGAATTTTCAGCGACATCTGATCGCACCACGCCACTCGACATGACACATCACGGTTATTTCAATCTGTCAGGAGCGGGTAACGGGGACATTCTCAGCCATCGGTTACAAATCGACGCCGAAAGATACTCAGAAACTGACGAATGTGTACTAGCGACCGGCAGGCTTCCCCTAGTCGCTGACACACCGTTTGACTTCACACAATCCAAACACATTGGCCACAACATGGAAAATCTGCCAGCGGATGAGGGTGGCTTTGACCTGGCATACCTGCTACACGGAAACGGGGACCATGTTCGTCGTGTCGCTCAACTTGTGGACCCTGCGTCAGGACGCGTCATGGACGTTCTTTCCGATTCGCGGGCGCTGATTTTCTATACCGGTAATTATCTGGACGGAACGTTAACCGGTAAGGGTGGGATACGATATCTGAGGAATTTTGGATTAACCCTGGAAACTGCAAGTCTACCCGATGCGCTGCATCACGACACCTTTCCAAATATCCTTCTGCGTCCCGGTAAAACATATCGCCAGACATGCATCTACCGTTTCTCCAACGATCAGAAACAGGACCCGGCGTCATCAGAAATGATCATTTCCAATCAACAAGGTTGATGTGGATTGGAAACTCTTCGTCAAAAGAACCAAAGTGGTCGGTGGGAACTATGTCATCTCCAATAGACTGTGCGGAGAAGCATGACCTGACCACCAGGCATCGGGAACATTTTGAATCACTGGCTACCTGATCGAAGCAGACGGTCGAAAGGTTTCGAAGCGGTCTCGCAAGTCAATCGACACAAAATAACCAGCTCACACGTTGTAACATTTTCTGAACATTCGTAATTTCTTGACCGTGTCGATGCTTGTAGCCATCCTACCACGGAGGCAGCCAGAAATATTTTTTTTTACCACGGGAAGCTCTGAATCTCTCCCAATACCGTCGAGTAACGTCTATCTGACACGCTGCGTACCACCAGCAACCCGGCAACGTCCCCAAGTCGTATCCCAGTCAGCCGCTCCCTTCATTTGACAAAAGGGTAGCCATGGCTGAACACGAACCGTAAAATCAGACCGGACCGCAATGCATCACTTAGGCAGATTCGCCACACACTCAGGTTTTGTTTTTGCGGCCAGATGGTGTCTGCAAGCGACACACCCTATTTACGATTAATACGTTGAGGAGACTTATCTCAACAGAATTTACTCAAACCACACGACCAACAAAAACAATGTCAGTCAATCCAAGTCATTCATTATGCACCTACGTCTGTCGCACAAGTTTCATTTTGCTGTTTAGCAGCTGGAGTGCAGGCCATGCTTTGGCAGAACAAGGAACGACTCTGGACAGGCCCCCTGCTACCGCAACGCCGACCAGCAATTGGTCCCCCAAAATTCAATGGATTGCAAAAGAACGTTTTCGTGGTGCCTATAGTTATTCATGCGAGTTGTCTTATTTCCCAGAAGCACAACGCGCTGGTGTGAATGCTCTCATCACACGGCTGGAAATCCCCAACACACCGAAACAAGCGAAAGAACTTCGCAGCGCAACCAACAGCGATTTTTGGATGCTGCGTGATCTCGACAAAGTTAAAGCGACGGGACGGGCTGCCAAGGAACATCAAATCCACCTGTTTGTCATGGTGAATATGGGCGCATCACGTGTAACGATTGATGATGGCTTTCGCAACAACGCACGTCGCTACAATAATGGCACCGACTTTTCGCCAATCGACGATATCTACTGGACCCGGGTTGTCGAAAACCGTTTGCTCTGGCTGGCAGACATGCTGGCAGGAAGCGATTGTCAAGTAGATGGTTTCATGATCGATCCAGAAATGTATGCCGCCGGTGCCCGGCATGGACCGGATATTGACTACGGCGATTTCGCCATGCAGGAATTCACACAAGCGACGGGGATCGAATTCGCGTTCGAGTCCTTGACGATTGCCGAACGTATCCGCTTGATCAACCGCAAACAACTGGCAAGCCAGTATCGACAATTTCAATTCGACCGATTACAAGCACTCGCCCAACAGACTCGTGAGAGACTGCAAGCCAAAGTACCAGACGCCATCATGGGGTTTTTTATCTGGCGGAACATCCTCTGGTACCAAGCGGTCGCTGCCGGATTCTCCACACCACGGGTACCATGCCTGGTGGGAACGGAATCGACCTATCCAGGCACTTTTGACGAGTTGTTCTTGCAAGAAGCCCAACAAAAACGCAAACAGGCTGCCGTACCCATTCTGTATATTCCGGGCGTGGCGGTCCTGGGCGGAAAATCACCCGAGTACCTCGCTGCCATCGCCGCCAATTCATACCATCGTGCAATCCACACGGACGGTTACTGGATCTATTCCTTCGCCTTATTTGGTGACAAACCCGCCGAACGAAAGCCATATCTTGACGTATTCACCACGACCAATCGCGAGTTAGACCGATGGGCCAGGGCCAGGGCAACGGGAGCGTCTTACCAAACAACGCTTTCTGCAGGGCCCGTTCCGATCGATGTACCGGCCAAACTTTACGAACAAATTTTTGACGTACGCCGCTGGCGACCGTTGACGGCAGAAGAGTTGCCGAAAAACCCGCCGCAATCGACGGCGCTGGTATTGCGCGGCAAACATACTTTTTTCATACGTGCCCAACGGGGGGACAAACTGGCCATGAACGTAAGGACAATACAACTGGGAAACTATACATCGCCTACCGCATGCCAGTTCTTTCGCCCAGATATGACGTCGATTCAGACCCCCCAAATTCCACCAGGTGAAAACAAGCGGATTGAAGTTGTCGCTGACGTGAAAGGATTTTGGGCATGTGTTGTTGGATCACTGAACAATGCGTACGAGGTGACGCCGCTGTCAAAGACGGCGGCAATCTGGGCGCCTGACGACGATGCCCTTTGGGCATGCGCCTCTCCTGCCAGCAGTCAACCGCAAAGATTTTTTTTCGCCATCCCCAATGATGTGGAACAATTCACCATTCAATATTTTTCAGAGCCGACCGAACCCGCCACATTTCGACTATTTGATCCGGACGGCAAACTACTACATGAACACGTCCGATTAACAAAACTGGCAAGTCATGAAGTACACGTCGATCCTGGCATAAAAGCTCGGGCCTGGTGGGTCGAAACAGACCAGGCCGCCGAGGATCATTTTTTTCGCGTGATTACAGACAGTGGGAAATGTGCCGTGGCAGCACGTCCGGAACAACTTTTGTTGCCGGATTAAACATCACCCCATGCACAAGTTCTTGCGTCACAACAGGCGCTGTACCAACAGAAATAGCTGACACTGGCCCTACACCAGAATTGTTGGCTCACCTCGGTTCTTCTAGGCACGACGACAATACCAACCTCGACTGAACCAACCTGGACTGAAAACGCTGCCTTCACATGCAAACCTCCTCCCAAAGCGAATTTCCTCTGGTCTCCCGGCAATCCAACCTACTGACGCTTGAGTGACAACGTAAACTTCTTACGCCGGTCATGGATGTTGTTCACCTGCGTTGGTGTCTCTGGAGTGAATTTTTTCATGCGTTTAGCCGTTCCAGAAGAGCTAACCAGAATATAGAATGTAACAAGCCTGGCACGACTCTATCTTTGGTGAATGTTCCCAGACTCCTATGTTCCTTCAGTAAAGGTGATCTTCATGCGTTTATCACAATCCCACAAAGAAGGTTTCACCCTCGTTGAATTGCTCGTTGTCATTGCTATCATTGCCATTCTGATTGCACTACTCTTACCAGCCGTCCAAGCGGCTCGCGAAGCGGCTCGGCGCGCACAGTGTTTGAATAATTTTAAACAGGTAGGAGTGGCTTTGCACAACTATCACAGCGCGGTCGGAACATTTCCCTACGGTCGTTGTTGGTGCGAAGTCTCCAACCCGGATGCGAATTGCCAGACTGGATCGTGCCAGTGTGGGACCACAAATTTCTTCGGTCTCGGCTGGGATGGCTTGATCCTACCTTACATGGAATATGGGAATCTGTATGAAAAGTTTGATATGTCCGTCGCTCCCTATCAGTTTTTTTCAGGAATTAACCTGACGATCCCCGGCAACCGAATCGCAACTTACATTTGTCCCAGCGACCAACAAGATGACTCAGTCGGTTCGAAAAAAAAGCAAAACATGGCCGGCGTTTCAGATTCTGTCACGGCATGGCAAGCGAGCTCCACGATTGGCCAACACCCCGTCAAATACGGTGACGGCATGATGCAAAACACGGCAGCTAAGAAAGTCACTGATGTTTTCGATGGTACGGCCTATACGCTTTTTGTCGGTGAGTGTACCGGCGGCGCTGCCGGATCCGACCAGGGACAATATTGGGGGTATGGTGTAACGCTCAGTACCTCTTTTGGTCTCAACGGACCGGGCACGATACCTGGTGAGGGTGTCTACCGTTGGTCAGATATTGAAATTGGTTTTTCCAGTTACCATCCTGGTGGTGCTCAATTCCTGATGGTAGATGGAAGCGCCAGAATGCTGTCGGAGAATATTGACGCCACGGTATTAGTATCACTGACAACACGCGCTGCCGGAGATATTGTCCCCGGAAACTCACTCTGATTGAGAACGTAGCAAAAATTTGGTTCATCGTTCGTAACGCTTTTAACCATCGGAGTCCGCCCGCATAGACATCTGGGTTCGCCAGGACTCCTTTTCCTGTTCCCCAGCGTTGGTCATGGTACAACCAGGTCCTGGAACGGTTTTCGAAGGGTAAACAGCAAACCCTCTGGCAACAATCCAGTGAGTCGTTTAATATATGCCTGTCTTTTGGACAGAGCTGGCGGGTCGTCTCACTTTCAATGCGGGAACCAGTTATCGGAGTAAGTTCATGCAAAAACACATCCTATCGGTAATCGCCCTAGTTGCTTTATTCGGTTGTGGTGACAATTCAGGTCCTGATAAGCTCATCATTTCAGGCACTGTGACCTTTCAAGGTGCCCCCATCGAAAAAGGTCAAATCCGCTTTACACCGACGGCCGACACCAAAGGCCCCACCAGCGGCGCCATCATTGAGAATGGAGCTTATGAAGCCAAGGCCAGGGGGGGAGTTCCTATCGGCACTCATCGCGTGCAAATTACAGCAACACGGCCCACAGGTGAGTCCAAGCCAAAAGACCTACAAGGTCTAGATATTATTCCTGATCCCCAGGAACAATATATTCCTGAAAAATATAACACCCAATCAGAGATCACCTTGACGGTCGAAGCTGGAGGCGAATCGACTCACAACTTCGATCTCGAATAAAAGATACGCCAGGGACATTAAAACCTGGTGCCCACTGCTACGGTTCAAACACCACCTTCATACACTCTAGTCCCAACGCTGTGTCCATCGCTTCTTGGGCCTTGTCTAATGGATAGCGGTGTGAAACATATTGGTCTAATGGCATACGATCAAGATACCTTAGCATCATTTCCATACTGGGTCGGTAAGCCGTGAAAGGATGATTGCTCAAGCCGATCAAACGCAATCCCTTACTGACAATCAAATGTGGGTTGAACATTATTTCACCCATATCGACAAAGACTCCCTCCAGCAAATACATGCCACCGCGCCGAATCAATGGTAGCGCCTGAGGTACAGCCTCGGGATAACCGACACATTCGATGGCAACGTCAACACCATGCCCATGGGTCCACTGGTGGACAAGCTCGACCAGTTGCTGGTCAGAAGTCTGGCTCACATTCAACACGTGGTCAGCCCCAAACGACCTGGCAAGATCCAACCGATAATCAGACTTGTCGAGCACAATCACCGTGCCGGCCCCAGTCATTCGCGCCATAATGAGATGGGCCATTCCCAATGGACCGGCACCTTGAATCAAGACACTTCCACCTGTCAAAAATCCTTCCGACGCCAAGTTCGAAAAATCTCTTGCCTTGTCCAAGGCAAAAGCACATGCCATCAACTCCGTAAAGACAGCGATTTCAGGCCCCAATCCCTCTGGAACTTTGTAAACAAAGGCCTCGGGAATAATCAGCATGTATTCTGACCAGCCGCCCATCAACGGCTGGAGATCCGCGCGAAATGAATTTCCATAACCACGCCAATGTTCGCACCAGGTGTATCCAAAAATATGTCTGCACTGATAGCATTCGCCACAGACAACATCGGGGCACATCGTGATGCGGTCGCCTTCCCGAATAGGTTGGCCATAGAAATCTGTTTTGCCAGCTGAAGCCTCAACAACGATCCCTACATTCTCGTGTCCAGGTATTAATGGGAAAGGTGAGGTCTGCTCGTTGACCGTGCCGCCATATTGAGTGGTTTCCCCACGGAAAGTGTGTTTATCCGTACCACAAATGCCACTCATCTCGACTTTCATGAGCAGGCCACCTTCGGGAAGTGGCGGGACCTGGTACTCACGCAGCTCCATCTTACCGGGTTCGACAATTGTTACCGCTTTGGCCGTTTCAGGCATCCGTGTACCAAGAGAGGATGAACGATTCGATTTGTTTTCAGCAGGCGGCCATTATAAATCCTGGCAATTCCGATTTCCAGCACCCGCCGTAGCACTCACAGCAAGCCCCCGTAGAGAACACCAAAGCAAAATGTCCCTATTCCGTCACGAAGGGCAAACCAGGAGCTCGCGAAGATTTAGAGGCTGGCTGGTCACAGATTCTCACAAAACGCCATGCGCCGTGATGGCCCGGAGCAGTAACAAATTGCCATTTCTCACCAAGATTGTCCTCACTGCGCGTGTGAGTGTGTCCGGTAAATGTACCCAACACATTAGCACAGCCGTTGATAGCCATCACAGCACGCTGCGAATCTTCGTTTTCAACGACCCAACCTTTCCCCCCATTCCAGATCAACAACATACGCTCTTCGTTGACGGAAGTCTTAAAGGGAATGTGATAAAACACAACAATGGGTCCGTCAAAACGAAGTTGATCTTCAAGCCAGTCAACCTGCTGGCTGTCATAGACTCCGCCCCACTTACCTTCCAGAGTTTTGTGATACGGTGTATCCAGGACGATAAAACGCACCTGACCAACTTCAAAGCTGTAATAACGGTGTGGCATCGACCAATGTTTCAGCAACTTGTCGGTGTTCTCCTGCCGGATTTCTGGCACATTTTCGTGAAGAATATAACGGATCTCATAGGACTCAAAATCATGGTTTCCAAACGAAAAATAACTTGTCAAACCACGTTGCTGGCACATTTCGACCAGCCGATCGGCCATTGCTGGATCATACATGTCCAAACTGTCACCACCAAAAAAAACAAAATCGACTCCTGATTCTTTGACTTCATCCAAGAGACCTGGTAGTCCAGCATGCGGGTAATGAGAATCTTCGTCCCACCAGCCAATGGCATGGGCGTATTTGGCAGGCCAACTATCCCTGGGCCAGGGGGGCAAATGCAAATCAGTGATATGCGCAAACGTTATTGGATTCGCCACCCGCTCATCCGTGAAATGTACATCACCGGTCGTGTGCAGCCGTAAATTGCTTGACATCCTTGGCTCCTTGGTGCCCCTCGTAAGCGTGTCGCCTTGATACCGACAATGACTACAGAGCCGGCCCACTAGCAGTAAATCTCTTGCAGACATCCTCTCGCTTGGCACCTGAAATATTCCAGGTACCGCCCGGTAAATCATTACCAAAAATCGTTTCGGTCCAATCCAACCTGGTAAATCTTACTAGAACATCGCCTGAGACTGAAACCGAAACGGGCACCTGGTACTCACGCAGCTCCATCTTACCGGGTTCGACAATTGTTACCGCTTTGGCCGTTTCAGGCATCCGTGTACCAAGAGAGGATGAACGATTCGATTTGTTTTCAGCAGGCGGCCATTATAAATCCTGGCAATTCCGATTTCCAGCACCCGCCGTAGCACTCACAGCAAGCCCCCGTAGAGAACACCAAAGCAAAATGTCCCTATTCCGTCACGAAGGGCAAACCAGGAGCTCGCGAAGATTTAGAGGCTGGCTGGTCACAGATTCTCACAAAACGCCATGCGCCGTGATGGCCCGGAGCAGTAACAAATTGCCATTTCTCACCAAGATTGTCCTCACTGCGCGTGTGAGTGTGTCCGGTAAATGTACCCAACACATTAGCACAGCCGTTGATAGCCATCACAGCACGCTGCGAATCTTCGTTTTCAACGACCCAACCTTTCCCCCCATTCCAGATCAACAACATACGCTCTTCGTTGACGGAAGTCTTAAAGGGAATGTGATAAAACACAACAATGGGTCCGTCAAAACGAAGTTGATCTTCAAGCCAGTCAACCTGCTGGCTGTCATAGACTCCGCCCCACTTACCTTCCAGAGTTTTGTGATACGGTGTATCCAGGACGATAAAACGCACCTGACCAACTTCAAAGCTGTAATAACGGTGTGGCATCGACCAATGTTTCAGCAACTTGTCGGTGTTCTCCTGCCGGATTTCTGGCACATTTTCGTGAAGAATATAACGGATCTCATAGGACTCAAAATCATGGTTTCCAAACGAAAAATAACTTGTCAAACCACGTTGCTGGCACATTTCGACCAGCCGATCGGCCATTGCTGGATCATACATGTCCAAACTGTCACCACCAAAAAAAACAAAATCGACTCCTGATTCTTTGACTTCATCCAAGAGACCTGGTAGTCCAGCATGCGGGTAATGAGAATCTTCGTCCCACCAGCCAATGGCATGGGCGTATTTGGCAGGCCAACTATCCCTGGGCCAGGGGGGCAAATGCAAATCAGTGATATGCGCAAACGTTATTGGATTCGCCACCCGCTCATCCGTGAAATGTACATCACCGGTCGTGTGCAGCCGTAAATTGCTTGACATCCTTGGCTCCTTGGTGCCCCTCGTAAGCGTGTCGCCTTGATACCGACAATGACTACAGAGCCGGCCCACTAGCAGTAAATCTCTTGCAGACATCCTCTCGCTTGGCACCTGAAATATTCCAGGTACCGCCCGGTAAATCATTGCCAAAAATCGTTTCGGTCCAATCCAACCTGGTAAATCTTAGTAGAACATCGCCTGGGACTGAAACCGAAACGGGCACCTGTTCTTATCGAAGCGCTGTTGTGCTAAACGCTTCACCACCAGCCCGAGTGGTGGCTGCGCTCAAAACCATTTGATCGATATTTTCAGACATAAAATGGACACTACCATCAGCCATCTGGAAGTGGCAGCCACCGGGGTGATGGCTGGAGAAAGACAGTTCTGCAATGTTTTTATAGGCACCTACACCTGGAATGGTTCCAAGACCATTGATACCATTCGCCGTACTAAAAATATTCCAGTGCACCCACTGCAGCCCCTCATTGGATCCTGCTTCGCCTCCGGTAACTTCTCCGACCATCAAAGTGTTACTAGTACCATCAAATACATCTCGGATTCGGATCGGTACAATATTCAACAACATTCCGTTACCATTAACGTTGTGGCATTGATAGAGACCACTCCCGGGTTTCCATCTGGTAACCGTATCGATCACCCCACCGGCATTGGTTTTATAGAATGCAATACCAACGTTCGACCCAGGGATTGAAATATTGGTGTATGTATTGGCGTTCGAGCCGACATGGATCAATTCGTCCTGCTGATCGGATGGACATTGAAAAATTTGGATGCGGTTGAGACCCAAATCGATCAAATTCGGGCCATAGATACCCCAAATTCCATTTTCGTTGGAGAAATCATGGCTCAATTGCAACTGCTCGATGTATGGAAGGATACGAACTCCCCAGCCTTTCGCATAGTATTGTTCGAGTCCATGTGGATTCCACTGAGTGTGAACGTAGAGTTCCCCCAGGGGAAACTTGTTCTGGGCAGCATGGTAATTGTGTAGCGCGATACCGATTTGTTTAAAATGATTGCTACACTGAACTCGCCGCGCTGCCTCACGAGCAGCTTGGACGGCCGGAAGCAACAGCGCGATTAAAATGGCAATAATAGCAATCACCACCAAAAGTTCCACGAGAGTAAACCCGTGTCGATTTCTGCATTTCAATCGCCTCATCACATGGCCTCCCCTTCTAATACGGATTGCATTCCTATTAACCGAGAATAAATTATAGCTAAAATCCCAAATGAAAGCAAAACACAGGCACAACGAAACCTGCCAGGGACGATCCGCGCGCCGGTGACGGGATCCTTTGATCGAAATTTTCACAGGAAATGCCCTCGCTACAGGTCAACTGTACTAACGTCGCCTTAGGTTTCCAGGCTACAAAAAATCGTCTAGCCACAAAGCCCGGTCTAGCCGCGTTCGACTCGCGAATACAGCCATTGCTGATTTTCACCCATTGCTGATTTTCACCGATCTGAAACAGTTTCTCCCAGCGAATAAAATCGGTTTTACGACATTCCTGGCACCACTTTATCTATCGCTCGCTGGTTTTTCATTTTCCTGATACAGCACCTTTCAAGTTCCGGAGAACTGCCACACGCCCGTCGACAAACAAACACACTGCCTGTTCGATATTCCCCGCGTTCAGACACTGTATAAGGCGACAGTCCTGAGTGTCGGGAACCACCTGGCCGATCAGAGATAGACTGTTATCTAGTGACACAATACCTCGGTCCGTCGCTACCAGGATTTGTGGACTTTCGCTAGTTTCGCCCCAAACCGTGCAATCAAAAATTTCGGCTGCAACCACCGTTGCATTGATCCATTGTCCTTCCCCCGTAAGCACCACAATGCCTCCGTTCCTTGTCGCCAAAATAATTTCCTCTCGGTGATCACCTGAAAAATCAACGATTTCCCAGGCGATGATTGGTGAAATAGGAAACGAAAACACTGTCTGCAGCCCCCCCAATACGAGCGCAGAATCACCACCAGCAGTCCTTGCAGGCTCCTGAACCGTTTCAACCATACTGATCCCCGATTCGGCAACAGCCAACACACGGGCTGGTGCCGTGCTACTTTCCTGTTTCCAACGGATCAAGGCCTTGCCCCGGCCGGTTTGGCCCGTGGCACAAGATGCCAACGGCAGTAATGTCTTACCATCTAACAACGCAACCTGGCCTCGTACATTTTCGCGCATCCACAGGTCACTCAAACCATCACCAGTAACGTCCGTTACGACACTGGGCATCGCATCGATGTAAAAACCAGGGGCAGATTCCGCGTGCAACTGGACTCCCTGTTGGTCATACTTTTGTGTCGCATGGTAAGTCGCCACGAACAGGCCCCGTTCCTGAGTACCATCCACGTAGAAGCTCAACGCATTGGGGCCTGAAATGTGGTCTACCAGCATATCAGTGGTTTGACAGTCGTTTCCGTGTTGATCAAGCACGTGTAGTTTCGTGGCTTGCGTGCTGCAAATGACGTCTCGCTGCCCGTCCCCATCCAGATCTTCACAAAGAATATCCAGCACCGGAGCCTCGAATGTTCGCTTCCAGCGTAATTGGCCGGTGGCATCGATCATGAACAATTCAAACTGGTCGGTAGAAACAATCCATTCCTCTTGCTGGTCACCATCCAGGTCACTCACCAGGCTATGCGTAAAACCAACTTTGGGTTGATCGGACAGGAATATGACATCCTGCCAGAAGGGACGGTTGAAAAGTTGTGGATTATGACCCGTGACATTCCACGCTTGGTTGTGCCAGTGTCCATGAATCCAGCGACCGTAAGACGTGTCCTTTGCTGGCAATGGAATGCGAAAATAACGAGCGTCGATTTCAACTGGAGAAAAAGTTTGAATACCCAGCGATGCGGCCATTCCGTACTGGTAGTAAACCCAGTGCAGACGTTGGCCAACCGATACGTTGGCTACTTGCCAGGTGCCTGCCGGATCCTCCTCGGTAAAATGGATCTCCACTTGCTCCTGCGCCGTGCGAATACCCTCTATACTTCGTACCGACCGCGATTGCTGCAAATCCCATGTAAGCATTCCCGCGGAATCTTGAGAAACACTCGTTCCGGTCAAAGGGCGAAAACCAGTACGAATTCCGGTCTCTCTTTTCGTCACCCGTTGGAACGGAGAACTTTTCGGACCAGTTACATTCTTTTCAGATGTAGGATCGGCAGATACCAATTCGCTACTCGCAACGTCCCACAACTCGTGAAGCACTTGCCCCAGGCAAGGCCCCTCCGCGTCCACAGCCTGTCCGTCAATCGACATCCCGAGCTCTGAATTTTCTTTTCCGTCTCTCTGCTCCTGGTTTTTTAAAATCACCAGGTCGTGCGCAAGAAAAAACCACGGGGCCTGAATTCGTAACCGGCCATAAGTTGAATCAGATTTTAGGGCCGAGTGTCCGACGATCGCAATGTCTTCGACTCGTGCACCTTGCTCCTCATGCCAACCTCGCACTAACAATGCGTTTGCACCAAGTGGCCGCGTCTCGTAGTATCGATGCGATTCCTCCTCATCGACATAGAACAGGTTGCAAAAACCTACTGGCTGTCCCCGCTTCGCTTGAAAATATTTTTCTTGTCGCAACTGGTGTGGTCCTCCGTCCCACCAATTTTTCGAGGACACCACACCGGGATCGGACATCACCAAGTGAAAAGTACTGCGCGGAGTCCTGGCAATCCACCGATCCCCTTCGATTCCAGGCATGTCACGGTTCCACCATTGGTTAACAAGCGTTATGGGGCCCGGCTCTTGAACTCGACAACGGTCGAAAACAACGAAATACTGCTCCGGTCGCCAGAACACACCCCGGTCCCAGGTAACCCCGTGGAAATCTTCGAGACGACTGACCGTAAAACCGAGATCTTTCTGGTCGTGGTGCACCAACAGTTCAGCCGCACAGGGTGGCGAAACATCATAATGAGCCGATTCAACCATCAGACTATTCTGGTAGAAACGTCCTGGACGCGGTTGGCGCTGATCATTGCCATCGGCACGGAACAAGTAATGGTGGCCACCCTGACGAAACATTCGGATTGAGTTTGCCTCTCCAGAGGTCGAGTGTGAATCCCAACCGCCGACCACGGCTAACATATCACTCGACGAGACACCGTCCGCAAAACCAATGAGGTGGAACGTTTTGTTATGTGGTAGTGGTGTGTACCAGGCCGAAGGTCCCGGGGGAGTAGCCCGTGCATGCTCCCAATCTGTAGGACTAGCGCGCATCACCTGAGTTCCTAACAAAAAATCGGGCGACAACGGACGTAGACTGTCAGAAGTCACCCAAGTGGGCCCTCCCAAAACATATGCCCAACCGCCCACCCCTTCTCCTTCGGGCGCCAACGACTTGTACCGTCCGTCCCCAAGAATGAAGGCGGCCATACCTGCCGGACCAAACGATTGTTCAGCATAAAAATGACGCCGAACAACATCGAGCAGCGTACCCGCTGTAAAAAAAGTCATATCGCCTTCGGTCAATGCATACCGGAGTGGAACTGACAACGGTGTCCACGTTTCCCAGCCGACATCCTTGCGGTGGTCTTTGAACGAAGTACTCAGGTACTGTAGATAGGTACGGGTTTTTACTAATTCGTCTTCAAGAATAGACCTCGCCTCGGCATTCGGCTGACCATTTTTAAGGAGATAGTTTACCGCCGCATAGAACGACAATGCCCCACATGCCTGGTGACCGCCGAAAGACCATGTCCTGCCCTGGGGATTCCAATACGGCTTGTCTGCTTTTACCTGCAACACCCACTGGAGTACCAAATTGTCCATCCGGTGGTTTTCTTCATCGTCCAAAAGGCAGGTGTCAACCAGGTCGAGTGCCCGGATAGCCGATTCGGTACCATAGTCCGAAGCGGCTGGTGCCATTTCAAGATCCAAATATTCCTCCAGTGCTTGCCGCACCACCTGTCCCCTCGCTTCCGACCCACTGCGGTGATAGGCATACACAACCTCGGCCAAGCGGTAGGTCCCATTAAAGGGTCCTCGATCCGGAAGTGGCTTCGACTCGAGCTGGCGCTGTGGGATGCCATCGACCACCACATCCAGTAGCCGTGGCACACGCAGATTCACTGGCGTTCCATCGACCTCAAGCTTTTCAAAAAACCGTTGTGTTGCACGGCGCACAGTCGCCACGTCGCTACCGCCGATCAAAATACAATTTTTCTTCGTACCAAACGGGTTGGTCACCGTGCGCAGTTCATAGCCGTCCTTTCCAGGCCATTTACAAGTTGCATGTAAACAGGAATTGGCAGCCAGTTGAACAAGTGCTCGATTTGTACTCAGATTGCCTAGCAGAATCAGATTCTGCTGCTTCATCGTGGCATTAACAAAGCAGCCATCGACAAGGATTTCGCGGTCGGTCCGGGCTGGAATCCGAACACCCGTTCGTTTTTCGATGGTATTCTGCAATTGTTCAACGACAGAACGATAAGCCTCTTCGCCAAACGGAAATATGATGACAGCTCGCGGCTTACCAAGTTTCACCAACAGGGTGACATCATCGATTCCCTGCCGAGGCAACATGGCGGGAACTGCAGCTCCTGCTGCGGGATTCAGGGCCACAAGCGTGGCTTCATCGACGGCTGGTTTTTGTAGAGAAGACTCTTCCACTCCCAACAAAGTCATGCTGAACAAAATCAGTTTCAACGTCGTCGACATCATGTCTACTTTCTGGTAGCGGGCGATCGATAGGGTAACTGTCGTGGATAATTATTATATAATTAAGAATAAGACAATTGTCTGAAATAAAAAGGGACCGCACTCACGTCTACAAGTTATCACACAAATAGTGCTACCATGCAAAGACCTCCTCTCCAGCAAATGTTACGACAAAACTCAGCAACTAAAATCCGCTTTGATCCACCAGGGAGCACTTCGATGAATTTTCAGATCTGCTGGGTGTTAACCACTTTACGTTGTTTTCTATACCTGGGAATCAGTACTGCAGCACTGGTAGCCGAGGAACCTTCGAAACATCGAACCGCTGCTCAGTTAAATCGTAATGAGCTCCCTGGTAGACAAGTCCGGGTGTCTGCCATTTGTATCGGGTTCGGTGGTCAATACGATGTCAAACTCAAGCAGGCCATCGAGCACTTGCATATTGCCGGACAACACGGTGTCGACATCGCCTGTCTTCCGGAAGAATTTGCCGGACTCCAAGCGGAAACGGTCCCTGGACCGACAACCAACGCGATTAGCAAGTTGGCCAGAAAATACAACATGTACGTCGTTTGCCCACTGCGGGAACAAGCAAGTGACAAGCAATACAATACGGCCGTATTGTTGGATCGCCAGGGAAAAATAGCCGGCGCTTACCGCAAAGTCTTTGTTTTCTGGGGCGAAGGATTACATTGCAGTCCGGATGGCGTGAAGGTGTTCAAAACCGATTTCGGTCGTATCAGTATCTTGACTTGTTTCGATCTGAACTTTCCGGAATTGTGGCAACAGTGTGATCAACAGGATGTGGATATCGTTGTTTGGCCCAGTGCCTATGCAGGGGGATCCCCCCTGAATGCGTTCGCCATCTTATACCATTACTACATCGTTCCCGTCGGCGCAGGAAATATCATTGATGTCACGGGTAAGACAATGGCGGGAATCAAATCGCCACGCCCCCAACAGTTCATCGCTACGCTCGACCTCGATCGAACTTTCGCGCACTATGACTTTAACCGTGACAAAGTCCGGACCATGCTGGAACAACACCACGATGAAGTCGTCGTCGAGCGTCAATTGAACGACGAAGACCGTGCTCCCTGGTGGCTTTTCCGGTCCCTCAAACCAGGCCTGCGTGTCCGTGATGTCCTGAAAGATTTTAACATTGAATCGCTCCGGGAATACCAGCAAAGAAGCCGTATCCAAATCAACCAGGCCCGACATGAGGGGCGCAAAATATAACCGGCAAATCACATCGTTTAACATCGTCCACCAAGCGTTACCAACCTACAGGAACGTCTGGCGATCGAATTTTCCGAGCGGGCTGATGTACTTCTAGTGTGCGGTGCTCAACCATAGAATCCAGCAAAGAACCCCTAAAAGCCTGGCAATTTATTGAAGCCCTTTCAACATACTTTCTGCCAACAACCGGTAACGTTGGTCAACGCAAACCGAGTCGTGGTCAAGCTGACCTCCGCTTTGCCTGGGAAAACCTTGCATCTCGTATCAGGCGACTTAGCGATCAATTCGAACGCTTCAACATTTGATTCAGCTGTTTCACCAGTTCAGAATTTGGTTTACCGCCCAGCTGTTGGCATTGACGAACATTTTGTTTTGCTTCAACATAACGACGCAAGGCGAACAACGAGTAGGCCCGTCGATGATAATTCTCTGGATCTTTCGGTGCCAACTGGATCGCTTTGTCAAAATCCCGCACGGCCCCCAAATGATTGGACAAGGCGGCACGCGAAATACCCCGGTTGAAGTAACCTTGCGGAAGTTTTGAATTTAGTTCCAACGCTTGATTGTAATCACGAATCGCAGCAGCATGTTTACCCGTCATCGCATAGACATTGCCTCGACTCACATAGGGAATGGCGGACGTAGGGTCCTGTTCAATTGCCTTCTCAAAATCCGCATTCGCCCGCGGAAAGTCGCGGAGTTGCATGTAACACAGTCCACGATTGTTGTAAGAAGCAATATGTTTTGGATTTAATTGAATAATGGTAGTAAAGTCATCGATCGCCCGATCAAGTTTTCCTTCACTCATGAAAATATTTGCCCGGTTGTAGTAAGCCAGATCGAGTTGGCCAAGTTCAATCGCTTGACCATAATCACGCAGCGCCAAGTCCGGTCTTGCAAGCCTGTAGTACGCACCAGCCCGATTGTAGTAAGCTTGCGCCATATCCGGCTCAAACTGGATCACGTGATTAAAATCACGCAGTGCCAGTTTTACCCGGTTGAGCTGCATGTAAGCATCACCTCGATTCATGTAAGCAGCAGCGTCCTCAGGGCGTTGAGCCAGTACACGGCCAAAATCCTCAATGGCCCGTTTCGACTGCCCCATCTTTCCGTACACGACTCCTCGATTGAAGTAGGCCGTTACGAATTTCTCGTTCAATTCTACTGCCGTATCATAATCGCGGATCGCCAAATCATACTCCTCAAAATGTTCATAGGCTACGGCTCGGTTATAACGAAATACCGAGGTTTTGGGACGCATGTTAACGACTTGCGTCAGGTAGTCGATAGCGGTTTGTTTTTTTTCCAATTCAACAAACAAGTTTCCCAGATTATTCAACGCTTCTACAAATTTTTCGGATCGTTCCATGGCCGTCTCGTAGTCGCGTCTGGCCTCTTCGAATGCTCCAAGGGCCATGTAAGCCTTGCCACGATTGTTCCAACTACGTGGTTCATTAGGACTCTTGGAAATCACATCTGTCCAGAGGCCAATGACGTCCCGCCAAACGGCGTTTCTTGTCACCGTACCACATGCCAGCAGTAACAAGACGATTGTCACTGCCCCAAAATATCTCGATCGCCAACACCCCCCGATCAAATCGCCAATGGCCGCCATGAACAAGAAGACACCCACCGCTGGCAAATAGAGACGGTGTTCGAAAACCATTTCCAAGGGTATTACCGTCGATTCGATCAACAATTGGATAAAAAACCAGAAAATGCAAAATGCCAGTAACGGCTGGCGCCGGGAAAAATAAGCTCCCCATCCCAGAATTACCACCAGGATCAAAACACTGGCCAGCGTGCCCAACACAACCAGTTCGTTGATCGGTGGAAAAATATCATGCAACAGATTCAAGCGGGAAGGGTAGGGAAAAAAGAGCAAACTCAAGTAGAACACAACGACACGAGCCTGCGTCCAGAGTCGTTCAACGGTCGTGAATTCTCGTTTGGAAAAATGACTTGTCAGTTCCTCGATCGGATTCCATCCCAGTAAAAAACAAAACAACACAAAGGCAATGGTCACACCAACAATCACAGGCACGAAGAACCAGAACCAACGTCGATAATCCACACGTGGTGCTATTTTTGATTTCGAAACGAGTAGCCATTCGGATAATATGACTACCAAGGGAAAAGTAATAGCAATCTGCTTGCACCCCAGTGCCAGGCCCCAGGCAACTAGGCTGGCCGTCCACCACAGATAACATTTCGGTCGGCCCCATCGCACCCGTCCGGCAAAATAAAGCATCAGGGCAATCAGATAAAACATGACCGATAACGATGTCATCCTTTGAACGACATAAGTCACCGATTGAGTCTGAACAGGATGCACAACAAACAACAGGGCCGAGACAAGTGCTACTGCCCGGTGCCGTGCCACCAGGGTCGCGAGTTCTGTGTCTTGCTCGCTTTTACCACTGGCAAAGGACAACCAGGTCAGGCACAAAAAATAGACCAGTAGACCATTGGCGACGTGGATCAGAATATTGACAACATGTATTCCCCTCAAAAATCCGTCGTCGCTGAAATAATAGTTCAACGCAAAACTGAGATTCGCCACGGGTCGGCTAGGAGACGGGCTACGAAATGCAGCAGCATAAATTCCGTCCCATGACAGGTCTTGCAACTGGATATGTTCGTTAAATGCAACATTCTGGGAATCGTCAAAAACAAACGGAACATTGATCGAGTTGGCATAGATCGCCACACTGATACCAATGATCAGCAACCCCGCAACGGTATGGAACGAAAGAATACGCAAAGAAGTGTCTATCGTCAGGATCTGTAATGAATATCATCGCCAGGTTATTCAGCGCGGCACCACTGTCTGATTGTACTCAAGATGTTGTTCCTGAAGCACTACCAGCTGAAAGCCTATAGCAGGTCATTGACCCATTTCACAACCGGCACTAACCAAAGCCGCCGAAATTTGGGCAATATCCTTCGCATCACAACCTGGCACAGGGGATCGTGGAACCCCCATTTCAAAACCGAGCAGTTGTAATGCTGCCTTAATACCAGCCGCACCTCGCGACAGAATCTGCCAATCCGGTTCGACCAACCGCAACTGGATCGCTCGTGCAGCCTCCAGTTGACCAGACATGACCAGACCGATAACGTGATGGCACTCTTGGGGAAACACATTGGCAAGCATCAGACTGGCGCCATTGGCCCCCAAAGCAGCTGTCGGCAACAAGAGACTACCATTAGCCGCCCAAAAACGCTTGGTAGTGGGAACAAAACAACGGACGCGTGCTTCGAAGCGGAGATTGTCCGACGTAATATATCCAAAAACGTTATCCAGCGAGACAATTTCTCCCAGCAATTCCGCCGTCGCACCTACTCTAGAACTTCCACTTAAAAAAGTCCCAGGAGCCATCTGGTGTATCACGACAACTGGCGCCGCGGCACGGGGAATAACCTGCTCAAAATATCCACGCACATTCGAGGTGAGGCGCGGAATTCGAACGCGAAGCAAGTCCGCTCCAGCCGCTACGAGCGCTTCGCCCAAACGCAAGGACTCCGTCACGGAAGGACTGTCAACGCCAGCCACGATCAACTTCTGTCCACCTCTTGCCCGCTGGACAGTCCTCACAATTTCAATTCGTTCCACTTCCGAAAGAAACGATTCTTCGCCATTCTCCGAATTCAAAATGAAACCCGACAATGGAGTTTTGAGCCAACGTCCAATATTTCTCTCAATGGCTCCATGGTCAACCGTATCGTCTTTTTGGAACGGCGTCGGACTAGGAGCTAGTACGATTGGATCTTCATGGGGTAAAGTTATCATCTTCTGTAGTTCGAAATTGATAGAATCGTTTAGAATTCACTGCAGCATGGAGCGTTTTCGTTTGCCGTTCCAACCAACGTCGAAATTCCCGACCGTGCATAGGTATTACGCTCCAACATTTCTTTTTGGTCCATCGGATAAATTGGCAAACAGGGTTCGGTGTCGACGATGAGTTGCCTAAGATCTTGTGCTATTTCGACACCATCCTCAACGTTCAGGATCCTACCAAGTCCCTGACATGAATGATCACCCAAAGACGACCTGGCTACGCTGCCTATTGTATTGCTTTCCTCCCCGAAGGCAACGTGTTCAAACACAAATGGCGAACGGTTCCCCTTTACAAAATCACAACAGGCGCCAAGAGATTCACTACCAATCAGCGCCAGATTTACATTGTCACTCCGGGTGTTTCAGGGAACATTTGCAGGCGGATAAGATTCCAATGCTACCCTGTAATGTGGGTGCGATTGCAGCTTTCGGTCCAAGAAGACTGTAGATCGTACATTCCCAGATTCGATGTACGTTGAATGCCACCGAATTTGGTAGAATATTTTAAACATTCGTTAAGAGCTGAGCATGCCAGCTCTTCGGCTGGTTCCTGAATCGGAACCGTTGGAAATTTCTCCCTGGAGATCAGTTGAATGTTTTATCGTGGTTGGACCTTTACGCGTTTATGGACGGTTCTGTTTTTTTCTCAGCGAACGTTTCCACGAAACGGGATCCGGATCGTAATACTACTGGCATGCATGGTTCCTGGCTCTTCTGTCACGAACGCGATTCGAAACGAGATTTTGTTGGCAGCACCTCAGACAGATCAGCTGCCTCTGGATACGACAAAAAGTTTACAAGACGATGAAATATTGGATGGAATCTTATTAGACCGTTTACCTGGCAACCTGAACGACAAGCTGAACGACAAGACAGGCGCTCCGACGTATCCGGTCGAACATTTATTGCTTGACAACCTTCACACACAGGACCTAGGCGAGGACATCCATCCCGACAAACAATCCGATTCGTTGCAAAAGATTGGGCAACAGATGCAGCAGGTTGCTCGTTGGATTTCTCAAAACCAGACAGCCAAGCGAACCCTACAGTTACAGCAAAACATTTTGCTTGATTTAAACGCGTTGATTGAACAGGCTAGAGAACAAAAGCAACCAAGTGGTAGTGGGACTGCACAGCCATCGGCCGCCAGGCCGCGGCAGGCCGTGGCTCAACCGCCACAACCTGCATTTAGCGGATCACCCGGGGAAAATCCCCACCCACAGCAGAGCAGCGAATTACTGATAGGCGATCATGATCCCAATCCAAAAATCAACCTCGGTGACATGGAATATCTGATGAAAGAAATCTGGGGACAACTTCCACCCAGAATCCGTGAACAATTGATCCACTCCCGCACGGATCAGTTCTTGCCACAATATGAACAGATTATCGCAGACTACTTCAGACGGTTGGCTGAACAAGCGCGGGAGAAGAACAATCCACGATAAATCCACCTATCCCGTATTTTGCCAAACAAGATTAAACCCAATAACATCTGACATGTATCAGGCTACGATCCTCTCCTTGGCCCTCACCATTTGTTGGGGACTGGTAAACAAAAACAGTATAGCGCAACCAGTCGATACGGAACGCTCAGCGACTGAGATGATCACGCCCGAAACAGACAACGCTATTCAGAAAGGACTAACGTTTCTGGCATCGCGGCAAAATGAAGACGGTTCTTTGGGTCTTGGCATGTTAAGGCAGAATCCCGCAGTATGCAGTCTGGCAGGGATGTCATTCGTTTCTGCGGGCAGTACACCGGGTCGGGGGCCGTATGGCTCTCAGCTACAACGATGCATTCGATTCGTGCTCGAGCATACCCAGGACAACGGTTTTATTCACGCGGCAGAAGATGTGACACGAGGCCCAATGTATGGCCATGGATTTGCCACGTTGTTTCTCGCCCAAATGTATGGCATGTCACCCGATCCGTTGATTCGCGAGAAACTTGGCGCAGCAGTCAAACTGATCATTGATACCCAAAACAAAGAAGGAGGCTGGCGATACCTGCCAGAACAGCGAGATGCTGATCTGTCAGTCACAATTTGTCAAATCATGGCACTTCGCGCCGCGAAAAATACCGGTATCTTTGTTCCCAGCGAAACCATCGACCGTTGCGTCGATTTTGTAAAGCGCAGTCAGAACTCGGATGGTGGATTCATGTATATGTTACAAGGAGGACCAAGCGAGTTTCCTCGGTCGGCAGCTGGCGTGGTAGCACTTTACAACGCCGGTATTTACGAGGGCAATGAAATCACCCGGGGCTTGGACTATTTGCTAGAACATTTACCAAGTCCCCAACGGGTGCCCCCTAAAAGCCATTATTTCTATGGCCACTATTATGCGGTCCAGGCAATGTGGCATGCTGGTGGAGCGTATTGGAACCGCTGGTATCCGGCTATTCGCAACGAACTCATCACGCGTCAAAAGAATGACGGCTCTTGGTTCTCTCCGACGGACTTGGACAGTCCTGAATACGGTACGGCAATGGCCACATTGATTCTACAATTGCCAAACAATCAACTACCAATCTTTCAACGTTAATTCCACCCGTTAACGTCCCCAGTTTCCATGGTCTATTTTCGACCTAACATCATGTGCCCAGCAACAGCCAATCCACAACACCGTCCCAGTCTTTTTTTTGTCACCTGGACGACCTGCATCGTTCTTCAACTTCCAGGAGCCGTGTCGGCAGCCCCTCTGGAAACGGCCATTCCCATCGATGGTAAACCATTCTCGGCACACTTGTTGGAGGTCCATGTCGACCAAATCCAGTTAGCAACCGCAGAAGGCGAAAAATCATTTCGAGTAGGTGATCTGGTCGCATGGGGTGCCCAGCACGACGTGCAGCGTGAGGCGTTGATTCTCTTGCGGGATGGTAGTTTGCTGACGGTTTTTGTGGATTGGTCAATCGAAATGGATGCATTGCTGGTTGAATCTGATCTCTGGAAACAGACTCGCATTCCGCGCCAACTGGTTCGCGGGATTTTGTTAAAAGTGCCAAGCGATGCCACAGCACGCGACAAGGTACTCGATGAGATGATGTTATCTAGTGACCGACTGGACCAATGTATTCTATTCGAGAACGATATTATTCGCGGAACCATCGTGGCTTCTGACAAAGCGGCGATCAACATTCATGCGGAATCACAGTCCGCATCTATCCCCCGCGCCACACTACGGGCCATTATCTTTCGAAGCCTGACAGAGCGCCGGCACGACGTGTCCCAAAAGTGGTCCGTGGGATTTCGCCAAGGAGATTCATTACTGGTCGATGCAGTGACGGTGAACAGGGCAGGGGGCCAGATTAAATATAACCCCAATCTAACCTTCATTCCTTGGAAACCTGAAAAATTACTGGGTGAAATCTGTTTCCTTCGTCCACCCACTGACCGTTTTATCTATTTGTCAGATATGAAACCTACCCGCTACAAACATGTTCCACTGCTCGATTTGTCATGGCCTTACCACGTTGACCGCAACGTATTGGGACAGCGACTTCGTCATGCAGATTGCCTGTACGGCAAAGGCCTGGGCCTGCACAGTCAATCCAGTTTGACCTATGCTCTGAATGGCCAATTCATACGTTTTGAAGCAAACATTGGTTTAGATGACGTCACCCAGGACAACGGCAGTGTCATCTGTCGTGTGTACATCGATCCTGGTCCGGGATGGCAACTAGCATTCCAAAGCCCAATATTACGTGGCGGACAGCCGCTAATACCGGTATCTGTGGACATCACCCATGCGCAACGCATCAGTCTCATTGTGGACCATTCCGACCAGGGTGATGAATGGGACCACGTCAACTGGATTAATGCCCGCGTCGTAAAACAAACAATCGACTAAATACCAAATATTGAAACAAATTGTCTACCAACAAGGTCATGGCCGAGTACTGACGAGCAGTGACAGCGCCGCAGCAGAAAACCATTTTTGAGGCATTCCCGGTTTCCGTCAAGGCAGTTGCCAACGGACTAGCTGTCGTGGACACCCATTTTCGCTGGAATGCGTGCCGCCTGAATTCTGCATCTTTCAGGATTTGATTTTTGGAAACGAAACTCTCTGTGACAACAATTCGAATACTTTTTGGTCCCTGGCATCCTGGAACTTAAAATGAAACGGATTGGTCGGGTCGTCGGCCATGTAGGGACGATGATCAATGACACTACGTAGTTTTCTGACAAATGCATTGTGACAACGTGGATCAGCAATCGTCACCAAGGCCTCGACCAGGGCAACTTCGAGATCCGCTAAAAATTCTTGTTCGTCCAGCATGTGATAGGACGGGTCAAGATTCAGTTCGAGAAACCACTTGTCATGGGTCGTACGATAGTTCTCACAGCAGGCATCCACATGGTCCAACGATTCACTAGGAAGTAGTTGTCTCACCCAGGGATCCGAGGCAGATAAAAATCTCACCCGGTCTCTGCGGATCGAGAATAGCAAACGACAGAGATATTCCACACTTCGACAATCTCCCAGTTCACCAAGTTGCACTACCGTGTGAACATGGCTGGGCACCAAAGGACTTTGGTGTATCTGCTTCCATAACGACTCCCACCTGGAACTATCGTTTTCATCGTAGGGAATCCCTTCCACATCGATCAAAAATTCACCTCGACATTTTTTACAACGAACATGTTTACCACAAAGATCCCTGGAAATCTTAAATGGCTGATGACAATGAGGGCAGGGTCCTGACCCTGCTGGCTGGATGACCGGAGGGAGAATAGTGCCCGTGATGATGGCAAAACGATCTCCAGGCAATGGCACCAATAACTCTTCGTCACACTGGGAGCAAACCACCAATTGTCCAATTTCGACATAGGCAGCTGCCATTTCGGCAATACAGTGGGGACAGTGATATTGAATTTCCGTGCTGGTCGACATGGAGAGTTTCTTCGCGGCAAGTAGGTACTAGGAATTCGACAGCCTACTCCATGGGGTAGCAAAACTCACTGCGTTATTTCTTATGCGTTTGTTTCACTCGCTGCAGCTGTTTCGCTGCGTCCAATGACTTGTAATACGGATCCAGGGGAAAACAACCTGAAATCATACCGTTCCGAGGCGCCGTGGTACAATCGCTGAACGTGCGGCATACCAGTTTTCGCTTTGGAGGGTTTCCATGCAAAGTATCGGCCGGCAGTTGTGGATATGACAATACCATCCTCCCCAAGCCTACCGAATCGATCCAGCCTTGCCGGACAACCGCTTGGGCAACGTGCGGCAAAAAGTCCTGCAAATAGGAGTAACCACTCCCAACCATTAGCATCTCGGGTACTGCTTGTTTGCAAATCCTGGCCGCGTGAATTTGGCGAGCGACACCCACCAACGGGTCTTCGGGCGGACGGTAGCCATCACTCGGTGGAAACACCGCAGGACGTTGAACATGTGGGCAATAATATGGACTGCCACACGATACATTGATCGCAGCAACCTGCAACTCGTCCAGAATTTGGATTAGCTTCACTGCTTCGGTCAGATCCATGGAGAGCGGATCGTCGGGATTCAGGCCAAATCCATAGCGATACGGGAGTTCATGTTTGTATTCCATCGGTTCGCCAATTTGTCGGCCGGTCTGATAGGGGACGCTATCAAACACACTGAGACGCACGACAACGACCAAATCAGGAATCTCATCCTGTATCCGAGTAATAATTTCACGCAAGCATCGAGTCCGTCCGTCAAAATCACCGCCATACGGGCCAGGCCGTACGTGGGCACTGAGAAACTCGTGCAACAGGTACCCATGACACGATTTAATATCGACAAATTGATAGCCAACATCGTAGGCCAGGTGGGCGGCGACAACATACTGATCAATCAAACGCTTTACGTCACCATCGTCCATCAGAACGTCATCTGCACTCGGAGCAATGCCAAATTTCCGATCCAACAATGGATGGTGATAGACGATACGGGGCTCTGCCTTGTCCTTTTGGTTGGGACGGCAAAAACGGCCAGAATGAGTCAATTGTAAACCAACAACCAGATCATCAGTCTTGTCAAATGATTCTTGGTGCGCAGCCACGAGAGCTGTGCGCAGTTGCGCCAAGCCAATTTTAGTTTCAGGCACTGCTAGTGTTTGATTTGGATTGGCCCGTCCTTCAGTACAAACTGCAGCCGCTTCTCCTCCCCAGATCAATTTGGCCCCGCTCAAACCAAAATTCTTCCAACGGCGCAAGGTGTGCTCCGATGGTGATCCATCCCGGTTTGCATCCCAGCCTTCCATCGGATGAATACACCAGCGGTTCCCCACACCGTAGGGTCCCAGGCGCATCGACTGGGCAAGTGGCGAATTTTGCGACTCCGTCAAGACCTCATCATCGACCGGTAAATCAATACCTAGTTCGCCAAGACGTATGCGAAACGCTTCGACATTCTTGATGCGGGCCAGTTTAAGAAAACCATCATCCATCCTGCGCCAATCTCCTCCATGGTTCTGCCCCATGGTACCATCGCGACATGAAGAACGGCACAGGATTCACCCACCTATCCGTACCAGACGCATTTGCCTGGTGTCCGCATGTTCCTGTACACAACCAGAAGAAAATACTCGATGACAAAAACAAAAAGGACTCCCACATGCTCCACACCACAAGTGCCTTGTTGCATGGCTTAAACAGTAACATCCCCCTCTAAACGATCGGTCAGCGGGTATTTTTTCAGGATAGGCTCAATCACCTCGGACAAAAATTCCTCCACCTGCTGGGGAGCCCTTCCAATAAATTGAGATGCATCCACAATCGCATTGAAATCAACCTGTGAAAACAAATCGTCTTCTCGTAAACGTTCTAACAGGTCGTTGGGTTGGCCATCCTGCTTGACCACCGCAGCAGCCTGTTGACTGTGTTGCCGAATTTGTTCATGTAACTGCTGTCGGTCTCCTCCTGCCATCACCCCAGCCATTAGAATCTCTTCGGTCGCCATGAATGGCAATTCTTCATTTAAATGGCGAGCAATCACTTTCGGATAAACCACCAAACCATTCGCCACGTTTTGATACAAAATCAGAATCGCGTCGACTGCCAAAAAAGCTTGGGGCATCACCAGGCGACGATTCGCACTGTCGTCCAGAGTCCGTTCCAGCCACTGTGTGCTCGCTGTCTGGGCTGCGTTCGAAGCCAGGCTTGTGGCGAAACGGGCCAGAGCACATATACGTTCACTGCGCATCGGGTTCCGTTTATAAGCCATCGCAGAAGAACCAATCTGCTTCTCTGCAAAAGGTTCTTCGATCTCTTTGCGATGGGCCAGTAACCGTAGATCAGAAGCTGCCTTGTGTGAGCTTTGTGCAATGCCAGACAACGCATCCAGAATCTGCGAATCAACTTTACGCGGATACGTCTGCCCCGTCACCGCATAGGTAGTGCTAAATCCAATTTTTTCAGCAACTCGTTGCTCCAATTGTCGAACTTTGGCTTGATCACCGCCGAACAAACTGAGAAAAGTCGCCTGGGTACCCGTCGTACCTTGGGTGCTCCGAGCACGCAAGGTCTCCAAGCGATGTTCGACTTCCTCCAAATCCTGTACGAGATCGTATCCCCACAAACAGGCCCGCTTGCCAACCGTCGTCGGTTGCGCTGGCTGCAAATGAGTAAAACCCAAACAAGGAAGAGTTCCGTATTCTCTGGCAAAATCGGCTAACCGGTCCAACACCGCTACGATACGATCTCGCACCAGGACGAGGGCCTCCTGCAGCAACAACAGGTCGGTGTTGTCGGTCACAAAACAGCTGGTCGCACCCCAATGGATGATCGGCCGAGCCTCCGGACACACGTCACCAAACGCATGGACGTGTGCCATGACATCGTGACGCAGCTGGCGTTCATAATTCGCCGCAGCGTCAAAGTCGATGTCGTCACAGTGAGACTTCATCTGCTCGATCTGGGCATCCGTCACCGGCAGTCCCAATTCCTGCTCCGCTTCCGCCAGTGCAATCCACAGCTTGCGCCATGTGGAAAATTTGCGCTGTGCCCCCCACAATCGGCACATGGTGCTAGAAGCATAGCGGGTAATCAGCGGATTGTCATATTGTTCATACTCGTTGTGCATAGTCGTTCGTTCGTGGCATGCAATACCAGAGTTCCAGATATCGTGTTCAAGTTTCAGCTTTTCTTTAATGCTCTTTGTAACCTCCCTACTCGTCCACGTACACATGCCGTCGTTTAACTGGTACCAACAACCGTGATTTTTTTGAGGGCAAACTTTCCTGGCACTTCAGGCCGTTTGCTGCATTTTAACCTGCGGAATCACGCCACGTTGAAAACCGGTTTTCAACGGTGAAACGACTACCTGGGTATGCTTTCACGATCCAACGTTAACTTGCGCATTTTGCCGCCATCATTGGAACGTCGACACAACCACGATCGACCCTGTTTTTTCCAGGCTAAGTCACATCGTTCCGTATCCTTAAAGCGGGGGGATAATGCCCCATTTGACACTACTTTTTTATGTTTATTTTTTTGCTATACTCAGCAGTTCCCTGTTAAGGGCAATATCCGTTTTTTTTCTCCCAGGAGATTCAGCGTGTCCCAGGCGACTCGTTCTTCATCCATTTCAGCGCCAAAATGCTCACCCACCAAAAGACAATATGCGCTTATGGGTTGGTTTGCCCTGGCCACATTATTTTTCAGTCTCGTGGCTAGTCAAACTGCCTGGGCCGTGCGTCCCAACGAAGAGCTGTTGCCTGCTACAACCAAGTTCTGCATCCTAATTTCCGACCTGGACGAATTGCAGACGAACTTCGATTTGACCCAACTGGGCCAGATGGTAAATGATCCTTTGATGCGGCCGTTTGTGGACGACTTGCGCAGACAGTTGCGTGAGCGGATTGACGAAGAAGGTCGTAGTGTGGGCTTGACTTGGGACGATGTGGATGCCATTGACGGCGGAGAAATCTGCTTTGCACAGATTCAACCAGATGGAGATGAGGACCAGCAAGCTACCGTCGTGATTATCGATGTCAGCGGCCATCAGCAACAGACTCAAAAAGTGTTAGCCAAGATTCACCGCAAGCAGTTGGAACTGGGAGCGACCTATTCAACCGAATTGGTACCACAAACCCAAACCCAATTGAAAATCTACACATTTCCGCCTGAAAATGACGGTTCGCAGGCAGAGCAACGGATCCTATTTCTCCATGAGGAACAGTTATTCGGTGTCAACCACAAACAAGCCGCTATCGCCCTGCGACGACGTTGTGAGGGTGAGCCCACTGATCGCTTGGCAGACCTCACGGCATATCAAGGAGTCATGCAGCGTATAGCGGCCGAATATGAAAAACAAGGTGATCCTGCACCGCATTTACGCTGGTTTTTAGAACCCTATGGATTTACTCAGGTACGACAGCTCCTTCACGAGGATGAATTCCAGTACGGTCCAGATATGCTTCAAGTCTGGAGCGACACTGGGTTTCGAGAAGCGATCCAGGGTGCAGGTGGATTTGTCAATTTTGCACATCAAGGCCGTGATGTTTTACATCGCTCACTGATCTACGCCCCACCCGTCAAACGCAACCCAAACGATCAAGCCACGGCCAAATACAATAGTGCGGCGCGCATGCTGCAATTCCCACACACATCCGACCTGGTTCCGGCGCCATGGATTCCCAGAGAACTCGCATCTTTTTCAATATTCAACTGGAAAGTCCGAGATGCGTCTGTCTTTGTCGAATCTCTCGTCGATGCCATTCTGGGTGGAGATGACGGTGAAGGAACTTATGTGGACATCAAAGACAGTCTCAAAAACGACGAAAATGGCCCTCAACTCGACGTAGACAGTGAGTTTTTTGCACTGCTGGATGATCGGTTTATCTGGATGACAGATTACGAAACACCCGTTTCGCCAACATCCGAGCGAATCATGGTCGCCGTACGCACCAACAATCCAGAAAAACTGGGCCAGACTATCCGCAAGACGATGCTTACGGATGATGCGGCAAAAGAAATCCAGATGAATGGATTCGTGGTCTGGGAAGTGGACGAAAACAACTCTCCAGCCGTTCAAAATTCAGAAGATGAGGATGGCTTAGCCTTTATTTTCGGAGAAGACGATGATATTGACACCGAAGAAGAACCATTACAGCCGATATTTCCATACCGGCTAACGACTGTCGCCCATGGTTACATGATTATCGCAACCGACCGAGAACTCTTAGAAAGCGTGCTGCAAAACCATGAGTCTCAACAGCAACTCGAGGCCTGTGTCGATTACAGGCTGGTTTCGAGTGACTTGGCACAACTGGGCGCCAATCAAGATAGCTTACGCTTGTTTTCTCGCCTGGATGAACAGATGCGACCGACCTATGAACTCATTCAACAAGGGTTGATGCCACAATCAGAGACACTGTTTGGAAAGTTTATAAACTGGTATTTCGAAGAGGCGGACGAAAACCCTCGAGAACAATTCATTGACGGATCCAAGATGCCTGATTTTCAGATTGTCCGGCGCTATCTGGGCCCCACCGGACTGTATCTCCAAACCGAAGAAAACGGCTGGCTGATTGTTGGTTCACTGCTTTCCAAAGAAAGCCTTCCAGCCACGTCGCAGGTTGCAGAAGAAAACGCCCAAGCAGATTGAGCCGTTGGTCTTGCGATCATCCTGAATTGCCACATTCTCGACGTGACTGTAACCAGGGCATCCCACGACCGCCCTTAGAAAAACGGAAATCTCGAAACTAGGTTCCAGGTTTTTTTTAGTCCACCGATTGCATACCATCCAGGTGAGCTGACAAGCGACAAGCTGGCTGCATGCCCATCTTCTAAAATCCGCTTTTAGAAATCGACTTGCGTTGTACAATGACAACAAGTAGGTCCAGGCCACCGGTCAAAACCAAAACCATTGCAGTCATTCAACGGCGCATCTGCCACAAATCGGCCTTGGCCTGTCGATACTTCTGCGCAGCCGCCAAAACCTCTGCGGGCAAATGCTCCAGAAAGTCGTTGGGGGGCCCAGGAGAAGAACTCGACATGATCTGGTCTAACCAGTCCGCAGGAACCTTCGGATCGGTAACCGAAAAAGCCCGGACAATACGAAAAGGAAATGCTGAATACGAACGGCGACTGATGGCGTGACGTTTGGCAACTGCCATATTTTGTAAACGACGTTCTGCCAAAACTAAATTGGTTGCCACTTGGCAAGCTTCCTCGTCGCCCTCCAGGTAAAGGGCCACTGGAAAATTGGATCGCCCCAAACTGGTCGATGCCGCCTCTCCGTCTCCCAGCCCTTCACAAACAATACGCACGTAGCCGGCACGCCACACCTGGGGAACTCGCATCACGATGACAAATGAACGGGAACCTTCGAGCGCCATGCGTGGCGAAGATTTCAGCTTAAAATAGGCCCCCGTGCCACGTTGCAAGGTACCACTCGCCGTCACCAACTCCAAAGGCGCCAGCAGTTCGTAGTGGTAGTTCTCTGTGTCTTTGGTACCGCGAGAAGCTGAAGCATCGCCACTTAGCGCCGGCTGATATTTGCCCGCAATATTCACTCCCAAAGATCTGGATGACGAGTTTCCTAATTCAACACTAACATTACCGGCGTACTCGGTTTCCAGTTGAGTGCGAGGCAGATAGTCTACCACGCTCATTTCCAACCCCGGACTTTCAATACGGTACAACAGTTCAAGTAATTCGTCCGACCGGCCTCGAATCAATGATGAAATCTCAAACTTTGCCTCAATCAATTTTTCATTCAGAGGAAGCGTATCGGATTCCGGCGTGGTGATTTCACAACAGGCAACCCAGTAACTTGTGTCAAAGGTTACAGTTGTCCGGCTACTATCAGCCCACACCATACTGTCCACAGCAGTCAGCAACAGCAAACTGACCGTCCAGCACCGTCTACAAAACAATCCACGCCAGTTCATTTCGTACAGACTCCTGTAAAACCTTCGTCGCGAAATGCACCGTCCGTGGGCCGACGCGCACGTTTCCGAGCGAAAGATCACTCCGTCCATTACCCTTCATGGGTCATTGAACTACACGCAAAGGAATCGTAGGCGACACTGGTAGAGAGTCAAGGGTTCGTAGAAAGTTATTTCGTGACAGCAGGCGCGGCGGACGCCTTAAATCTGAATTTCACCCAAACTAACAATGACAGGATGGCCTTGCTTTGATTCAGTTTCAGAATTCCCAGGCCGGACACAAAGTGCTGTCGAAAAACCAGCCTCCCTTGCAGCGTCCAGTTCGGCATTCACGTCGCTGACAAACAACAAATCTGACGGAGAACTGCCAAATTGGTGGGCAATGGCCTGATAACTGGTCGCATCACACTTGGAACCCGTGGTGGTGTCATAGTGACCACGAAAAAATTTCAACAGGTCTCCTGCGATGGTATGTCCAAAGAACAGGTGCTGGGCTCGCACACTACCGGAGGAAAATATCCGAACATCCAGATTTTGCTGCTGCCAACTCGTCAGTGCTGGCAGCACGTCTTCGTAAACGTGTGCACGCAACTCACCCGTTTCAAATCCTGACTGCCAGATAAGCCCCTGCAATTGTTTGAGACCGGTCGCCTTGGCATCACCATCCATCAAACGGATCGCTTCATGACATAATAGTTCTCGCGGCAAACAAGAACCAGCAGAGTTTTCCACCCATTGTGCAAACGACCCGAACCCAGCATCCTGTGCCATTTGCCTACGAGTTGAGTCAAGTTCACTGTCGTCCCAACGCGACCTCAGAAAACCATCCATCTCACGGCGCGCAAAAGGAAACATTTCGTCGTAGACGAAGCTGATGGAAGAGGTTGTACCTTCAATATCCAACAAGACTCCGCTTCCGGAAAATTTCATCACACACTTAAGGGGTAATCGACACAGGATCGGTGAAAAGGGGTCGCAACAGTTATTTCGAGACGACTAACCCACTGCGACTCTAGCGCTTTGAAATTACACGCGCACGACTGGCTCCAGATCTTCAGCAGGGGGTAGGTAATCAGGCCCCCAACAAACAGGAGGATGGGAACGATGCGTTTCATCCTCTAAATAATCTGGCGCCCATCCGGAAGTATCTTCAAAAAGCCTGATACAACGAATCGTCCTGTTCTGGCACAAATTAAACCAGTGTGGCGTTCCCGCAGGAACATTGATCAAATCGCCTGCTTCCACCGTTACTGAAAAAACAGGGCCGTCTTGAGGATGGATATGGAACAATCCTCGGCCTGCGACGGTAAAACGAACTTCGTCTTCACTGTGAGTATGCTCTTTATCAAATTTGGCCAGCATTTCGTCCAGCCCAGGAGTCTCAGCGTGCACACTAATGATGTCCGCGGTCTGAAACCCTCCTCGTTCTTTGAGCAGCTCAATTTCCGGCGCATAGGCATCCAGAATTTCATCGTTCGAAGCTTCTGGACCAATCTTTCCTTCAACATCCCATTTTTCATACCAAATGCCAAAAGGTGCCAAAAATTCTGAAATGGCTGTGGTTTCTTCAATCGTACGGTTTTCATCAGGAATATTAATAGTCGCCATGATCGTGTTCCTTGTTGTGGTCGTATTCCTTGTTAGTTGGCTTGGTACTGAAATTAAAACCCGTTAGATGTGGAAGACAAATGAGGAGCCATTTGTAACCGGCGGCCCAATACTTCAAACAAAAATTCAAAGATCTCGACGTGCCGTCGAGCGGCATCGACATCTTTACCCCAGGTGTACAACCCATGGTTACGTATCAAAAAACCAAACATCGAAGGCCGCTCGGTATTCTGAAACCTGCCCGAGATCTGCTGTGCTAATGCAGGTATATCCTGCGTATTGTCAAATATCTCAACCCAGACAGGTGACTCATGAGTGGTAATTTCTTCCAGACCCTTTAACATCTCATAGTTCTCGATATAAAAACCACCATCCTGAAAATGGAAATCAGAGAGTAATGTTGCCCAAATCGAATGGGTATGGAGAATGGAACCGACAGACGCTTGCTTCGCAATCTCGACGTGTAATAATGTTTCCGCCGAAGACTGGGGCTGATGCTCTGCTACTGGCCGACCAGTAGCATCAACACGCACAAAATCGTGGTCCTGCAAGCGTCCTTTGTCCAAGCCGCTAGCCGTGACAATCAACTCGATGGGATCGCGACCAACCACAACGCTGTAGTTGCTGCTGGTGCCGACAGACCAGCCACGTTGAAAGAACAAAGCCCCCACGTCACGCAACGCTTCAATCTGCTGCTCGAACCCTGCCAAAGGTGCGTTCATCATCGGCAATGAAACAGTGCCCTGGGACACGCAATGTAGTGTAGTCGATAGGAAAAGCGGTGGTCCGGATGTTTACCCTTAATTCGTCACCGGTCCGCATCAAACGCTTAAACTCCCAATGTACCAAATCACAAACGATGTTCAATGGAGCCCGGGAAACATGGAAGCGAAGACAAAAACCTGAGAAACGGACCGCTTGTTTTTTGTGGACACCTGCGAATGGGCCACACTGTTGGTCTGAGCAAGTTATTGAAATTAGGAAGCAGTACAAGACCACTGTTTAACGGCCCAGATCCTGAAATTTTTGCCACTTTGCCCCTACTTCTTCCCCAAGACCACAAGACAGTTATTTCTTGCCTGAATGCATGAACTTTGTGCCAAGGAGCATGTTGTTCCGTAACTCATGACTTCGATACTTGGAAAATTACCTATTTTTCGTGGGAATGAGAAAATACGGTTCTCGGCGCAGTCCAGTCGTGCATTCTTCGAATCTGCTGGCTGGTCGTTGTATTTTCAATCCGCACCTTGACCAAACGTTCTCCCTGGATTAAAGTCAAGAAGTAACTGGAGGTAAAAACCCGATGATTTTTTCCCGAAACCTGCTGCTGATGCTCCGATTGCTACTTGGTCCTAGCAGGCCGTAGGGTTCGTGTCCGGCGTTAATTTTTCCAAGAAATGAACCCCAAAGCCTGCCAGAGAGTAGGCTTTGGGGTTTTTTTCATGACAGGTAGGCGATCATGGCAGAAAAAAGACGCATCAAAATTTTTGATACCACGCTTCGTGACGGGGAACAATCTCCCGGCGCCAGTATGAACTTGAGCGAAAAGCTAGAGATCGCACAAGCTTTGGCCGATTTGGGGGTCGATATCATCGAAGCCGGTTTTCCAATTGCCTCGCCAGGAGATTTTGAGGCGGTTCGTGAAGTCAGCATGAACGTTCGTGGGCCCACAATTTGTGGGCTGGCGCGATGTGCTGATCAGGATATTGATCGCGCGTGGGAATCGTTGAAACATGCAACGAACACGCGTATTCACGTCTTCCTTGCCACCAGTGCTATCCACCGCGAATTTAAATTGCGGATGACGTCTGACCAGATCATAGAACGTGCCCAGTACGGTGTACGTCGTGCCGTCGGATACTGCGATGATGTGGAATTCTCACCCGAAGACGCCGCTCGTACCGAATCCGACTTTCTGTGTCGTGTCGTCGAAACGGCAATCGAAGCAGGTGCGACCACGATCAATATTCCCGATACGGTCGGTTATGCGACCACCAGGCACATGGGCGATGTTATCCAGACACTCGTCAACCGTGTACCTAACATCGACAAAGTTACCATCAGCGTTCATTGCCATAATGACCTGGGGCTGGCGGTCGCCAACAGTCTAGCAGCGGTCGAAAACGGGGCTGGCCAGATCGAATGCACCATCAATGGTATTGGAGAACGAGCAGGCAACTGTTCACTCGAGGAAGTGGTCATGGCAATGCGCACACGTGGGGATTATTACGATGCCGATACCGGCATCCACACACCACGCCTTGTCCCTACCAGCCGTCTTGTCTCTGGAATTACAGGAATTCAAGTTCAACGAAACAAAGCGATTGTAGGACAAAACGCATTTTCCCACGAAGCCGGCATTCACCAGGATGGAATGCTGAAAGAACGGACTACGTACGAAATCATGCGTCCAGAAGATGTCGGTTTTGCCAAAACTGATCTTGTTCTTGGCAAACACAGTGGGCGCGCCGCGTTAGCCGATCGTGCGAAACAGCTAGGATTTCACTTAACCGGTGAAAAACTGCTCTCTGTCTTTGAGGAATTCAAAAAGTTGGCCGATAAAAAGAAAGAAATCTACGACGGGGATCTGCTGGCATTGATTAGTCAGCAATATGACGACGTTCCAGAAGAATGGACACTGGTCACTTTTCACGTCTCTTCGTTAACGGGTGAAAAGCCACATGCCCAGTTAACACTACGCCAAGGTGATAAAGAAATAACCGAAGAAACCGATAAAGGTGATGGCCCGATCGATGCCGCTTTCTGGGCTGTTGAAAAGATCACCGGAATTAAACTTCTCTGCAAAGATTATCAAATGCGCAGCTCAACTGTTGGCCGAGATGCCCTCGGCGAAGCCAGTATCGAAGTCGAATTTCAAGGTGAATCCTATCGGGGCCGGGGAGTTTCAACGAACACGGTGGAAGCCACCATCAAAGCAATCCTAAATGCTGTCAACCGTATCGCAAGAAAGAAGAAGGAGTGAAAAGTAGCACGCTGCTGTGTAGTATGCTGCTGGGACAACAATTTCCCGGCATCAATGGATTCCTGAAAACCAGGGCAACGTTGATGCTAGATATTGTTTTTCTGGCCATGTTCGTCATCGTCCCGGTCATGCTGTACAGCATTTACCTGGTTCGGTACCAACGTCGATACCAGTTACACAAACAGATACAACTGGCACTGGGAACAGTTTTGTTGATAGCAGTGACGGCCTTCGAGACCGAGCAATTTCTAGTTCCATGGGAGGATCGCGCTACACCCTCTCCCTATTTTCATAGCGACAACCAGTGGACCAGTCCCGTGGGAATCAGTCTGCTCGTGCACTTATCTTTTGCGATACCTACGTTTTTCTTATGGATCTACGTCATGGTCCAGGCTTGGCGTAAATTCCCCCCCAATCCGGTTCCAAATGATTACAGCCCAAAACACCGTCTCTTGGCGCGCCTGGCGGCTTTTTCAATGACGATGACCGCTATCACGGGCTGGATATTCTACTATCTGGCTTTCGTTGCAAGCTAACGTTGACGGAGCCACATTTGTGTCGCAGCCACTATGTTTGGCTCCTCGATCTGAGCGCGACAATCGTCCAAATCGAAAAGATAAACCATGCCGGACAAGTCGAATTCACGGACCATGCCGACTTTGCCACGACAATACCTAACCCATCCATTGCGAATTCAAAACATCCAGCGACCAAAGACAAGCATACGGATTGCGTATTTCAGGTCATTCCAATGAGGCCAAACCATGACAAAGTTACCGTGACTGGCCAAACTGGACCTGCTTTGTACAATTTTCGACGCTACATCAGCTCTCTCTGCTCCAAGCAGTGTTCTAGGTGCTATGGTTCTCTATACCAAGTTGCAGCCGTTAATAGGCAAGAACGGTTTCGAAACTGACGTAAGATAAGCCCGCCGTATCCATTGATGCGGTAGGACCAGTTGTTCCGATTCTGCCGAACATTTCCCCCGCAAATGGCGGCTACGACCAGGTAAAGCATCCATCGCTAAAAAAATCACCTAAACTTGCAATGCAGATACATTCCAAAAATGTAGGCCTTTTGACAACTGAAGTTAGTTGAGGACGACATGAGTTTCCTGAAGAATTTCTTCACCAAGGTTTTTGACGAAAAAGAAATGGCGGAAGCCAGCAGCTTTGAACGCATTTCCAATCAACAACTCGAAGAGCACATGGACGTTTCGCAATATGGCAATTTCACCCTCACGGACGCCGTACGCCCTTCGTACGACCTCAAAGTCACTCCAGCCGAAGGTTATCGGCATGACGAGTACCACGATAAGGAGGCGAATACGGTCGTCCCCGTCGTCATGGCATCGATCTCCAAAGAGACCGTATTCGAGGTTTTCATGGAAATGCTCGACCCGCTTGGCCCAGTCGTCGACGTGGTTCTTGAAACAAGTCACCAAGGACCGCAGCCAGACCACGAGGACATGTATCGAGAACACATCGATATACCGGTACTCAAAAGCATTCTCTGGGATTATGAAGAGCTGCTAATAAACGACGGCTGTACAGGAATCGCAGTCCTGAACCCGAAGCTCTGTCAAGAAGTTCAATTTGACGAACACAAGCTTTTGATCGGATATGGCAAACCGCTTGTGGATTTTGAAGAGATCCTGCAGGATCACAAAATCCCCCACCAGGAACAGATCAAATTTATCACCGAAGCAGAGCACGTGCATGCTTCGAATGAGACCTTCCTGGAAAAATTTGCCGAATTGAAACTCCAACTTGGCATGGACGAAATGTGCGTTTATTAGCCGATATCCAAGGTCAAGAAAAGACCAGAGCCGCTCGGATCATGATCCGGACGGCCCTTTCTCGTTGTTTCAGTTAATAGGCCGGAAAACCGACTTACGGACTATCTCTTTCTCCGTTTGGCAGCCTTCTTCTTAGTGGCCTTCTTCTTAGTGGCCTTTTTCTTAGTGGCCTTTTTCTTAGTGGCCTTCTTCTTGGTGGCCTTTTTCTTAGTGGCCTTCTTCTTGGTGGCCTTCTTCTTAGCCGCCTTCTTGCGCTTTGGAGCTGCCTTTCGCTTGGCAGCCTTCTTCTTCTTTGTCGCCTTTTTCTTGGCCACAGTCCGTCCTCCATAAAAAAGGGTGTGTCGAACCCGTCTCGTTCGGTAATGGATATCCAAACCGTCCAAGTCGCGACACTAAAAACAACCACCTCCCTGTAACGCTCCTCTACGCTACAGAGCGCTTTGCCGTTTGAGCACTCCGTGTCCAAACAAACAAAGCAAAGTGGCAAACATTAATCACGCTTCTTCTACATTTGTAATAAACAAATGATCTGCTGCAAGCCTCTTTTCGGTAAATCTTCAAAATCGTGGTACGTTCGTCAAGACCAAGTTATCGTTTTAATAAAATTTTTTAACGTCTGTTCGCTATTCCCATCGCAAACAAAAGCGAGTCGTGAGCCCTCCAAGACATCCTTCAGCCATCGCGTCCGAGTGCCCTAGGATTATCATTTTTGCGATCGGAATACGCCGTCCTTTTCTTGCAAACTTCGACGCAACAAAAACGTATCGGACCCCAAGCTCCCACCACGTTCAAGCAAAGCCGTGTCCCTGCTTCGTTGCTGTCATGTAAACATTTCTCCGGCCTTTATCTCCATGACAAGCCTCAGCCTCATCACAATAATACGCGTTATTTAAGGCAGAAAACGTATTTTGCAGGCAATGGCTGCCACATCACTCACGAACTTTTCAGCGATCGCAACTTTCAACAGAAACCTTCCAGCGATTATCAGCATGAGTCAATCAATCAACCCATGACCTCACTCCGTTGGTTTCGAAAGAATGAACTGCCTGCAAGATTTTTATTCGTAATTTCCCATTTCTGCAAACCCTCTTTGTGAATTGAGTCAGTCTGATTCGTTGTACAAAATGGTACCTGACCACCTTCGGTAAATGGTCCGATTATCCAAGGAAAATTTTTTTTGAAAAAAAACAAGATTGTGGTCTAAAATTGGTGATTTGGTGAAAATATTTCCTAATCCATTCCCCATTCACTGAATTACGAAAAGAAGACAACATCAATGACAACCAACCACGAACCGGTCCCGGCAGCCAAGAAAGTCCGTTGCTAATGCGTCACGAAGGTGGCGTCGTTCTCATTGGTTTTCTACCGTTTTTTGGTACCCAAAGACCCTGCCGCCCGTTCTCCCAGATCGAAAATTATCCATCTCTCCTGTTCTGATCACAAAAAGTCGTTAATGCCCCGCTTTACCCAGACAGCATCCAGTACCGTGTGGACCAGTCGAATGAACTAGTAAAGTGAAATCTGCGTTCCATCTGATAGCTGACCGCAAGGCTGGGAACGTCTCAGCGGTATCCCAACGATGCAACGGCAATCGGGAGACAAAGACCTTAGATAAAGCGCATTCCAGATAGAACCAGAGCGACGAACCGGTTTCTGAGACGGATTCCAGTGCGACATCATTTCGGACCAAGCTTCCGCTTGTTGACTTGGACGTACGTGAATCGGGTCAAATCCGTACCAATTTCTGTCAGGTCGCACCAGTGCTACTTGGTAAGATGTAGCCAGTTCCCTAATTCGCTCATTGAGAGCAGTTGCCCGAGTGAAAACCGTCTCCAAAGTCAACCGCGACCGGGGAAATAGCAACGTCCGAAATAGTTTAAATCGCCAATCTGGCAGCTGATGTAAACTGCCGAGTGGAAGCTCCGTCATGATGATGTGGGCATTGACCTCTCGCAACCGTTGCAAACAGCATTCGACCCAAGCAGCAATCGAATCTTCGTCTGCTCCATAGAGGATATCATTCCCGATATCTGTGACAAAAGCCGCTGTGCGCTCTACATGCTGCTGGGACAATACCGACCACAATTTACATTCGATGATACCAGGCAATGTCCTCCCTAAAACACGGCTCGCTACCCCGTAGGAACGCCCATGACCTGCCACCATCAACAGATCGGCTGGCGTTTCCCAGGTATTACATGCCGTCTGGACAACCGTTGCAATGTTTCGGACAAGATTACTCGCGCCGAGCAGCACGATCCGCTGGCTAAAATGCTTCGTTGGCTCTATGGCCCGTTCGCCAATCACCAGGGATGTCTCCTGAATCCAGCACCGCGGTAGCTCTGTAAAAGCTGGTAATTGCTATAGGCCAGATATGCAAACATCATCGCCAGGAATGGAACCGAGCGAAAACTGTAGACAGCCAGCACAGCCCCGGTGATGACCGATAACCAAAGTGAGTGCTGGACCCCATCACGGGCACTGTACTTCATCAACAATTCACGAGAGATCTGACCACCGTCGAGCGGATACACTGGCAACAGGTTCATCAGCCCCCAAAAAATATTGACATACAGCGCCCAGTGTATCACCGCACGGCACCAGGGTCCGTAAGTGGCCAGCGTAATCTCCCAGTTCAACGGGGACCGAAACTTGACATCAGCACCCAGCAAACATGCCACCATCACCACCAACGCCGCCAATGAAAAACCAGCGCCGGGCCCCGCCGCTGCAATTAAAACTTGTGCATATCCGCGATTACCTCGGCGTTGATAGGATGAAACATTGGCCGTAAAGCCTCCGTCGTATCGTGCAAATCCCCCCATGGCGTACAAGGTCACCGACGGATTCCAACCGAAGTATCGCATTGTCAGCGCGTGTCCCATCTCGTGCACCAAAATCGAGACAAAGAAAACGGCCAGCCAAACGAAGAGCAAGAAGTGCTGGTCGCCAACGTTCCCGATCCCCAACACAGCGCCGACCAGCCAAAACATTGGATGCACGCGAACCGGAATTCCAAACAAACTGAAATAAAGGTCGTATTGTGTTCGAGGGGGATCCGTCAGAAGCATTTGCACTTCCCAGATACAGTTCTTAGAATGGTCAAATCTCTTTTCTCAGGCCAAGCTCATCCTAACAAAGCTCATTCGGGGTCTGCAACACAGAACCGGTCCTCTCAGAATTACCATGCAACGCCGGGGCACAACAAGTCGCCGAACCGTGCCCCGCAGCCAAGGGATTAGGCCGCCTGTTTCGATGCTATTTCCCCTGAAAAGCCTGGCAGATAGTGCGGACGCGGTGTGTCAATCTCGCATGGGTACACATGCTGCAAAATATAATCAGCACAACGCTGAGAGGCTCCCGGCACACAAAAACTATTTCGAAGCTTTTGCATCCGCTGGACGGTTTGCTGGTAGACAGGATCATCGGTCAGCCATTGGAGCACGTGCTCAGCTATCTGGGCCGACTTGTCACGACAAGTAGGATATTCGGGCAAAAGAACCTGGTCTGCCCAGGAAGCATCCGAGTCATAGGGCCGGGGGTGCTCTGAAAAGGGATTGCCATCCGCCAACATGTTGACCAGCGTAATATATTTAACTTTGACCAACGGGCGTAGCAGGTGGTAGGTCAGAGGATTGAGCCAATAGTGGATGACTGTCGGTTTACTATGGAACAACAGTTCCAGTGACACGGATCCAGAACATGCCATACAACAGTGGGCCAAATGGATTAACTCCTGCGTGCGTCCAACGACAACTTCAACCTCGCTATTCTCCTGTCGACAAATGTCAATCGCCAGGCGAGCTTGCCGTTCATTGTAACTGGCAATAACGAAACGCGCGTCAGGTAGCCTCTGTTGTACAATGCGTGCAGCTTTTAAAAACCATTTTAAATTGGCCTTCACTTCGTGTTGCCGAGAACCAGGTAAAATCGTTACCAGCGGCCGCGAAGTATTACGGTACGAATCCAGAAACGCAACGTCCAGTTTCTGATCCGCCAACTGGTCGAAGTATGGGTGTCCTACATAAGTCGCATGACAACCGTGACGACGAAACCATGACTGCTCAAACGGAAGCTTACAGAGAACATGGTCGGTCAACCGTTTCATTTTTCGGACCCGCCAGCGAGCCCATGCCCACACCTGGGGAGTTCCGTAGTAAAAAACGGGAATTCCGTGAGCCTTCGCACGTCTCGCAATCCACCAGTTAAACCCCGGATAATCAATCAACACCACAGCGTCAGGTCGGTGATGGCAAAAATAGCGATCGGCTTGGCTCAACAATGCCAGAAATTTGGGAATCTGCCACAGAACAGGTCCGATGCCCATGACAGCAAGCTGCGTAAGATCAGCATGCAAGCTGACCCCGGCGGAACTCATTTTGGAACCACCATAGCCAACACAGGACAAGTCCGGTCGCTGGCGACGAAGTGCCGTCACCAAATTGGATCCATGCAAATCGCCACTAGGCTCACCAACAGAAAAAAAAACTTCCATGTCGTCTGTTGATATTTCCGAGCAACTTAACCAAGCGTCCACACACACCGCAAACCGGATGGTCCAAACCTGGTCCACCAATCCGTGAACTCCGGATCGCGGTTTGCTGCCTGCGTTCTTGGCCTCTAAGCTCTCTTAGCTTCTAAACGCTGTCGTCACTCTACTCAACGTTCTTAAAAGCTTTACCAAAGATGTCGGCGCCAAACAGTTTTGCAAACTGATCATCTGCCGACAATTTCTTGGCCCAGCCGCGACAGTTATTGCAGCAAAACAATACGTCCACACCCGCTACCTCCAAGGCAGTCGATTCTTTAATCGGTCCCTTGGATTTAGGACACTTGACTTGCTTAACCTGCTTGGTTGCTACCTTCTGATGGTTGGCCCGAGCCAGAAACTTGTCCGTATTCTTCGCAAATGCTTTGGGACAATTCTGACAACAAAAATAAACATCAGCGCCATCGTGTTCCAGCTTCGCAGACTTATCAACTGGCTTTTTTGAAATAGGGCAGAGGATTTTCTTGAAATCGATGCCGTCTTCCGCTTCATCTCCAACGGTCAACGTATTCAGACTCACCGACAACAGAACAATCAGACTCAAACCAAGTAAAACACGCAATTTCATAGCAACCTCCTGAGATATTCACAAAACAGGGACAATTTTAGTTTCAATAACAGCCCAGACTAACATAGTGGGATCTACACAGGCACGGTAGCCATTTGGCACCGTAAACGTTATAGACTGCCCATAGGGCTCTGTACTTATAATCGGCAAGAATAACTAACGGGTCAAGACAGGTTGAAATTTTCTGCAGCTCAGGCGGTCGCTTGAACCGCGCCCCAGGGGAGAGCGTTTCGACCTTATCTCCCCCCCTCGAAATATCGGCGTTCCTATCACAAAAACACCAAGGACAGCATCATTTCTTGACCTGGACTAGATTTGTGACGATTGCTACATGGCTTAAACGCCTAAAAACATTCCTGGCAGAGGCACTCATCTGTGGAAATATGACCCGCTGTTCGGAAAATCTGATGCAGAAAAAAAAATGGAAAAACTTTCCAAGAATCTCCAACGTTTTCTCCTTTTTTGGCTTGTCTTGCTATCTTTACTCGCATTTTTCTGGCCGGCTCTGGCAACGACCATGGGCCCATCCGAAATCGATCCATTCCGCGCCAGCCGTCCTTATCTCCCCATATTCATTGCCGGGACCATGTTTGCCATTGGGGGTATGTTACCACGTGACGAAGTCAACCAGGTCTTCGCACAATGGCCTATGATTCTGGCAGGGAGCACTTTGCAATATACGGCAATGCCAGTATTGGCATATTTGATTGGCCTGATATGGCGCATGGAGGGAGACACCCTGGTAGGTTTGATGATGGTCGGATGCGTACCTGGCGCCATGGCCTCCAACGTGTTAACGCTGAACGCGCGCGGCAACACAAGCTATTCGGTAGGTTTAACGACGGTTGCCACGCTCCTCTCACCATTGCTGGTACCGGCAGCGTTACGGTTTACCCTTGTAGGAACGGACTCGTTGTCGTCAGAGGAATTATGGCACACCAGTTATCTCTTACTATTGACGGTCGTGTTACCGGTCACATTAGGTCATGGAACGATTCGAGCCTTTCCGCACTTACAAAGGATGGCACACCAAGTTGGGTCGCTGATCGCTAATCTGGTCATTCTCTGGATCATTGCTGTTGTCGTTGGACTCAACCGTGAGCGCCTGGCAGAGATGCAGGTCGGCCTCGTCACCGCGTTGCTAGTCTTGAATGGACTGGGCTACCTGGCTGGTTATTTGGGTGGCCGGTCATTCGGTTTGCGAGAACCGATGCGCCGCGCCTTGACACTGGAGGTGGGCATGCAAAATGCGGGACTGGGAGCCACACTGGCAACGCAATTATTTCCTGACCGCGAGGGAGCTGCAATCGCACCTGCACTCTACACGTTTGGCTGTATGTTTACGGGAACAATACTGGCACAATTTTGGTTAATGCGTAGTAGAAACTCCACCGAAAAAATCTCGGCTGACAAACAATGATTGACTGGAACCCTCCATGCCAGACCTTGTCATAACCTCAAGTCACTCCTGCTCTCTTTCACCCACGGAAATTTTGTCGTTGATGCGTAGCAGTAGTTCGAGATAGCCCATTCGCTGATTCCTGGTGAGCCCCAGCTTGTGGGCTAACGAGCCGATCGTTTGTCTCGCGTCAGCAACCTGGTCTTCCTCGCAATTAACTTCCAATTCTACAAACACACCGAGGCCCTCGACGGTATCAAGGGCTACGTGGACAACGTGGCCTTCCCACTCAATTTGTCCTGGCTGCCGTCCTTTGGAAACAGCCAGGATCGTTTGAAATCCAAGCGTTTCCAACAGTTCAGCAAACTGACAAGCCGCATTCCGACCATCGGACAATGGTAATTCTATTTCGCGCCGCGTTTTGGTAGTGGCATCGATTTTTGGCCCCTTGTACGTCACACAATTTTTTTCTGCGACACTACGAATCCGCAATGCTTCATCGGTTTTCCCAAAATCGCGAACCGGATGGGCATAGTAACGATCCACCTGAAAAACAGAGTCATCCCAGCTGACCCCCAGGCCATCCAGTCGTCGGCGAATGGCCGCCAGGCCGGAAACTTCAAATTTTTGCTCGACTTCAAAATGCATGTACTTCGGACCATCAAAAAGAGAGGCGGTTGCTTCCCACTCGTTCATCTCGAATGTTCAATGCTGGGATCGCATGTCTACTTCAAAAAACGGTGTCGGTATTTTTTCACTCGTCAGAAACAGCTTCCGTCCGTTCGCTCCATAACAGATTGTCTCTCCCTGACGACGAAACGGCATGATCAGCGGTCGTCCCGGTCGGGCAAAAGCCGCGCCCCAAGTTTCCTTTGGTTTGCGGCGAATCTCATACGCCAGTCCATAAGTCAACAAAACAGCACGTCGACCGTCGGAGGTGATATCCATCGCTGTCACCAATGGATAATTCACCGTGGCAATTTTTTCTGCGACAACAGGTGCCTTGAACGAATTCGATGTCAATGGCCATTGCAATTGATAAATGTTGCTCGTTTTCTTGGTTGTTTTGGCAACCAGGAAACAGAGTTTTTCCGTAGGATCAAAGGCAATCGCTTCGCAATCCTGCGGCCCATCTGCATAGCGAAAATGCGCTGTTTGCAACAAAACCAGTTGCTGATTCCCCGCAAGACGGCTCAACCGTTCGGGTTCCTCTACAAGGTAGAGCGTATAACCTGCGGCTCGAAAAAGGTTGTCACCAACATCCGCAATCAATAGACAGGCCTTGCCATCCAGTACAAACGAAGCCATGTCCTCCCAGTCATTTGCCTTGGCCCCCTTGATGGCAAACTCACCCTGGTCATTTCCGTCCCGGCCAAACGCAAAAAGACGTGGTTCGTCCCCTGAATCATTGTGTGTCCAGAAACGATCAGGAGCACGACGGGAACATGCCAATCCACTGCTCTCATTAACTTGCTGATTGTGTAAATAAGCCAGCCTCTTGTAGGGGATTCGGACCGGCACCATCGTTTCGTCAGCAACTCCCATTGCACACCCGAACAGTAGCACAAACGTAATACACAAACTGGATCGAAACGACGTAAGGGTTGCGTGAAACATAAAATTCATTCGGCTACTATGGTTGCCCCGAAATGCCAATCAGGGGCTGATGGAAAATCACTCCTCTGTTCACTTGGTATTCTTGCCATCAAAGCGACTCAACATTTAACCTTCACAATTCGCGCAGCGCCCCAACACCAACATTTCTCTTCCAACGACTCACCATTTATTAATTGCCTTACTCACTTTGACTTTTCGCTAAGTAGCGAACGCAACACACGAACCTCCTCTATCAGATTAGAAGATTTTACAACGGCTCCGCTGACTGCAATGCGTGTAAATCCTGTAGTCAATACGACCGCCAAATTATGTCGATGAATTCCACCAATTGCAAAAGCTGGCAAAGAGATCTCATTCGCAACGGTTTTCAACAACTCGATCCCTGGAAATTCGTCAAACTGTTTTGTAGAAGAAGGAAATACCGGGCCGACACCGATGTAGTCTGCTCCAGCTACCACTGCTTGTCGAGCCTGCGTTCCACTGTGTGTCGAAACACCGATCAACCTATCCGGCCCCACAATTCTACGAGCCTCCTTGATAGGCAAATCGTCCTGTCCTAGATGTACTCCATCCGCTCCAACACACATGGCAAGATCGGGCCGGTCATTCATGATAAACAAGGGTTTCGTGTCGCGGCAACTGTCTCGCAGCAACCGTCCACGCTCCAACAATTCACAATCGCTCAACCGCTGGTCCCGCAGTTGAATCATGTCGACGCCTGCCTCCAACAAGTCAGAAACTCGCTGGGAAAACTGCTCCACACACGCCATTCCATCAGTCAGTACGTAAACGCTCGCATCGGCCAAGCGCCCGCAGGCACTCGCGTGGATACTAATGACCTTTTCCAATGTATAGGTCCGATATCGAAGCTGTTCGATACTGCGTGCTGCTGACACATGTTCCATTTTCAAGTACTCTTCCAGGCAACGAAAGGATTGCTGGACTCGTTTAATACTTGCTGAAACAACACTGACCGCGGTGTCCCGTTCATATTCCTGACCGGTGGAAACCTGGCACCCCACGTCTTCAATCGTGTCACGAGCTCTGTGTAACTGTCGCAAATCAATAGGCGCCAAGCTCGACACCAGATCGTGTCGAATTTGTTTGCATAGTTCCGTCAAGTGGCGGTCATCTAGTGAAAACCGCAAGTAATCCTCGACCACTCGCAACCCTTCGAGGGACCGATTCAAGTTAGCGTCAAGAATTCTCAACGTGTTTGTCAACGGAGATTCTGCTGGCACAGTGACTGCCCTGAAGTTCCATACGATCTGAGGTATTTTGAACCCGAAACCCTCAGTATAACGCGTAGAGCCAGATCAGTCCGCATGGCTGTCAAAAAAGCGTTGATCCAACGTGAAGCTTGGAGCGACCGATCGCTAGCTGTACAACCCAGTCTGTCAGACCAGTCTGTTAGAAAAATCTCTATGAAGATTCCTCGTGTGTGACCGATACGTGCTAGTGCAAGAAAAAATGGTACTCCGACAGCAGGCAGGGATAGGATGGGGGTTTGCCTCCTTCGTATCTTGGTGAGTGATAGCAATAAGTAGGTGCGTGATAGCAATAAGTAACTGTAGCCAGACAGCTTACGTACCCTCACCAGGTCTAGCTGAACAGTCCACCCAAAATTGTTGTACCAAGTGTCCCGATTCGAGCTATTGGTTTGACCGTTCGGACCGTGAACCGTGCATTGAATATACCGATATTGCGACGACTTAAACCAAGTATCTGCCCAAACATCCAACTCCTGTCGACCCAGTAAGCCATTCATAACCTGTGGCTATTTTTATAGTTGGCTTGATTGTCGCCAAATTACGGGTTACAATTTCACGGCGACATTGTCACCCCAGTCCTTGAATCAACCCCTTGTGAGTAGCGGGAGCTGTTGCAGGATGCCAATTCCACATCGAGCGCTTTACTTGTGGCCTGGCTTATCACAATTGTGGTTGCGAGGTTGTTGGTGGGGAATGGCCATTGCGGTAGTATTTACAGCGCTGGTCAACTTTGTTTTGGCTGCAACCTTTATGTGGCCCTTGTGGATCGAGCCATCGATCGTGGTGACGGGGTGGGTGGCAGTCCTTGTGACTTGGTTTGTCGGAGTTTTCGCCATGAACCGGATGTCGGCGTCAGCACAACAAACGACTGATGACCTCAGAGTGCAACAAAACACAACTGCAAATTTATCCACTGACAGTCCTTCCAAAAAGAATGCCTTTCTCACAAAAACGATTAAGTTGTTCCAAGAGGCTCAAAGATATTATCTTCGACGGGATTGGCTGGAAGCGGAGCGAAAGTTGAACCTTTTATTAGAGTTTGATCCCTTAGATACAGATGCCCAGATAATGATCGCGGCGGTTTACCGCCGCACCAATCGACCTGAACAATCGCGACGTGCGTTACGATATCTCGCGCGAATGGACAACCTGGACAAATGGCAATGGGAAATAAAACAGGAACGTAAAAAACTAAATTACATGGAGCAGGGTGGCAAGATGGACCAGCCAGACAGCTTCCTTGAGGCAGCGTAGCAGCTGCCAGACGATATCTACCAAGTATCAAGGTGCAATATGTACGAACGCTTTACTGACCGCGCACGAAAAGTCATGCAGCTGGCAAACCAAGAAGCCCAGCGTTTCAACCATGAATACATTGGCACAGAGCACATCCTGCTCGGCTTAGTGAAAGAAGGAAGCGGTGTGGCCGCCAACGTATTGAAAAATCTGGAGGTAGACCTGCGCAAAATCCGGTTAGAAGTCGAAAAACTGGTTCAAAGCGGACCGGAAATGGTGACCATGGGTAAGCTGCCGCAGACTCCACGTGCCAAAAAGGTCATCGAGTATTCGATGGAGGAAGCAAGAAATCTGAACCACAATTATGTGGGTACAGAACATATTTTACTCGGTTTGTTGCGTGAACAAGAAGGTGTCGCAGCACAGGTTCTGATGAACCTGGGACTGAAACTTGAAGAAGTACGTGAAGAAGTTCTCAATTTGCTCGGCCATGGCACGCAGGCCGAAGGAAGTGAACGGAGTGGCCGTGAAGGAAGCGCGTCAGAAAGTAGCTCCTCCAGGGGAGGAAAATCAAAAACCCCGGCTCTTGATAGTTTTGGACGTGATTTGACCGAGTTGGCACGCCAAAAGAAACTCGATCCCGTGATCGGGCGCCAAACTGAAATCGAGCGGGCCATTCAGGTGCTCTGTCGGCGGACGAAGAACAACCCCGTACTGTTGGGCGAAGCTGGTGTCGGAAAGACCGCTATTGTTGAAGGATTTGCACAACGTATTATTGATGGAAATGTTCCGGAAATATTAGCGGATCAGAGAATTGTCGTCCTCGATTTGGCAATGATGGTTGCCGGCACCAAATACCGAGGTCAATTTGAAGAGCGCATTAAAGCTGTCATGAATGAAGTGCGCCGTGCCAAGAACACGATTCTCTTCATTGATGAACTGCATACGCTTGTGGGAGCTGGTGGTGCAGAAGGCGCTATCGACGCGGCCAATGTTCTTAAACCCGCATTGTCACGAGGTGAAATCCAGTGCATCGGTGCCACCACACTAGACGAATATCGCAAATATATTGAGAAAGACAGCGCCTTAGCACGTCGCTTCCAGGAAATTCTCGTCGAACCGACTTCCAAAGACGAAACAGTTTCGATCTTGAAAGGATTACGCGAACGCTACGAAGAGCATCATCGTGTACAAATCACCGATGACGCCGTCGAATCGGCTGTAGAACTATCCGGTCGCTATATTACTGCTCGTTGCCTGCCTGACAAGGCGATTGACGTGATTGATGAAGCCGGTGCACGAGTTCGTTTACGCACAATGACTCGTCCACCCGACTTGAAAGAAATTGATGAAGAAGTCGAGCGGCTTAATAAGGACAAAGAGGAAGCAGTCGCCAACCAGGATTTCGAACGGGCCGCTTCTCTACGTGACCAGGCTGACAAATTGAAAAAGAAAAAAGAATCTATCACGCATGAATGGCGCGAAAAATCACGTCAGACAGATGGTGTTGTCGACGAAGAAGTTATTGCCGAAGTCGTCTCCAAAATCACTGGTATTCCGCTCACCCGGATGTCCACTGAAGACAGTGTCCGCCTAATGCAAATGGAGACGGAACTGCACAAACGAGTCATCAGCCAGGAAGAAGCGATCAAGGCCATCTCAAAAGCTGTACGGCGGAGTCGCAGTGGCCTGAAGGATCCCAAACGACCCACCGGTTGTTTCGTGTTTGCTGGTCCAACTGGCGTGGGAAAAACCTTGCTGGCCAAGGCTCTTGCTGAATTCATGTTCGGTGATGATGACGCGCTCATTCAGATTGATATGAGCGAATACATGGAAAAACATAATATCAGCCGACTCATCGGAGCACCTCCCGGTTACGTAGGCTATGAAGAAGGTGGCCAGCTCACCGAAAAAATCCGCCGTCGGCCCTACGCGGTTGTGTTGCTCGACGAAATCGAAAAAGCTCATCCCGACGTGTTCAACATGTTGTTACAAGTCATGGAAGAAGGACGACTAACCGACAGCTTTGGTCGCAACGTCGATTTCCGCAACGTCATTCTGATCATGACTACCAACGCGGGCGCCGAAGCGATTAAAAACGAATCCGCATTCGGTTTTCAGAAACCTGACAACGATGCATCCTATGAGAACATGAAGGAACGAGTACACGATCGTATCGAGCGTGTCTTCCGGCCCGAGTTCCTTAACCGACTGGATGATACGATCATTTTCCACCACCTGACCAACGAAGACATGCGAGAAGTGATCGATTTGGAACTTGCCAAAGTTCGCAAACGTCTCGAAGAACGAGGTTATGCGTTGGAACTCACCGAAGACTCCAAGTCGTTCCTCATCCGCAAAGGCACCGATCTCGATTATGGAGCACGTCCACTGCGACGAGCTATTGAAAACTACGTCGAAGATCCACTCTCTGAGGAAATTTTGCGTGGTGAATTCCAGGGGATGGATACCATTATTGTGGACGGATTCAAAAACGAAAAAGGGAAAGTGGTCCGCCTGGAGCTTCGTGGCGAAAAACGTCAACCTGAAGAAACTGTCGAACCAGTAGGAGCTACCTCTTCGTCAAGTGACTCCGACTCTACAGAAGACCCTGCAGAGGATTAATGTTTTCACCGGTCGCTACCGAGCGAATGGTTTTCACCCTCGCTGTCGGCGCGGAATAGTCTCCTATCCAAACCGGACGATTTCGAACGTGCACAGCGAGCTGACGGAGGATTTTCTTTCCCTGAAAATGCTTTCCTCCTCGACTGTTGAAAACTCCTGCAACCTGCTGGCTGCTCTCCTATCTCTTTTCTAACCGAAATTTTCGCCTCAACCAGCAACCTTTTCTCAAGTGTCCCAAGCGGCAGGACGAAACAAAAACCGATACGTCGGGCTTGCGCTGCGCTTGCAACGCTTGCGCCGACAGCACTCGCAGCAGTGCTAAACCGGGTTTTTTTAGGATGCCACGCCGTCCAAACAGGAACCAGACGTCTATGTACTCTCGCTCGGCAGGAACTGGAACTCACCACAGGTGGTGTACGGCTCTGTTTGATGTGATCGCCGATGGGGGCCAATGGGCCATTGAAGCAACAACCAGTGTCGGCCACTTGGTACTTTTTTCGTGGAACGCACTTGTATGCTTAGTCTCTCGTGTTCCTGAACGCGGAACGTTATTGCCAAACTTCTATCAAATTGGGGTCCGCAGCTTGCCAGTCGTTGCGGTGACTGGCACATTTATCGGCATGGTACTTGCCGTGCAAAGCTACTACCAATTCAGAGATATGGGACTGGAAACGCGACTAGGTGCCGTCATCAACATGTCACTTGTCCGAGAACTCGGACCGGTCCTGGCAGCCACCATGCTCGCCGGACGCGTAGGAAGCGCGATGGCTGCTGAACTGGGAACAATGCGTGTTACAGAGCAAATCGATGCGCTGAAAACGATGGGTACCAATCCAATTCACTTTCTCGTCGTACCTCGCGTGTTGGCCTGTGTCATTCTCATTCCTTCCCTGACTATTATGGCTGATTTCATGGGCGTCGCGGGGGGCATGGCATACAGCGTCTTCGTGTTGGACATTGATCAATTTCAATACTGGCAAAATTCGCAAGAGTTCGTCGCGACCTGGGACTTGTTTTACGGCCTGTTCAAGAGTGTATTCTTTGGAGCTGCCATTGCCCTCATTAGCTGTCATCGCGGTTTTTCTTGTGGGGTGGGAGCAGAGGGTGTTGGCCGGGCAGCAACGGCAGCATTTGTAATTTCCTTTGTCCTGATCCTGATACTTGACCTGACGATCGGGATCGCGTTGGATACTATTTACTTTTACTTTTGGCCCGAAGGAACCAGTCTGTTTTAGTCATGCAATCGGGATCCCCAACCCACTCGACCGGAACGCAACCGCTGATTGACATTCGCAATCTGGAAGTCCGTTTTGCACACCAGACAGTGCTGCGAGGATTAAACATTGCGATACCCACTGGACAAACCGTGGCTCTGATTGGCGAAAGTGGTTGTGGCAAAACCGTGCTCCTAAAGTCTCTGATCGGTTTGATCAAGCCCCACCAGGGAAGTATCATCTTCGAGGGTCAGAATTTGTTGGAGATGCCAGAAAAACAAAGAACTGAACAACAGAAACGGTTCGGTTTCTTGTTTCAGAACGCTGCGCTGTTTGACAGTATGACAGTGGGACAAAATATTGCCTTTCCGCTACGTGCCACAAACACTCTCGACCGAAAAGCCACGCATCAGTTCATCTTGTCAAAACTGGCAGAAGTCGGGTTGCCGGACGTGGTCCTGGATAAAAAGCCTGTCGAGCTTTCTGGAGGAATGCGCAAGCGCGTTGGGTTGGCCCGAGCTCTGGCCGGTAACCCGGAAGTGCTCTTGTACGACGAACCAACCACAGGCCTTGATCCAATCGTGAGCGATGTCATCAACGAATTGATTCTCCGTACTCGACTGCACCACACAGCGACAAGCATCATCGTCACCCATGACATGCGCACAGCACGGAAAGTGGCCGATCGCGTGATCATGATTTTTCCACTCTCGCGTCTTGGCCAACACGACGCCCAAGTCATTTTTGATGGGCCCCCTGGCGATTTGGAACACTCCCAAGATCAGCGTGTCACACAGTTCGTACGAGGAGAAGCAGGTGAAAGACTTATGGAAATGCGTCACAACTTGGCGCACTCGACAAATTAACATTAGTCCTTGTGTGTGCTGTAACAAATAATATTTCCTTTACACTACGGGCAGCTACCTTTGCCTCTAATCTCCCATGGATGATCGCATCCTACAATTTCGTGTTGGCATGTTGGTAATAGCAACCTTGCTCATTACCTTTTCACTCGTCATTTACTTTGGCGAAATGCTGACCTTTGGTCCCGGAAAATATCAGATTCACGTGACGTTATCCGAAGCGCCAGGTGTTTCTTCTGGGACACTAGTACGCAAGCACGGCATTATGATTGGACGTGTCGACAAAATCAGGTTCGATGATGAAGACGTGACGCTCACGGTCAGTATTCAAAACCGGTTCGAATTGACGACCAACGAAATTTGTCGTATTGGCACCGCTAATTTTTTCGGCGACCCAGTCTTGGAATTCGTACGTCGTGAAAAGCAGGTGCTGAATCCCGACGTAATTCAACACGGTGATTTTTTGCGAGGTGAAGTGACTGACAATCCGTTAAAAACTCTTTTGAATTTACAGAAAGTGATTGTAGGCCTCGAAGATGATGCAACGGTCGCACTGTCTTCCGTTTCAGCAGCGGGAACCGAAGTGAGCACACTCGCTCGAAACATTAATTCCATCATTGGCAACCGTGGCGAAGAAGTCGACTCTTTATTGAACAATGCTGTTCAAATGATGCGTAGCATCGACAAATCAGCGCGAACATTTCGTGACATTGTCAGTGCCCCAGAACTTTTGAATGGCTTGCGCGACACGACTCAGCAGGTCCCGGAACTTTTGTCGCGGCTAGGCAGGACACTGGAGGGACTGCAACGGCTCACTAACACTGCCGCAAGAAATTTAGAAAACATGGAACAGCTCACTGGACCACTTGCTGAACGAGGGCCTGTGATCGTCAACCAAATCGATGAAGATTTGCAGTTACTGGACGATGTTCTCAAAGAACTCGTCCATTTAGGCGAAAACATCAACCATGGACAAGGTACCGTCGGCAAATTGTTAAATGATCCCGAACTTTATGATCGCCTCAATCGAACCGTTGGCAATATTGAACAACTGACTCACAAACTGCAACCGATCGTCGAGGACGCACGGATTTTCTCCGACAAGATTGCCCGGGATCCACGTCAACTCGGCCTACGGGGAGTCCTGGATGGACGGCATTCTGGCTTGAAGCGGGACCCGCGCCGACCATGGCGCCGAACCGGGGTACTGCCCGACCGGTGATTGTGGTGACGCCCATACTGGTTCCCTTACCGTACCGCGGTCAACCCTTGCAGGATTCGCTGAAAGGGTAGGTAATCTCTCAAGCAACCCATTCGCGGGTAAATTAATCGGAGCCGCAGCGGCTCGTCGGGCAGAGGAAAGCGGGGAAAAACCTTGCGTCGCCGAAGGTACCACTGGCAGCGTGGTGGTCACTCCCAACTGCGCATTCTTTCGTAATTCTCCAGCTCGCTGGATCAACTGGTCGGTAGGTACAACGCGCATCGGCACCAATTCAAAATGGAGCACTCGCTCGTCGTGCAAATCACGCGAGATCAGATTGTCACTGACGAAATCTAGGGGCGGGACCTGGTACCAGGGAGCCCGTAAACGATGGTTTTCCTGGGCCGATTCATAGCCATCCAACTCTAACCGGACGGTCCGCGTCCCGTAGTAAATGAATGGCGTAGACACTGGAGTCCGGCCAACTTCCACACCATCCACGTAAACCAAGGCGCCAGGTGGCTGGCTACGAATGGTCAACCGCCTGTGTACACAGCCTATTTGGCACATCAAAACTACCACCAGCACCAGGATGGTGAACAGGCTCCTACTATCGGTTTGATCGCAGATTTTGGTTAAGTTCACCACGGAAACTAATGACAGAGTAACAGTGCCTTAAGAACAAAAAGAGTCCCCCACAAGAGGGCAAAGTATAATTGGGCGTTAGAATCCGTGCCAGCCGGAAATCCACGGGAACTATTCGTGGCCTATGGAGACAGTTACAATGCTGTCAGTGATTGAAAAGCACCTGCAAGCTGACTACTGCGTTATGCCTCACCTCAGAGTTAGAAATTCACAACTCACACCGTGAACCGCGTTTGTAGCGGACCTTTGTGTCGTCACGTCGTGGGAGCCAATTTTCTAAATGACACAACTTCCGCTACCACAAAACCACTTTAACACGTTTAGAAAATGGGCACGGTAGAGGCTAGCAAGGCTTTATCCATGACGTCAGAAAATAAACCCTGGGATCCATGCATCCAGAGTGCAGTAGTGAGCGACGTTGGAATGCGTCGCACCAGTAATCAGGATACTTTTGCTGTTCTTCCGGCTGCTGACCTGCAAAACTGGCGTAAAAGAGGCCACTTGTTTCTGGTTGCTGACGGCATGGGGGCTCATGCAGGCGGTGAGCTTGCCAGCAAGCTGGCTGCCGATGGCATCCCCCAGTCATACTATATCCATTGTAACAAACCGGCTTCAGCAGCCATTCGCCTGGCACTCACGGAGACAAATGCCCAGATTCATCGGCGAGGTTTAGCAAACATCGATTTCCACAATATGGGAACAACGGCCAGCGCACTGCTCTTGCTTCCCGAAGGAGCCCTGGTGGGACACGTAGGCGACAGCCGTGTTTATCGCCTACGCAAAAACCAACTGGAACAAATCACCTTTGATCACAGTTTGTTGTGGGAAATACAAGCCACTGGCAAGTTCCCCAGCGACACCAACCTGGAATCAGTGGTTCCCAAGAATGTAATCACAAGATCGCTGGGACCAAATCCAAGTGTGGAAGTCGACTTGGAAGGCCCATTACCAATCGAATTGGGTGACACGTTTCTGCTCTGCAGCGATGGCCTAACGGCCAAAGTCCTGGATGAGGAACTTGGTGCGCTGCTAGCCAGCCTGAACCCTGAAGAAGCGTCACGGGTACTGGTCGACCTTGCGAATCTCAGAGGTGGTCCGGACAACGTTACGGTTTTGGTCATTAAGGTTACAGGCCAAGAACTGGCTACCAGCGAGGCAGGAATTAGATCTGCGATGGTCGCCCGGGTGCCAAAGAAAACATCTGTCAATCCCGTGCTTTGGGTGCTGCTAGGTCTTTGTAGTTTAGCGGCCGGCATGTTGTATGCGGTCGATTGGTGGCTAGGCGCCGCATTGGCTGGGGCAGGTGCGGCGATTAGCGGACTGCTGGCCTTGCTACAGAAAGTGGGGGGGTTTGATGACGATTCGACACTCACGGTCCCGGTGGGAGGACGACTCGGCAAAGGTCCCCACCGGCGTATCACTTGTCCACCTACCAACCAGTTTGTCGCCCAACTCGACGAATTGGCAACGGAACTCAAAGAAGCTGCCAACCAAGGCCAGTGGAAAATTGATTTTGTCCAATTTAACAATTTTTGCAATGCGGCACGTCTTGCTACCCAGCAACAAAAATACCGAGAGGCAGTCCAGCAATATGGGCGCGGCATCAGCCACATCATGAAACAGCTGCGTCAGCAAAAACAGAAATTCAAATCATTCGCTGACGATTTTGGCCCTAAATGAACGGTAACATGGCGGAATAACTAAGTGTGCGATGCACCATGAATTAAAAACGGCGCCATAATCAAAAACCACAACTCCGTTGGTGCCTCACATGTTCTCTCTTTTTCACACCCTTTTAGTGCTTCACAATGTGTCGCCATAACAAGGCACCGGTCAGGCCCAGCACCATGTTGCCAAGCCATACCGAATAAGGCGGTATCGCGCCACATTTAGCCCGGTCGACCGCGAACATTAGTAAGGGATAATAAGCGATTAATATGGGCAGAAAGCAAATACCAAATGTTGACATAAGATCAGCATTTCGAAACCGCACCGCTAATGGAACTCCTACCAATACAAATCCAAGACAGCTGAAACCATTCGCCCAACGGCGATAAGGTTCCGTTTGCAACCGATGAAGCCTCTCCTGGGACGACACCAAGTTCATTTGTCGATCTTGCCAATTTGCCGTCGCCAGCGCACCCACGTCACCCGTCAATAGATGGTAACAAGCATCCGCTGCGTAGAATCGCTCACAATCTTCCAGCTTTACCCGCTGCGATGCTGATTCACGAGCCAATTCTTTCAGTGAATACTGGGATGGCCGCTTGTTCGATACACCTGACCGCAGGTCGTCGAGTAGGGCGAATTTTTTTTCAATCGTCCCTTCATCCCGGTAGACCGCCGTGTCATCGCCATACTCCACCGTATAATTGGTCAACGAAATACTCAGTTCTCCCGAGTCTGGATAAAAGTGCAATTCAGATGTTTCCGCCATGATGGTCAGTGATGGTGAGTCATCGTCTGGGGTAACAATCACGACTGGATCTATCAGTGTCCGGTCGACCAACCCGCGAACGCTGATCGAAAACTGCCGTGTCGTATATGTTTTGTGTGCGCGAAGCATGCCATACGCAATCTCTTCAACAGAGGCCACCACGACTCGTTGAATACCTTGTTGACCCCAGGAAACCGCCAGATCATTGAGCCACACCGCCACCAAGCTGATAAGAAATCCGAAGACAAGTGCGGGGTTGACGACAACTGCGGGTGAAACACCTAGAGACTTCAGCGCCACGATTTCGTTGGCAGATGACATGCGACCGTAAACACTGCATACGGTAAACAATACAGTTGCCGGCACAGCAAATCGTAAAGCATTGGGTAACAAATAGGGAAGAATCTGTAAGATCGTGCCAAATCCCAGTCCGACCTGTTGACTCGCTTCCTGGACAACGCCTAGCAACAACATCAAGAAAGTCACCCCGGTCAGTGTGACAAGAAACACCCTGATCATTTCCCAAGTGACGTATTGTGTGAACCGGCCCATCGTCAATAAGCCACAAGGGTGTCTACAACAGTACAGAACAGACTGCAGAATAACAGATTCGCCCCAATCGACCTATTCTAATTACTGCCTCACAGTACGAATCTACTGTTATCTGAGTCAATTTTTGCTGGCAAGAAATTATCTCATGTCAAGTCCTGCATAGGAAACTCGAATCAATGGAGAGTCCAATTGTTATGATGTGAAAGCATGCACTGCATTCGACCCCTCATAAATGCCATTTCCCTTTTCGCGACACGATCGACGTATGTAGCGATTGTCCATTGCCAACAATCCGCTCTGCGGGTACACTTTTAACGCTTTTCCCTGGATAGACTGGCTGAGGCCGCACGAACAGGACTACCCGATTTTCAAATGGTGGCATAATGTTTTCGGGTTGGCCGATCCGCAAAAAACTGTTGCTAGGAATTTCTCTCCTAGTGCTCATTGTCAGCACGCTGGCTTTCAGCGGCTTCCGTGGTGTATACGCCTACCGGGGACTCGTCCGTAGTATGCGTCACCGAATCGAAGAACGCCCCTTGGCAAGAGACTTAGCACGTCGAGTGAGTGAATTGCGAGTTGAAATCAGCCAGCTACAACAAATTCATGAAGAGACACGGGAAGCAGCCAGTATTTTCCCCCGCGACGCGTTCCGTGCCCGATTCAGCGAAGTTCAGATTGCCCTCAAAATTTACCAGCAATGGCTCGACCAGAATCGTGAACTGGGACCAAGCTTTGGAGACAATCGAGACGAGTGGGAAACGGTGCATAAGCTACAGAGCCTGGTTGACGGAATTGACCATCTGGATCGAGATCAAAATTGGTGGTTACAAGACGTTGACATGGCTATCTTGAATGACCAACTAGAAGAACTTCACCAACTAAGTGCTCAGCTGCCAAAGTTCCATGACGAACGAGTACGACAATATACTTATGATGTGCGAGCCCAGTATCGCACCTGGATTGCCTTGACTTGGGTTACCAGCCTCGCAGCCTTAATGTTGCTTGGTTTATTAGCCAGGCTGTTTTACGTCTGGATCTTTCAACCACTTCAACTGTTGATTGACGGATCACGGTATGTTGCGCGAGGAAACTTTCAGCACCGAATTGAACTCAATACAGACGACGAAATGTCAGAACTTTCCAAAGCGATGAACGCCATGACACAACATTTCCAAAACGTCCGCAACGAGTTGGACGACCAGGTTGAACTGAAAACAAAACAGGTCGTGCGTAGCGAACAGTTGGCCAGTGTTGGGTTCCTGGCAGCAGGTGTGGCACACGAAATCAATAACCCCCTGGCCTCCATTTCGCTCTGCGCCGAATCCCTTGAAATGCGATTACATGACATCATGCAAGCGGATGATGTAAAAAATGACGATGAACACAATCAGGAAATCACCGTCACTCGAAACTATTTGCGAATGATTCAAGATGAGGCCTTCCGTTGCAAACAAATCACCGAAAAACTCCTTGACTTTTCCCGCAAGGGAGATTCCCAAAGGCACGTAGCCGACCTGCGTGAGTTGGTACAAAGTGTCATTGATATGGCAGCACATATTGGACAATACAAAGGGAAAAAAATTCGGTTCCATGCAGACACTCCAGTGTGTGCCACCGTGAATCCACAGGAAATTAAACAGGTCGTGTTGAATCTTATTACCAATGCGTGTGATAGTGTTGATGTTGGAGGAATTGTTGATGTCGAGGTCAAACTAGCTGCTGACAGGGCCGTGATTCTTGTTACCGACGACGGTTGTGGCATGACCGAAGAAGTACAAAAACACCTTTTTGATCCATTCTTTACCCGACGCCGAGACGGCCAAGGCACTGGACTGGGACTGACAATCAGTCATCGCATCATCAGCGAACACAACGGTAGTATCGATATGACCAGCGGAGGTCCTGGCAAAGGATCACAGTTTCAGATTAGCTTGCCCGCCACACTAGCCAAGCAAAAGGAGAAACGCGATCAGTACCAAGCCGCCTAACGGATTGAAAATTTTATTTGCTGACGACGAGAATTCCTTACAATCTTTGATGAGTGTTGAATTGCCTCGGATGGGACACACGGTAACGGTATGCCCAGATGGAACCACGGCAGTTGCTGCACTGGAACGTAACACTTACGATTGTGTCCTGGTCGATCTTGACATGCCTGGAATGAATGGCATCGATGTGATCGCTCGAACCAAAGAACTCTCTCCCGACACAGAAGCAGTCGTACTGACAGGCAAATCCTCCTTGGAAACTGCCCTCGCAGCGTTGCGGCATGGCGCTTTCGAATATTTATCCAAACCGTGTAAACTCATCGAATTGGACACGTTATTAAAACGTGTCGCGGACAAACGCGAACTGACCAACAAATATCGGGCCCTGAAACGACAACTGGAACGAATTGGTGGCTCCAGTCAGCTTGTCGGGGACAGTCCTTCTATGCAGGTCGTGCGCGACCGGACTGCAAAAGTCGCACCTACAAACTCAACCGTACTGATTCGAGGTGAAACTGGTACCGGCAAAGAATTGGTAGCGAAATCGGTGCACGACCAAAGCCTGCGGGCGGACAAACCGTTCGTAGCCATCAACTGTGGAGCACTACCTGAAAGCTTGATCGAAAGTGAGCTCTTCGGACATCGCAAAGGTGCTTTTACGGGCGCAGAGGATCACCGTGTTGGCCTATTCAAAGTCGCTGATGGAGGAACATTATTTTTGGATGAGATTGGTGAACTGCCTAAAGCGATGCAAGCCAAAATCTTGCGCGCACTGGAAAATGGCGAAATTCGACGCGTGGGAGACAACGAGAATGATCGCGTTGACGTGCGTGTCGTTTGCGCAACCCATCGTGATTTGAACGAAATGGTTGCTGCCGAAGAATTTCGACAGGATCTAATGTTTCGCATTAACACTTTTGAGATCTATCTGCCACCGTTGCGGGAACGGGTCGTGGACATCCCCAGCCTGGCCAAACAGTTGCTGCAACGTTTTCAGCCAGGCATGCTGCCTGACGATGAACTTTTCACTCAGAATTCTCTTGATACACTGCAGGCCTACGATTGGCCTGGCAACGTGCGTGAACTAGCCAACGTCATCGAACATGCGACGATTCTTTGCAACCAGCCACCTATCGATATTCTCCATTTGCCCGAAAGATTCGGTAGCGGACAAACCGTGGCAATCCCAGGAAATTTTGGACCACTTACACTGCGCGAAATTGAAATGCACGCTATCTACGAAGCACTCGATCGACACGAAGGAAATAAAACCAAAGCAGCCGAACAACTGGGGATCAGTCTTAAGACTCTCTACAATAAACTCAATCAAGTGATCGACCTTGAAAAATCAGCATAGTTGTAAACAGTCCTTTCCTAATCCCGACTGCCGTACAACGCGTGGAATAGAAAAATCTCCACCGCTCTCTTTGACACAGCAGTAAACGCGAATACCAAATCAACACATTTATCTTTGCCTGCTGTTTTTCTGCTTCCGAAATCAATCCGCCCCTGGCCTACAAACTCCCTCTAATCCCAATGATTTTTGTTTTTCTCGGCCGTTTTTCTCGGCCGTATTTCTCTGCGGTCTCTCCCCAGCAACGCTTGCAGAAAAGAGAATGCATCGAGAACACAAACCGCATGATCGATGGCAGGAATGGCCCGCAAAGGATGTCATAGACCTCTCATCCAATCATCAACACCTAGATCGTGTCCAGCCCTAACCGCAGTAGCTGCTCCGATTCAACGAAACCTTCGTCCGACCAACCACGTGCTTGATTGTAGGCCGTCACTAGCGACGCCAATTGCTCCGATGTCAGGCGTGCTTTACTGTCATCCCCCAGTTCTTCTTGCAGAAATCTCGCCGGTAAACAGTCTTCGTCCGGCTTCCACCCAGCGCGCACATTAAATATCTTTTTGGCCGCCACGATTCTCTCTGCCGTCAATTCCAACTCAGCTGCCGTCGTATCCCAACCGGTCACCAGATTCAACATTTCAGCTGCCTCGGCATAAAAATCATCAAACACACCTCGCAGAAATTTACAAAGAATCAACGAATCCATGACGGCAGCCCTATTCTCGGTGTCGACGGCCGCAATGGCCGACTCAGGACCTGCACCACGACGGTCCACCTTGCCGGAAAAATCAACTTCGTAGGCTCCGGACCGATTATGGTCCGCACCACGTGTTCCTACAGCGAAACCCAAAGCCATAGTCTGTAATGCCCGTGGTTCATAACCTGGAATCTCTAGTCCTTTTACCTGCGGAGCAAACTCGATGGAATTCTGCCCAATCTGTTTCGCCATCTGACGACTACCCAAAGACATTAAACTCCCTAAATCTCGGCGAGCGCCAATCAACTCAATTGCCTGTAACAACGCCTTCGGTTCGCCAAACCGTAGCCAACTGGCCTCCAACATGCCCTTCTCAACGCATTCCATCGCAAAAGCAATTGTCCCGCCAGTGCTGATGGTGTCGATCCCAAGCTCATCACAACGTCGAGAAGCCTGTAAGACCGTTTCGGCGTGGTTAATTCCACACAAAGGTCCCAAGGCAAATAAATTTTCGTATTCCAAACGAACTCCAGGATCATTATCGGATTGAGAGTCACGAAGCGCATAGATATGTTCGCAACCGATCGTACAGGCATCACAATAAGCACGGGTTCGATTCCGTGTCGTCGAAAGAGTTTCCGGAGCCAGGTGCTCGACCCCCGAAAATGAACCTTGCTGAAAATTACGAGTGGGTAAAGCTCGCAAACGATTAAACACCAACAGGTTGGAAGCTGTTCCAAGTTCACGATATTTGGCAGTGGCCGGGCCAAATGAACGTTGTGATAAAGATTTTGATAATTTTACCAGCTCCGTTGGGTGCGCCCACTCGGTTCGTTGCGTACCGCGCACCAGAATGGCCTTGATGTTCTTGGAACCCAAAACCGCTCCTGTCCCACCGCGCGCCGCATGGCGTCCATCGTGTGATACCGTGGCAAAATGAACACCGCGTTCCCCTGCCGGTCCGATCGAAGCAACGCGCCATTCATCCCCAAATCTGGTACGTAAAAGCTGTTCCGTCTCATCACATTGCAAACCTGCCAGGTCAGCGGCCGCATGGAAATCTACCTCACCGTTATCAATCGTCAGCACTGAAAGCTGATCCAAACGCCCCGTGACTACCACTGCATCAAAACCCGTTCGTTTACCTGCGATGGCAAATCCACTGCTGGCCAGCGAATCGTTAAGCCGATCTGTCAACGGACTTTTACAGACCACGGCAAACTTGGCAGATGTCGTTAATGGACTGCCAACCAGGGGACTAAACACAAATACCAGGGCAGCTTGTTCTGCAAGAGGATCGGCAGTCGCTACTTGTTCACGCAATAAAAGATAAGTCCCCAGGCCACTGCCGCCAACAAAGCTCCGTAATGCGTTTTCCTGTAACACGACGCGCTGAGCAGACTTCGAACTCAACTGGATCCTTAGGTAAGCTCCGTGATAGCCGTAGGGAGACGATGGCATCGAGTTTTAATTACCACAAAAGCAACAATAAAAAATTATCCACCGGCATCGGCAGACATAATTAGCAACGATTGGCCAGCCGAAATCACCGTTTCCGGATCGTTCACGAACTGGTTACCATCCAGGTTCACAGAAATTCCAACCTGTACACGATCTTCCACCATGCATTCCTCTGCAAACGAAGGAAATTGCCTGGCAACATCCCATAAAACATCACACAACCGAGCCGTCTCGGAGTCCAAGCAGACCATCACGTACGGAACACCAATCCGATGCCGGGGAATTCCGAATAACTCAACACGCACTCTCACCGAATTCTCCAGCAAAGATCAGCTAAACATGGCCCGGCAAGCCAACAACAACGTCATGTAAACCGTTACGGCACCTACGATGACCAAAGGGATGACAGGATCCTCCGACTCACCTCGCGAAGCAATCCACAACACGCCTAAAACAATGACACTGACAAAAAAGACAAACCAATTAAAGGGCATGTAACGCGCTGCAGCAAAAGTAACCGCGGCAAAAGTCATTGCCCAAAAGACATGCTGCAGTGAAAAACGGAAACGAAGCCGGTCAGGCAATTCTTTCGTTTTACTGGTTGGTGGTGCCGTTGCTAACTTCAACAAATTTGGATCCACCATTTTCGCTTCCATTTCATCCCGAGACATCCCATTCACAGGTGCCAGGGAATACTCCTGGCCTTCGTCAGTGTCCACATCATCCAACAAGGGCGGCTCTGCGCCGTGAAACCTGTCAAGAGAGACGTGTGGATCCATAATCGTTGGGCCTGTACCGTTCCTCAGGAGATTGTCTTGCTCTATATTGTATTTTACTGTGCCTGGCAGGTTAAAACGATACCCATCTCGCTCTATGTCTTCTGAATTTTCCCAAGCATGCTTTCCCTGATTCGAATCCTTTTACCAATCACCCACCTATTCTGACTGTATTCCAGTCAATCACGACAAAAGATGAAATTCCTTTTGTGTCCTGTAGGTAGTGCCGGTGATGTCCACCCCTTCTTGGGCCTCGGTGAAACGCTTGCACAACGTGGACATCGGGTACAGGTCATCACCAGTGGGTATTTCGAGCCAACGGTACGGCGTGTCGGCCTGGAATTTCTGGAACTGACAACCGCCGAAGAATTCCTGCGATTAGCCAATCACCCTGATCTCTGGCATCCACGCAAAGGTTTATTTTATCTCGCACGGCACGCAATTCTTCCCTACATGCGTCGTCAATACGAAATGGTCGCATCCCATGGTGTCGACAACGAAACAGTCGTCATTTCGTCATTACTCGGATTTGGCGCACGTATCGCACACGACCGACTAGGGATTCCATTAATTTCCGTCCATTTACAGCCAGCTGTTTTTTGGAGCGACAAACAGCCTCCCAGACTTCCAGGTATACCGTCGTCCACACCGCAATGGTTACTACGCAAGTTGTTTCACCTGGGAGAGAAACTGGTCATTGACCCTTTATTCTGCCCTCAAACCAACGCCTTTCGCCGTGAACTTGGGTTACCCCCTGTGCGACGCATCTTGAGTCAATGGGTTCATTCGCCACAAGCCGTTATAGGCTTGTTTCCGGAATGGTACAGCCCACAGCTTGCAGACTGGTCCCCACACACCCAACTCACAAGTTTTCCTTTATGGGATGAGCAAAATATTACACCCGCCTCCAAATCGCTTGAGCAGTTCCTGTCCGTCGGTGACCCGCCAATCGTGTTTACGCCTGGATCAGCAATGATGTTTGGTCAACATTTCTTCTCCGTTGCCATCGCAGCCTGCCGCCGCTTGAATCGACGCGGGATCTTATTGACACGTTTTCCAGAACAAATCCCTCGACCACTCCCTGACACGATTAAACATTTCGATTTTGTGCCTTTCAGCCAGATACTACCTCGTGCAGCCGCCATCGTGCACCACGGCGGTATCGGCAGTACCGCCCAGGGTCTGGCCGCGGGTATCCCTCAGTTAATCATGCCCATGAGCCACGACCAACCAGATAATGCCACACGCCTGGTAGACCTGGGTGTGGGAGATCGGATATCCCCGAAAGGTTTTACACCAGCACGTGTCTCTCACAAACTCGCACAGTTACTGCAATCATCCACGGTACGTACGCGGTGTAAAGAAATTCGCTCAAGATTACAGTGTGTCGACGGACTGTCGCGCGCCTGCGATCATATCGAACAAGTCATCGCCAACACAATATCTTGACATGAATCGTAAACAAACCAGCCCCTGCTAGAAAAAATAGATTGATGAAACAGGAACCACGAAGTGCGTTCATGCCAGCTTGATATTTCAAGGGGTTCGCAATGGACCAATCTATCGACACGGGAGCACAGTACCAGCATTTCTGACATGCAGCGAAATGTAACAAATGGTGATGCCCCAGATCGAATTGGATCTGTATTTTGCTTCTCACATCACGGTCTACATTTCTTCTTTCTTCGTGGACCGTCGTCGAATACGCACCCGGACCACCCACGCCACTAGAAAAGCAGTAGCTCCCAAGAAAATCCATACACCCACTCGGAAACTGGTCGGCTGATACTTCAGTGTGATCAAGGACTCTCCAGCTTCCAGAACGACACCTCGCAACACGTGATTGACTCGATAAATCGGTATCGCACGGTCGCCCACCCATGCCCTCCAACCTGGATCCCACATGTCTCCTAATACTAATACCCCTCGCGTGTCCATTTGAGCTCGCAGTATGATTTCCCCCGGCCATTCACGCTCCCAGCGCACCGTTCCTCGACAGGACTCAGGAATGTCAACCGATTGCTCCAACAAGGCGACTTGACGTGGGTCAAACGTACTGGAACCTAGCCGTTGCAACCGTTGTTTCTCGTCCGAGAATACTTCGACACGCCGCGGAACAAAGGCCCGCGCTAAGGCACGTCGGTTCTGTAGAATCCAGTAGTCGTCACCAGACAAAATTGCCTGGGCATTGGAAACTGGTTTACCTCGTAAAATCACATAGCGCACATTGAACAAATCCATCACTGGGTGCATGCGCACGTTGCCACGCTCCAAGCCTAACTTAGGAAGATACCATTGTGTCAAGGCATACGGAACCTGTGGCGAAGCTTTGTCCATCGCCAAACGCATTACATCAATAAAACGACTGGGATCGACACCATCGTAACCTCGAATATCTCGTAATCCATTGGCCTCTGCCAGTCTTGCCGGTAGACAGTGATAGCCAACCACTCGTCCCGGTTCCAAATCGGCGAGCTTCTGTAACGTGGGAATCGGTGGATAATAAATTTTTCGCTCCGACTGCGGATTGACATCATGGCCCAACCAAAGCGGCTCGAGCACGACCAACCCACCAAGCACAACACCAAGGGCCGGACCTGTCCACCGTTTCACAGAGACACTCAACCATCCAGCAATCGTCAGCAAACACAGCCCGGCAGCCATCCATTGACAAGTGCCAAAATTCGCCTGGGCAGTACGTACATCATTCATCGTCTGGAATTGGCTCGTCGTACGACCCGACTCGATGAATTTTTCCAGCTGGCTACCCAACGGTTCAGGTGGTGTCTGTATAGCCCGGTTCACCGACCAGATACCCAATCCGAGCAGGACGATTACTGGTACGACAAACCACCATTGGAAACGGACCGCTTTTTGCCACACCGTATCCAGCCCCACAACGGCCATCGACAAAATAGCAAACGACGCCACAAACACAAAGCGATTGAAAGACAACATCTTGAAGCCCGGCAGTCGCCACATCCACACAAATCCGGGCAAGTCCAGAACCCAACTCATACTGACAACAAGCAACACTATCCAACCAACGTTGCGCGACCAATGCCCTTGACGTGTCCATGCCAGTGGAGCCAGTAACAACGCAGACAACAAGCCGGCATAGGCACCTGCAGCACTTTCCAGACGATTTCCTTCAATCAGATACCAGTTGCCTTTCTTGTGACTGCCATGAACCAGTGGCATGACTGTCTGCGGCAAGGCTTTCCAGCCTGTAGGCGGACGTTCTTCGGACCCTGCCTCCCGCTGTTCAAAGCGCTGCCCCGTGCGAGAATACTCCACCAGAGGCAAAAGATACGGTGCTGTTAAACAGAATCCCAACACCCAACCCCCTACGAGAGCTAGAGACGCCTTGTGAACGGCTGACCAGGCACGGTTTTGATACCAATGATCGCTCAGACACCAGATCGCATAAATGCCGGTTGCCAAAAGTACCAGCCCGCCCACATCTACTTGTCCCGTCATCAGCGTCAGACAGGTAGCGACGGCAAGCCCTATGCCACCAAACCCGGCGGGACGATTCACGGTGGACTCAACCGCCAACAGCAACCAGGGCAACCAGGCAACGGTATACGACATCGTGTAACCTTGCCACAGGATGAGAAACCCAGTCAGCGGAAAGCACCAGGCCCCCAATGCTGCAGGCCAATAACTGACCTTTAACACCCGAGAAAAAAAGAGGTACGCTCCACTGCCAGCCACGATACATTTGACCAAATGGATCCAGGCAAGCGTAATCGGAAAGGGAAACAAGTAATAAATGACATTGAATGGTGAATACTTGGGCCACTTTGTCATGGGTGCGCCCAGAAAGTAATTTGGACACCACAATGGCAAACGCCCGCTTCTGATTTCTGAGGTACAAAACCGGCGAGAAAATTCCAATGACAGCACTTGATCCGACAAAATCGAATTGTGCACCGGAAGCTGAGACTCGTACTCACTCGTAGGAGGCAAATAGTGATTGGGCAAAGCAAGCAGATCAAGCGGCAACAAAACCTTGCTGCCCATCAACGATGGGCCGTACATGATCCATTGTGGTACGACAAGGCCCACCACGAGAATCAGCCAACGCCACCAAGTGGAACCAGGAACCCATACCGCAACCGTCTTCTGCTGCGGTGGAGACATGGTCGGTGACGACCCAGACAGGTTCGGAGGTCGAATGGGACGACTTCGTGGTGACATGCAACGCCAATTGTATACTAGGAGACAGGTTTGATAAGATCTAAACTGTCAAGCCAGCCTCACCGTTAGGCTCAGCACTTCGTTGTGAGCAATCAGAACTGACTGACATTTTGTTAACGACGATCGTCTTGTTATCCACGATCGTCAAGCTCCACAGGAAACCTTCCAACCGAGCCTTGGGGTATCATCTGAAATTTGACCGCTGCCATAAAGCAATGCTAGTGTACCGCACGTGTACCGCCAAGACAAAGCCTGGAGCAACACTGACATCTCCGCAAAATCGAGCATGTCATGAGACGACACACCGTTATTATTCTCGTCCTGCTTCTCAGCACCATCGGGGCATACTACCACGTCAGTCACTGCGAATTCATTGCCTACGATGACGACGGATATGTAAGGGAAAACCAATATATTCAACAAGGGCTGTCTCGCTCGAATTTGTGGTGGGCATTGACTTCCTGCACCGAAACCAATTGGCACCCCATCACGTGGTTGTCTCACATGCTTGACTGCCAGCTGTTCGGTCCGGATCAACCCGGATGGTATCACCTGGTCAATTTACTGTTTCACGTCACCAACAGCATGTTGCTATATATTGTCTTTCACCAGATGACTGGTTGCTTCTGAAAGCCTGCATTCGTAGCCATCCTGTTTGCGATTCATCCGTTACATGTCGAATCGGTAGCTTGGATCGCCGAACGCAAAGACGTTCTCAGCACCTGCTTGGGACTACTGTCGCTAATCTGTTATGTCCACTATTCAAGGCACGTGTCGCGGTGTGCTTATTTTCTTTCCATCCTCTTTCTAGCTTTGGGTTTAGCTAGCAAACCGATGCTAGTTACGTTCCCTTTCTTGTTCCTGCTGCTGGACTATTGGCCGCTGAAACGGCTCCTATCACCAAAAATCATCCCCCAGCAGCCTGCTGGCAAGACGCCGACAGGTCGTCACCGGCCTGACAAACAAGTGACAATGCCGACAGGAAATCCCTCCAATCCGTCGTCACAATCTCTACCCCACGTAGCCAGTGTTGAACCGTCTCGTCAACCGCGCAGCTCGGCTGACACCACAGGCAGCCTAAACCTGTTTATTGAAAAAACCCCGATGCTCCTCTTGGTGGTCGCTTCTTCGGTCATGACGTACTATGCACAAAGCACGGGTGGCGCCTTAGCACCATTGACATGGGACCACCGTCTGAAAAACGCCGTGGTCACCTATGTCTGCTATATAGGAAAAACGATCTGGCCTCAAAATCTCGCCGTACTTTATCCAAATCTACCGAACCTCTGGAACGACTGGCAGGTCATCGGATCGTTTGCGCCACTCATCGGCTGTAGTGCCCTGGTCATCCGGAAACGGCAACAGCGTTATTTGACAGTGGGTTGGTGTTGGTATCTGGGCACACTCGTCCCTGTCATTGGCATCATCCACGTCGGTCAACAATCCATGGCTGACCGTTACATGTATCTACCCCTGACCGGCCTGACGATCATCCTCACATGGGGCCTGGCAGACCTTGTGCAATATCGAAACTCGTTTCGCAAGCTCGGAATCACTTTCGGAATCGTAATCGTGGTTAGCTGTGGCTGGCTAACTTATCGGCAGGTACATCTCTGGCAAAACAGTGAAACACTTTTCAGGCACGCCTTGGCTGTAACACAAAGCAATTACGTGCTCCACAACAACCTGGGCGTTGTGCTACAAAGTTCGGGACGCATCTCGGAAGCGATCACACATTATCAACATGCGGTCCGTTATTCACATACTGGTTACGCGGATGCCCATTACAACTTGGCGCGGGCGTTTCAAGGCCAGCAGGAATACGAGGCAGCTATCAAACACTATCGTACGGCGATTCAATTACGACCGCATGACGCGAACACACACAACAATCTGGCCGGTGTGTACCATTCACTGCAAAACTTCAACGAAGCGGTCCACCATTATCGTCGAGCAGTTGATCTTGATCGTCAACATGTTGAAGCCTGGTACAATCTGGCTGGAACCATGCGCGACCAGAAACATTGGCAAGATTCAATCCGTTGTTACCGACACGTTGTAGAAAAACTCAAGCCGGGTCATGTGGGCGCTCACAACAATTTAGGCGTGTTGTTACACATGCAAGGCGATTTAGACCTCGCGATCCATCATTATCGACAAGCCTTGACGAGCGATAAGCATAATCTGAATGCCCATCTGAATCTGGCTGTTGCTTTGAAAACGAGTGGAAACCTTAAACAAGCGTTGGACCACATTAAAACGGTCTTAACATTAAATCCAGGACACCGGAAAGCAAATGAGATGTTCCTCCGGTGGAAACACAGCAATCCTGCAGCCCAGTCCACAGATCTTAATTTTTAATAAAATCCCCAGAGTATCGAAGACGACGCTTTTCCGAAAAAGCACGATCAATTCCAGATTACCAAGTGACACTCTGCATACAACCAGACGACGCAGATGTCCACGGCAAGCTGGATTTCACCATTCAGAAACTAGGACAAGCTGAAACTATTAGAAACCCCAAGTCGTCCAGGCAACCCACAACACACCGACAGGGTACGAATGATTTTTATTTCCACGATTCCAGCTCTCGTCCATGCGTGACGTTGTACCCCACCAACCTGTGAAAATGGGTCAATTGGCAGACAGCGTGGACCGGCTTCTGGCCGATGGTTTCGCATGTAAGAATTTGTTTATCATTCGACCATCTTTTTCTACCGAGCCATTCGTTCTATCGAGCCACTCGTTCTATCGAGCCACTCGTTCTATCGAGCCAACTGGCCTCATCCTATTTTTCTGCAAGCGGCTCGACGTGTTACGCCGCTGACTCCACGGGGCTGGCAAACCGCAACAACTCCTCCCGCCATATTTTCATTGAGTTGGGAGCTTCAAAAATCAACTTCACCCGCTGGCCGGACACTTTTTCAATGCGAATCCGCAGTTGAAATTCCTCCAAAACAATTTCTTCCCCGCCTGTTAAATCATCCAACGATTCGCATTTTGGCTTTGTCTGTAGTGTTCGCGAAGCAATAACGATCGCTTCTCCTGGCTTACGTTCCAAAACCAGGCGACCGATTCGATCTGCTACCATCTGTTTACCCTCCATGTTCAATCAGTTTCCATTTCTCTCACGATCTCTGTGAAAAACTAGCACGCCAAACAACTTTCTCCAGGCTGGACACATCCTTAGGATCTCGCCGCTATGGCGGGGCGGCGGCTTAGTTTAATGATTCGCACCAACGGGATCAACACGAATTTTTTGGCACACTTAGGCATTTTTAGGCAGGCCTAGGCAGTCATAAGCCAGATTGACGACAGGGTATTAATATGGTAAATACCATCTAATTATGGCTAAACCAAAGAATGCTATACCGACGCACAAGCTGACCCTGGCCACGACGCCACAGGTCATCGAAGTATTAGATTGGCTCGTCCAACAGGGAATGCACGGCAAATCACGGGCGGAAGTCGCAGAAGAGCTGTTACGTCGCAGCTTGGTCAACCATCACTTAGAACCCTCAAAATTCAGTCCAGGCGATTCGTCACTGCCCCAGCGCACGACGACACCAAAGCCGCGGTAACTTGAAAGGTTAAATTCCTGAAACGGGAGATTCACACGATGTCACAGTCACGGACGGTTGTCGATGAAAATGTTGCCTTGAACGTCACGGATGCAGGTAGATACCTAGGAGTGAGTGCCGACACGATTCGTCGTTTAATTCGAACCGGAACACTTCCTCATGCGCGGATTGGCAATAGCATCCGTTTGCGACGTAGCGATCTCACCGATTACCTGGATGCGCAGACTACCCGCCAATGGAAGCCACTAGACGGTCGTGGTCGAAAATCGTAGCAAAATGGCAGAGACTTGGCCAAAACCTGCTCGATACTAACCCAGCAATATTCTCAGCGGCCATACCATCCACTCTATAGCATTGTCATTTTTTCGACTTGGTTTGCCCGGGTTTAACAACGCCACTAAAAACCGCAGAAAATGGCAATCTAGTGCCGTGATGCGCCAGCTCTCCAGAAACGGTCGAATCCTATCTCACCCTGGCAGCTCCTGGCTGATGTTGGTCTTTACCTATCACTTTCAGCGCGTACCTACCCGGAAGAATGCAACGTTATATCATGATTCCCGCCAGTTTTACCCATGGATACGGCTCGAAAATGAATATGTTTTAAATAGACCTTTCGGTCTCAATCATCCGCGACACCCTGCAAATGTCGACCAGCGCAAAAAGTATCACCTTCAATTCTCGCAAAAGCAAAACATTCGCAACCGAATTCCAGCAGACAATACGATGCAATCAGCGAAAATCTCTCTTATTCCGAACACAAAAGTATCTGGCTCCACGAAGAACAACCCACCTTGTGAGGCTGACAGCTAACGTGGTCCAATAGAGACAGGGGGGCTCACAAGACCAGTCGCTATCAGTGACCTGTCTGCAAGCATAAAATCCGTGTGATGTCTAACATCCATCGTCGTGATATCCGAGATTGTTGGACATAGCATAGCGGATGTACCATAGCAGCGGATGTACCATAGCATGGTCACCGAATTAGATTGGGAGGCACCGCTTGTTGACAGCATCCCATTGTTACCAGAAAAGGAACAAAGATGACAGAAATCCAACAGGACAGGGAACCCGTTGAGCAGCAGACTCCTACGTGGCGGCCTCTCTCTCCGGTGGAACGGCGCATTGCAGGCGTGCTGGTTGAAAAGGCCAAAACAACACCTGATTCGTATCCCTTATCGCTCAATGCACTGACGACCGGGTGTAACCAGAAGAGTAACCGGTCACCCCAGATGAATATCGACACTGACGATGTGGAAGAAGCCATCGAGATCTTACGAACGGCAGGAGCAGTAGGCGTGATTCAAGGTGGAGGCCGCGTCGTAAAGTACCGCCATTACATGAAAGAATGGCTTGCTGTCGACGGCATCGAGTTAGCCGTCATGGCCGAGTTACTGCTGCGAGGCACACAAACAGTCGGCGAACTGCGCGGTCGAGCAGCGAGAATGGCCTCGATTTCCGATATGGGCGAACTACGCCCGATCCTCCAGTCATTAATGACCAAACGTCTCGTCGTGGCTCTGACAGCGGAAGGACGTGGCCAAATTGTGACCCATGGACTTTTTGCAAGCAGTGAATTGGACCGTCTCCGACGCGAGTATGGCCACGGAGAACCAACGGCAAGCACAAGGGCCGAAATCAATCATCCGCCTGCTGCCACACCAAGCCATCTATCCACAGGTCCGACGGCTCCGCCCGCTACGGCAACATCTCCCACGGTGCCTCCTGGTCACGCCAATCCAACGGTGAATCCGACACAAGAAATAGCTGCTTTAAAACAAGCTGTCGAGAGTCTGAAACACGAAGTGATACGCCTGAGTCAAAAAGTCGACAATCTCAACACAAATCACAGCCAGTAAGGCCAACCTTTTCCTGGTCAATTGCGTCAACCGCCCAAGACGTCGCGAATAGCCCATTGACGAACGAAGGAAATCGTAGAACACCCAAAAAACTAATGTCAGCTCCGAGAAGCCATGACAGGCACCAGTCGTCGCTCAAAGGAGAGATGGTGTTTGCAGTGAAAAATCGCCTGCTATTTCAAGCAATTGTTTCCAAGTTGGTTCGTCCAGGTCAACGGTTTTCTCGTGTTGTTCACGATGCTGATTTTCTGGTTCTCCCGGTAATAAAACTTTTTCGACACCGTCAACCGTTGGGGTTGAGGCAACGACCTCACCATACTGCTGGACATCGCGAAGAAAATCTTCATGGGAGCGAAAGCATTCCGGGTTCAATAAGATGAATAACACTGAATTCGATCCTTCATAGTCCGGCATGCACGGCGAGCCCGAACCGGTCAGCATCCCCGCCAGTAGATCGCACACCAGGCTTAGACAGTATCCTTTGTGTCCCCCTACCGGCAGCAGACAACCACCATCGTAAAAATCATGTGGATTCGTTGACTCCTGACCATCAGCATCCAGAATCATGGCGGGGGGCACTTGTTTACCGCGATTGCGTGCAACCCTTACCTTGCCTTCCGCCCACATGGATGTTGCAAAATCGACCACAATCGGGGCGTTACCGTCGGGACGTGGAATCGCCGCAGCAAAGGGATTAGTCCCCATAGCGGCTTTTCGACCCCCAAAGGGGGCCACACAGGGAGGCGACCTCAAACCATTAGCCCACGCCAATCCAATCCACCCTTGCCGGGCAGCTCGCTCTGGATAGTCTCCCAAACGTCCAAAATGAAAAGTCCTGTGCATGGCAACCGCTGCCATACCCTGTTGTTCCACCATTTGAAGCCCAATCTCCAGCGCATAGCTAGCCGTCACCTGACCAAACCCACGATTCCCATCAACCACTGTGGTGACGGGCGTTTGTTTGCTAATCTGTGGCCGTGCGCGAGGATCAAGCCGTTTCGATTCTATTTCTTCCAAATACTGTTTAAGACGCATGAGGCCATGCGATGGATGTCCGGCACAGTCACCCTGAACTAACAATTCGCTGACACATCGTGCCGAGTCCTCCGGCGCACCGGCACTCTGTAAAACAGACTGAACAAACTCCAACAAGGGTCGTTTCGAGATTGTGGGCACGTCGCCTCCTTTTCAAACATCTGTTGATTCGTTCCGACATTGGCTCATAACGAGACCCCACGTCTTTCACTATAGACACGTACCGTCAAAGCCCCCATTATGGCAAGTTAGATTCGTTAGCAACAGGGGCGCGCCAAGCTGTCAAAGGTCACCAGAAAACACCAGGAGACATTTAAAAAACACATGGATGCCGGTCGTTTGGAGGCACTTTGTCTGATTACTGGGGCGACAAAAACAATAGTTCATGACTTCAATCCAACCCATGCACCAGAACATCGGGTAAATCGCTCAGCTGTTGCACATCGGAATTGGCGGCGGCCATTTCAAATTCAATGGCCGCTTTATACATCTCGCGGACAATTTCCGGACAGCGTTCAAAAACATCATTGACTTCTAAACGATCGTCTGGTTTGGTAAACAATTCTGCAGAACTCATGTCACTCGAAGCCACTTTCTCACCTTCTTTAAACGTACCCTGCACTTTTAACTGCCAGGCGGGCGTCCGAAACACGCGCTGATTGTCGTGTACCGCACAGGCACGATCGTCAAGCCGCCCAGTCGTACCCGTTGCAACTTGCAACGAACTACGCGCCATGCACTGAGTCTCAGTCATTGACAACTGATACCATTCTGCCAATGTGGCGGAAAGGTCCGCTGGCTGAATCGCACGCTGGATACGCCGCAGTGCATGTTGTCCCCTGGGATAACGCAGCAGGTAAAGAACGTGTAACGTCTCGCTGTACAACGCCGGGCAATAGTTCCCCACAACTCGATGTTCGCCCAAAGGAAATCCCCGTGGTGAAGTCAATATTGTCAATAACGGGGTGTCGTCGCAATCAGAAATAGCAGCCAACAGGCCTGCCAAACACTCATCCACAGAAACAACCTGGCCTGCATAGGCTTGCACCATGCCGAGTAACTCGTCCGGATCAAAATCTACGGGCAATTGACAGCTGGGTACCGCTGTAAAATCTGGTGGGCATGGATCGTCTTCGGCTGCAAATGACTCGCGGACACAATATGGAGCATCCCAGGGTGCTTCCATACCGCGGCTATGCATCCAAAGCAGAAAAGGTGGTTTCAACTCCGGTAATGTTCCCAGAGCTGCTGAAAAGAGTTGGGCAAAGTGAGTGTCCAACGTGCCGTTCGCTGGTTCACTTGAAACAGGCGGTGCGATTTCAATCCGTCGTCCGAACGCGTCCGACAACGGATGCTCGGCGATGAATGGCTCGTCAGTGACGAGCATGGTATCGACACCGTGACGGGTCAGCTCTCCGATGAGATTTGTTGCAGGAGAAGCTTCCACGCAAAGTGCATGCTTGCCGGCCCAGTAAGATCGATAGAGTCTGGCCAGGTCGGGAGAATCGGCAAAGGCTTGCTCAAACAATACGCATTCCGTGGCCAACTGGTTGAAGGCAGGAGTCTCCACCCACGTATTTCCATAAGGCCCAATCCATCCCGCCCCCAGGCGATCAATGACACAGACGAAAGCACTCTGGCTGAAATTAGTCAATGCAAGATTCTCGTTAGGCAAAATGCGAAGTGTACCGCTAACCAGCGTGGCACGTAATGAAAGTCCATCCTATCATGTTACCGAAACACAACCGCCGTAGGACCAAATTGCCCCAGGACCGCTTGGCCAGGTAGCTGTCACCTGACTTCTGGCAATCGACCACAATGTGTCATTTGTCCGGAACCTATCACTTGTTTCAGATGATAGACTGCAATGGAAACGAAAGGCACCCCAATACGATACCGGAGTAAAGCGTTCGAGGTTGGGTAAATAGACAGCCTCCGGAAAAGATCCCCCGGGAATCATGGCAAACAAACGCCTTTTGAACATCCGTCTGTCGCCGGAAAAGCGTCGTCCTTCAAATCATGAAACTAACCGTATGTCAGAAGCCGATCTATTAATGGATACCTTCAAAACGGAATCAACATGGGCAGTGTCCCTTAAAGTGCTGTCAGGCTGCGGATACAATCCTCTTCCGTTGGGAACATCACTCAATTTGCGATTTTTTTGACGACTGTACGGAAAGCGCAAACCCTTGATAGCATTAGGTCCTTAGCAGCTCAACCGCTGCGTTTTCGTACGCAGGAATATATGGTATGATACTGATTAGCTAGGCTGCTCCTGGTGGATACCTGAACCGCGGTTTTAGGGACCGCGCAGCTTGGTATCCGCCTCGCGCAAAGCCGGAACACTGCTACAAGTTTTACGGTAAGTCAATGATCGCTGCCGTGCCAGGCAGATTCTGACCGATGCTGATTCGAGATTTTTCAGAACATCGCGAGCCTCCACCACTGCTATTAACCCAGCAGTTGCTAACCTTGTCTGCGCGTATCTTGAGTGGAGCGACCGCGCGCTGGGTTGACTGCCATGCGGACACCTGTCAGCGAGTTTACTTTGCCAATCATACAAGTCACTTGGATTCATTGGTGATTTGGTCTTCATTGCCACGGGAAATCAGAAGTTTGACGCGACCAGTAGCTGCCGAAGACTACTGGGGACGCGGCCCTATCCGACGTTTTATCGCACGTGCGTTTAATGCGTTACTTATCGATCGGAAGGAAATCAAGGTTCATCAAAGCCCTGTGGATCTCATCATCCGGGAGATTGGCGATACCTATTCATTGATTGTTTTTCCAGAGGGAAGCCGGAATACGAATTCAGAAATGGGTGAATTCAAAAGCGGTTTATACTATCTCAGCAAAAAACGACCAGACCTCGAACTGGTCCCTGTTTACATTGAAAATTTAAACCGTGTGCTACCACGTGGTGAATTTCTACCTGTCCCACTGCTTAGCTACATTACTTTTGGTCCACCCATTTGGTTGGAAACGGGTGAGCCCAAAAAAGATTTCCTCAATCGCGCCCGGTTGGCCATACGCCGCTTGAAAGATATATAAAAATGGCACGTGGTAACTAGGAACCGACAACTAGTCCACAAAACGGGTGATTATATTATGTTATTTGGTGACTTTCCTACCGTGATACTGTTCGGGGTTGTGTTGGTAGTTCTCGCTGCCAGTACGGTCATTGGCCAACTCTTAAAGCAACAGCCGGACAGTACCGTCCACCCAGCGGTAGTGCGCACGTTTAATTCGCGTGTGGGAGCGTGGTGGTTACTTTTCGCGAGCGTCGCGCTGGCATTTCTATGCGGTTACTGGGCCACGATTATCCTGTTCTTCGGTATTTCGTGTTGGGCGTTGCGGGAGTTCATCACACTCACGCCGACACGATTGGGAGATCATCGGGCATTATTTTGGGTGTTTTTCGTAATGACCCCTCTCCAGTATGTACTGATTTCCTTTGGCATCGAAACCTATGAGTTATACAGTATTGCCATCCCCGTTTACGGTTTTCTCTTCATTCCCGCAAGGATTGCACTTTCGGGAGACTATAAACGATTTTTAGAACGCGCGTCCAAGATTCAAGCAGGCTTACTGATTTGTGTATACACGCTCAGCTTCGCACCAGCCATTCTTAATTTAAAACTTGAAAACGGAAACCCGGCAGGGTTGCTTTTCTATTTACTGTTGATTGCACAACTGAGCGAAGTCATGCAATATCTCTGGAGCCAAATTTTAGGCCGACACGTGATTGCACCGGAAATCAATTCCAGTCGAACCTGGGAGGGATTCTGTGGAGGGGTAGCCAGCACCATGCTCGTGGGAATGCTGCTCTGGTGGGTCACGCCATTTAAATATTGGCAATCGGCGTGCATGGCAGGGACCATTGCCATTCTAGGATTTGCCGGTGGCATGACCATGTCGGCCATCAAGCGTGATCGTGGCGTACAGGATTATGGTACCCTTGTCGAAGGACACGCCGGAGTCCTGGATCGCATCGACTCAGTCTGTTTCGCTGCACCAGTGTTTTTTCACTTGACTAAACATTTCTTCTGTAATTGACTCGCCGTCAATCGCTGCCAAAACTCAACACTCCACAGTTCTTTGCCACTTCCCGCCAAGGGCCGAAAAGATATTTTTCAGAACGTTCACAACAACGATCAAAAAAATTATCCTGAGACAAGGGAGCACCAAAACATGCAACAGGTCTAGCGCCAGACGGTCTTGGCCCCGGACAAGGGGGCATCGAAACGAACCGACTTTCGATTCTGAAATGGCTCCCGATCATGATGGTTCCAATCGAAAAGCGATCCTGGCAACATGCCAGCCTGCCCATTCCAGTTGGGCGGTGCGAGCGACTGACCTCGCAATGTGTGACTTGGGCCCACAGGATAAAATACGTCTCTTGCTTTGGAGAAAGGTCGACGGCCTGACGCTTTTTCGTTCTGCTCAACGTACCAGCTCTGAAAATTGGCCACGGAAAACTCACGATCCTGGTTTGCCAGTTGCCGTGCCGGTACGGCAAGCGGTTGTCCTGGCGAGGTTCCTGGCGTCTGCGCATCCAAAAAGGCAGGCCTTGCATTCTGGCTACGAACATTGGAACTCAACGGTTTGTCCGATATGGCTTTGCCGAATGCGACCTGGACAGCCGAACCGCTGCTTGGCGCAACAAGCCCCGGACTCCCACTACCTACCCACGCCAACCAGTTGGCCTGTAATTCACCCAGGGTTTGAAAACCATAGTACTTCCGCGTCGTCTGTGGCCAATTGTCTATCTGCATACCCTCACCAATGAATCTGACAAACTTGCGTTTCCCACCCTGTCCGATCAAATAGCGGGCCACTGAATACCCTTGTGAATAAAGCGGTAAAATGTCAGATGGGTATTCTTTCAAGGCAAACATGCGGTTAAACGGAATGCCTCGGCTAGTAGGGCGGTGCGTCAAAAAACCAACAAGCAGTTGTTCTTGCTTGTTACGTTCACTGGTGTGCTCAACCGTCGTACATGCCCCTTCATCAGCCCAACGTGGAAGTGGCCGTCCGAAATGAGTGGCGAATATGGTATGCGTCACCTCATGTGGCAGCACACTATCTAAAATTCGCTGCCGAGGTCCTTGAATATTCATGCGCCAACCAAAAGGTCTACCATGTTCAAACATGAAACTGGTAGCACCACCCGCACCTTTGTGTGGCGCCACATCCGCCGTGATGGGACAGGGTTGACTCCAAGCGGGAAGTCCCTTACCCAACCACTCCTGCGACAAGTTACGCCGGTAGGATTCAGCCGTATTACCAATGACTTTGGCAAGCTCTGGCGTAGGCGCATTGACAACAAAATTTGTGGTGCGATAGGCCGCTCCCATCAGACAAACGCTAGCCACGGCCAACGTGGCCGACAAGAGACGAGCTTCCATGCTGCGCTCCATTGGAAATAACAGGGACGTTTCACCGCATCGTGCGGTACCAGTGGTTGACTCTGACAAATGATTACGGGTGCAAACGTCAGGCCAACGAACAGGTTTCACAATAAAAAGAACAGTAGCTCAACCTACCAGTCGACGTATGTCCTGTCGTTGAGGATGTTTCGACCAATTCGAGTCTCTGCTTCGATAGCAGGTTAGCGATTGTAAAGTTTGCAAAAGATACCTCATTCGTAGGTATTCAACTAGGTCGTTTTTTCAATGGCCTGGCAATGAACACTACTTGGTTGTCAGCTCAGCATCCTGCTAGCACAGAGACTCGAGGCAAAAAATGTTTACGGCGAAAGGCATAAGCTGCGTACAATCTCAGTATTGGCGGGAGGAAAATGAAGCTGCTGGAGTTCGCAACGGTCCCACCACACAAATGGATTGTGTGGCATCTGGAGGCGGAGGTTGTCATCAGAGACAGGTCGACATTCAAAAAAGTGAAGTTCGACCGGACCGTGTGCATAATGATAAGGAATGGTGGAAAGCTGCCGCACTATCTCAACGGAGACACCAGTTTCTTCGATACACTCGCGGACAGCAGCATCCGCTGGAGTTTCACCAACGAGAACCTTTCCACCTGGAAACTCCCAGAATCCCGCCAGACTGGCGTGCGCGGACCGCTGGCCCACTAAGATGCTGTTTTTCCAATGGACGACGGCAATGGCCGCCACCGTCACCTCCGTTTTGAAATCGTCCACGATGTATTTTCAAGCTTGCTCAGGTTTTAATTGTTCCAACCAGCGCCCAGGAGAACCCATGACATTGTAACCAGCGTCGACATGTAAAATCTCTCCCGTTATACCCGTGGACATATCAGACAACAGAAAAGCCCCGGTGCGGCCAACTTCTTCGTGAGTGACGTTCCGCCCCAGCGGCGCCATCCCTTCGTACAATTTCAGCATCTCACCTACTCCTGCAGCACTCCCCGCTAATGTTTTCAGCGGACCAGCACTAATGGCATTCACTCGAATTCCACGCGGTCCCAGGTCATACGCAAGATATTTCACCATGGAATCGAGTGCGGATTTGCAGATTCCCATCACATTGTAGCCAGGAACAGCCCGTTCCCCGCCAAAATAAGTCATTGTTAAAATTGAGCTTTGGTCACTCATAAAATCTTTTGCGGCATGTGCCACCGCAATCAGGCTATAGGCACTAATCTCCATCGCCATCAGGAAACCTTTTCGGCTAGTGTCGACGGTGTCCCTGGTCAAGTCATCGCGATCGGCAAAAGCAATCGAATGTACGAGGAAATCGATTTTTCCAAATTCTTCGGCGGCTCGACCAACCACCTCTGTTATTTGGCGATCATCGCGTACGTCCAATGGCATCAGAAACTTGGCCTGCGGATAGTGGTCGGTACACTTGGAAACACGGCGACGGTTTTTTTGTTTATCGTCGTCTGGACGGTCAGGTAAATGTGAAAAACCACACTCGGCACCTTGGTCCAGCGTTTCACGGGCAATAGCCCAAGCAATGGATCGTTCATTAGCCACGCCCAAGACTAAACCATTTTTTCCTTCAAAAAGCTTCATGCTGAATCTCCTTGTTTCCTCACACCGGTCGCAGCGCTTAGGCCTGTCGCCGTTGAAGGTCACATTCCTAGGTCACGGAAAAGTATTCCAAAGGTATAACCGCCGTTGTACTGACTCACCTTCACTATCCGTATTTTGGGACAGTGATTGCGTTTGTCGAGTAGGCCATACTGAGATAGAATATGTCATCATTTTGACATCAACAACACTAATCTGACCTGAACTTCGTCATGAATCTTGAATTAGATGGGACTGACATCCGTATTCAGACGAGTACCATGGCAACTGCTGCCGCTTCTCGGCTCCTGGCATGGTCCAATCAAGCAGACAGTGAAGCGGAATTTCTGGATGCTGCGTTGTTGTTTTTCAAGGAATTGTTGCCAAGCAGTTATGCGACAGTCTTACAGGCAGAACGGGGCCAGTGGCGGCATCTAAGAGAATCAGGAGAATCGACTCCGTTACCAATCGGCTGGCTCGCCAACATCCTGGACGAGGAGATGCCCTCCTTCGACTCTGGCTGGTACGGAGCCCCACTCGTCCGTCGTGGTAACGGTGAGATCTTGGCGATGCAAATTCGGGAGCAAGAAACCGATGTGTTGACTGACGTCGACGGTCTGGCCGCTTTACTCGGTAAAGCACTCGACACAGTACGAATCCAACAACGTGCTCAACAAAGAATCCACCGCCTCGAAGCCATCTTGCAAATTGCAGCTCAGTGGAACCAGACTCTCGAAATGGAAAACTTATTGACTCAGATGGCAGAAACATCGACGCAATTGTTGAACGCCGAACGCGCCAGTATTTTTCTCTGGGACAAGCCCAACAAAACGCTTGTTGGCCGCCCGGCACTGGGCGTAGAAAATGGTGAATTACGAATTACGGAAACCACGGGCATTGTCGGTCAAGTGGTTCAAACAGGTGAATCACGCCGCGTCGACTTGGAAACCGATCAAGACCAGATTGATCGGCAAGTCGATCAGGAACTCGACTTCGAGACACGTACGTTGCTATGTGTACCATTGCGGACAAAAAATGGCGAACTGTTTGGTGCATTTGAGATCATCAACAAGAACAGTGGTAATTTTTCAAGTGATGACGAAGAAGCGCTCACCGAACTAGCAGCACATGCAGCGATTGCCCTGGCGAACACCCAACAAGTCGAACAACTGATTTCTTCGCGACAACAACTGGCCGACCTCGCCGCTGACCAAGTCAAGTTGATCGGCGAAAGCCAGGCCATGGAAGACTTACGTACGACGGTTCAGCGCGTGGCAAACACGAATCTAGCCATCCTGATTTTGGGAGAAAATGGCACGGGTAAGGAAGTAATTAGCCAAGCCGTCCATTATTTAAGCGACCGCCGGCATGAGCCGTTTGTTGCGGTAAACTGTGCCGCCTTGACCGAGACACTTTTGGAAAGCGAGCTGTTTGGTCATGAAAAGGGAGCATTTACCGATGCCCATGAGGCGCGAGCGGGCAAGTTCGAACTTGCTTCGGGCGGAACGTTGTTTCTCGACGAGATTGGTGATTTGAGTCTGGGAGGCCAAGCCAAGCTATTGCGTGTATTGGAGGAAAAGATTGTGGTACGTGTTGGTGGTTCGGCTCCTATCCACACAGACACTCGTGTGGTGGCTGCCACAAATCAGGAACTGGCGCTGATGGTACGTGAAAAAAGGTTTCGTGAGGACCTTTATTTTAGGCTGAACGTCGTCGCTTTGGAACTTCCGCCGTTGCGTAATCGTGGAGGTGATATTCAGTTGTTGGCGGAACATTTTCTAGGTGAGTTTTGTATGAAAGCAAGGCGTCCGGTCCCAAAATTTACCCCCGAAGCCAAAAAGCGACTGCGTGAACACAACTGGCCTGGCAATGTTCGCGAATTACGAAATTTGATGGAAAGGCTCGCCTACTTGACACAGGGTGACAAAATCGACGCGGGAGATCTTGCCTTCATCCTGGCTCCAGAAAAAGAATCACCCGATATGGTACCTCTCGATCTCACACTGACAACTGGAACCAATCAGTTTCAAAGCGAATATATCAAAAAACACATCGAATCCTCCGGTGGAAACATCAGTGACGCAGCACGGCGGTTAGGCCTGCATCGCTCTAACCTGTATCGCAAAATGCGTCAATTGGATATGAACGTCGAGCAAGACTAAACCAACCGCAAAACCCATCATAAACGCTGTTTCCATCTGCCATTTTGAAGGTCAATGCCACCCGACACCGTCGACAGTCATTGTTTGGCAAGCTACGATACGAGTTCGGCCCCCTCTCGTAAGAATCAAACCCCAGAAATACTTCTACATGGCCAGGAGAACGACATGACTTGCAATGGAACAATCAAATTTCTCATGGTTTCGTTTTTTGTATTGCTCTCTCTACAGGGTGTGTCCGCTGAGACTAAACCACAAGAAGGAGGACACCAAATTAAACTCGGAGAAGGTAAGGTCATTTTGACTGCACCCTCCGCCTGGGAGCGAAAAGAACCAAAGTTTAAAGGCATCGTTACGGCAGAGTTTGCCATCAAACCTGCAGACGGCGACCAAGCAGCGGGACGTGTAACACTGGGGGGCTTGGGGGGTGGAATTCGGCTGAACCTGCAACGTTGGATTTCCCAATATTCACAAGCTGAAACCAAACAGGAAATGCTGGAAATTGCAGGACAAAAAGTTACAAAACTGTCGGTCCGTGGGACGTACAAAGGGAGCCGGTTTCGGAAAGAACCTGCGGGCCCTGGTTACCGTCTGCTAGGTGCCACCGTCCAAACCAAAGATGCTGGATCTTATTACATCAAGTTCTACGGCCCAGAACAAACAGTCAACGAAAACGAAAAAGCATTTAATGCACTGCTCGAAAGCCTTCAAGTAAGGCCGTGAATGTTACCCAGCGAATAAGTGCTCGTTTCTCTAGGGCCTAGAACTGAGTCGCCGGAAGTGAGCAATTTCTTGGAATTCGACCCGCCCGATCCACGCTTACACAAAATTTGCAAGAAATATCATTTATTGATTATCTTTTGCAGGAGTGATTTTGAGGCCTCTGCGCGGCCAATCAACGACTGAAGAAATCGCGAAGTCTCCGTGACCGTTGGCTCGACCTTGTAGCACTGGGGGGCAATGTGGCACTGGGGGGCAAGGTCGCACTGGGGGGCAATGTCGCACTGGGGCGCAATGTCGCACTGGGGCGCAATGGCTGCAAAGCGCCCTGGCGATCATGAGGTGTTGGAGTCGACATCCCGGTAGTGTTCGCTACCCCCGGACTGGTAAACCGTAAATAGGGCGATGCAAGGTCAGCCAATGGAATACCCTGTGGATGTGGCGTCTGCCACATTTGCCAGTTTCGGCTATCGAGTTGGTTAATTTCATAACGATCAACGTCGATGACAAACGACATGCCAACAGGTGGCAAACAGATCTCAACGTGGTGCGGCAAGGTAACACCCGTGCTGGAATCATGTCGATGCCGTGACATCCGTGACGACGCGAGAAGCTGATGCTTGCCGTTGTAAAGGTGTTGTTCAAGCACCCAACCCTGTGTGTCGTGCAAAATCAAGACGCGTGTCAACGCTTCTTCCGGTGTCAGTACTACCGAACGCATTTCTAATTTGCCGGGCCCCGCGGCAACTGGACCACTATGCTGTCCTGATTGGTCCAGTTCGATAACTCCCAATGCGGAGATTAGCCAGCTAGGTTCTACCGGTAGAACCTGACGTGCGGAACTCGTATAGAACTGATCGTGTCGGCAATAATACACGGCGGGCGGATCAGCCCGCTTAACCCACATCCAAAACAGATCATCGTTACTTCCCAAATCAAGTTCTGCACCCGTCAGTGTCGTATCGGCTTTCAAACGCAAACGTCGAGGGCGTTCAATGGCCAGTTCGGCCCTCAACGTCGGTGTTCCAGGCAAGGAAAGCCTGGCACCACGGGCACGTAATTGACGAATCGGTGCGCTGTTGTCATTAATTTCTTGAATCACCTGCAAGGTAGTCGGTGGACCGAGAAATACAGGCTGCAAGGCTGAACTTGGGATGCTGCGACGAGGGCAGCTGGCACCACTCGCTGCCAAAACTGTCGACAACGTAAATAGCAACAACAACCTGGAAAAATCAGGCACAACAGCATCCTTGCTGTCGGGAAATCGTGTCAACCATCAAGGCGTACTACCAAACAACAGGCGGGTCAACTCTTTTTGGACTGCATGAATTCGTTCCGGTCCCGGCTCGACAATCGGAACCCGGAATTCGACTTCTTTCCGCGGACAATACACAACAAGCATTTCCATTCCGTCCTCGCCATGTTCGTTTTCTTCCAATCGCAGGATGCGACGACGTATCATGAGCAACGACAGGACGTACCGTACATCTTGTTGATCCTGTTGGTCCTCTAACTGCTCGAAATAATGCAGCATGACATCATTCGGAGCCCAATGCATTTTATTGCTGGCCGTCGGATCGGGCATGCGAGATTTCCACCATCCAAGTGCATCCTCCGGCGGCCCTTCCCAGGCGTCTTCACAGTAGTCATAACGTATTACATCAGTTCCTTCGGACAATAGAACTGAAAAAAATATTTCCCCAGGCTTCAGCTCCACTTCTGAACTGAAACAACGGCGTGTACATCGTTGTAATTCGAAATCCATAATGCCTGATAGCAGAAGGCAATTAACTGCTAAAGTTGCACTCTAACCCCGTACGAAAACATGGGATCATACCCGCTATCTAGGCATCGACAATCGCAACCGTCCTGCCATCGTTCCATCCTACTTTCGCGTGGTAGTCCATGTGAACATGACTCATGGGTCGAAAGCGATGATTGCACAACCTCTAAATCATGGACGGCCAAATGGTAGAGAAAAGCTGGCTGCAACTCAATAGGCAGTAAAAAATCTTGCGTTTGTACCGTCCCGTCCAATCTGCAAACGCACTGGACGACTACATTGGGGACAGTGGCCGACATAGGCCGTCTCATCAAAATTGACATAGACTCGTACATAACGGCCGCAACAGGCAAAGTGGACACCCAAAAAACGCTTGCTGGGCCGCAAGGTACGACTCTCCTGACGTTCCGGGTCACTCGAAATGTCTAGTTGATCACCTGGCATGCCTGCACCTCGCCAACCGTACTTACACCTATCATCCCTACCAACATCGGCTGACACAACACGACAGCTTGATGGGGCTAGCAGTGTTGACAAATGGCCGTCTTTTATCTGTCGACTGTTTGCCCAGGTACATGGACAAGTCATTGATCAACGCTTAGACTGGGATTGTTAAAATCGTCGTCAAATGGCGATACAAATTATGCGCTGCCCGACCTATTTTTGCGCTGCCCGACACAAGAATCGCGGGTTGATTTCAGAATGCCAACCAACGGGGCAGGGGGGGCATCAGCCCGCGTCACCACCACCGATACGTTGAAACGGGAGCATACGTTCTTAGCACTGCATATCAGCTCAAGACCGACTCTTCCAAAAGAATTAATCTTTTTCCACTCGTTCCATTTTCGAGACTCCCATGTCCACTCATAAGCCAGATTTCCACACCATTGCTCAAAAGGTCGAAGAAGGGGAACGGCTCACTCCTGCCGACGGTTTGCGTCTTTACGATCCTGACATTCCCTTAAATGATCTGGGAAATCTGGCAAATCTAGTGCGCGAGCGCAAAAATGGCAATCTGGCATATTTCAACCTAAATACACATCTCAACCCAACCAATGTGTGTGTCTATCGTTGTACCTTTTGCGCTTTCCGTTCGGACTTACGTGCGGCCAAAGGCTACACAATGAACGACGAGCAGATACTGGCACGCGGGCAAGAATCGCTAGACAACGGCTGTACTGAGATGCACATCGTAGGTGGATTGCACCATCAAAAAGGTTACGATTGGTACGTGCATCTAGTTCGTATCCTCCATAATGCCTACCCACAATTGCATTTGAAAGCTTGGACTGCTGTCGAGATCAACTGGTTCCAGTTCCTCACGAAAAAACCGGTTCGAGCCATCCTGGAAGAACTTCGAGACGCGGGACTGGGTAGCATGCCGGGTGGGGGTGCCGAGATCTTTCACCCCGAAGTGCGTCACCAGATCTGTGAACACAAAGCAGATTCGCGAAGTTGGTTCGAGATCCACCGCACCGCACACGAACTGGGACTACGTACCAATTGTACAATGCTGTACGGACACATTGAAAAACCATATCACCGCATTGATCACTTGGTACGACTAAGAGAATTACAAGACGAAACAAATGGTTTCCAGACCTTCATTCCCCTGGCATTTCACCCCGAGAATACAGGGCTGTCCCATCTCAAAAAACCGTCTGCACTAGACGATCTGCGTACGATGGCGATTTCCCGTTTGATGTTGGACAATGTACCCCACATCAAAGCATACTGGATCATGCTAGGCATCGGCACGGCACAAACGGCACTGAGTTACGGTGCTGACGATTTAGACGGTACCGTCCGACACGAACTCATTTATCACGACGCTGGCGCGACAACACCGGAAATCCTCTCTGTCGAAAAGATCCGCTGTCTGATCTCCGAGGCAGGTCGCGAACCAGTAGAACGTGACACGCTTTACCGCCGTGTAATTCGCGACGAAAATGACCACTGCCGCTGGGAGGTGGAAGAGCCGTTAAACGCTCTTTGACGCTACCAGGAAGGTACGCCATGATTGCATCTTGAATCTGACGCGAAAAAAGCCCGTCCAAGTTCACGGACAACCGGCGTTTTGCCTGCTAGCGGGCCGTTTTTTCTGAGTTACACCTCTGATGGTGCTATCAACCATCTACCAGCTTATCGCAATCATTTTGAGACGCTTGTTTCCAACACCGGGTACAAAAGCCGACCAAACTGAACTGGACCTTCCATTCAACTTTTGCGAAACTCCGCTCCACTTTTCCACGGTTTAGTCCTGTTCTGGTTTAATTTCTATTTTCCGGGTCGAGACTAACCTTCATTCTCTTGTCAACGAAATGCTCTGTTAGGAGGCGTCCCCATGCATCGCGCGCTTCAATTGGCTTGTATCCTCATGGTACTAACTATTCCCAGCTTGGCATCTGCCCAGCAGAAAAAATCTTTCTTGAAAATACCACGACTTAAGTCCTTCAAACAAAAGTCGGGCTCCCAGTTGTCACTACCACGCATTGGTGGCAAAAAATCAGACCGGGCCCTGGGCAAACGGATCACCAAAGGCCCTAAAAAAGTTCTGACCAAGACCAAGGACGTAATAACACCCTGGAAATCCAATGCCAGGAAAAGCACCCGCCTACGTTCAAGTCGTGAAAGCCGCCTGGCACTCAGATCCAACAAGAATCGTTGGAAGCCGCTTTCTCGCTGGCGTGGTAGCGGCGCGAACCGCGACCGGCCAACAACGCCCCAAGAGTTTATCGCCAGGCGACAACCAGAATTTTAGTCACAGGTCACTCGCCCCGGCTGTTGCACCGGCCCGTTGCCTCTACAATAACCTTCTATGGCAACGGATTTAATACTTGGTACAGCTGGTCATATTGACCATGGCAAGACCTCGCTCATCGGGGCTCTGACAGGTACCGATACGGACCGGTTGCCCGATGAAAAACGGCGTGGAATCACTATCGATCTCGGATTCGCTGAACTGGAATTAGGACCATTTCGGCTGGGGATTGTCGATGTGCCGGGTCACGAGCGGTTTGTCCGCAACATGCTCGCTGGTGCAACCGGTACGGATCTGGCCTTACTTGTCGTGGCGGCAGACGATTCGGTCAAGCCCCAAACTCGCGAACACCTGGAAATTCTACGACTGCTGGACATCACGACCGGTGTGATTGCGCTAACGAAGTGTGATCTGGCAGATCCTGACTGGATGGACCTCGTTGAGGAAGAAATTCAAGAATTGGTCCAGGGAACTTTTCTAGAACAAGCAGCGATCATTCGAACCAGCACCGTCACACAAGATGGCATTGCAGAGTTACGAGACGCTTTACTTTGCGCGGCGACCCAGGCGGCACAGGAATACCCCGCTGAGCACAACTCCGCTCCGCTACGTATGGCAATCGACCGCACCTTTACGATCACCGGACATGGGACGGTAGTAACCGGTAGCGTGAGTAGCGGCGTGGCTAATCTAGGTGATGGATTAATGCTCGAGCCTGGTGCCATTCCAGTTCGTGTCCGTGGATTGCAAAATCACGATCGCACTGTCAACACTGTACGACGAGGGCAACGTGCGGCAGTTAACCTTGTCGGTGTCCATCATCGGCAAGTAAAGCGTGGCCACGAGTTGACAACACCTGGCCAACTGAAGCCCAGCAAACTATTAACAACCAACCTAACACTTCTTCCCTCTGCACCTCGACCTCTCAAAAACCGGTCACAAATCCGATTGCATGTGGGAACTGCGGAAGTTCTTGCCAGGGTCCATCTACTAGGAACAGAATTACTGGAGCCAGGAGGCAAATCGTCAGCTCAGCTTTATCTCTCTGAACCATGTGTGACTTCGTGGTCACAGCCTTTCATTGTCCGCAGCGAGTCACCGATGATCACGATTGGCGGAGGCCAGGTGTTAGCACCACATGCTGAACCGATCAGGCGGCCCGACGAGAAAATCCTGAAAATGCTTGACAACCTCGCGGAGCGTAACGAACTGGTTCGTGCTGCTGCCTGCGTGTTCTTCATTGGAGTGCGTCCATGGCAACCCGAAGACCTGGCGTTCGAAGCAGGAATCAAGGACCCGCAAACGATCTTTCAACAGATCTTAGACCAGGGTGATTTGGTCGAATTCGAGTTATCACCAACCAGGCAAATATGTCTTCATCGAGAAGTTGTCAGCCAACTCGAAGAGCGAATTGAGGCCACCTTGCGAAAACTGCATGCTGAGTTCACACGGCGGTCCAAATTTGAACAAGCGACAATTCTTAACCGGCTTGCCTATCTCGACAACGAAGCATTAATCGCATTAATCATAGAACGCATGCGTAAAACAGGTCGCCTGCTGGTGACACCACACGGCATATCCCTGGTCGGATGCGGCCCACACCTGTCCCAAAATGAAAAGAAACTTCACGCTCAACTAGTAGAGCAATTTCGCAAATCAGGATTGCAGCCTCCATCGGCCAAAGAGTGCCAGCAATCCGCTGGGACATTAAGCAAATCAGTACCTGATCTCATCGCATTAGCCGTTGCTGATGGAGAGTTGGTGGAGATCTCTCGCGACATGTACATTCATGCCGATGTTTTTGGGCAACTCCTGGAGACGTTAAAGCGTAAACTGGCAGATGGCCATGGAATCACCATCAGTAACATGCGAGAAACCCTGGAAACCACCAGGAAATTTGCGGTACCCTTGGCCGAATATCTGGATCGTACCGGTTTTACTCGTCGTGAAGGAGATTTACGCGTTTTGGTCAAGTGATTGGTAAATGCCACGTCTCGGACTCTGGGACCAGGATTAAGGAGATAGGCAAAGGATTTCATCCACCCGACTGTCATGCAGGCCTGTCCCCGAGGATTTTTACAGGTGTGCAAAATGCTACAATGGATTACCTACCGAATGCGTAAAAACACCACTACAAGATGCCATACCCTATTTGCCCTACGGCAAAAGTTCGCTCTCCTGGCGGTGTTCCACAAATCTAGAAACAGAATAAAATTTTGGACAAGGCTTTCACGCTTTTGTTATAAAAGTCCGCTAACCAAGTGAGCAACGTCACAGATCATAAGAGGACTGAGATGCCGCCTAGTATTTTACGCAACATTCCCTCCGTGAACGAACTTTTGGATAGCCAACCACTTAAGAGACTCTCACATTCTGTAAGTCGCAGCGTGGTGGTGTCGGGAGTTCGCACCTTTCTTGACAAATTGCGAGATGAGGCCCGCACAGCAGCTTCGGATATCTCATTGCCGGTTGGATCCGAACTGGCCGAACGCATTGCCAGCTGGATTCTGGCAACCGAAAAACCCCCTTTACGTTCCGTCATCAATGCTACCGGAATTTTGTTGCATACTGGCTTGGGGCGTGCTCCCTTGCCTCGTGAAGCGTTAGCGGACATCGAAGAACTGGCTCATGGTTATTGCAGTCTGGAAGTCAATCTAGATTCAGGCGAACGGTCGCAACGCAATGTGGCCGTCGAAAAACTACTGCATGATTTAACAGGTGCCGAAGCGGCCCTGGTAGTTAACAACAATGCAGGTGCAACGCTTTTGACTCTGGCTGCCCTGGCCGCTGAATCAGAAGTCATCGTTTCTCGCGGGGAACTGGTTGAAATCGGCGGTAGCTATCGTTTACCGGACGTCATGCAGGCCAGCGGAGCTCGTCTACGTGAAGTCGGTACAACCAACAAAACGCATTACGCCGATTACGAACTTGCGGTCGGACCGGATACCGCAGCTGTGCTCAAAGTTCATTCCAGTAACTATGCCATTGTTGGTTTTACGGAAGAAGTCCCAATTGACAAATTAGCAGCGTTGGCACACCAGCAACGTTTGGTAGCCATTCACGATATCGGCTCGGGGTCCCTGATTGACTTCAGCCGTTATGGTCTGAGCGGCGAACCATTGGCATCGGAAAGTCTCCAGGCTGGCGCTGACGTCGTCCTGTTCAGCGGTGACAAACTGTTAGGAGGGCCACAGTGTGGCATCATACTAGGACGCAAATCTCTGATTCAACAAATCCAAAACCATCCTCTGGCAAGGGCATTTCGCGTCGGCAAGCTCACGTTGGCTGCTTTAGCGGCAACATTACGGCTGTACCGCGACCCTGATATGGCCGAGCAGTCCATCCCGCTACTATCACTACTCAGCACTAGCCTGGAAAATCTGAAACTCCGTGCAGAACGATTAAGCCCTCAACTGAATGCGGCAGAGGTCATTGAGTCTGCCGAGCCACTAGAAAACGTGACGTTTCTTGGGGGGGGCTCCGTTCCTGCACAACAGATTCCCACTTGGTGCGTAGCATTAAAACCTGCCACTGGAAATATCAATCAACTGGCACAACGGTTACGGAGTGGATCACCATCCATCTTCGGCCGTGTCCAACAGGATCTATTACTGCTCGACCTGCGAACTGTTTTTCCGGGACAGGACCCACAAATCGTACAGCGGATTCACGACATCCGGAGTGAAGAAAAACAACCGGCAGCCGTATCCTAATGTCCTTTTGCAGAAACCGTCTCAACCTGGCATTGTAGCACCGACCCAGTTAACTGGATCGATTAACAACGTCCTGGAACCTGGACACCAACCTGCAAATCACAGATTCTATGCTGCATTTTCCCACTGCATTGGCCATCTTGGCTGTAACCCGCTTTCAGTACGGTATCCATCAGACAAGTTGTCAATCGGCTCCATCTAGGTCATAATATCGGGTTACTCAGTTCCGGATATGGATTTTCCGCCAAACGTCAATTGACATGGATACTTTGGGGATTGCAATGGACGACAGAATCAAAACCCAGGGCATTACGTTCGACGATGTACTGCTTGAGCCGCGTTATAGTGGTTTCGTACCCTCTGAGGTCGAGGTATCTACCCAATTAACCCAAAGTATTTCCCTGAATATTCCGCTTATTAGTTCCCCTATGGACACGGTCACGGAAAGCGAAATGGCAATCGCACTGGCCCAGGAAGGCGGATTAGGTGTGATTCACAAAAACATGTCAATCACCAGCCAGACCGATCAAGTGGACAAAGTCAAACGAAGTGCAAACGGAATCATTATCGATCCAGTAACGCTACCACCGAATGCAACAATAGCACAGGCACGAAGCTTGATGGATCAACACAATGTGTCTGGTATTCCGATCACTCAATCTGACGGCAAGCTGGCAGGGATTCTTACGCGTCGCGACCTACGTTTTCTCGAATCACGCAGTCAGCCTGTTTCAGAAGTCATGACAAGAGAGAATTTGGTGACGACAAAGGGAACTTTAACGCTTGAAGAAGCTGAGAAAATTTTAACGGCTAAAAAGGTGGAGAAACTTTTGCTGGTTGACGAATCTTACAAATTAACTGGCTTGATCACGATCAAAGACATCGACATGCTGAAACGTTTTCCGCATGCTTGCAAAGATAGGCAGGGACGGTTACGTGTTGGTGCAGCAGTCGGGGTCATGGATTTCGAGCGAGCTGAAAGCCTTCTTGGTAAAGAGGTTGATGTACTAGTAGTAGACAGTGCACACGGTCATTCAAAAAACGTTATTAACACCGTTAAGGAGATAAAAAAACAGTGGGACATTGATGTCATTGCTGGCAATATCGCAACCAGCGATGGTTGTCGTGATTTGATTTCGGCTGGAGCTGATGCCATTAAAGTTGGCATCGGCCCGGGATCGATCTGCACGACACGGGTGATTTCCGGTGTCGGCATGCCACAAGTCACAGCCATCATGCAGGCAGCGCGGGTTGCGAACCAAAGTGGCATCCCTTTGATTGCCGACGGTGGAATTCGATTTTCGGGTGACATCACAAAAGCGATCGCCGCTGGTGCACATGTCGCCATGGTGGGAGGACTATTCGCCGGGTTGGCGGAAAGTCCTGGGGAACAAATCCTGTATCAAGGTCGCACGTTTAAAGTGTACCGTGGAATGGGATCCCTGGGAGCCATGGTACAAGGGTCTAGTGAACGATATCGTCAAACTGGTTTAGAGAAACAAGCAGGAAAACTTGTCCCCGAAGGAGTCGAGGGAAGAGTTCCGTTCAAGGGTCATTTGGGACCTTTTGTGTATCAACTTGTCGGCGGTTTGAAAGCCGGCATGGGATATTGCGGAACGCCAACTATTCAACAATTGCGAACGGAATCGCGATTCGTACAGGTTTCAGCAGCTACGGTTAGAGAAAGTCATCCTCATGACATTTCCATTACGCAGGAAGCGCCAAACTATAGCCCTGAATTTTCAGGTTCGGGCAAAAACCACTAATTGGAATATTACCGAGATCCAGTCGCGACCATGTCGCCGTCTTCTAAGATATCCTGAACCAACAAACCCTCTGTTTGCTTTTCTCGTGACCATGCTCTGCTGGGGATGGGCCACCACTTCGACTGCTGTCGCCGACCCACAAAGCCCGTCAAGTAATCAAAGCCCATCAAGCAATCGGCCTGCTGCCGTGACGTCACACGTGTCGGAACAATGGTCACGGAGCACGAGACCAAAACATGTACTCCCGGCCGTAGTGGTGGGGAGTACCAACCAGCCGGCGAGACATTCTGATCATAGCCGACTGCAGTGGCGATCCTCGAGACAAGCTACGTTGGAATCGCCAGCGGATCTTCTCACGCCAGCCGAGAACACCTCCTCACTGGCCATCCAACAACCTGTTTTGCAACCCATTCAACAACCTTTGCCTTTGCAACTCATTGATGTCTGGAGTCCTTTTGGAGAACGAGTGATCTTGACCTCTGGTAAACAGCCACTCGACCCATTTTCTGATCCTTTTGGTGACCAGCAAAACCAGATCTCACAAAATGAAGAATCCTTAGAAGACCTACTACAAGAGCTTGAAGAGAGTGAGAAAGAGAGCCCGGCGAACAACCCTAAAGATCTCGAGATTTTGAAAGAGCCAGGTGCTGAGAATAGCAACGACCTCGAGGTCTTAGAACAAGCACTACCAGCAGAACCTGCACTGGACGACAACCAGGACATTACCGACGACCAAATCCCCGAAGACAACCAGCAGCTCGAGAATACACTTCCTACAGATCCGGGCAACGTACTCGGTTCACCGAATGAGTCACCTGCTGTCATTGAACCAGAAACCACTTCGCAATTTAACACTGGCCTCGAAGACGACGACGAGCAATTTCTCTCCGACGACAATGACGAGAACAATACGGCGCCTTTCACGCAAGGCGGCGTTGAGAATTCCTTTGACGGAGACAACGCTGGGTTGCTATTTGAACAACCCGAAGAACAACCAAACAGTGTACGAGTATACAACGACTGTGACTGTGCAAAAGCCGAACAGGATTGTGAGGATTCGTGGAAATTAATTCGCGAAAACGACATTACCCAAATTTCTCTGGATATCACGCCGTCTTTCAACCCTAACGAGCAAGACAAAGCAGTACGTCTGAAAGAAAGAACAAGACGACTGGCACAGTCGAAAATACGGACCTGGAAAGATCGCAATGGAGAGGTAATCGCCGTCGGAAAGTTCCAAGATCTTCGCAACGGACGTGTGTTCATTGAGAACGAAACAAAATCTTCTTTGGAGATACTATTTTCGAGTCTCGGTAGCGATGACGCCTGTTTCGTTGCTGCCTGGTGGGGGATGCCGACGGAATGCCGACTAACTCATGAGCCGTTTGAGGATCGTGAATGGGTTCCACTTACCATGACCTGGAAAGCATCTGGCTTGTGCCACAAACCATTGTATTTTGAACAAATCCAAGTAGAACGTTATGGCCATTCTTTCGGTCCCGTTGCTCAGCCACTGATCTCAGCCGCCCACTTTTTCGGGCATGCTTTAATATTGCCTTATCAAATGGGAATCAGTCCTCCGAATGAGTGTGAATATGCCTTGGGCTACTATCGGCCAGGTAGCTGCTCTCCATATTTACTGTCACCGTTGCCACTGAGTGTTCGCGGCGCGTTACTCCAATCCGGCATTGCAGTCGGACTTGCCTTCGCCATTCCGTAGAACTGCTGTTATATTGATTTTGGGAGCGATTGGCTCTTAATGCGGCGGGGCAAAATGTCCCGCCGCATTTTTTTTGTTACAGCTGCTCTGGGGCGAACATCGCCAGAACCTTCATCCATCCTTGCTAAATACCGTGTCATCGTCGTATCTGTGTACCAGACAAATCGGTGGATCATGGTACACAAGGCAAACCGTAGCGGCAAAATAGCTCGTAATGAAATTGCCAGCTCCCGATATTTCCGAATCGCTACACCACCCTTTTCACCATAACAGACAGCGAGTAACACCCAGAGAGAACTACAGTTGTCGAACGCTTTTAAAAGTTTTACGATAGGTAGACTCGGCAAGTGACAACATCACCTCATCTGGTATAACTGTAACTGTCGCGAACCCGTCTCCCACCACCTCATCGTACGCATTTAATTTCTAGTTGGATGAAACCTGATAAACTTTCGACACAATTTGCCGGCATGTGCGACTTGGCGATGAGTCTTTTGCGGACCGTCGACGCAGATGCTTTGATGGTGCTGGTAGAAAACCCCATTGACTGGGCACAGCTCGCCAGGAAAGCGAAAACGCAAAAAATCTTGATCGCTGCGGACACCGAACAACAGGTTGCCGGAGCCTCCGAGGCGGGATTAATTTCGCTGGTACTCAACATGTCCAACCATCCCGTACAAGAAAAACTCACCCAAGCACTTCTGGAAAGCGTGGCGGACGACACACTCCCTCCAGGAGCCGGTGTGGTGGCATTGTACAGCGGATTCGAGGCGGGCCAGATCGACTCGATCAGTTTCATTCACCTGGATGAACACTTGGGCCGTTTAACCGTTCGCGACTTGCGACAATTGGAAACGCGTGTGCCGCTTGACACGTTAAAACTCGTCGTGGATCTTTCGATCGAGATTGGACGAGAAGGTCGAGAAGGCAAATCGGTGGGCACAATGTTTGTGGTCGGCGATACCCGCAACGTTTTAAATTGTTCGCGTGACCTTGGTTTCAACCCTGTGAAGGGTTACAACCGTAAAGAACGTCACCTTCACGACGCACGCGTTCGAGAATCGATCAAAGAAGTGGCGCAACTCGATGGCGCTCTTGTCGTTGCACCAGACGGAACCGTTATGGCTGCATGTCAATATATCGACGCTCCGGCCACAGAAATCAGCTTATCCAAAGGCCTGGGAGCTCGGCATTGGACGGCAGCAGCCATCAGCAAGGCAACCAACGCTGTGGCGGTTGTTGTGAGCGAGTCAACTGGCACAGTTCGCATCTTTCAAAATGGTGAGACGATACTCCGCATCGAACCCTTACGCCGCGCTATGAAATGGAAAGAATTTGAGTTTGAACCACCCAACAGTATGGGTGACTAAGTCCTTTCATAAAAAGGTCCTTCACAAAAAGGCCCTTTCACAAAAAAACACGTCCATCGTCACTTGCCCTATCCACAGCGATGCATTGAAGAAACTGAGTGAAAACATCTGCAGCAACTACCAGTCCATGCAACGGCCTTCTGCTGCCAAACAGACCAGGACTTACAAGGGCGCAGACGATGCACCCCTGACGATGCACCCCTGACGATGCACCCCTGACTATGCACACAGTGGGTCCCCCTCTCTCCAGCGATTAAATGACACGTCACTGCCAACGGCAAGTCGCCTGCGCGTATCACGCCACAGACCTGCCCAGGTTTCTGCGTCGTGCAATTCGGTTTCCGGACGTGAACGACTGCGGGCTACGAAACCGGGAAACCAGCGACGACCCGTCGGCTGGCCCGTTGTTTGATAACGCAAATCAAAACTCCAACGAATGCGGTCACTGATATTTGGCAACCCACTATGCTTGGTACAGCGGTGCATGAATAACACGTCTCCCGGTTGCATGGGTAACACCAGCTGGCCATCGTCCATCAATCGCGAGGGAATGGACATCTGGTGCAAGGTCAATGCACTGCGACTGCGGCAATGTAATGACACACCTTGTCGATGGCTACCCGGAACAACGGCCATACAACCATTTTCTGTGGTTGCATCGGTGATAGGAAACCATACCGTCAGAATATCTGAAGCATCCGCGTCAGCAGTGATCACTCCGGAATCCTGATGCCAGTCAATTCGACTCGTCAGACCCGAACGCACCTCGTTTGGCAACTTACTTTCCGGGAATTTGACCCGCGTATGTTGTACCGGGTTCGAATAGATTTCAGAACCAATAAACTGCTCAACAGCATCCAACAAACGGGGACTGCGCAACAAATCAAACACGGCCGGCCCATGGTGCATGGGAGTTTCTTCGGTAATACCTGCTTGGGGCAAAGAAATATCGAAATTTTGATCGTAGGGTTGTTTCGATTGCATGACCGAACGAATCAAACGCTCACCAAACGGAAGTTCCGCATCAACCGGTTCCAGTAATCCCTGGTCATGCCATTGGGAAATCAAGCTATCAAGGAGAACTTCGTATTCCTTGACTACAGGCTGTAGATCTTTTTCCCAATCCAGCAATCCACGAACGATTACAAAACCATTTTCTGTAAACTCGTCTAAGTCCAATTGTGGCTGCTTCATCTTTCTGTCCCTGCAGCGGGAATTTTCCGGTGGAGATACCAAAACGAAAAGACTGCGACAATTTACGTATTATCCCGTATCACTACACACTAATCCAGGCCTATTTTATGATAGAATGTTTCCCTTAGTCTGGCCAACCGAAACAGGTATGGCCCACGAACCATCCGCTCATTTCGGATCAGCCACGCACCTCATGGACATCGGCCGCATGAAATTGCAACCATTTCGCTACCAAATCGTGATTGCCACAGCGGTTATCTTCTTGCCTCCAGGACAAGCCAACGCTGAAAATTGGAATGTCTGGCGCGGTCCGCGTGGTGACGGAACGAGCAACGAAAAGAACGTGCCTCAACATTGGAACCATGAGGACAATCTGGCGTGGAAAACTGCCGTACCAGGAACTGGCCATGCATCCCCGATTATTTGGAATGATAAACTTTTTCTCGTGACGTGTGATGAAAGCACACAAGAACGTATTCTGCTGTGTTTTGATCGAAAGTCCGGCAACATTGTCTGGCAACAAGTGGTGCTACGCGCGACACTGGAAACAAAACATGGACTCAATAGCTATGCTTCCAGCACTCCCGCGACCGACGGTAAACTTGTATTTGTGACGTTTCTCGAACCAGACGGACAGTTGGTTCCTGCACTCAATGTTTCAACGCAACGAATGGTTTCTAGTGGTAACATGGTAGTAGTGGCCTATGACCTCGAAGGTAAACAGCAATGGCTCGCCCGTCCTGGAAAATTCGACAGCGTTCATGGATTTTGCAGTTGCCCAGTATTGTACAAAAATCTGTTAATCGTGAACGGCGATCATGATGGAGATTCCTACATCGTCGCTTTGAACCGAAACACAGGCAGGACAGTTTGGGAAATTCCTCGCGAACACAAAACTCGCAGCTATGTCACCCCTATCATTCGAACGATTGAAGGGCGCACGCAGATGATGCTTTCAGGAAGCCTGTCCGTGACAAGTTACGATCCGGATACTGGAAAACTATTATGGTTCATCGACGGTCCCACCGAACAGTTTGTCGCGTCACCTGTTTTTTCACACCAGTTATTGTTATTGACGGCTGGCTATCCCGAACACCACATTCTGGCCATTGATCCCACAGGCGCTGGCAACGTTACAGAAAGTCACATCGTGTGGCGAACCACAAAGGGAGCTGGTTATGTTCCGTCACCAATTGCGGCAGGCGATTTTTTCCTGGTTGCCACAGACGACGGTGTGATCAGCTGCTTCTTGACGGCCACTGGAGAACGGGCTTGGCGAAAACGAATTGGAACACACTACAGCGCATCTCCAGTTTCTGCAAATGGCTTAGTCTATTTTTTGGCAGATGATGGTATTACGACCGTGATTCAACCGGACCACGAACTGAAAATTGTGGCCCAAAACCCCTTAAATGAATATTGCTATTCTTCACCAGCCATCAGCCAGGGACAGCTTGTGATCCGCGGTGAACAACATCTTTTTTGCATCGGTGTCCACTAGCCTGTAACCGTGAATCAGATAGGATAAGCAGCAACAACATTGCATTCACTCTACAAACTCTCTCCAACAATACTTCGTAAAACCTCACCATTCAGTCATTACAATCACCTTCAATCCAAGGAATCTCATATGCACGCCAATCCCCTTCGTGAACTTCTACGAGAAGGAAAACCGTCCCTGGGAACACGAGTCATGAGCCCCTGGCCGTCAGTCATCGAGATCGTCGGTTACTCGGGAATGTTCGACTACGTTGAATTTGTTGCCGAATACACAGCTTACGATCTGCACACTCTGGACAACCTGGGGCGGGCGTTTGAACTTTTTCCACATATGACGGGAATGATCAAAGTCGAGCAGGAACCGCGCACACACCTGACTGTCCGATCTCTTGGGTCTGGCATTCAAAATGTACTCTTTGCCGATCCCCGCACGGTGGAGGATGTCCAGGAATGCGTCGCTGCCGTACGTGCTGAACGTCCTTCGTCTGGAGGCCGTCACGGTGTGGGCATGCGAAGAGACGTGGGAATTGTGCTGGAAGCCGGCACAGAAGCATTTGCCGACGCTCTGGATGATGCCGTGGTGGCCATCATGATTGAAAAGGCCTCCGCCGTCGAAAACCTCGAACAGATCTTGTCCGTCCCAGGCCTCGACATGGTCCAATTTGGACCTGCCGACTACGCCATGAGCCTGGGACTTACTGGACAATTCAAGCATCCTAAAGTGCTAGAAGCTGAAAAATACACCATCGAAACCGCACTCCGTATGGGAATCGCTCCACGAGTCGAAACCAATGGTCCCGAGAATTTTGAACCATATTTGGAAATGGGTGTACGCCATTTCAACGTCGGTATCGATATTCGCACGCTGTTTAGTTGGTACGGAGACACGGGATCCAAAATGCGCAAATCACTCGGTATGGATCCCTTGCTGGAAGCTACCGAGAAAACACAACTGATGTACGGGCGATAGAGACAACATAGCGAGCTATTTCTATCTTTCCGTTAGCCCATTTCCTGTACCTGGGACGTGATCCACAAGGGGTTCGCATGCCCCTGGCCAAACCAGACACTGAAGAGCGTGTCTGGGCAAGGCCTCAGGCACCAATTTTGCCAAGCCAGATCGCCAAACCGACGATCGCAAAACAAATCAGGAAACACAACACAAAGCCTATCACATCAACATAAGTAGGACGTTGAATTTCCAAATTGGTTCCGGGAAATAGTTTTTTTCTCTCACACTGTTCTGGGTCTCTATACGCAGCATCCAGTTTCTTCTGGTCCTTCACTGGGTCGGCATCCACAGGTGTTTTCATTTTGACGTAATAGCGGTCAAGTGCTTCCTGGCTATTGCGCCGTGTTACGAAACTGCAGCAAATCATCACCAGGAAAGGGGCAATGATTTTAACCGGCAGCTCCAGTGTCTTGAGCATGGCATCGGACATTGCTTTGAAGTCGATGCCCAGCAGTTGATAGAAGAGAAATTCGACGCGAAATTGTCCTTGGCCTTGAAGTAACACGGTGTCCGCATACCGGCGGTGCACTTTCGTTATTCCTTGGTCTTTGTCGCCACTTTCTGCCACAACGACCAATTTAACATTAGTGAGTTCCTTACCTGTATCGGGATCTACCGGCTTGACGCCTCCAGTCCAGAAGACGGACTTGCCTCCACTGGTTGCGACCATCTCTATTTTCTCCGCCTGGCGGATGGATAATGGCTGCGGTCCAAGATCTGCTTTCGTCTTATTTGCATATCCCAGTTGCTTTAATTTTCCCTCGACCTCAGCGATTTTATCCGTTTCGTTCCGCTCGATGGCTGCAGTCCTCTCATCCATGAGATCCCGTGCAGCGGTCCACAACTTGATCTTGCCTTGACGCTGGGCAATGTCCGAAGGGGCAACAAGTCGTTGGCTGATGGTTGTCACCTGATCATTCACGCCACTGAAGCGGGAATTCATACGCAATCCTGGAAAAACGGCCGGCATCAGAAAGGGGAGAATAAAAAAGACTAGTGCACAAAAAACAACCGTACACCAAGCAGCGCCCGTTGTCGCTCTGCGCCAGTACATTCCGATCCAAAAGGTAGCCGCAAAGAGCATCGGAACTATCCAGGTCAACTGCAGCTGTTTGAAGACATCCATCATGGTTAAAGAGACGATGACGGCTCCGGCAACAATCACGGCCCCGGTAAGTCGGCCAATGTTGATGTAAGTTTTCTCGCTGGCATTCGGGTTAAAATAGGCAGCGTAGAAATTACGAGCGACCAATCCGGAGCCGACAACCATGTAGGCATCGACACTACTCATCAGGGCAGCCAGCAGACAGGCTAACATCAGTCCGGTCAGCCCCGGACCCAGCAATTCACGTGAAGCAACGCCCCACGCTTTTTCAGGATCTTGCACGAGTTCCGGATGATCTGCAAACAAAGCCAGCGCAATCAAAGCGGTCAGTACCCAACCAAGTGTACAAAATCGCTTCAAAAAATTCCCCGTTACCAATCCCACCCGGGCACTGGTTTCATCCTTGGCTGAGCCACCGCCGGTGGCAATAAAATGCGGTTGGACAACAATACCAACCAAGTTGATCAACACGACTGCCAAGATGTAGTACAAAGGAAATTCACTCGAACTACCCGAGCCGAGAATAGTGAAGTGCTCCGCCGGCAACTGCTCATGCATGATGCGAAAGCCGTCCAGCATACCTTCTCCGCCAAAATGTGCATTGAGCTCTAGCAATCCAATCGGAATCAGGATCACTGACAACAGAATGATCCCGATTCCTTGAATTAAATCGGTGTAATAGGCAGCCTCTAGACCACCGGCTAGTCCATACACCAGCACCACCATTCCAATGAGCGGAACCAGTATGTATTCAAGTCCATATTCTGTCCCAGCAATCTCAACACTCTGCATGTTCATCAGCGGCGCAGCAACTTTGCCAATTGCAGAAAACATCATCGATCCGTAGATAATCATAAACACGATGGCAAACAGCGAGTACGCGGTACCAAGTGCTTTCGACTCGTAGCGCTCGACGAACCAATCGCCAAGCGTTAAATGTCGCATACGCCGGTACCAGACACCGGTAATCCAGTAGAAAGGCGTTACGAGCAACCAGTACATCACGCTCCACATGCCACTCATCCCACCGATGTAAGTGCCACGGGCGGTGTTAACGGGATCTGCCGAACCCGTGCCGGCACCAAAGGCGGCAAAGGTCTGTAACAGTTTTCCAAATCCGCGACCACCAAGAAAATAATCTTCCTGGTGTTTGATGCGTCGAGAACAATAAATACCTATAACGATCATGACGCCGAAATAGACAACCAATACAATCAGATCTAAATAGTGCATTGTATCGTTCACCTCGCTTGATTAAGTTGTCACTTAAACTAATGAAAGACTGAGAATTGGACTAATCCTCGGAGCCCATAAAACAAGCAAACCATGCTGACCAGAGTTTTGCTTCCTGCATTTACAGCGGCCTATCCATTGTTATTTTTTGGAAAAATGGAAACGCTAATCCAGCGGACTGATTCCGTACTCGTCGGATGACACTCGATGGATGCTATCGACTCGATGGATGCTATCGATATGTCTCCAGGGGAAGATTCGTTTCCTGCCCAGCAGCGAAATCAACACGGGGCAAATCAGCCACATGGCGTTTGTTTTCTGAGTTATCAGCTAGTTATAGCTCGCTGTCCATGGGGCACATCCAGTTTTTCTGGTACGATAAGAGTCTCCGCAGTACAATGGGCTGGTCTTCGAAACGAAAATAAAACATTCTATCTTTTTAAAAGTCATGATCCAAATTTGCCTAGTAGGTTACGGTGCCATCGCCGAGTCACACGCCAAGGCGTTATCCACTATAGAAGACGTTCAACTCTCTTGGCTTGTCGGTAGGCGACAGGAGCCTACTGATAAATTTTCCTCTCAATTTGGTTTTGCTCATCAGACAATCGAGTTGAACGAAGCATTATCTGATGATGGGGTCGATGCAGTCGTCATCACCAGTCCCAATGCGTTACACGCCTCGCAAGCATTGGCAGCACTAGAAGCCGGTAAACATGTTCTGCTGGAGATCCCTATCGCGTTGAGCCTGGAAGATGCCGAGCAGGTGGCCCAACGAGCAAGACAAGTCGAACGTAAACTGATGATCTGCCACTCAATGCGGTTCTTCCCCGCCTTTGCCCACCTCCGCCGACTGGCCCAGGCAGGACAGTTTCACTTACACCAGTTTCAAGGGAATCTTTTTGTGAAACGCCGTACAAATATTACCGCCGCTGGAAATCCACGTTCCTGGATCGACAACGTCCTGTGGCATCATGCGGCACACTTCATCGACCTGGCCATGTTTCTCGGAGATTGCTTTGAAGTCTCGCGTCTCTCTTACCATGTCGGTCCCGACTACCAACAACAAGGTACTATGGACATGGCTTTCACGATGACCTTGACCAACGGTGTGGTTGCCACAGTGAGTCATTCTTATTTTGCAGCCGCTTTTCAACAGAACATCATAGCCATCGGCCATGAACAATCATACGCCTGGAGAAACAGTACTTTATTCGACTTCGAAAACCAAATCGTAGTACCACAGAGTAGTATCTGGGACATGCTGGATCAGGATAAAGAATTCATCGCAGCCATTCGCGAAGACCGTGAACCAGCTGTAACCGCTGAAGATATTTTGCCCACCATGCAGGCCATTAGTAGGGCCCAGGCCATTGCTGACCGTGAAACGCCAAATCCACCAGAAAGAAAATGGCTGAGGTCATAACGGACGCCCGTTTTCTCCTGGAAAATTTTTTGCCTGTGACAAACAAGCGCAACGCTTTGATTCAACCTCATGCCACGCATCCACTACAGGCTCGTGGGAAGTGTCGCCGATTGGCATCTTGTATCACCCACTTCGCCAGATGATGACTGACCGAACTTTGTAACGATTCCGCGTACGATTCCGCCACCTGCTGGCAAACAGGATTGCCAGGCGTAAACGGTAAAAAATGGCAGGACACAGACCGCTCCATCAACTGGCATCTTGACGTTCGACTTCCAGGTAGACAATACGAAGCTGATGAATCAGATTTTCCATCATGGCAGCTTCTTCGGTGGTCAGATTACCACGCGTTTTTTCATCCAGCATTGAAATTGTATCGATCACATACTTCGCAAACATCAAATTCACCGGTGGAGGTTCATCCGGTTTTTCCGGGTCAGGAATCTGTCCCAACGCCATGGTTGCTTGTGTGGCCAACGACATGACATGCGTGACAAACGATGCGGGAGGCAGTTCCTCTGCTGAAGGTTCCTGATTCTCAATATCGTCAGCCTGCGGATTCTCCTCCTGTTGACGCAATACTTCCTTTTCGGCCTCAACCTGTGACTTCCAGTCTTCATCGATAATTAATTTTTTTTCCTCTGGAGCATTCATAACAATCTAAACCTGGAGAGTATCAAAGCGGGTAAGAATAGACAATTCATAGACAATCAACCGTCCTGCAGTGGCAAATCGCATTGGTTAACTGGTTGGGAACGCTTCTGATGGCGTTCTAACGCAGCGTGAATGAACCCTGAAAATAAAGGCTGCGGAGCAGTCGGTTTCGATTTAAATTCGGGATGAAATTGAACGGCAACCAGCCAAGGATGATCAGGCAACTCGATGATTTCGACCAGACCTCCATCCGGACTTGTTCCAGCAAAACAAAGGCCATGTGCCTGAAAACTTTGACGATACACGTTATTGAACTCATACCGGTGTCGGTGGCGTTCTTCGATCGTATCGCTACCGTATAATTCATAGGCATGACTGGTGGAATCTAATTCGGCCGTTTGCGCTCCTAGACGCATCGTACCCCCTTTGTCAGTAATCGCACGCTGCTCATCCAGCAAGCAAATGACGGGATGCGGCGTCTCTTTATCGAACTCGGTCGAATTAGCCTCCGACAAGTTAGCCACGTTTCTCGCAAATTCAATGACAGCGCATTGCATACCCAGACAGATCCCAAAAAACGGAATGCGTCGTTCGCGAGCAAACCGAATTGCTTCGATCTTGCCTTCAATTCCCCGTTCGCCAAAACCGCCAGGCACCAAAATACCATCATACCCTGACAGCAATCGCTCCGGTCCTTCTCGTTCAATCTCTTCACTGTCGATTCGTCCGATCCGGACTTGGCATAGGTGATGCATTCCCGCATGGTCTATTGCTTCATAAATCGATTTGTAAGCATCACGATGCTTGGCGTACTTACCGACCACCGCAATACTGATTTCATGTTCTGGATTACGAAGTCGATGCAACAGATTGCGCCATTGGTCCATGTCGAGTGTGTCGGCATCCAACTGTAATTGCTCCACGATCAAACGGTCTAACTCGTTATCAACAAGGCTTAACGGCACTTCATAAATCGAAAAATCTTTATCCTTTTCTTCGATCACTGCCTCAATAGGAACGTTACAAAACAAGGCAATTTTCTGCCGGTCTTCGTAACTAATACTCCGTTCGGTACGACAAATAAGAATATCCGGCTGAATACCAATTTCACGGAGTTGTCCCACTGAATGTTGAGTCGGCTTCGTTTTTAACTCGTCTGCCGCTTTCAGGTAAGGAACAAGCGTTAAATGAATATAGAGGCAATTTTGTTTACCGACATCAAGCGCATACTGACGAATTGCTTCCAGAAAAGGCTGACTCTCAATATCACCAACCGTACCACCAATCTCAGTAATCACAACATCTACGTCTTCGTCAGCCAGTTTGTGAATTACCGATTTGATTTCGTCAGTAATATGCGGAATAACCTGCACGGTCTTGCCAAGAAACTCACCGCGACGCTCCTTATTAATGACCGATTGGTAAATTTGCCCTGTGGTGTAGTTTGAATCTCTCGTCAAGGGACTGTGGGTAAACCGCTCATAATGCCCCAAATCCAAGTCAGTCTCACTACCATCATCTAGAACATAAACTTCACCGTGCTGATAAGGGCTCATCGTACCCGGGTCAACATTGATGTACGGATCTAGCTTTTGCATCCGCACCTTTAATCCCCGTTGTTCGAGCAGCATGCCAATCGATGCGCTTGTCAATCCTTTGCCCAGAGAGCTTACAACACCACCGGTAACAAAAATTTGTTTGGCCATATGGAAAATCGTCCATGAAAGTTGGGGCCGTCAAAGGCCGGTTTTTGATTTGCGTTTGCTGCCAGTGTGAAGAAAGCTACTTTTCTTCGTGACGCCTGTCCCCGTGACGCCTGTCCCCGTGACGCCTGTCCCCCAATCCATCATGCAACAGATCGATACCAACACTGCTCCCTACCGTGCGGTACGTCCACGGCACTTGGCATCTTCTCCCAACACACACTTTTATTTTAACGTGCAATTGTCCGCTTGACAAAGGCCCGATAATCCTCGGGTGTGTCGATCCCACGGGCCAGATGTTCCACAACACCTACAGAAATGACATGACCTGTGGCAAGAAAGCGTAACTGTTCGAGTTTTTCTAGTTGCTCCATAGGAGAACGGGGAAGTTTAGGAAGCTTAAGCAGAAACTCTCGGCGATACGCATAAATTCCGAGATGTTGGTGACAAACTGCCGGTTCCTGGCACAACCATTCTGGGCGCCAATCGCGAACAAACGGAATAGGACTGCGGCTGAAATAAAGAGCATGGTAAGAGTCGTCAAAAACAACCTTGACACATGATGGATCTTGCCATGCCTCTTCGCAGCGGATCGGCGCTGCCAATGTGGCCACATCGGCCGACGGATCGTCTTCGAGAATTTCAATGACACGGTCAATCGAGTGGCCTTCAATTTCCGGTTCATCACCTTGGACATTGACAAAAATATCTACCTCTGGCATCGCCTTGGCGACTTCGGCCACGCGGTCAGTGCCGCTGGCAGCCGCCGGATCGGTCATAATGGCACGTCCACCAAAACTTTCGACATGATCGGCTAATTCTAGATCCGCCGCGGCAACACATACCTCCACAGGACGAGCCGCTCGCTTGGCAGCTTCATACGTATGTCGAATGATGGATTTCCCTGTCTCTTGTAACAACAACTTGCGGGGCAATCGTGTGGAAGCCAATCTCGCCGGAATAACAATGCAACTGGTCGTCTGTCGCAGCCGGGTTTGGGCAAGTGGTAATGCCATGCCATCGTCCTCCTTGATCAAATTACAGGGAAGAAGTCATACTCCAATTGGCAATTCAGGTACAGATCATGTAATACAAAACAGACATTGGGCCAATTTTTCTAGGATTAAAATACCGATTTCGCAGGCCGTAAAATTCGCATGATCGGTCAAATCGTAGTTACCGCAGAAAATAACTGATAGCATTCTCTTTAGATCGGCATTTATTTTCGAGTTGTTATCATCCTTGCCGAGCTTAAAATAAATAAGATAGAAACAAGTTGTCACCGGGGATCCCGGTGAAACCATCACCATTCACGGGAAAACATCATGTGTGGAATTGTTGGTTATGTTGGCTATCGGAACGCAACCGATTACATGTTGGCAGGCCTTCGCCGCCTGGAATACCGAGGTTATGACAGCGCTGGCATTGCCACAATGAACCCTCAAGGCGACATCGCGATTACCCGCACGGTTGGGCGTATCGATGCATTAGCCGCCGAGATGACGCAACCGTTAGACGACAGCACGGGCATTGGACATACGCGCTGGGCCACGCATGGAACTCCCACGGAGCCCAATGCACACCCACACACCAGTGGAAATGGCAGTGTCACCATTGTCCATAATGGTGTGATCGAAAATTATCAAGTGATCAAAAAACGTCTCGAGCAGCAAGGTTACGAATTTCAGTCCGCGACCGACAGTGAAGTCATTGCCCACCTGATCGCAAGTTGTATGACAAAGCAAACAGCCAACAGCAGCAATGACCGCGAGCACTTGGAATCTGCTGTCAAATCGGCTATCAGTCAGCTCCAGGGAACGTATGGCCTGGTCGTTCTTTTTCGCGATCATCCGGACCTGATTCTGGCAGCCCGCTTGGGTAGTCCGTTAGTGATTGGCGTCGGCAAGGGGGAACATTTTGTTGCCAGCGATGCTTCTCCCTTGGCGGGATTCACAGATAAAATCGTCTATCTGGCCGACCACCAGGTTGCAACCATTACGGCAGACACACTGCAAGTAAGTCATCGTGACCAGGGACAAATCCAACACGACGTCCAAGTGATGCCAATTTCGGAAGTGGATGTTGCCTTGAACGATTATGCACACTACATGCTCAAGGAGATTTCAGAACAACCGCAGTCCCTGCAAAATGCGATGAGGGGACGCCTGAATGATGACGACGCCTCTACGGTTTTTGGTGGATTAAATCTTTCGCCTCAGGAACTTTGCGGTGTCAATCGTATCTTACTGACAGCTTGTGGGACCAGCTACCACGCAGCGTTGGTAGGCGAATATCTCATCGAAGAATTTGCACGCATTCCGGTCGAGGTCGAATATGCCAGTGAATTGAGATACCGTAACCCACCTATTAAGCCAGGAACGCTCGTCTTTTCAATCACACAGAGCGGGGAAACAGCAGACACGTTAGCAGCCCAGCGAGAAATGAAACGCAAAGGGCATCCCACATTGGCGATTTGTAATGTCGTGGGAAGTACCATCGCCCAGGAGGCCGACGGGGGTGTTTATTTGCATGCCGGACCCGAAGTCGGTGTCGCCTCGACCAAAGCCTATACTTCTCAGTGCGTCGTATTGGCAATGCTGGCCGTTCACTTTGGGCGATTGCGACATTTAAGCTATTCTCAAGGGCGAAATATCATCGAGCAGCTTCACGACTTGCCAAACAAGGTGGAAGCGGCACTGAATTGTAATGATGAGGTTCAACGAATTGCGGAAAAATATTCCGACTGTGCTAATTTTCTCTATCTCGGTCGTCAATACAATTTCCCAACCGCTCTCGAAGGAGCGTTGAAGCTCAAAGAAATCAGCTACATCCACGCAGAAGGCTATCCAGCCGCCGAAATGAAGCACGGTCCGATTGCCTTGGTAGATAGTAATACCCCTAGTGTATTCCTCGTTCCACAAGGCTTCATTTACGACAAGGTGATGTCTAATCTCGAAGAAATCAAGGCTCGTGGTGGTCCGGTGATCGCTGTGGTCGGTGAAGGAGATACGAGGGTACGAGAAATGGCTGACGATGTCATCGAAGTGCCACACGTGGATGAAATCCTGCAGCCCGTCGTAAATGTCATTCCTCTCCAGCTACTGGCCTATCATATTGCGGTGCTGCGAGGTTGTGATGTCGACAAACCTAGAAATCTGGCTAAAAGTGTCACCGTGGAATAAGATTTCCGGTGCTCTTGAACACCTCCCTGTCTGTGAATAAAATCTTATGCTGTGGGTTTTCACTGCAGCTTCATTTCACAGAAGGGGATCATGAGTACTACCGAAATTGAAGAACAGATCGTTCGCCACTCCCAAATTTGTACCAATTTGATCAACGAAGTTGGACATTTGCTGGTCGGCCAGGAATCCATGGTGTCACGTCTGCTGATCGGCTTGTTGACAGGCGGTCATGTACTGCTCGAAGGCGTACCTGGACTGGCTAAAACACTGGCGGTTCACAGCTTGGCACGGGCAATTGACACCGGTTTTTCCCGAATTCAATTCACACCCGACATGTTGCCCGCAGATGTCATTGGCACCCAAATTTTCAATCCCAAGGAGGCTTCCTACCAAGTCAAAAAAGGGCCCATTTTTTCTAACATTATTCTAGCAGATGAGATCAACCGGGCTCCAGCGAAAGTGCAGGCTGCGTTGCTCGAAGCAATGCAAGAACGACAAGCAACGATCGGCGGAGAAACCTACCAACTGGAGGAACCTTTTCTCGTATTGGCCACCCAAAATCCTATCGAACAGGAAGGGACTTATCCGCTGCCCGAAGCCCAGGTCGACCGATTCATGCTCAAGGTCGTCGTCGACTACCCCACGCGCGATGAGGAACTAAAAATCGTTGATCGGATAGGGGGTGGTAAAACACTGCCAGCCATTAATCCCATTACTTCGCCGAACGACATCCTGGCGGCGCGCGATGTTGTCAACAAGGTCTGGGCTGACGACAAAGTACGGGATTACATAGTCGACCTGGTTCGGGCGACCCGTGACTTCAAAATGGCAGGACTGGAAGGCATGATCGAACTGGGCGCCAGCCCTCGCGCATCGATCTATCTCATGCAAGCTGCCCGTGCTCACGCTTTTTTACAAGGACGTGGCTATGTGACTCCGCATGATGTTAAATCACTTGCACTGGATGTACTCCGACATCGTCTCGTTTTGACCTATGAAGCGGAAGCGGAGGGAAAAACAGCAGAAACGATCGTTCAGATTTTATTGGATAACGTGCCTGTGCCGTAGAAGTGACTTCCTGTCTATTCCACTCCCTGTGCCAAAAGCACCTGGGGTACGAACTTTTTTACTTGTCAATGGTCAGGCCGATGTTAGCAGGCGACATTATTCAACGCGTTCGCGAAATTCAAGTTCGTACCGGCCGTCAAGTGGCCGACGTTTTGGCAGGCCAATATGTTTCCGTATTCAAAGGGCACGGCGTCGAATTTGACGAAGTTCGACCGTATATTCCGGGCGACGATGTACGAACTATTGATTGGAATGTTACGGCACGCATGGGTGAACCGTTCGTCAAGCGATATGTCGAGGAACGCCAATTAACATTGATGCTCATGGCCGACATTTCCGCTTCTCAGGATTTCGGTTCCGCCAGTAGATCGAAACGCGAAGCAACTGCGGAATTATGTGCCCTGTTAGCTTTTTCAGCAATCCAAAATGACGACAAAGTCGGTTTGACATTATTTCACGGTGGAATCCAACAATACATCCCGGCCCGAAAAGGCCAGAAACACGCGTTACGCGTCGTTCGTGAAGTACTCGCTCATGGAACCGGACAAACCCCCGAAGAACAAACCCGAAATCTCCAACGCCATCGGCGTTGGAGATGGCTACCGTTCGGTCGACGACGCACTTGGTGGCGCACCGGTCGACAAGCAACAAATGTTGCTGGCGCGATGGAGTTTTTAATGTCCGTGACTTCGCGAAAAACGGTCTGCTTTGTAGTCAGCGATTTCTTGGATGACAATTTCTTACCGGCCATCCGCAGCGCCAACCGCAAGCATGACGTCATTGCAGTGATGATCACTGACCCTCGTGAATTTGAAATGCCGGGAGTCGGCTTAATCGCCCTGCGTGATCCGGAAACTGGACGGAACGCCCATTACAATACAAATTCATCGGCATTTCGGGAGCAGTATCGCCAACTGGCAAACCAGCGTCTGGAGAAATTGACGCATGCTTTACGAGGTTCGGACATTGACCTCATTCAAATTGACGCTTCTGGTTCGGTCATAGAACCGCTCATTCATTTCTTTCGTATGAGAGAAAGGAGGATGAGACGTTGAAGTGTAACCGCTTTTTGCCAATGAAACATCCGCGGCAAACATGGGTAGCCTTTTGGTACACACTCTCCGTTGCCACTGCAGCTATGTTACCCGAACAAGCAGTCGCAACCTCCGCCGAACATATTTCGGAACTTGGCCCCGTTGTCGCCACGGTAAGTGTAGAGCCTTTGGAATCACTCGTTGGGGACCCGGTTACCCTGACATTGACAGTAACTGCTGAAAAAGACATCGACCTATGGATGCCCGAATTTGGCGAAGCACTCGACCGTTTTTCGATTCTTGACTTTGTGCCTCGGCAGTCGGTAGACGATCAAGGCCGTATCGTACAGACACAAATTTATAGGTTGCAGACACCCTCTTCGGGTATCCAAGCCATTCCACCACTGCTGATTGAATTTGTAGACCAGCGGCCAGGACAAGCGGCAACACCTCCCGACCAGGATGCCTACGAATTGCTCACGGAACGTGTCGAGTTTCATGTCATCTCTGTCCTACCCGATGGTGCCACTGCAGACCTTCACCCCCCACTGGGAGAGCTGCCGTTACAGGACTCTACCCAAGGCCGACTGTCGACGGGCACCATCACTGGATTGGTGGTTGGCGTCGTATGTATTGGAAGTGCTTTCTGTTTTTACGCATGGTTGGCGATGCGCCGTCGTACCCGTCGACAAACAGCGTATGAAATTGCCAGCCGCAAATTAAAACGATTGCTGGAGACGGTAAATCCAATGGGAATTAACACCGATAAATTTTTTGTTGAATTGTCAGGTATAGTGAGACGCTACTTAGAAGACCGTTTTGAATTACGGGCACCGGAGCTGACCACCGAAGAGTTTCTCGCCGCAGTAAGTGACTCACCTGACTTGAGCTTGGCGCACCAGCGTCTACTCCGTGAATTTCTTCGCCAGGCCGACCTCGTCAAATTCGCAGGAGTGCTGCCAAACGAACAAGACATTCAACAAGCAATCGACCGAGCCAGACAATTCCTTGACGAAACCCAAGAGAATGCACCCTACGTAACCGTTGCCACTGACCAGAAACAAGTTGCCTGATTTGCAACTCTTGTGGACGTCAATCCATTTGTAAATTCCCGACAATTTCGGATTTGCATTTCAAATCCGATGCTTTCATCACAATACTATTTATCTTATTTTCCAACACTATGCACTGGGAATTTCGAGATCCCTGGTTTTTGCTCACTGTTCTGTTGGGACCTCTTGCCTATGTATTGGCCAGACGGGTTAGCTCATGCATACAGTTTTCATCGCTGGCGATAGCCGACCAAGCCCCGCGGTCATGGCGTGCCAGGCTGATCTTTTTACCACCTCTCATGTATGCCTCTGCAGTCGTCATGCTCGCCATTGCGCTCGCCGGACCACGTACACCGGATGAGCAAACCAAAGTTTATCGTGAAGGCATCATGATTATGATGGCCGTCGACCGTTCTGGCTCCATGGAGGCCCGAGATTTAGTAAAAAATGATATGACGGTGAATCGCCTGGAAGTCGTCAAGGAGGTGTTTGAACATTTTGTCTTGGGGGATGGAGCCTCAGGAAACGGTCGTCCCGATGACATGGTCGGCTTGGTCTCGTTTGCTGCCTATGCTGACAGCCTCTGCCCGTTGACACTTGACCACGGTAACCTTGTTTCGATGTGTCAGGAAATCGAAATCGCAGCCACCCGCGAAGAAGATGGAACTGCAATCGGTGATGGACTGGCACTAGCCGTCGAGCGTCTACGACGGCGCCCAGGTGAATCAAAAATTGCCATTCTACTGACGGATGGGGTCAACAATGCCGGCCAGATTCAGCCCTTACAGGCTGCCCAATTGGCTGCCGAACACAACATTCGCGTCTATTGTGTCGGAACAGGAACGAACGGCACAGCACCTTTTCCTGGTCGCGACTTATTGGGACGCACTGTCATGCAACCAATTCGCGTCGAAATCGACGAAGAGACCCTGCGAGAAATTGCTGAAAAAACAGGTGGCAAGTATTTTCGCGCCACCGACAAAAACACACTGGCACAAATTTATGCAGAAATCGACCAGATTGAACGGACACAGATTGTTGATGTACGCTTTTTGAATTATACCGAACATTATGCTGCTTTTGTCGCCACTGCTCTTAGTCTCGTGGCAATGGCAGCCATCACCAACCGGTCATTTTTGAGACAATTACCATAACCGGAGAGTGGCCCAAAAACCAAACACGCCATTTCTCAGTCCTACCCTGAACGACAATGTCCAATTTTCAATTTGCCAATCCGAGCTGTGGCCAGTTGATCTGGCTGGTACTCATCCTGGTCACTCTGCTTTTGTGGCTTGACCAACGTGGTACCCTGGCGTTGAACCATTTTCTGTCCGTGACAATGCAAGGTCGCTTAGCATTCCGCAACACTCGCAGGCATCGCTGGACCACTATTTTTTGCTTGGGACTGTCGGCGGTTTGTCTTGTCATTGCCATGATGAGACCACAATGGGGATTGACTTTTCACCGTACGCCCAGGGTCGGCACACAAATCATGGTTTGCCTCGACGTCAGCCGCTCAATGCTTGCCGAGGACACGGCACCTAATCGGCTCCAAAGAGCCAAGGCCGAAATCTTGGACATGCTGACCTTTCTTGAAGGAGATCAGGTCGGTTTGATTGCATTTGCAGGAAAAGCCAGTGTTCTGTGTCCCTTGACTCCTGATTTTGGATTCTTTCGCTTGATACTCGATGACGCAGGCCCACACAGCGTCGGTCTCGGTGGAACTGTTTTGGCAGCGCCGTTGCGTAAAGCTTTGGACGGTTTTCGCGGTGCTAATGAAGCGTCACGTGTCATTATGTTAATTACTGACGGAGAAGACCATGCTCAACATGCGGAGGACATGAAACAAGTTGCACAATTAGCGTTGGAACAAGGTGTCCAAGTCATCGCAATCGGATTCGGAAACGAACAGGGAAGCAAGATTCAGTTTACCGATCCAACAACAGGTGGACGGGCAACGCTGCGTGACAACGATGACAATGAAGTCATTACCCGACTCGACGGTGAAACGTTACGAGAATTGGCCCTCTCCACCGAAGGCGTCTACATACCTGCCGGCACGGGCCTACTTGATCTGCAATCGATTTATGACACGCACATTGCCTCTCTGGTACGAGGCACACTCGATGACCACGGCCGTGCAGTTCGCCGTGACGTTTTTCAATGGGCCATTCTGATTGGCTTGTTCCTATTATTGTTAAGTATCGCACTGGCTCACGCACCAGTCACCTCGGTACCTTTCAGTTCCTCTCTACGAGTCAGTGTGGTAGTAATCGCACTGGGGATTTCAAGCATCAGTGGATTGACTATGGCAACGGCTGCGGCAGCGAACGAGCCGACCGGGGATCCGACCAGCGGACCCGTTGACGAAGAAACATTGTCACAAAATACACCGGAAGCAACGCCAACGGACCCAGATGATTTACAAATCCCGGAACATCCCCGCCAAGCGTACAACGATGCGCTAGCACGACTCGACCATGACCAAACTGCCGCAAATCAATTATTGACGGCTGCACGACTCCAGGCGGGTGGAGATGGTGAAGTTCGCTATCGTGCCACCTACAACTTGGGTTGGTCTGAAATCCATTGTGCTGATCGCTTTTTGGCCGACAAACCACAAGAATCTCTACAACACCTGCACACCGCTGCCGATTGGTTTCGCGAAGCGATTCGGTTAAGACCGAAAAGTGATGTTGCACGCCATAATCTGGAAATCGTACTACGGCGGGCATTACAATTGGCAGACTCACTCAAACAACAGGAAACCGCTGACATTTCCCAACGTCTGGATGAACTTATCCAGGCTCAACGTGAACTACTGGATGCGATGCGGACACTGGTCGAAACAACCTCTGCCAAAACAAATCCTCACATTGTCGAAACCATGAAGTCAGAATTTCGCAGACTGGCTATCCAGCAACGTCAAATTCTTTCCGACAGTGAAGCGATTGCTGATCAATCACACACTGAGCGAAATGCGATCATGTCAAAAAAAGATGACGAACGGTCGGACGAAGAAAGAGTACGTGCCGTACAACTCGAGAGCTTGCAGCACCATTTCTTTCAGGCAGTCCAGCGGATGGGACAGACGCGTAGCCAACTGCGAAGAAAACAAAGCCTGCGCGCCTATCGACGGGCAACCGGGGCCTTATCTGGATTAAAACAGGCCCGAGATCAATTGCGTGACCCCGTAGAACGGCTATCCACGATCATCACCGATGCGGATCGGTTGACTCGGCAAACAAAAAATTATGGCATACAACAGCAAGGGCATATTGGTCCTCATAATAATAAGCCGTTCCCTGTCTGGCTTGACCAAGAGTATCTGGAACAGGAGCAAACATCAACCAGCGAGCGCACCAAGGAACTGGACACGCTCTGGAATTCGATTCTGGCCCAAAGTCCAGCGCCCACACAGGGACCAGCTATACCCGGTACACCCGACGAACCTTCGACTCCACCCGAGGCACAACAACTATTCAAACAGCTTCAATCAGCAAAACCTCAGGTCAGTCAGGCAGTAGATCAGTTCCAGCAGGCTGGTGACGCTTTAAAGAATGACCAGGCATTAGAAGCCTTCGAACATCAAGTCAAAGCATTAGCTTCCCTGATCAATGCACGAGAGTTATTCTTAGATCTGAAACAGCTGATCGAACTGGCATATACCGACGAACGCCGTATCCAGGCTATCCTCGTCCCCAGCGACAAAACAGATGCCCCCGACTTACAAACATTACGAGAGCTGTTCCCAATGACCACCGAATTTCAAAATAAAAATTTAGATCGAGGTGAAAGGATCGGTCAACTGATTCGAGATGCCATCAACACTTTACCAAACATTCAAGGACCAGCGACGGCGCAACAAGCGGAACAACAAAAAGCTGAAGAAGCATCCCGACAGCAACTGCAAACAGCCCAAATCCTACTGGAACAGGCGTTAACAAACATGCAGCATGTGACTGATTTACTTGGCAATGCTCCCCAAGATTTAAACGGGGCTCCCCAAGATTTAAACGGGGCTCCCCAAGATTTAAACGGGGCTCCCCAAGATT
>CAYMUR010000001.1:129499-144883 GCA_964393615.1 uncultured Pirellulaceae bacterium
TAAACGGGGCTCCCCAGGATTTAAAGGATTCAAACAGGGAAGGCTCTGACACAGAATCTGGGGATTCGAAGATTCTTACACCAACGGCAGAAGAATCAAAAACACTGATTCCATCACCTGAAACCACGCCGAACGAGTCTCCAGGCAATACAGATCCTGGAGAAGAGCCAACCGATGTCCCCGCTCTTACCGTGACCGTGCCCACCCCCGATGATGTAGCACAAACCAACAAGGAGCCCTCGGCGAAAGATCAATTCATCGAAAACCTGACGAGTAGTGTCAATGCGGCCGTTGCTGATCTCCAGGCCTTGCGTCGTTTGTTTTTTTCTATTATCCAGCACTTACGGGAAACTGCCGCTCGGCAGTCTGAATTGAATGATGCCACCGAAACAGCCAGAACTCCAACGGATAAACCTCTTGAGCAGCTTGTGGGACCGCTGACAGAGCAGCAAACGGAATTGGCACAACTCGCAAAAGGAATCGCTGACGCGTTGCGGTCCCAATCCGAACAGGTGACGGATTCCGCTGGTGGACAGGCTACAAATCAGCCACCCGCACTGCAACAGGACACACATGCTGCCCCGGTTTCTCCACCATTCGGTCCAGCCAGTAAGTTGGTTGCCGAAGCAGCCGAAAACATGCAATCTGCCGTCACCAAAATGAGTGAAAAGCCAGCAGACCTAAGTTCCACTCGAAATAATCAGGATCAATCACTCGAAAAACTGGCCGCAGCAATCACATTACTGGAACCTCCACAACAGAACGAACAACAACAGAACGAACAACAACAGAACGAACAACAACAGAACGAACAACAACAGGATCAACAAAACGGGGACCAACAAGAACCACAGCAGATCGACCCAAGACGGTTACTCCAAGCTGTCCGTGATCGTGAAGCGCAGCGGCGCCGGGAAAAATCGAAACAAAACCAGGTCCGGCGTGGCCTGGTCGAAAAGGACTGGTAGATGACTGGAATCAGTCTGCAAATGGTCACCGCGTACCAGTGCTTCGGAAAACTGCGCCGACAAATCGGCAACCAGGTGCAATTCGAAGGATTTATGAGACAGTATGACGACACATTTCCAAAACCTACTGATAACGGATGACATGGTTTTCACGCCAACCCAACAATCCGTTCCGGTCAATCCACAAATGCCCGCATCGTTGGTGGAAGCCCAAATCCACCATGCGTGTCAACCTACCGTATACCGATGCCTGCGTTCTGCAATCGCAGTTCTGCTCATCGTTATAAAATTTGCCGTCGGCAACAGTGCAGCAGAAATTGTCGTTCAAGTTCAGGCCGAAGGACCACATTTTGCTAACATTCCTTCTACATTACGTGTTTTAGTACAAGGATTTGAGGAGAAACCGGATCCTGTCATGAACCCACCTGTGGTGTCATCAGGTTTACAGATAAAACTCGTCGACATAGCACCCCATGTTTCACAGCGAATCCAAATCTACAACGGACGGCGGATTGAAAACAGAACTGTCGTCTACGATTTTCGTTGGCAACTTTTGACTGACAAACCAGGAGAATATTCGGTAGGTCCATTCCATATTCAGCAAGGAAATACGGAAGTCAAACACAAGGCGATCAACTTGACATTCCAAAAGATAGCCGAAGACAAAGATATGCGAGCGGTGATCAAGTTACCAGACAGATCCGTTTATCCGGGTGAGCGCGTGCCAATCCAAATTGAATGGTGGTATGCTGGTGACACGGATCAAATTAGAGGCCTTGCCGTCCGGTCACCACTGTTCGATCAATTTGATTTTGTTGACGAAGAACCGCAACGTGGGGATCAACTTTTACCAATCCAAACCTCGCAAGGTATCACACGGATAAAGGCAATCGTATCGCAAGAGCACTTGGAAGGACAACGCTGGATTGTTCTTTCCGCAAAACGCGAATTGGTCGCCGACAAACCGGGTGAATATACGTTTCCATCAACGGTCGCCACAATGGACAAAGTAGTTCGTTGGCGACGTGATTTCTTTGGCGACAAGATCGCCGCCGCCACCATACCAATCAAATCGACAGGTCAACCTATTCAACTAGTCGTCCGTTCGTTTCCACGCGACGGTCGTCCGGAAAGTTTTATCGGAGCGGTCGGCAGCGGATTTGGGATGGAAGTTTCGGCAGATCGGACTGTCGTTCGTGTCGGTGACCCCATCAAACTGACCATTCGCGTCCGTGGCAAGGGTAATCTGAATAATATCTCCTTGCCGCCACTCGACGCCGACGGCGGAATGCAGAGAACCCAATATCGCCTGCCAGCGGACGAATCGACTGGTATACTCCACGACGGCATCAAAACATTTCAAGTATCGATACGCGTGCTGGACACTCTTATCGCCGAGATTCCTCGGCTGGCGTTCTCCTGGTTCAATCCCCAGACAGAAACTTACCAGACAACACATTCGGCCCCCATCGCACTGCGCGTGGAGGATACCAACTTGGTAACTGCCGCCGACGTTGTCTCCCACACAGCAAAAACATCTTCCGAAACTGAACCTCCTCAAGATGTAGACAAACCATTAGACTCTGAAACAACTCCAAGCATTACAGGTGCGGCAACTTCGATTCACAACGCCGATTTATCCATCGAACTCAATACTCATCATTTACTCACCGAACAACATTTTCAGATCAATCATGTGTTGGCCCAAGTGGCTTGTTATCTTGGAGGTCTCGCCTTTCTCACCTTTGCAGTCTGGGATCGACAACGCCGACAAATCGATCCCGACGTCACCCGGCGTCGCAAAAGCCTACGTGAACATCAGCGTCAAATACAGTCGGCAAATGGTTTGCCGCGTGAAGTCGCTGCCAAACGCATTGCAGACTCCTTGAGAGCGATTGCAACGAATGCCAATGCAGACCAGCGTTCGCAAATCGAACCATTCATTGCACAGTGTGAAGAAATTATCTACATTCCAAAAGATGGAAACAATGAATTGATTCAGCCAGAATTAATTTCCGATGCCGCCAATTTGGTGGGCAAGATGCTCCAAGAAACAACATGACTGCTGCGCATCGATATATCTATGTCTTGTTTCTGTGGCTGCTAACGGCCTCATGGGGCCTGGCCCAGAATCAGTCAATACCACTCGACAAAACACTACTCGAAGCGATCGAAACCTATCGCACTGCCATGAATTCCGTTTCCAGGGATGAAAGGCTGCGACTGTTCCAGCGAGCCGAACTATTATTCGCACGCTTGGTAACCGGTCCGCAAGGAATTCAAAATCCCAGCCTCTACACCAACCTTGGCAACGCGGCATTACAGGCCGAACATCTTGGTACGGCAGTACTGTCCTATCGACGCGCACTACATATCGATCCTTCCCAGCAACAAGCTCGCCAGAATCTGGAACACGCCAGAAGCCGGCTTCCAGACTGGATCCCCAACGTCACAGCGCCCAAGCAGTTCGACACTTTTTTTGTGGGATTGAACTTCATATCGCTACAAAAACGTCGCCTGTTAGCAGCGACGATGTTTTTTGTAGCGTGTGCTCTGTTGGCATTCTCCATGCGGTGGCAACATTCTTTGTTGCGCAATACTGCCTCCCTCCTACTGGTTTTTTGGGCGGTATTATTGGCAGCCACTTTCTGGCAACATTTCAGGCCGCCAGTGTCCGCTGCCGTTGTCACGCGCCCCGAAACCATTGCTCGCGCTGCTGACGCCACGAATGCTCCGCCCCGGTTTAGTGAACCGTTACCTGGTGGAACGGAAGTTCACGTTGAGCTGCAACGAGACGGTTGGGCTCATATCCGCCTGGCGGACGGACGCGATGGCTGGGTACGACTGTCTGACCTAGGTTTTGTGTGTGACCTACCCGTCGAACCCTCTGTTCCATAAAACAATCGAAAACCGAGCTTTCAGCCCATCGCTACTCGTCATGCGATGATCGGTGACAAACGGTGTCTTGGTGCTGCAACCAACCGGTTACATCAGAAAACTACCCCAAAGAGATAAAACATTTCCGCTCAGAAAGCTGGTCGTTTCACGACCGTGTCTTGGGTTTGTAGATTTCAGTTGCCGTTCCCAGATGAACTTCGGCAGCATTCATCAATGTTTCACTCATCGTTGGATGAGGATGAATCGTTTCCGTAACATCGCGCAATTCACACCCCATTTCAATGGCCAAAACGGCTTCAGCAATCAATTCCCCCGCGCCGGGACCCACGATCCCACAGCCTAACACGCGTTCCGATTCTTGGTCAACAATCCACTTGGTCAGACCCTCGATTCTACCCAGTGCGTGTGCTCTTCCGCTGGCAGCCCACGGGTAGACGGCTGTTCGAAAGGAACAACCTTGCTCTTTCGCTTTTGTTTCTGACAAGCCAGCCCACGCGATTTCAGGATCTGTAAACACAACCGCTGGTATTGCCAGCGGGTTAAATTCCACCGGCCTGCCAAGAATCGCTTCCACAGCCACCTTGCCTTCATGGGATGCCTTGTGAGCAAGCATCGGCTCACCAGCAACATCACCAATGGCAAAAATCGCTTGACTGGCTGTGCGCTGCTGCTTGTCACATGCAATAAATCCTCGGTCGTCGGTTTCAATGCCTGTATTTTCTAATCCCAGTTGTGCGCTATTTGGTCTTCGTCCAACGGACACAAGAACTCGCTCAAACAGCTGCACACCACTCTTTTCGGGTCCGTCAAAGGTGACCTCGACCTGATCGCCTCGGTTTTCCAACGAGACAACACGCGAATTCAAATAAATCCGACCCTCTAATAGTGTTTCCAACCTCTTGTGTAGTGGCTTGACAAGATCTCGATCAACTCCCGGTAATAAGCCGTCCGTCAACTCAACAACGCTAACTTTGCTACCGAGCGCAGCATACACAGTACCCATTTCCAATCCAATATACCCGCCGCCGATGACAAGCATTGATTCCGGCAAGTCAGCTAAATGCAAGGCACCGGTAGAGTCCATGACGCGATCAGAATCAATGTCAAAAATGGGCGGCATTGCAGGGATAGATCCGGTTGCAATAATTGCATGCTCGAATGTGACCTGGCCGTCATCCGGAATGGAGGCATGGTTTCCTGAAAGCTGCATGGTATGAGAGTCGGAAAAACTACCACATGCCTCAATGACACGAACTTTCCGACGTTTTGCCAGTTGCTTCAACCCGCCGGACAAAGTTTGAATGACCTTTTCCTTGCGAGCCCGTACCGAGTCGATGTCAATCTGCGGAGTTTCGTAGCGAACACCCCATTCCTGGCCAAGTTCACCAACTTCCTGGACAACCCGTGCGACATGCAACAACGCTTTGGAAGGAATGCAACCGCGCAGCAGACAAGTTCCACCAAGCTTTGATTCCATTTCAACCAAAGTGACATCGAGCCCTTCATCAGCCGCGAGAAAAGCTGCTGCATAGCCACCCGGTCCACCACCAAGAACAACAAGTTGGGTTTTCATTTGCCGTCAAGGTTTCCGTAGACATTTTCTCAGGTTTCGGTCATCCTCTTTGCATCAGAGCATCCAACAATGTTGACACTACCGAAATGGAAAAACAACCGTAAAAGATTTTCATGCCATCAACGTGACATAAATTCGACAACGATGTTGACATCCACCGGCAAGCTGACCTCATCCGGACCGAGATTTCGCTGGACACTGGCCGTGAGCGAATCCGCATCCAACGTCACCCAATCGAGAGCTTCCGGAGGATGCTCGCTGAGAATACTTTTGTACACGTTTTTCAGATTCTCACGATTGCGCACCGTGACCACATCTCCTGGACGGACCAGGAATGACGGTTTCGTTGTTTTTACACCATTCACCACAAAGTGGCCGTGTACGATTCCCTGTCGCGCCTGTGGGCGGGTAGCGGCCAAACCCACACGACGAACTACATTGTCCAGTCGTCGCTCACAAAGAATCAGCAACAATTGCCCCGTGTTACCTTTACCTCGACTGGCTTTGTCGAAGTACCGCCGCAACTGTCTCTCACCCATCCCATAATAATGTTTGATTTTTTGCTTTTCCATCAAAGCCAGGCCATAGTTGGACGGGCGTCGCGGTCGTGTATTCATGCCAGGCGGTTGTTCGCGTCGCTGCGATGCCCGGGTTGCACCTGCACTTTCGTAAATCATTGCGCCTAAGCGGCGATTTACACGTGCTTTGGGACCCGTATAGTGAGCCATTCGATTCTCTCCGAGAGGTCTAATTGCCGATATATTTAGGAAAACATTTGATTCTTATCGATTCTGCCCACCAAAACAAGGGGGAAAACAGCCGGTATCCGACAAACCTGGATCGCATCACCTCTTTTTGGGCTTCAGCCGAGACATCGCACCTCATCCCTCAGTTGCGCCGCGTCATGCTCTAACTGCTCCACGTCCTGAAAAATCCGGCACAGACCCCGCGGTATTGCACGAAATGCCTTTTCCCTACGTAATCTCCCCAAAGAACGGACTGCCAGATTGCGAATATAGATCCGCGCAATTCGATCAGGGTACTTGCGTGCGGCGGAACCATAAATCTCTGGATCCCCTTCCCCCGAATCGCCAACCAACACGAACCGCCGATCTGGAAAAGCACGTAAAATGGACCGGATAGACCGCCATTTACTCCACTTGTTCCATCTCGTGGGTAATAGCAAAGACAACACACGCGGATCCTTTAAACGTAATGTTCGCAAATGATAACTTCCTTGCGGGAACAGGTCATCACAACGAAAATCGTCCAGCGGCTGAAACAGCTGCCAAGGACTGGAAGAAACATAATGAAATGCAGCACCTGCATCTGCCCAACGCTGATAAAGTTGGGACATGCCAGGAATTGACTCATACTCACGCAAAAAAGTATTGGCCAGCAATTCGCTGCGACAAGGAACATCAGAACGTTTGATCGTATCATCGATGTCTGAAATGACACTTAAACCACGTCGACCAACTAATTGCGCTCGGCCCATAAAAGTGCGCTGTTCATCCCGACGAGTCAAAATTTCGAAGTTCAACCAGCCGTCCTGTAGCGCTCCTTGGTCATGAAGCAATTCGGCCTGATACGCAGACAACCGCAACGTACCGCTAAAATAGCCATTACGTCGAGTTCGACTGCGCAGACGATACCTTTTATCTCCGACACGAATCACGATCCGTTTACCGCGTTCATGCTGTGCCAGAAAACTGCTGACACGCTGTCTAAATATTTCCGAATTTAATTCATGCACACCGGTTTTCATGGCGCGCGTCAGCAAGCGAACCAGCATGCGATCGTGAAAACTATCATGGCACGGTTCATAAACTGCACCATGAATCTTGATTTTCCAACTACGTTGGTCATCGTCCAGATAACCAAAGGATGGATAAATTACCGCCAACTCATGCAGTTCGATTTGCGACAGTTGGCTGGGTATGCGAATCATCAATTTTCACCCAAATCGGTTACGTTCGTTCCCTCGCAGGAACAACCTTGGCGCCACAACGTATTCGTGGTTTAGCAAAATATCCGTGTGGTCTGCTGCGCGTGTCCCAGGAAGCCCTGTCGGAGCACAGTAATCGTCGGAGCACAGTAATCGTCGGAGCACAGTAATCGTCGAAGCACAGTAATCGTCGGAGCACAGTATCCTGCTAGAGCAAGCTTCACGCTTCCTCCTCAGCCCCCTGATCTACCCACGTCCGAACACTATTATTTAGACTCGCTGACCACCTTGTCTGTCAAGCTGCCCCCAAGTCGGTTCGACCCGTAAATTTTTACCATCTTTCCATGAAGTTGGATCACCTATTGCAGACTGCCATCGACTAAGCACCCCATTGCGCCGGTAACCCGGCGGCGGTCCAAAAAAACACCGCCACCATCAAGAATTCTGAAAAACAACTTTAACCCCTCGGGAACTGGCGACAATATTCGTAAATCGCCATGCCCGTGGCTGTGGCCACATTCAAACTGTGCGGCAAGCCGTACATCGGAATTTCCACCACATGGTCCAGCAACCGCAGCACTTCGTCTGGCAAGTGCAAACGAATACAGTGACTGAGATCCTGTTGTCTGTTCAAGACCCACCAACTGAAATTGGTCTAACTTCATTTTTTCGAGAACTGGTAATAACGAGCGATGCAATTCGACCTGGACCTGGCTAGTGGCATCGCGACTGATTTTGGAATCAATTTTAGGACGCCCGCAAGCGATCAATCGTGAAATACCGAAACAACTGGTGGTTCGTATGATTCGAGACAGATTGACATTACTTCGTAACGGCATACACATCACCACCAATTCCCGTGGCCGGTCAAGTTGCTGTGACTGCTTGTGGCGTTGATGTTGAAACATGGAAAATTTCAAAGGCCAGACCAGCGACTCACCTCTTCGGTCTTTTCGTGTCGGCCGGAGTAGCTAAAATATCAATTGCTAAAATGTTTTATTAAGATTCGTCTGATCTAAAAGTGCTGCTTACCAGATAAATGCAATGAACGTCCCGACCTCAGGCCCCCACACGCCATCCTACGCAACAAGGCATCGACATGCCGCCTACTACAACGCCCGACGTTCGTTCTCTGACTCTCGTTGGCCCCCCCACGATGGGTATAGTGCCGTCGCCCCTGGTGGTTTTTTGATCGGTATCTTCCTTGCCGTGAGTGGTTGTTATCACGCTGAATCGGAATATTTTGGCACCACGCTTCCCAGGCATTCTGCCGAAGTTCTTTGGGTCAATAACGGAGCAGAACCACAGTGGATCGATCCAGGTAAGTGTTCCGACAGCAACGGTGGTGAAATCATTTTTAATACGTTTGCTGGACTTGTCCAAGCCCACCCCGTAACACTGGAACCCCTGCCGGACGTTGCCCACAACTGGGTTGTTTCAGATGACGGCCGAACCTACACTTTTTACCTTCGATCCACCCAGTGGTCAGACGGTCAACCGTTGACGGCCCACGATTTTGAATGGTCTTTAAGACGTTTACTCGATCCGAAAACTGCCTCCAAATACGCCAACATTGCTTATGATTTGAAACACGCCATGGCGTTCCACCAACGGGCTCTCCTTGTCCGTGGCCTACCCGGAGCCTCTTCAATAGAAGAGATAAAACGATTGCTCTCCTCTTCGTCAATAGAAATGACGACTGTCGAAGCATGTCCTGATGTTGGCGGTTTCTTTATTTATCTAGGTGGTGATGAAAACAAAAGAGCAAATTTACGTCAGCGCGCCCTTGATATCATCAATAACCTGTCAATCAACGATAGCCAGTTGTCTGCTAAAGTAACAGACAGTTCCGTCGTGGGCGTACGGGCAATAGACAACCTGACTCTCCGTCTGGAACTTAATAATCCCGTTCCTTATTTCTTAAACCTGTTGACGTTTTATTCGTTCATGCCGATCCCCCGGCATGTGATCGAACAGCTCGAATCGGCCGGTCAAAACACGGATCTCTGGACACGACCGGAACACTTTGTCAGCAACGGCCCTTATGTTCTAAAACGCTGGCAATTTCGCCAATCGATGGATTTCGAAAAAAATCCTTACTATTGGGACGCGGCTCACGTCAGGACTCCATCGGTTCACGCTTCCATGGTCGAAAGTTACAACACAGCTTTAAACCTTTACTTCACGGGCGAACTTGACTTTCCAGGCGGCAACACGGCACTACCGAATGAGTTCATGGATGAATTGCGACAGTATAAAGATTTTCGCTCTGCCCCATACCTGGGCGCATATTTCTACTGGTTCAACACAAAACAGGCCCCCATGGATGACGTCAATGTCCGACAAGCATTTAGCTTGGCAATCGATCGTAATGCAATTGTTCAACACGTGACTCGCGGCGGACAAATACCTAGCGCCAACCTGGTTCCAGACGGTCTGGCTGGCTACCAAGGCCCGCAAGGCTTGCAATTTGATCCCCGTCAAGCGCGACAGCTCCTCGCCAAAGCTGGCTACCCGAACGGGCAAGGACTGCCACAGGTCACGTTGATTTACAACACTTCGGAAGGCCACAAACAGATTGCCGTCGCAGTGCAGCAAATGTGGAAAGAAAATCTCAACGTTGACGTTCAGATTCAAAACCAGGAATGGCAAGTCTATTTAAGCAAACTGGAACAGATGGATTTTCAGATCGCCCGGATGGGATGGATTGGGGACTATCCTGACCCCTATACTTTTCTCGACCTTTTAACCTCTTATTCTGGAAACAACCATTCCGGCTGGGTAGACGAACACTATGACACATTATTACAACAGTCCAAAACAGAAAATGACCATCAACAGCGGCTAGAAATTTTGCAGCGTGCTGAACGGCACATGATCCAACAACAGCCAATTCTGCCAATCTATATCTATACACGGTCGCAACTTGTCAAACCTTATATTCGAGGTTTTTGGAGCAACTACATGGATCGACATCCTTGGAAGTATTTGTGGATTGAGACAAATTGGCATGCTGGCATGGAACACCCAGGTGAAGATCCTGCACCACCGTTGTGGACACACCATTGAGGTCAAAAACTATCCTTAGAACGTGCCGCTGGCAGTGCGTCCTACCAATCATAAAAGCCGTCTCCCGAAGTACTCGAAAAAGGAAATGCAACGGTCAACCTATCTGTCATTTTTATTTTTGGCATGGTAAACAAAAGCGTCTCACTGAAATCAGAGAACGGATGCCACCTTTGACCACGGCCACGACATGATACGAGTCGTTTGAATGCAACACAAATCAATCGTCAGTATTGTCAAAGAAAGCTGAAACATGGCTGGATTTATTGTAAAACGTATCCTGGGGTTAATACCGACCTTGGCCGTCATCATGACTCTGTCGTTCTTCGTGATACGGCTGGCACCCGGAAGTCCTTTTAACGACCAACGTGCAGTAGCTCCAGAAGTAAGGGCCGAATTGGAAGCCAAATACGGGTTCGATCGCCCCTTACCGATTCAATTTTTACGTTACACGGGTAATCTCGTAAGAGGTGATTTAGGGCTTTCGATTAAGTACCCCCAGCGCAGTGTCAATGAAATCATTGCCATTGGATTTCCGGTGACCTTGGTACTGGCAACCGTTGCACTAGTTTGGGCGCTTCTGCTCGGGATAACAGCAGGTATTATCGGGGCCGTTCGCCAAAACACAGCCTGGGACTACGGGGCCATGACCACGGCCATGGTGGGGATCAGCATTCCCACCTTTGTCTTCGGTCCACTTCTGGTACTACTCTTTTCTCTGACACTACACTGGTTTCCACCAGCTGGATGGGGAACCTGGAAACACATTATTTTGCCAGGTATCACCTTGGGCACGGTACGGGCCTCATACATCGCCAGGTTGACACGGGCAGGCATGTTGGAAGTAGTTCGTTCTGATTTCATCCGTACTGCACGAGCCAAAGGTTTACCAGAAAAACTGATTATTTGGCGTCATATGTTACGAGCGGGACTGTTGCCTGTAGTTTCCTACCTGGGACCGGCAATCGCTTTCATGATGGTGGGCAGTGTTGTCGTCGAAAAAATCTTCAATACACCTGGTATCGGTCCCTACTTTGTTGATGCAGCCTTTAACCGTGATTTGTTTTTAGTCATGGGAATTGTCTTGTTGGAATCCATCTTTCTGCTCACCATGAACTTGATCGTTGACGTCATGTATGGCTGGCTCGACCCACGTATTACATATGATTGAAACCCAATAGCTACCGCAGCAAAAAATGCCACGTACAAAAAATAATGGACAGATGGCCGTCGTCCAATCCCCCCTAAGTGCTTGCTTGAAAACAGAGAAATGGCTCTGGTCACCACCACTCTCTCATCTCGCCGTGAACCCTTTGCCACTCTGTAACAACAGAAAACCATGACACATAGCAATTCAGCCCAACGACACCCAGTTTCGTCATCGCTGCTCCCTGATGGTCAGCTGGTTTCGGGTACATCACTGTGGAAGGATGCCTGGCAACGACTACGCAAAAATCGCATGGCGGTGACTGCTGTCATTGTCGTCGGTAGCCTGACCGTTGCCGCCTGCATTGGGCCAGCCGTTGTCAAAATATTTTGGGGTTACGATTTCGAATCTCAAAATTTGGCGTATGGTGCTCAACCGCCATCGTACGACCATTGGTTCGGTACTGACTTTCTGGGTCGTGATCTGCTTACCCGAGTCTTGTATGGTGCGCGTGTTAGCCTACAAATCGGACTATTGGCTGCATTCGTGTCAGCCACAGTTGGCACGGTTTATGGCGCTGTAGCCGGATACGTAGGGGGCCAAGTCGATACGATTATGATGCGCATCGTGGATGTGTTGTACGTTCTTCCCTACATGTTCCTGGTAATCATCCTGGTGACAATCTTTAATCAAAGCCTGTTATTAGTATTCGTGGCCCTAGGACTTGTCGGTTGGCTGATGACTGCCAGGATCGTCCGTGGTCAGGTGCTTAGCTTGAAAGAACGCGAGTTCGTTCGAGCAGGACAAAGCGTCGGTTCCAGCAATACGGCCATCGTGTTCCGCCATTTGATTCCCAACACACTTGGCCCTATCGTTGTGTATTTTACGCTAACGGTTCCCAATATGATTCTCCAGGAGGCCTTCCTGTCATTTCTGGGATTGGGCGTCCAGGAACCGCAAGCCAGCCTGGGAGCGTTGATTAACGAAGGTGCCAATCAAATGATTGTATTTTGGTGGGCCGTCGTATTTCCTGGAAGTGCACTCGCATTGCTCCTGTTCTCATTAAACTTTCTAGGTGACGGAATGCGTGATGCTCTCGATCCACAGATGAAAACCTGAAAACCAGCATGGAACAACCAATTTTGTCCATACAAGGTCTACACACTTATTTCCGTACCGACGACGGAATTGTGAAAGCAGTGGACAACGTAACCTTCGATGTCTTTCCCGGAGAAACACTCGGCATTGTAGGGGAAAGTGGATCAGGCAAAACGGTTACTTGCCTCTCTGCCATGAATCTTGTTCCTCAACCACCAGGCTATTTCCCCAGCGGAAAAGTTCTCTTTGATGGACAGGATGTGCTGCAGATGTCGCGCCGTCAACTCGAATCAATGCGAGGCGATCAGGCGTCGATGATTTTCCAGGACCCCATGACCTCGCTAAATCCCTATCTAACCGTGGAAAGGCAACTCACCGAAGTGCTTGAAGTCCACCAGCAGGTGACGCGGGCCACTTCCCGACAACGAGTTATTGAGATGCTGGGTCGCGTTGGCATTTCAGACGCGGAAGAACGTATTAGACAATATCCCCATCAGTTTTCTGGAGGGATGCGACAGAGAGTCATGATCGCAATGGCTCTTTTGTGTCAACCGAAATTACTTATTGCCGACGAGCCGACTACCGCGTTGGACGTCACCATTCAGGCCCAGATCCTTGATCTAATTCGAGATCTCAAGCACAACTTCAACACAAGTGTCATTTTAATTACACATGACTTGGGAGTCGTCGCGGGAGTCACGGACCGACTGATTGTGATGTATGCCGGCAAGATTGTTGAACAGGGACCCACCGAACAGGTGTTTGCACACCCGGGACACCCTTACACCCAAGGGCTCTTGAAAAGTGTCCCACGTCTCGATAAACAAAGCTGCGAAAATCTAGAAGCCATTCCAGGACTACCTCCCGACCTGTCCCATTTACCGGATGGCTGCCCTTTCCACCCACGCTGCAGCCGTGCCGTCGACCGATGTTTATCCGAATTCCCTGATACCGTCTTATTCAACCAGCATCATTCGGCTGTTTGTTGGGAATTAGACAAGCCATTGCCATGACTGATCCCTTATTGAAACTTACGAATTTAAAAGTGCATTTTCCTGTATTACACGGCGCATTATGGCGTAAGCCAGTCGGTATGATCCGCGCCGTGGAGGATGTCTCGTTGGAAGTTTACCGTGGTGAAACACTGGGATTGGTGGGAGAAAGTGGTTGTGGCAAATCCACGACGGGGAGTGCCGCTCTTCAATTAACACGTCCCACAGCCGGTACAGTTCACTTTGACGGCCAGGAACTCACCAAACATTGGACGCGCCGTTGGGGTCGCTGGACATGGGACCGTTATTTGCAGCAAATCCGCCGTCGAATGCAAATCATTTTCCAAGACCCGTATGCCAGCTTGAACCCGCGCATGACGGTCGAGGCCATTGTGGGCGAACCGTTGCGGGCATTCGGTTTGGCACATGGAATCAAGCTTCGACAACAAGTGCAGGAATTGATGGTCCATGTCGGCATGAACCCACAGTTTATCCGACGCTATCCACACGAGTTTTCTGGCGGTCAGCGGCAGAGAATTGGTATCGCACGCGCACTTGCCTTACGACCTGAACTGATCGTTGCTGACGAACCAGTCAGCGCACTCGATGTCTCAATTCAAGCACAAGTCTTAAACCTTTTACAGCAGCTACAGAAAGAGTTTGGCTTGACGTATTTGTTCATTGCACACGACCTCGCCGCTGTGCGACATATTAGCGATCGCATTGCAGTCATGTATCTGGGAAAGATTGTCGAACTTGCCAACCGGGATCGTCTTTTTCAGACTCCTTTGCATCCATATACCCAGGCGCTTATTTCTGCCGTTCCCATCCCAGATCCCACCATCGAGCGCCGTCGTCAAAGAGTGGTGTTAACCGGCGAAGTTCCCAGTCCCATGACCCCCCCCAGCGGTTGCCCGTTCCACACGAGGTGTCCGGTCCGTGAACCCCGCTGTGAACACGAAATGCCAACGTTACGAAAAATTTCAACGGATCACTGGACAGCCTGTCACTTGGTCGATGCTGCCGCAACCAAATAGTGATCTAGCAAGACCAATGTTTCGTCACGCTGACTCCCAGCGCACAGGTAAATGGCTCGAAAGGCGGAGAGCAGGCTATTCTCTGAATCACGAATGAGCACGATCAGATCCCCATTAACTTCGTAATGAACAAATTGTGACCAGGGAAAAAGCAATTGCCTACCAAATGCTCGCTGTGTCACACCCCCCGGCCCCAAATCATAATGGACTGGAAGCCAACAGCGCCAGGCAGCTATCCACAGCGTCACCATGCAAATGCCCCCGACCACAAAACTGCCCGTGACGCGCCCCGCCAAGATTGAAAACCCCACCGATGCGCCAAGGATCCAGCAAGCAGTGCATGACTCGTGCAGCAATGGCCACTGAATCAACCGTACCGGCGTTGGTGGAATTTTGTGAGATGAAACCATTGTAAAGACTTCTGTTTAACCTGGGACTGTCTCAGCGGGTTCATAGCTACTGCCAGGTTGGCAGGGAGTGTCCGGAAATAAATTTCTCCAACGGGATGAATCGAGTGAGACGTTTCGCGGGCATGGTTCTGGAAACTGGAAGTCTGCCCCTGGCAGACACAGGATTTCCACAATTTGACCCAATCACAGTACCCCAATCACAGTACCCCAATCACAGTACCCCAATCACAGTACCCCAATCACAGTA
>CAYMUR010000001.1:144983-153992 GCA_964393615.1 uncultured Pirellulaceae bacterium
CCCCGATGGGGACACCGGGCTAGTTCACTTGGCCAATTCGTGCCGAATATTGGAAAACAAGTTAGCGGCAAAGCTATACATGCATTCCCAATCCTCACCACACTGAACCCAATGAACTCCCATCCGGGCCGCTTCCAGTGCGTACTTAGGATCTCCCGCCATACCCATCCCACAAAATTTCCCTGCTGCTCGAATCTTGTTGACAATCGTCTGTATGGTTTCCACAACCTGCGGGTGGTCTAGCTGTCCTGGGTGACCCAATGACAATGCCAAATCACTCGGACCAATACAGATACTATCGATGCCATCAATCGACACAAAATCGTCGATTTCTTCGTATGCTGCCACGGTTTCCACCTGGACCGTAACAAACAAATATTTATTGGCAGCCTCTATATAGTCGGCCACTTGAGTTCGACCAAAGTCTGACGCCCTACGGGGTCCCAAGCCGCGTTTTCCGAGAGGGGCATACCGGCAAATTTCCATGACCTTTCGGGCCTCAGCAGCAGATTGCACTTGAGGAACAACAATACCTTGTGCCCCGATGTCCAAAATTGACTTGATAGATGCTACGTCAGAATCCCTCGACCGAACCATCACGGGAACCTGTCGTACACGGGCAGCCATTAAATGGGCCATGACGGTTTCGACACTAAGATGCGAATGCTCAAGATCAATCCAAATGAAATCCGTACAAGGAGCAATCACTTCGGTAATGACCGGGTCGCATAACGTCACCCCGCAACCAAGGCAAAATTGGCCCGCGAGTAGTTTATCTCGAAGTTCTTTAATCGGCTCAAGCAAACTTGGTATTTCAGACACAAATCACCTTCGGTTCAAGATTGAAGATTCACCGATGAAGCGATGGAATAAAACGACAATACCTGCACATCTCTACTGTTTTTTGCATCTATTTCAGCAATTGGCAAACGTCCCTCAACAAAGAGGCTACGGCAGGTAAAGAGATCTCTGCAGTCCATCGGTCTCACCAGGTCAGCAGCAGCACCGGTACAATATCTAGACTGAACCGTGGTGATTGTCAACACTCTGCACCCATTAAGAATCTATTTCCAACACCAGGCGTCCAAGAACCTTTCCCTCACGCAACATAGCTAGCGCGTCATTGATTCGTTCAAAAGGCAACCTGTCAGTGACGATTGTTTGTGTTTTCCCTAACGCCACCAATTCCACGACTTTGATCAGATCCTGTTGGCGGCCACAACGTGAACCGATCACCTGCAATTCATTCTGGGCAATCTGTTTTCCACTCAATGGATATTCTTCAGGAGTATACCCAACGATCACAAGTCGTCCACCATTTGCCAAGGAATCAATTCCCCAGCCCATCGTCTTCTGCATACCGACAATGTCAACCACGCATTCCACACCCCAGCCTTCTGTCAGCTGGCGAACTTTTTCCGGAACATTCTCCTGGCCACCATGTACGACTTCATCGGCGCCCAATTCCAATGCGCGGTTCACTTTGGCATCGGCGATGTCCACGGCAATGACCCGTGCACCGGCTAATTTGGCAAACTGGATTGCATAGGATCCCACTCCACCCACACCGATTATCAGGACGGATTCTCCCAGCTTGATTCCGCTACGATCTATTGCGTGATACGCAGTAATTCCAGCATCGACTAATACCGCGGCGTCTGCCCAATCTACCGATTCCGGAAAGGGGACAAGTTGTCGAGCAGGTATACAAAAATAATCAGCATGTCCCCCTGGCAAACCTCTTACCCCCAAGACCCCAGTCATGTGGGGACAAATATTCGCCCGGTTATTACGGCAAAATGCACAACGGCCACACACCTGGAAATTGTGAGTGATCACCCGAGCTCCCAACTCGATCTCGTCGACGCGACTACCGATGGCCTCCACATATCCAGCAGGTTCGTGGCCACTGATAAACGGCAAATCAGGACGATATCCAAACCCCTCCATGAGCTTCAAATCCGTGCCATCCACTCCACAGGCCATTACTTTTACTAAAACTTCTTCCTCGCCCGGTGTTGGTTTAGCAACCTCCTCTACCGAAAGTGGTTTTCCAAATTCCTTCAAAACCGCTGCACGCATCGAATGGCCTCCCACACCAAATTTTTTAAACCTGTGCCAGCCCACCGATTACGAAATTCCAGAAATTTTTTACCCAACTTGCAGAAGTTGTTACGTCACAATTTTCCGGACCATACCCTAACATTCGGTCTCAGCCCCAGGTCTTTCTTCCAATCTATCCGTTTTATAGAACCTTTGATTTTCCGGTCATTACAAAACGGCATTCCATCTTCACGCGACAGCTCGACAGACTGACACAGTTTTCACGATGGAACAACGACCGATCATCTTAACAGGGAAGCCCCAACATTGCCAACGTTCGCTGACATGCGATCCCCTGTTAAATTGATCACGTTTGTTTGGTGGCCCGGGAAATGTTATCGCTGCGGCTCTCCACAAAATCATAAGTCGGCAGGATGTCCCGTTTATTTTGCATGGCCAGGTAGTGTTGCGAAACAATTCCAGGGACTTGGCAGAACTCAAAACCAATGTGAGAATATTGAGTTCTATTTCGGGTTTTGGTACGCTCACGGTCCTGTCGCCGAAACATGTGTCAAGCCAAAAGACACATCCCTTATCAAACGCAAAACAAATTTGCCGTAACCATAGAAGCCCTATTGACGATTTATTTCTCTGGAGTCACCGTCATGTCTATTCCGATTATTGGTAACCCACTTGGATTCTTTCATGACCCCTTGGAGTACTCGCTCAAGGTCATGGCCGAGGCAGGTTACGACCAGATCGAGATTTGTCATAGCCAAATCACCGATTTCAAGACTGCACAACTGCGAAATCAATTGGCAGAGTTTGTTGAATCGTTGGGAATGAAACTAGTGGGATCAAATGTTCCCGACTCACCCTACTTCCAGTCACTCGATAGCAGTGACGATGTGAAGGTGGCATTGGCCGGCTTGAAACGAGATCTGGATATTGCGGCAGACTTGGGAGTGGAATATCTCATCACTTACGAAGGACGTGTACCGACCGGCGCTACGGAGGAACTCATTTCAGGAAGACTACTGGACGACACCACCGAGCTTCTACAAGAAGCAACGGACTACGGCGCCGAACGCAATATTGACGTGTTGATCGAAATCCATCCATTTACACTCGGCATTAATCTCGACTTCGCGACGCAACTTGTAGACCGTATCGACAGGAAGCAATTCGGAGTGGCTTACGACTCTTGCCATTTTGCTGTTGGCCGGCCCCACGACTATGTGGACGCCATTCGCACTTTGGGAGCAAGAATCAAACATGTCCACTTTTCCGACAGTGATCAGCGCAGCTCAGAATTACACTTTCCTCCAGGGCGAGGTTGTCTTGATTTAGACGCTATTATCCAGGCACTCAAAGAGATCAGATTTTCAGGTTATTGGATGCTGGACCTCTTTCTCTACCCATTGCCAGTATGGGGATCAGGCGAAGGCATGAAGTACATGCGGAAAATGCTGTCCGAACTGTAATGATTGCATTCGCATGCAAAAATTTCGCGGAATTAACGATTGTCATTCTGCAACTCAAACGATCAAGTCATGCAGCACGTTTCCCGCAACGTCAGTCAGACGAAAATCTCGTCCTTGAAACCGATACGTCAATTGCAAATGATCGATTCCTAGTAAATGCAATATCGTGGCATGCAGATCGTGGACCGATACGACACGGTCAACGGCATGGTAGCCAAGATCATCCGTGGCCCCGTAAGACATTCCCGGCCGGATCCCAGCGCCGGTCATGAACGTTGAAAATCCTTTAATGTGGTGATCACGACCATTGCCTTGAGCCATTGGCGTACGACCAAATTCACCGGCGAATACAATGAGAGTTTCATCCAGCATCCCGCGGCGGCGGAGATCAGTGATCAACGCCGCCGTTCCACGGTCCACCAACGAAGCGGTCTTGGCGACCCCCTCTTTGATGCTACCGTGATGGTCCCAACCACGGTGATAGAGCTGGACAAATCGCACCCCACGTTCGGCCAGGCGTCGGGCCAGCAAACAATTTCCGGCAAAGGATCCATCAGCCCCTGCCGTACCGTACAAGTCAAGTGTTTCCTGAGATTCGTCAGAAACGTCCATCAGATTTGGTACACTAGCTTGCATTCGAAAAGCGAGTTCATACTGACTGATGCGTGTCGCAATCTCGGGATCATCAACCACTTCGTTGTACAAACGGTTCAAATCCCCCACCGCGTCGACCACATCGCCTTGCTGCTGTTGATCCACGCCTGGTGGATTACGTACATACAGGACAGGACTACCTGACGAGTGGAACTGAACTCCCTGAAACTGACTAGGTAGGAAACCACTATGCCACTGGCGAGCAGCGATGGGCTGGCTTTGGCCACCACCCACCGACGTCAACACCACAAAACCTGGAAGACTGTCAGCTTCGCTTCCCAAGCCATAAAGCGTCCAAGACCCCATTGCGGGTCGTCCGCTGATCGTGGTGCCTGTATTCATGAATGTATGCGCTGGATCGTGATTGATAGCCTCTGTCGTCAATGAACGCACGACACAAAGTTCGTCAGCGACCTGTTGCAAATTGGGAAAAATATTAGCGATCTCCTGTCCCGACTCCCCACATTTCTGAAAATCATGCTGGGGGGCCAAGCACGTCAGCTTCGCGTTCTGCAACTGTGCGATGGGCTGATCTTTCGTGAAAGATTCGGGCATCGGTTTGCCATTCATCTCGGCCAGTTTCGGCTTGTAGTCGAACGTTTCCAAATGGGACATACCGCCAGCCATACACAAAAAAATCACCCGCTTAGCGCGAGGAATTTGTGCTAGCCCTTGCACACCCGGCACCTGTTCAGTGGCAAGGGTGCGTGATTGTCCGACCGAAGCATTCAACATCGACGTCAGAGCCATCGTTCCTACACCGCGCGTCGTCTGCCCCAGAAACGTACGTCGCAATATTTCATTTCTCTGTATCATAGATGTCCCAACTTGCCTTCCTTCGTTTTCAAACGCCAGTTTACATCCGCGAAATCGTTTCGTGTAAATTCAACAAAACACGTGTCACCGAAGTCCAAGCCGCCAATTCAACAGGGTCCAGCCCAGCTGCCACCACATAATCTCCCGTCGAGACCAGTTTTTGCACTGCCGCCAAATCCTCACCAAAACTAGCCCAGTGTCTCTGATAGACACTCTTTAACAATTCAAGTTCCGTTGGCTTGGCGTCACGCGACAATGCCTGATGAAAAGCCCAGTTTAATCGTTCCGCAAAACTTTGACCGCCCTTTCGCATTACTTGCTCCGCAAACACACGTGCTGCCTCGACATACGTAGGATCATTGAGCAGCACCAAAGCCTGTAAGGGCGTATTCGACCGCGGTCGTTCCACCGTACATTCCTCTCGACTGGGAGCATCAAAAGCCACCATGGCGGGGTGCAAAAACATCCTCTGCCACCAGGTGTAAAGACCGCGACGATAAAGCTGGGACCCTGCATCACGCTGCCACTCGCGCACAGGGAAATTCATGTGTCGCCAATACCCCTGGGGCTGGTAAGGTTTGACACTTCTGCCTCCAATATCCCGCACAAGCAACCCACTGATTGCCAACGCATTGTCGCGAACCATTTCTGCGTCCAGACGGAATCTAGCCTGCCTCGCATACAACTGGTTGTAAGGATCCCGCTGCTGCAAAGCCGGTGTCGGCACAGATGTCTGCCGGTAAGTAGCGGACATGACCATCTGTTTGACGATGTGCTTAACATTCCAACCACTTTCGCGAAATTCTACTGCCAGCCAATCCAATAATTCTGGATGCGTAGGAGGAGCCCCCTGGGCCCCCAGATCATCGAGTGGTGTCGCTAACCCACGACCAAAAAATAATTTCCATAATCGATTTACAAACACCCGTGTCGTCAAGGGATTGTCAGCATCGATCATCCAACGAGCCAGATCCAATCGAGTAGCGCGACGATCATTAACATTTAACATATTGAGACTACCCGGAATACCAGGTTGAACCTCCGGCCCCGAGTCATCCATCCAGTTACCGCGAGGCAACACACGAATCGAACGAGGTTCGGTAGCAACGGTCATCAACGTCTTTTTCACCACCGAGTGGATCAATTGGTATTTCTGTCGCTGTACTTCCGCTAATTCGCGACGAACGTCTAACAACTCCGGTGCAAAACCTCGATAAAACTCATCGAGTTTTTGCCGTGCTTCATCAGAACGTTGTTCACTTGGCATGGCGAGTGTTTCGGAAATCGCGGCGGGAATGGTTCCCGGAGTCAAGCGGAAGTAAAACCCAGCTCTATCCTTTTTCGCCGCAATCTTCATCAGGAGCGTATTCTCACCCTCATGAAGTCGAATGGTTGTGAGATGCTCGTCAACCTTGACCGGGTTCTTCGAGCGATCCTCAAACACTTGAGCACCGTTCAACCAAACAGCCAAATGGTCCTGACCGCCAAGTGCAAGCTCTGCCACCATCGCTTTGTTCGCATGCACACGGCGATAAAGGTAACTCGTACCGCTTCCCTTGGAAAGTTCGTGTACTTTGCCATCCACCAGCTCCTCGGACTTTTTCCAACGACCGGAGGGATACTCCTGTGCAAGGTCAATTGCCCACTCTGGTGGAAAAACAAACTCGAAGGCTTTCACCAGGTCACGATTACCCGCTGGCATTGGTATGGGACCAAAAAGATACCATGGTTCCATGACTGCTGTGGGAGGTGTCGTCGTCTCCTCTGCCGCAGAAGCCCTCGCCACCTCCCAGTTCTGCCGAGATGCTCGCAACTCGGGTGTCAAACGGTTCAATAACGGCTGTAGACTATCAATACGTTGATCAAACTTTTTTAACTGTTCCTCCTGGCCCGGTTCCCAAACTTGGTAAGTAGGAAGGACCCCCCTGCCTTTTTCTTTAATATCGGCAAAAAACGCCCCCATGCTATAAAACTCGCGTGTAGTAAAAGGATCAAATTTGTGGTCGTGACACTCAGCACAACCGAGTGTCACACCCAGAAAAATAGATGCCGTATTACGTACACGATCGGCGACATATTTGGCAAGATATTCCTTGTCTTGTGCGCCTCCTTCCGTCGTTGTTTGCAACAACATATTGAATCCCGACGCCACTCGTTGCTCGATACTGGTCGCGGGCAATAAATCACCAGCCAGTTGTTCTATGACAAACTGGTCAAAAGGTTTGTTTGTATGAAATGCCTGAATGACATAATCACGGTAAGGCGCAATCTGGCGTGCCTCGTCAGAATGGTATCCATTGCTGTCTGCATAACGAACAACGTCCAACCAATAAATCGCCATTCGTTCTCCGAAATGCGGTGACTCAAGCAACCGGTCGACGAGCGTTTCATAAGCCACTTGCTGATCATCGTTGGTAAACGAAGCTGTGTCTTTCATCGACGGCGGCAAACCAAGCAGATCAAAATGCAACCGCCGCGCCAACGTCACACGATCGGCAGGAGCCGACGGTTCGAGTCCTTCCTGTTTCAACCTCTGTAGAATAAAATGGTCGATTTCGTTGTGTACACGTTGGTCGTCCGAAACCGCTGGAACCGCCGGACGCCGTGGCGCTACATAGGCCCAGTGCTGCTGCCAATTCGCTCCAGCAGTGATCCATTGCTGGATCTTTTCAATTTCTACTTGCGACAAGGCCTTTCCAGAATCCTCCGGCGGCATTCGCAATGCTGCATCCGACGTGGACACGCGGCGAAACAATTCACTGTCATCAGGTTCGCCACGCACAATAATCGGTGTTTCCCGATTTCCAAAAACATCTGATTTCCTGTCAAGACGTAAGTCACCCTGGCGACTTCCTTCATCTGGACCATGGCATTCATAACATTTGTCTGAAAAAATTGCACGAATTTCTTGACTGTTTACAACGGACTGCTGAGCAAATCCTAACAACCCGTTGAATCCAACCACCACGAAAATGACACCACCGAAAAGTTTTTGTGTTTTTGACATAAGGCAAGTGTTCAATCGGAATAGCGACTAGGGTTTAACAGTGATCAGTATATGATCAGTACATATCAAGACATTTTTTATAACGAGTCAGCGATTTCCGCTGAAACAGATCTCTAGGGGCTATCAGCCACAGTAGCGATAGGTTGCACGAATTCACCCTGTGTGATTTATTTAGTTTGCTACAATGAAAATCGTAATTTCTGTTCAAGGAACGTCGGATCGCTATTATATTATGAAATCCATCAAATTAAAATAAACTTTCCTACCGTAGAGACTAAACGATGAAATTCGGAATTGGTGTTATTGGGGCAACTGGATATATTGGCACGCCGTATCGAAAAGAAATCCGTGAAACACCGGATGCAGCTCGCATTGTAGCGCTTTGTGCACGCCGACGCAATCGACTGGAAGAGGCCCAGGTTGAAGACAATGCTATCCTGATAACCGATGACTGGAAGGAAGTCGTCGAGCATCCCGACGTCGACCTCGTTCTAGTGCTGACTCCAGACGCTCTCCATTATGAACCAGCGCTCGCATGTGCCAGGCTTGGCAAACATATTTTGTGCGAAAAACCAGTCGGCACCACCTCTGGACAGGCAGAGGAAATCTGGCAGGCATTTCACGAATCTCGACTGGCCCATTTTGTACCTTTTTGGACCCGGTACTTACCTGTCTTCTGTGAAGCCAAAGAACTCGTAAGCAACGGTATACTCGGAGAAATCCGTGTGGCCATTTATCGCTGGCACAATCCCCGCCCAATCTCAATGCCATATACCTGGCGGGACAATGCACAACTTTCAACCGCTGGCTCGCTCGCTGATGTGGGCTCCCATGCTTATGACACGCTGCGCTGGATTCTGGGTAGCGAGGCCACCCGTGTCTTGGCCCATTCTGCGGTTGTCATGCCACCAAAACCACAACTGGGGCCCATCGATCTGGACGAAGCAATCGCCTGGGGTAACAACCACGACACTTCAAAGTCAGTCACGCCTACCGAACCGTCAA
>CAYMUR010000001.1:154002-158741 GCA_964393615.1 uncultured Pirellulaceae bacterium
ATCGTGCTTTCCCACGCAAGTTATCTACGAAAAGGCTTCGCACCGGAACTGGAATTACACGGTACCAAAGCCTCTTTGTCAGTCAATCGTTTTACGGGAGAACTACTGATCGCTGACAGTCCAGAACCAGCCAGATTGCTCAAAACAGTAAGTCACAATGATTTGAAAAACCGCTTTGCAAACTATGTATTCCCTGCAATGCACAAACAAATAGCAGGCGCATTCAGTGACCATCCAAATCTCAGCGACGGCTGGCAAGTTCAACGGTTCGTCGACGCTGCAGTCACATCAGCAACAACGGGTAGTTGGATAGCTATTTCATAACAGGGTCAACTCCCTGTTTCACCGTGAACAGGTTTTTCCGTTTTCGGAATCAATGAAATAAATTGGGCTTTTAAAACCTCGGCCAACGCGGTGTCAGTCGTTTTTTGAGTTGATCAAACCATGATTCCGAATCGTCATCCACCGTGGAAGGTGGTGAGGTAGATACAGGCCCCATTTCCGCTCGAATCGCTAGGCGTGGATTCGACAGTGGTATGTGTTCTTCTAGAAAACGAGGCCAGTAACTGTTCAATACTCGCTGACATTTACTGATATTGCGCTCACGCAAGTGATATCTTGCTGAACCAATAATACGTTTTAACTCGCGTAGCTCATTGATAGAAAAAGGGGCCAGTGCCGAGGTCTGCACCGAGTCTACCCAGACCTCACCTTCTCCCTGTATGTCGATGCGAATCCTCATGTCGTTAACATTTTCTAGCGGCAAATCATTCACTGGCAGGACATATTTTTCCCATGTCTCAGAAAGCGGCTGATCGCTGTTTTTCCCCACTTTGGCCGACCTGCGCTCGACCGGTTTACCATGCACACTGACTTCCAACGTTAGCTGCAACTCCGGTTGCTGTTCAGCATCCGTAACACGCAAGTAGACTTGGGTTTGAAGCCGTCCTGTTGATGGTGGGACAAAGGGAGCACTCACGACTGAATAACGTGCATCGCCATTTCGTCGCGTGGCACGCAGACAATGTTCCCCATGAAAGGCACCAAAGGGTTGCCAACTCACGCGATGACTGTCTGGGGCGTTGCACTCCCAGGTAGAGTTGATCGATGGCTGGAAAGGATCTTGTTCAAAGCTTGCATTGAGAGGCAGGCCTAACTTCGGCAATCGTTCAAGTTGAGCCAAGCGGTCAAATAAATGCTGAATGGTTTGATCTAATTGGGATTCCACATGATCAGGAATGATGGTACGCGCCGAGAGAACCTTGAGCTGAGTTGTGTCAAACCAGGCAGCCGCCAACCCAAATGGCGGCAAGGGGACAGTCCACCAAGTCTGCTCATTCCGACGAATGGGTACGGACATCTCTGTGGTGCCCATTGACAAAGGGGGTGCCACACCGTCTGGTAGCTTTAGTTGAATTTCAACCTGAATATCCCAAGCTGATTCGTTGACAAGATAAATACAGGTCCGACCATTCTCGGTGAGTTGACGAATAACGGCTGGCTGTGCCGTGGACTCTGTTATTGCGTCAGTGAATGGTGCGGCTGGTAACTGTCGGAAAATATCAAGAAACTTACGTACGGAATCCTCTTGTCCCAAGGGAAGCATTTCGCCCCCTTCAATCAACACTTGTGAGTCACCTCTCGCCAACGCCTGGGCAAATCGACGGCGGTTGGCCACACCAGACGGTGAAAGTAACAGCGTATCATTCACACTTGCGTTTGACGCACCAGAATGTAGCACATCCGTCCACTCGTCGGACATTAGCTCCAGAGGCTGATGAAACAGTAGAGAAGCAGACGTTGTCGTTCCGCCAAAATAGAAATCGGCTTCCGGAAGACTACCAATTCTCAGCAATTTCTGACCGGAGTCAGGTATCCCTGACAAATCCATGACTCGGGGTTGAACCAGCACAATACGTTGATCATCACGGTAGGACTGTGCGTCAATGCCGAAGCTCAATAAAGCCTGTGCAAATTCGGCGTCCCCCTTGCCAGGCAAGGTCGGTGCCAATGCATTGCGCACGCTTGGGTTCTCCAACAAATCAGAGCGGATGAGAAATAATTTCGCACTGCTTTGCTGCGCTGCTACAACGGCATGGACACGTCGGTGGAAATCGGCAATCTGACTGGCGCGCCATGCCATCCATTGGTTTCGAACGTCACCATTCTGTCGCAAAAATTCTGCACGTTTCACATACCGTTGCTGACCATGCCCCGGCAAAGTCACACCGGTGGCTCGAGTAAAGCTGCCCACTGTTTGATCGTCCAGCCCCCAGTAGGTTCCAGGTAGGACGGCAAATCCATCAGGGGAAATATCCAAGGCCAGTCCTCCGAACGATGGATGCTGGCCGTAACGACTGACAAGTTCTTGAACAACCTCGAGTATGGCAGCTTGAACACGAGGGTCCAGCGGATTGTAGTGAGGAGCCGCACCATCTTGGGACGGCTTCGTTGTTGGACAAAGCTGGCCAGCTGGCCCGATTAAACGCAAGCCACTCTCTGCGGGCATCATGCGACATAAACGTTCCCAAGCCGGTAACGGTGCCTCAAAACGAAGGGTTGGTACCAGCATTAAACCTTGACGCTTGAACTGCCGAAACAACATCTCCAGCACATCTTTACGAAACGGATCCTGGCCCCACGCAAGAAAAGATCCCCTATCATATTTTGAATTGGGCTCCAACAGTTGACTGGGATAAAGCGTGCTCCCCTGGCCATAAACATTTAACAACGCTCCATCGTGACCGACATGTTTCAAATATTGGGTAAACCGCGTGCCGCCTTCGTAAAACGTCTGCCAATCGTGAATTTCTGACGGCGGAAACTCTTTCATGACTTTGGTGGCATTAAAGTTCTTGGTAAACCAAGGCTGTTCATAGTAAGCCAGGAACTGCCTTGCATTAACACCACGGTGGGCTGTGGTTTCCGGTGAGAGCCCCGCAGTCCATTTCAGGATACGTATTGTGCCAAAAGCTGCCATCTGTTCGGATTGCCGATTTGTCAACACAATCCGGGGACTTGCCGTGCGAGGCCAAAACAACATTCGATGATGTTGCAGGCTCCCCCCTTTTTCTACTAAATCGTCCCGTAAATGAACGGCACTGTGAAATGGAACTTCAACGGATCCACCCGGTCCTGAATCCTCCACCACACTCACCGCGAGTGTCTGTGGGATATCAGCCGGGTAGGTAACTTCCACAACGTGCGGTGTACCTGGCTGCAAGAAGGACACGGGATATGCATGCCAGCCTCGAGGTTCCAGTTGTACAAAAGAATGGCTTCCATGAGGCCAGATACGTGAATGACCATTGTCCGATGGCTGATTGATTTCTCGGCGCGATATGGAAGCAATTGGCTTGGCTATAAGGCTTCTCCAATTAGGAGCAGTCGGATCAATCCGCATCACTTCTCGGGGAGCAATCGTATCGAACGAAAGCACGGGCCGGTCGTCAATCACCACCAGCTGAACAATGCGTTGGGCGACTGTCGTGGACTTGCTAATCGAAAGTCGGCGCCGGGAACGAGGTTCGCTGAGCTTGACATCCAGGTCGTAAACTCCCTCTTCATCGGGTAGGCGCATCACCACCGGCTTTAAGCCAGCAAAGCGCCCGCGCAAATCCTCTTTCAGTTCCTGTACAAACGGGGCAACCACTCTTGATCCTTCCACATCGAACAGTTCTGCCGTAAGTCTCATCGGGACATCGCCAAGTGGACTAGGGACATTTGGGACCACCGTGACATGAAGTTCTTCACCAGGCTGAAATACGAGGTGTGACCGATCAAGTCGAACCGTCAATTTATCCCCCGGCACACGTTGGACCAGGAGTCGATTTTGTTGTTTATCCAGCGTGATTTCCCGAAAACCACGGTACAGTTGCTTCAGGGGGATCTGGATGGTTGGGTAGGGCCCCGGGAGATCCTGACGATGAAAGTCAATATTCAACAGAGTCGTTTCCAATGCACCGACCGCGAGAACATCGAATCCGTCAAATGGTCTAGCACGCGGTTGTACCACTCGAACACCACGCTCGTCGACAAAAATAGAACCGGGAGCGTCTGCCGAAGCGATAATCGTGCGGGGCTCACGCAACTCGCCTTCACTCAGCCACAACCGCCCCGTCCACTGCCACGCCCCGGCCCCACCCCACTGAATGCGCAGTCCAAGCGGTGGCTTACCTTCATCTGCATACGTGCCAGCAACACGGAATAAGACCAGTAAGACCCAAACTAGAAAACGACCTGACGGCCCGCCAAGGATCACTCCTCGACAAGGCGAGTCCGGACTTCCTTGTCCGATCATCCCATAACCAAATTAATCAGCGAAACATAAATAGAAAAACAAGGGGAGGGATTATAGACATGACCAGGGAAACCCGGCCAGCCCGAATGGGAATCCCTGCTAGCAATCGCACTCCTCTTGGCAACAACTATCACTGACAGGAAGCAACGTCTTTTTGAATTGCTGTCCTTTCGTTTCTCGAGGATGGCGAATATCGCCTTGATGACAGTCGTAAGGCACCGCCAAATCATCGGGGACCTGCGTGTAGGGTGGAACAGGCGTTACATGTTCGGCGTAGGGTGAACTGGTGTAGATTTCGAATGTTTTTGCACAAACCGCTGTTCTTTGTCCGCGACGAAGCGTATGGCCATCGTCGTCCCGAACTCTTTCCCAGGGCCCGTTGTAGATCACTGCTTGATGGTGATCAAGACACGGACCATCTTTGCCTTTGTAAGCACTC
>CAYMUR010000002.1:0-63226 GCA_964393615.1 uncultured Pirellulaceae bacterium
CCCAGCTATTTCCTTTCCGAGACAATCCTTCGAGGGCTTCACTACTCATTCTTGGATAAAAACTCTCGCCCCCGAACAAACGGTTCAACTGTCCATTCACTGTAAGCATTGCGTCACGCAACGATTCTGCATCCAACTGCCTGCGAATTTTTCGCCAAATACGACGGTTTTCAAAGTCAAGCTCCTCATATGACTTTTGCTGTGGATGCTGCGATGACTGTTGATACGTCTTGGACAGCATGATCAACTTGTGAAGACGTTTGATCTGCCATACGCCGTCCATGAACTCGGCAGCCAACCAGTCAAGCAGTTGAGGATGAGTGTGTGGATCACTCTAAAAACCAAAAATGCTTGGTGATCACTCGCTGGTATTGCCAACATGATGCTGCCAAAGACGATTCACAAACACACGGGCAGCGAATGGATTACGTTTATCCGTGATCCATTGAGCAAACTGCAGACGACGATGAGACTTCTTGCTATCCACCGGCGGAGGGCGGAGCGGAAGATCAAGATCCGAAATTGCACTCAGAAAACTGGGTTCGACGACGGGACCGGGGCGGCTCCAGGAATTGCAGTTCTACACGGTACTTATACTCAAAGTATACAAAGGGTCGCCGGGTTGGTGGACAACCTGCCAAAGCGTTTCTCGACGTATCGGGACTCAATGATGGCTACGGTCGGACGTAGACGTTACCGAATCAACTATTTCGCATCAACTTCCCCCCAACGATGATGGGTATTCGGTTGTCGAAAACCAATTGCTATAATTCTGGTGTCGTCGATTTTGAGTTTGTCAGCATTGGGGCAGAGCGGGTACATAGGATGAAATCGCACACCAAACATTTAACGTTGACGGTTCCGGCACGGATGGAATTCGTGAACATTACGGAACAGGTTGAACAGGAGTTGCGGGCCAGCGGCATTCGGGAGGGTCTTTGCCTCATTAACGCGATGCACATCACGGCTAGCGTTTTTATCAACGATGACGAGCCTGGCTTGCACCGTGACTACAAGAAGTGGTTGGAAGAGCTGGCACCATTCGATCCGTCCCCGGAACGTTATCACCACAACCGGACCGGTGAAGACAACGCCGACGCCCATCACAAGCGGCAAATCATGGGCCGTGAAGTCGTGGTTGCTGTGACTAACGGTGAATTAGATTTTGGGCCCTGGGAGCAAATATTTTATGGTGAGTTTGACGGCAAACGGGCTAAAAGGATTCTGATAAAGGTGATTGGTGAATAATGACCCAGCCAAGCGAGAGATGCTGCGACGCTTCACGGCCTGCAGTGAACTCTTGAGGTTGTATTGACGTTTGTATTTCTTGAAGCAACGTTGGCATGGCAGTTGGAAGATGCTGCATCTGCGGAGTGCGCTGAAACATTACCTAGCGAAAAAGGCAGAAAGCTATGACCCCCAAAAGAATCTTAATGCTCGTCGGAGATTTTGTGGAAGACTATGAAGTCATGGTACCGTTTCAGATGCTGCGGATGGTCGGCCACGAGGTGCATGCAGTATGTCCCGACAAGGAGCTGGGGGATGTGGTGGCGACGGCGATTCATGATTTCGAAGGGGAGCAAACATATACGGAAAAACGAGGCCATAATTTCCGGCTCAATGCGTCATTCGATAGCATTGATTCGACAACCTATGATGGATTGGTGATTCCAGGTGGAAGGGCACCTGAATACTTGCGATTAGACAAGCGAGTCCTCCAAATTGTGAGACATTTTGCTGAAACGAAAAAACCGCTGGCTGCAATCTGTCACGGTCCACAACTGTTAGCCGCAGCTGGCGTGCTGGATGGCAGGGAGTGCAGTGCGTATCCGGCGGTACAACCAGAAATCGAGGCTAGCGGTGGTGAGTTTGTTCCAGCTGCAGAATCGTTCGACAATGCACATGTCGATGGGAATCTTGTGACTGCTCCTGCTTGGCCAGCCCATCCGCTGTGGATGCGCAATTTTCTGAAGTTGCTGGGAACCCCGGTCAGTGTTTCCTAGCATGCGTGCAGTAATCTGCAAAAGTTACTATCCATCAGGCATTATTTTCTGTGGGATGAAGGTGGCTTTGCCTGTGACTGTATCCGCTGGTAAATTTGTCGGACCGCAGGATCTTCTGGGCGGAGATGTTTCATCTGGCGCAATGTTTGTATCGCGTCATTCCACTTTTGTTGTCGTTCCAAAAGTAGTGCCAGCGCCAAAAGCATATCATACGAATGTGGCGCCAGCGACGCGGCTTTTCGAAGTGCAATCTCGGCTTTGTCCAAGTCGTCCGCTAAATAGTACGACAACCCTAAACGGTAGAATGTAGGAGCATGGTCAGGGAGTAGTTGTGAATCGCGCTGAAGGTTGGCCAGTTCTTCCCGCCGCAAAGTTTGGATTTCTTCAGGATTTCCTGTGCCAAGAGTCTCCAAGACCGATGCTAGTTCGCTACGCGGGCCAGTTAAGTAAGGTTCTAGCTGTATGGCAGTTTGATAGTGTCGTTTCGCCAGATTTAGATTGCCGAGTTGACGCTCTAACCCTCCCAAATTGAGATGTGAACTAGCTCGGTCTAAATGAATTCGGTGTGTGTCACGGTATTCTTCTAGTACGTGTTCCAGCAATCGCTGTTCTTGCCAGTCCAAGTGAGTACGTGGTAGATCGAGCAACCGAGTGGCTGCAGCAAGACGAACTGGTCGACGCTTGTCCCGCAGTAAAGGAGTGAGGCTATGCTGAAAAGAGTGTGGCCGGACCAATGAGAGTCCGCGCGCAGCGGCAGTACTGACCCACGGATCGTCATCACGGAGCAGTTGTTGTAACGTCGTCAACGTCTGTTTTCCGGGTAAACTGGCCAAAAGATCCGTAGCGGTGGCCCGCACGATGTTTGGTGTCTCTTGACGTTGAATGACATCTTTCAGCAAATCGATAGCCTGTGGTTGCCCTTTTCGTCCTGCTGCCAGGGCGGCTGTCCAATGAGGATCACCTCGCCGCTGGTCTCCATACCACTTACGAATTGTTTGATCCGCCCAGTCAGCCGTTTCGGCTTCTTTAATATGGCAGTCGTTACAGGCATTGGGTGTGCCGAATTCCACTGACAGGTCGGGGCGCGGAATGCGGAAACTGTGGTCGTGCCGTGGATCAACGACCATGTAGGTACGTTCAGGCATGTGACATTCCACACATTGTGAGCCTCGCTCGTCAGGGGCATGGTGATGGTGTGCCGGGGTGTCGTAGCGGCCAGGGATGTGGCATTGACCGCACAATCGATTTCCTTCGTATTTCAACTGCAGGGAATGAGGATTGTGACAGTCTGTACATCGGATACCTTTGTGGTGCATCTTGCTTTGTAAGAAAGAGCCGTAAACATAGACTTCGTCCAGGATTTGGCCATTGGCGTGGTACAATCCGTCATGCAGCAACTGCGGCTGGAAATAATCATGAAACGGTTTGCCAGGGCGGAACCCGACTTGGGTTGTCGAACGACGTGAATGACAGGTGGCACATGTTTCGATTTCAGTTTTCGATTGTTTTCCTTTCAAGCAGGCTAATCCATATTTCACCCGTCGATCCCAGAATAATGACCAACTCTGAGATAATTCAACATGCAGACTTCCCGGTCCGTGACACGCTTCACAACTGACATCGATTTCTGAAAATGTAGTGTGATAACTGTCCGATTCCAGGTCATACTGTTTTTGCAGATTGGTAGAGTGACAGTCAGCACACATTGTATTCCAATTCTGAGCCATGCCCGTCCAATGCATCGGGTCACCGGCATGGATCGGTTCATCCGGTGCATCGGGTGGTGGAAGAAAGAACCATTTTCGGCGTTCTGTGTCCCAGGCAACGTTCAGCACCTGTACGCGACCGTCGTCAAATTCCACCATGTATTGTTGTAACGGATCGACACCGAAGGTGTACTTGATCAGATAGTCATCGGGTTGGCCATTGGGCCCTTCTGCATTGACAAAGAATTGTCCATTCTGACGAAAGAAATGAAAATGAGCGTCAAACCAAGTAAAAGTGGTGTCGTTGAAATTTCCCAGGACAGTTTGAGCAGATGCTGTTTGCATCGCCTGATCATGGTGGGATCCGAGCCATTGCTGATGTTGTACCGCATGGCATTCTGCACAGGTAGTACGTCCAACGTATGTCGCTTTCTCTAAAGATTCTGTCGGATGGGCACTGTACCAATCGATCAGCAGTCCACTGCCAATAAGCACGATTAGTCCGATAAACACGTTATTCAACGGAGAGAAAAAACCGCGGGCGGACTGTTTGTTGTGAGGATCCATGGGCCCAACGGCAGATGTGAAAAAGTAAGCCGGTTCAAGCAGTGATCAACGACGACCGGAATTTCCTCGAAAATGTCAAAGGGTCACACAATGTGCCTGAATCGAAAAGCGCAGGTCAGTCTATCAAAATAATGTTTACCCAGTGAGGCAAGCTCGCTGTTCAGATAACCCCAGCATGTCTGGCCCCATACGTTGATGTACGTACGGGGACTCTTATTGCTTGTCAACGACTATTGCTTGTCAACGACGAAGTGTCAATGTTTTTAGGGGGTTCCCATAATAAAATACATCACCCAGTTTGCAGGGCGTCAAGGTGCTTGGCAAAATGTTCGGCCAACACTTCGGTATATGCGTCAGGATTTTCCTGCAAGCATTGCTTGACAGCGGTGCCCAATGAGGGATCCGTTAGTACGGAGCCGAATGTACAGTGCAGAATCTGTCTACCCGCTTCTGTAAAGCCTTTGCCGTTGGGTACATCTTTCCAGTTCTCAAGATAGACTTTGCGGAGTTGTTCATCTCCCGGCAGGTCATGGGGGGAGGCCACGTTATCTAGTGTCGCATGAACGTGATAAGTTGCCCGATCCTCGTTGTAGTGGGAACAGGCGAAATTGCAAATCTCGCGAAACAATGTAGCATCGCACAATGCAACAACACGCAACGCTTCCAAGTAGGATGTACCTGCGGTCTTGACATGAAAACAACCCCGGGTGGCCCTGGCCAAGGCGGGATACATCGAGAGTTTGTCGCTACCGGAGTGGAGACTTAGTTTGTATGGTCCCAGCTGCCGTGCGATCGCCGCATGGTCTTGCAGGGATTGTTCAAGAAGCGCAACGTCACCCAAGTAGTCAACTCCTTTTTCAAAATGGCCTACGAACCGTGGAGCGAGTGACACGAGTTTCATGTCGTGCCGTAGACTCTGATCCGCAATAATCCAATGTTCGGCCAGTGTTGTTGGCTGTTCTGTTTCATCGACGCTAAGTTCAATTTCGTAGTCCCGTTGATGTTTTGTTTGGACTTTGGCGATATAATTGGACAATTCAATGGCATGCTGTAAGGCGAGACCATATTTCACAGCGCAACAGAGGCACGCCAATTCGTCAAGAACAATCGTAGTACCGGTATCAAGCGTAATTTGTTGACCAAGATAAAGATCGAACCAATCGATCTGGTCACGTATTTTTCCAAATTGTTGGCGAAGACTGTTTTCGTCATACGTGTCAGCCTGGTCGTCAACATGATCAGAAGGATCGATGGTAAACCAGGTGAAACCTGCAGCGGCAGTGATGTCGACGTCTTGGTGAGATTTGAGATGATCGGCATCGGCCCCGGTATCTCCTGTCCAGTGGCTGGCGATCATGCCTTGCATGGCATCTTTCATGACCTCTTCTGGACTGCGTCCAGTGCGAACCATTTCACGAATCGACTGTTGTGGAAAAACAGGTGCGATGCCCGTGCCCCTGCGTTGCATCGCGGCAACATGGCCGGGTGTTGCCATACCGGTACGATCCCCGAAACCAAAAGAAGGCTGTATGCCAAGCACAGTTGCGGAGGTTATGGGTGCCTGTTGGGTATTCATCGTTGTTTCTCCTAGAAGCCGTCCTGGATATTCTCAATCATGCTGCATCATAAAACATCGCGTGGAATTGTGGGAGTCACCAAGGGATGGCCAACTGGCCTTACCGGTTTGAAAATCTAAAACACTTATCAAACGCAGGGTATGTATTTGGTTTGTGTATGCCACGAACGGGATGATTTCTTTCATCATCAACGTGTGGCGACTTGACAATTAGGTCTGACACGACGAAGCTATCAGGAATGCCAGTCTTGTACCATGATACATTGAACCAGCTAAAGAGTCGCACAGTGTTCCAGTGACGTGTATTGTATAGAAAGGCACTTAATTCCCGGACAATTTCTGTGTTGCACGGTTTCTGTGTTGCACGGTGAATTCAAGTGACCTATCCCAGTGAGGTGAATGTGCCCCAGCCACTTATTATTGACTTGCATCTTGACCTTGCTTGGGATGCGTTGTTTTGGAACCGCGATCTTACGGTACCGGCCCATGCAGTTCGTCAGCAGGAAGCGTCTGAAATTCCGTTGATGGCCGAGGACTACAATACTGGACTTTGTACGGTGACATTTCCGGAGATGCGTCGTGGTAGTGTCGGAATTATGCTCAGTACCATCATGTCGAGAATTCAACCGCGTCTGTTACGTTGGCGCGATGGGATGCGTACTCAGGAACAAGCCATGGCGGTTGGACGTGGGCATTTAGCGTACTATCAAGCAATGACCCGTCGGGGTGATATCCAGCCTGTCAGGAATTTGGATGATTTGGAGGAAGCAGTTGCTTGTTGGGAAAATCCTGCTGCGCAGGCTCCGATTTACCATATTTTGTCGATGGAGAGTGCTGATCCCATAGCCGATCCGGATGACGTTGAGTTTTGGTGGAACGCGGGTTTACGTGTGGTGGGACCGGCTCATTTCGGAGATAATACCTATATTCATGGGACCGGTACGGTGGGTGGTTTAAAGCCTCCCGCTAAAGAGCTTTACAAAGCCATGCGTCAAGCAGGTATGGTTCTTGATATCACCCATATGACTGACCAGGCCGTCAAGGAATCGTTTGATTTGTGGGACGGGCCAATCATGGCATCCCATTGTACCTGCCGTGCAATTGTCCAAGGACAGCGGCACCTGGATGATTGGATGATTAAGGAGTTGATTGCACGTGATGGCGTCATTGGAATGGTTTTTTGCCAGTTCTTCATTGATCCGGATATCGTGTGGGAGCAACTTTCTTCAAGAGGTGGCTCGGTAGCAAAGTATGGCATGGACGGGTTGCTCCCGCACATTGAACACATTGTGAATTTGGCCGGTGGCTCGACAGGTAATATTGCCATTGGTACCGATATGGACGGGGGATTTGGTGCAGAGGCAACACCGACAGACGTTGATACCATTGCAGATTTACAAGGATTCGCTCCGGTTTTAAAAAATGCTGGTTACACAGAAGATGATGTAAACGGTATTTTGCACGGCAACGTACTGCAGTTTTTTCGTCGCGCATGGAGCACGTCCAGCAAAACCACAGATTCGAACGATTAGCAGGAAATGGGTTAGATAGTGTTCATTCCAATACGAGACGTTTTGTTCTGCCGGTCAATGACCAAGGCGTCTTCGACGTCTTGGTTGCTTTGGCAGACTTGCTTGTTGCTGTTAAGTTTTTCGACAGTGACAATTGGTGTCGAGCTTGATTCCCTGGTCGACCAGGACTTGACTTATGAAGAACGACCCCAGACGACCGTTTTTCATCCAAGGCTGGGTACGCTTTGGTCAGCAGCGTTAGACAGCCCTGAGATGGAATTAAAACGGCAAGCATCGCAAGCGATTTCCGAAGCTCATCAGGCAGGGATGAATAATTTGGAGGATATGATTCCAAAGCTTATGGAGTTATTACGTACTGACGATTTGCCAGAGGACGTTACTTATGATGTAGCGCACGCGTTAATCGAGTTAGAAGCGTTCGATGCGGCCGAACTGCTGATGAAGCGGGCGGTAGAAAGCAATTTGTCATTGTCGTTGCTAATTGAACCTGCGCTTGCCCGTTGGGATTTCAAACCGATGCGTAAAGTTTGGCTAGCTCGGATAGACCAGGATAATCTTGACTCGTCGCGGATCGTGTTGGCCATAGATGGACTTCGGGTTGTGAAAGAATCCCAGGCTGTCGAATCACTTCGAAGTCGGGTACGAGACAGGGATGATTTATCAGAAATCCGTTTGAAAAGTGCATTGGCACTAGGAGCTATTCAACACGAGGGCCTTGAGTCGATAGCGCACGAACTGATGACTTCCTTGTCTGCGGCGGCGAAAGTGCGTCCCGAAGCGGACAGCTCATTTGCAATAGATCTGGTGAACCGCCTCGTGAGTGCTCGGCTATTGCGCTACCATGATGGTGACGAGGCCGTCGAGTTGTTGGTGGAACTGGCGGCGGATTTGGAAGGCGCCGTGGCGGTGATCGCCTTGGAGCGTCTTCTGGAAATTGATCCATCTCTTGTAAAGCCAATCAACAAGGAATTGGTCGGCAGTCCGGATGCAAATGTAAGACGACTTGTCAGTCAGGCGTTGACAGGCCAAGCCACGGTGGAGGCGGTCGTTCTATTGAACGAACTGTTGGATGACCCGATTCCAGATATCCGTGTTCAGACAGCAGATCAAATGGTATTGCTTGATGGAAACGAAGGCCTGAGTGATATTGTACGCACGTCGGCAATGAAAATGCTGATGTCAGATCGGCCGCGCGGCGTAGAGCAAGCAGCCATGGTGTTGGGGGCCATCGACCACAAGCCGGCGGCGGACACGTTGGTAAAACTTCTTTATTCGGACGTCCATGAGGTAGCAGTTGCTGCGGCATGGGGACTGAGGAAGCTGGTCGTTATCGAGACGGCAGAACCAATATTGAACAGACTTCGCAGCGAGGTGAAGCGAACGAAAGATTTGGATGATGAACTATGGAAGACTTGGAAATCAAATCCGCCACCTACCGTCGATTTTAAGCGGCTGTCGGTGATTTATCGCCAGTTGGATCAGCTAATTCAGACCTTGGGATTACTGGAATACGTGCCATCGCGCGAAGTGTTGGAGCAGTTTCTACCTACGCCACCAGCCAGGGGGTTGGGAGATCCACCAGCGGTAGCGGCGACCTATACGGTAACGACGAGGTCGGCTGCGATTTGGACGCTGGGGCATTTGCCCATCGACGATTCAACCGACCGGATTAGTGGCCGACTGAGTGAGATTTTAAATGCGACGCCACCGGTATCCCCGACCGAGTCCTCGCAAACCAGGGCAGCAGCTGCCATGAGCCTGGGGTGGATGAATATTAGATCCGCGATTCCTCTCTTGAAGAAATATCGTGACAGTAGTTCGTTAGCTGCACATGAAAGGGTCGGTGCGGCCTGTGGGCGAACACTGCACAATCTTGTTGGAGATCCACTTCCCAAATCGGTTCCAAATGAAGTGCACCGGCTAGGTTGGTTTTTGGAACCAATTGACTGATAGACAACGTCATGAAATTGGCTACGGGAATCAAACTGTTCTGGAAAAAATGGTTCAGCAGTAACGAGCGTGAACTGGCAAGTTATATCCTGGCCGATAAGTTGTGCCGTTGGCTTTATCCAAAATATAAATTCAGTGAATTTTCTCGTAGCTGGCTCTCAGACGAGAATTTCTTTCGCTATTACGAGCGATTTCACGGCCAGGAGAATTATCACTCAGCTGACCGTAAATTCTTTCTCAAAAATCTGCTTCAACTGGTAGATGGATTACCGGGTGACACGGCAGAATGCGGTGTATTTCAAGGGGCTTCCTCCTACTTGATTTGTGAATATTTTCAAGCTCATGACAAACAGCATGTTATCTTTGACTCATTCGAAGGATTGTCGAAACCGCAGCAAGAGGATGGAACTCATTGGACAGTTCACCAGTTTACGGTTGATGAACAAACAGTACGAAATAATTTAGCTGAGTTTGATCGCGTGGAAATTTATCGGGGGTGGATTCCCGATTCCTTTCACCATGTCTTGGACCGACAGTTTTGTTTTGTGCATATCGATGTCGATCTCTATCAGCCGACCCTTGAAGCGGCCCGTTTTTTTTATGATCGAACGGTTGTGGGTGGAATAATACTCTGTGATGACTACGGATTTGATGGCTGTCCAGGGGCCAGACAGGCAATCGATGAACTGCTTTGTGACAAGCCTGAATTACTTGTCCAAGTGCCTACCGGCCAAGCTTTTTTTGTAAAGCGGTAGTATTTAATTTTCCGGCTAGAGGGCTTATCGGGCCCTCATGTCCGATGCTGGCGAAGCATATTGGGAAAAGTCCGGCGCAGCAGACAGAGCAGAACGATGCATAGTGTGACTGCTAGGAATGTTGGCCAGGAAGCAATAGGACCCAGCAGTGGTAAATGATGCTCTATATATCTCCAGGTAAATATCCATAACAGTGTCATGTCTGTCATACAGCCGATCCACAATCGTCGTCCCGAGTAGCGTTCACAAAGTATGCTTAAAAGCGTTGCCAGTGGGATGATACACACCATAGCATTCCAACCAAGAAAACTACCGATTGCGCCAGCAAAACCCACATCCCAGTGGTCAATCCGATGCTGTTTCTTACTACCCATTCCGTAGACAATCCCTGTCAAGAAGAGGCCCGACAGAACTCCCAGCAGACTGTATTCCCAACTCGCGATCGACGCAGAATGAGAAGTGAAACTAGAGGTTGCCGGGTAGTTGACGTTTGGGTGCAGTTTCGGAAAGAAAGCAGGTGCCACCATTCCTGTTAGCCACACGAAGGCAAGTAATTGAAAGGGCATCTTACCACGGTCCCATTGGATCAGCGCCGCACAAATTAATGAACAGACTAAAGTTAACCGGAAAATGCAAATTCCCCAGCTCTGGTAGTTTCCCAGTAAATGTACCTCTTCTCGTAACGCTTCGAGGTGGCCCAAGGTGAGAAACAGAACTGCCATTAATGCTTCGACGGCCGCGTATCGCAGTGAAAAATGCGATTGGCAGTCCCGACAACGACCACCCAATAAGAACCAACTTAAGACGGGAATATTGTCGTACCAACGAATTGAATGATGACAAGTTGGGCAGTGTGATCCGGGATGAACAATGCTTAATCGGCGAGGTAACCGATAAATGACGACGTTCATGAAACTGCCAATCGACCCACCCATGGCAAGCAGCCAGATGCTGATCAACCAATGCCAAAAAGGTGTGTCCATGGCAGAAATGCCTACTGCTGTTCTGAATCTTCGAGCACCTGACGAACTTCGTCAACCGTTGTGGATTGGGTGAGAAAATTACAGAATGTGGCGTCACGTAAGTGGCGGGAAACAGTCTCCAATACTTGGAGGTGCTGTTCCGAATGATCGGGCGGAGAGACTAGTAAAAAAAACACGCGAACATGCGCGCCATCTAGACTTTCGAAGTCAATTCCAGTCTGGCTGACACCAATGGTACCAATAGTGTGTGTCACTCCTATATGTTTCGCATGAGGCACGGCCACCCCACCGCCGATACCCGTGGTGCCCAAACGTTCGCGTTCTAGGATTCGCTGTACGATATTTTCGTGTTCTTGCTTGTCAATTTCGCCTGCTGAGACTAAAGCTCCCGTCAGTTCACGAATGACACCCTCTTTATCTAAAGCGGTGAGTTGGAGCTGAATCGCTTCCATGCAGACGAAGTCGGAAAATATCATGCAGATTCCTTTCGATTGTGTTTCAAAATGTTCTGTTGCATCAATCGATTGTCGGACGTCAAAGACGAAGTCGTGTGAAGCATGATGTGCAGAACGGTGTATTTGATTTGCGTTATTTGTCAGCATGGCAACGTTTGCGTTGGGGCACTACTCCCATTTTGTCTTTTCACGTTTTTGTTTGAGTGCAATTACAAATAAGGTGCCAGGGGTCCACCACGGCTCGCCAATGCATCGACTCGTTGACTAATCTTTGGATTTTCTATCAATGGAGGTGCGTGATGTGTTTTTGACCGGCCGTCGATTACCAGGGACCCACGGCACCCCCAATGCTTGTGATGAGTAAACGCGTCGATTCCGTAGATGTCTGTGGCTGGATCGCTACGAGTAAATGTAACCCATAAAAAATTCCTCAATGTGCTTCCAACCATCTGGCTGTCGTCAACAATGACCAGTAGGGGAAATTGATTAATCGAATCATTCTGTCCATAATTGGCACAGAAGTGAGTCATCTGTTGTTCCGCCAAGGTACGACTCTTTGGACACGCTGGACCTTGAACCGCCAAGACGCCTGGCATACAGATGCAAGGAGCACTGAATCCGTCTGGAAAATGAAGATTGGTCGGCAATGTCGTGGATAGTTCTCGCCGTGCGGGTCCTACCGCTGCCATAACCACTTTGGAACCTTCATTTAATCCTGTTCCTGAGTAATCCAGCGTATCAATCGTGGTCAATGTCTGGAAGTGCAAGTCTTGCTGCCAGTTCACTCGTTCCAGCAGATGTTGAAAAAATTCGTTCGTTTTGTGGATTTTTAGTGCCGGTTGGTCTTCGTGTGCCACGATCATCAGGTATTTGGCCAACGAGAGTTGCCCTTGGCCCAGGATGGCGTTTGCCTGGGTCAAAAGTTCCCCAGGGCGCGTACGATCCCTGTACGGTACGTAGCGTTCACTGCCAATCGCTAGCAACAAGGGGTGGACGCCGGCAGCATCGACTGCCTGGACAGCGTGCACTCCGGGTAATACGCTCGGAATAATAGGACCGGTTAATTCGTGAATCAGTTCGCCGAAGACTGAATCTTCTTGGGGTGGCCTGCCCACTACCGTAAACGGCCAGATTGCGTTCGGACGATGACTCACTTGGTCGACCTGTAGTACGGGATAATCGTGCACGAGGCTGTAATAGCCAAGATGATCACCAAAGGGACCTTCTGGTAATATACGCTTGGGGTCGACGAAGCCGCGGATACAGAAATCCGCCTCAGCGTAGACGGGTAGTTTTTTCGAGGTGCTATACATTGGCAAACGATATCCGGCCAAGGCACCAGCGAACCCTAATTCGGACATGCCTTCTGGTAGGGGCATGACTGCGGCAACCGTCACGGCAGGAGCACCGCCAACGAAAATATTAACGGGAAATGGTTGACCAGTACGCAACGCAGTGGCATGGTGCACTCCGATGCCACGATGAATTTGATAATGCAACCCGACTTCCTGGTTGGGTTTGTATTCTCCCCCTGAAAACTGGATGCGATACATGCCCAGATTGGAATCAGCTAACCCTGGCTGATTGACGTTTTCTGAATAGACCGTTGGCAGCGTTACAAACGCTCCACCATCTTCGGGCCATGATTTTTGTTGAGGGAGTGAATCGAGCGTTGTTAAATGCGTCAACGCGGGAGCATGTCTCACCCGGCGGGGAAGCATCCGTATTGCCGTCTTTGCAGTCTTTGTGGTCCGCCAAGGGTGTTTCCAAGCGGAGGAGGGATCGACTTTGAGTTGGACGAGTTGCTGGACCTCCGCCAGTGTATCCCGGAAGATAAAACGTGCCCTTTCGAGGGTGCCAAATAAATTGGATACCATCGGAAAGCGACATTGCTTCACCCGCCGAAACAATACGGCAGGGCCACCCGATGCGTTTACACGACGTTGAATTTCAGCTGCTTCGAGACATGCGTCTACTTCATCTTCCAGACAGACTAGATGGCCAGTTGCCTCTAAATTATTGACACATTGTGCTAAAGTTTTATAGCCCATCGATTAACGATTCCGGTCGTTGGATCCATCGAAAGGTAGTCAGCGGGTAGATTCTTCCCAACTGTCGATTTTGTCTGAACTTGTAAGTATGGAACCGACTTAGAAGAAAGGGCGCCTGAGGTTCTCCCGAAGTTCTATTTCCATTACCGGGAAGTGGCTTGGACATGGTTTTGTCCTCTGGGTTGGCAGGGTAACATGGAGTCTGAAGGAGAGTCGTGACATGCTATCGGCAGGAATGTAATAGCTATCCTGGTAGCCTTTATGTAGGCATTAGAAATTGACGTCGTCGTTGTCTTCTTCTTCCTCTTCTTCTTCAAAATCAGGATGTAGGGGGTCGTCTGGGGAAAAGAAGAAATCACCAAGACCCAATGGGACAGTATCACCACCTAGGGTACGATTTTTTCGTTCGGCCAGCGAGTCCAGATCCAGTGCATCGTCTCCGAGGCATTTTTCCAGTGCCTCTCGCCAAGCGATGTCTTGGCTGACAGGGTGGTTCGGATCCTGACTGAGACGTTTCATGGCAAACCGTAATAAGTTGATTCCATCACGTGGAGAAAAATCAAGTTTCAACTCGTGAGAACGTTGTAAAAAGTCAACTGTTAAAGACAACATTTCCAGTTCAGCAAATGGGAGATGGTAACGCAAGATAGCCATTTCATCATGCCGACCAGGAAATCCAAGATTTAAAGTTGGTTGCAATCTGCTGAGAATATAATCAGGGATTTCATAAGTAGAATCGTCTTGATTCATTGTGACAGCACAGCGAAAGTCTGGGTGGGCGGCAACCGTGATACCGGCCACGATCGACTCAATATAACGACGATGGTCCAGTAGTGGTGCCAGACTGGCCCACGATTTTTCGTTCATGCGATTGCCTTCGTCGAGAATACAAACACCTCCACAAATCATGGCAGTCACCAGTGGCGACGCATGGTAAGCGATGCGTCCGTTTTCTGCCAGAACCGGCGTCACCAGCAGATCTTCGGGTCGTGTGTCTGCGGTACATTGATAGATATACAGCGGTTGTTGACGCTGCTGGCTGGCGGCCATGCCCAAGGCGGTTTTACCAATTCCAGGAGGACCGATCAGGCGCGGGGTTAACGGTAAATCTTGTGGATCTACTACTAGCCAACATGCTAAAACTTGACGGAGTATTTCCTCTTGTCCGATCCACTGTCCGACCACTTCGTGTGGTTTACCAAGCCGTAATCGTATGCCGTTGATTTCGCAATAGTCATCTGTGGCAGAAGGAGTCTTTTCGTGAGGTGCATGCATCCGGTTCACCACTGCCAATTAGTTTGTAACGTGAACTTCTGAGAACTTTGTACGTCATTGTAGGGATTATGTCGAGCGTTGAGTACAACTGTTGAAGAAAAAACTAAAAACAGCCACTGCGGTTGATCTTGTTGTTAGGAGTTGGAGGGGGATCTGCCAGGTCGTTTTACTGGTGTTTGTACTGATATTTTGTCGTGTTTGGATGCAAGCTACCCTTTTCTGAACCAGATGGATCTGAGTGGGAGAATGGATGGTTTGTAACACGTACAGTCTACGCGCGTTTCAGGATCATAAAAAAACCAGATTCCGGAGAGCCAATCTACAGCGTGAAATTTTGACCGGGATAGGATTTATGATCGCTGGACGTAGCTTTGGTGAACTCTCGTGGGACTCTATGATCATGATATGGGCACATCATCTTGTCCGTTCAGCGGGGTTCATGCTCTAAATCCGATTTTTTTTAAGAAAAGTTTGGTTCGGTGATATACAATTTCATTACTTGCCATGTTGAATCGAGACTTAGTGACAGTCAGTGAATTGTCCGATGAAAGAGGGGTGGTCCGGTTTAAGAGACAAACACCCACAGGAGGCGGAGACGTGCTAGCTGCTAGTGATTTCTAATGCCAGGCGTTTATTCGAAATGGTGGTTTAGGCAGAAACAATTGGTCGCAAGAGAAAATTTGGCAAAGCATTCAAAGTGCAAGAAAACTATCCAATCCCGAAACTGGACTATGCATTACCCGATGGCTTTTTGCTATCGGTCGTGATTCCTGTGTACAACGAAAAAGATACGATCACCACAACCATTGAGCGAGTCCGCCATTTGCCTTTTCCCACACAAATTGTTGTCGTTGACGATTTTAGTTTAGATGGGACGAGAGAGGTTTTACGGCAAAGTGCAACGATCGATGGGGTTCGTGTCGTCTTCAAGCCACAAAATCAAGGTAAAGGTGCGGCGTTGCGGACAGGTTTTACTTATGTGTCTGGAACGGTCATCGCCATTCAAGATGCGGATTTGGAGTACGATCCTCGTGATCTGATTCCGCTTATTCGTCCGATTGTCGAAAACAGTGCCGATGTGGTATACGGATCACGTTTTGCTAACAGTCAGCATGTTAGTTCGTCATGGTTACATCAGTTTGGAAACCGCGCACTCACGCTGGCGTCGAACTTATGTACCGGGATGAGGCTGACTGATATGGAGACATGCTACAAGGTGTTTCGCCATAGTGTGCTTGAAAAAATAGAATTGCGACAGGACCGGTTTGGTTTTGAACCGGAGTTTACTGCCAAAATCTCCCGACAAAAGCAGCGTGTAACGGAACTACCCATCAGTTACAACCCGCGTTCCTGGGATGCCGGTAAAAAAATTGGCTTCCGGGATGGGATCAATGCCCTGTATTGTATTGTGAGATATGGACTGGCCGATTGAGTATCCACCATTGTCTCTTTGCTTGAACAAAAAACTGGCCCACCGGAAATCCTTGAAAACTTGCGGCACCGTGGTTTCCAGAGCTCAGTTGTTCAGCCAGGATATCTGCACTGTAAAAAGTTCGCTGGGATAAAGATTAGGCCCAGTGCCAGCCAAGTCCCAAGATCAGGTTTGCTTGTATTCTTTCAGAAAACCTTTAAATAACACTAGATGTTCTTCTTCGGATGCGAGCAAGCGGATTGCTAAGTCCTGTGTGACGTAGTCCTCACCGTCAGTTTCGCGGATGATTCTTTTGTATTGCGCACATGCTGCTTCTTCCGCTTCAATGACGGCATGAATAACACCCACAACGTCGGTTGTGTCGTCAGACGGTTGAGTTTGTTTCCCGATAGTGACTGATGCTGATCCAGGTACTAGGCCACCCAATTGTTTGATCCTTTGTCCTAGTGTCTGGGCGTGAGTCAGCTCCTCGGTAATGTCAGCTGCCAATGACTTCTTGATTTCTTCGGCTCGGACACCATCCAAGTTAGTACTATTCGCTAAATAATTCATAACCGTTTCGAGTTCCATACAATACGCGGTTTTCAGCAACTCGATGACTTGATCAGCATGAATCGGCATATTTAAAAATTCCTTTCGTGATATCTATGATTTGTAATTTTGCGCTTGCACGTAAACTAGCTAGTCATCTTGCATGATGCTTACGAATCCTCCGTGCTTTCTAACAGTTGATGTGTTCTGCGCACCTCTGCTAATAGATGACCATTGATGTTTGACTCAAGTAATTCATTGACAGTTTGGCGAAAAACATCCAGGTTAGCTGATGGATTAGTGTGAGCCAACTGTTCGATAGCGCGCAAGGCATTACTAATGATCGAATATTGTTTCCAGGACTGGGCAGAAAGCGTTGATTTGTCCTGTGGCATAGGGTGTTGATCGATTGTCAACATGTCTAACAAAACGTCCTGACCTCGAAGATCTCCATGTCGGGCTAAACCGGTTGCGGCATTGTAGCGGACATTCGGTGAAATATCGTGACACAAATTTGCTAGACGGTCTAGATCGGATTGTCCTCCCAGTACGCCAAGAGCAAACGCAGCCGCAGATCGCAACCGTTGACGGTGGTCACCGTTTTTTTCGTTTTCCGTGCGTTCTGATGCTGCCTGATGTATTGCGCTCGTTACAGCATCCAGGTCCGGTAGGCGTTCGATACCGATTTGTCCTACTAAAACTGCAATGGCTTCGATTCCAGACAAGCGGACTTGTTCGTCACCATAGTCATCCGGATCCTGGGCAACGTATTCTTCGGTCGTGACAGCACGTACCAGCGCAGGCACAACTACGGGCGTTTTGAATTCACCGAGCACACGACAAAGATAGACGCGCATCAGTACGATTGCTTTACGGGGATTAGGTTCGAAGCCCTTGATTCCCGCGGAACTGGCGTACGAAGTCAAGGGAACGTCGAGTTGACGTTCCAGCAAGTCTGCCAGTCTGCCAGCCAGAACTTCGTCACTTGACAGTGACATATTGCCTGGTTTTTGCAGTTCCCGAGCTAAATTGTATGCGGTTTGCCAGCTGTGAGCACCACCTCGCTCAAGTTCTTTGACAAGTGTTTCTGGTGTGCCTCCCACATGTGCCAGCCAACTGAAAAGCAGTGATACGACAGCAATGATACTGACGATCATGGCGGGAATGACAAATAATTGAACGACAAAACCAGCGGTCGGAGGCTGGACCGGAGGTAGAACTTTCTCTGGCGAATGAGCCGTTGATTCGGTCGAAGGGGAGATGTCAGCCATAGTCAAGTTTCCTGTAATTTGTGTAGTCTATGGCATTCTTTTCGCGAAGGCGAGACGGGGACTTCTCCTGGAACGAGTAGCCATTTTGTTGGCGAAGCTGTTAAGCACGGTCCGGTGAGGCATAATAGGCATAAATTCAGCTACATTAGAAGATCTCTCAGGCACCTTGGCCACGATTTATGACCTGTAAAAAGAAATGGAATGACAACCGTGCAGTTACTCGATCTTACCCTGGAAACCATGTCGGCTAATCTGGCCCTGGACGAAGCTTTGTTGGAACAGGCTGAAAACAATGGTGGAAAACCATACGAAGTGTTGCGGATCTGGGAGCCCACGGAGACCATGGTTGTTTGTGGAAGATCTTCCAAGATTGAGGAGGAAGTGTACCAGCAGACCTGTCAGCGGGACGGCGTTCCTATTTTGCGACGTTGCAGTGGTGGCGCAAGCATCGTCACTGGTCCAGGATGTTTAATGTATGGGCTCGTTCTCAGTTACCAGAAAAGGCCCGAACTGAAAATGATCGAACAAGCGCATCATTTTGTACTCAATGCTCTTGTTGCTGCTTTCAATCGCCAAGTCAGCAAAGTGAGTCGCGCTGGTATTAGTGATTTGGTGATAGGTGATATATTGTTACGTAAATTTTCAGGAAATAGTTTGCGTTGTAGGCGAACCCACATGCTTTACCACGGTACGGTGTTGTACGACTTTCCATTGGATGAGGTAGGTCGTTATCTTGCGGAACCACCAAGACAACCAGACTACCGCCACCAGCGAGACCATACCAGTTTTGTTTGCAATCTAGTGGTACCACGTAATGTGATTCATGCTGCCTTGCTGGATGCCTGGAAATTGACCGGTCCGTTGCACTCATGGCCAGAAACGCTCACGGACCAACTGGTTCATGAAAAGTATTCTCGTGATACCTGGAACCTGGCAAGATAATCGTAAAAAAAGGACGCGTTGTTTTCGTGCTCGTCACTAGTGCAATAATCATTTGTATTGCTACGCTGTAGCAAGAGCTTTAGGCGATCCGTTCCAAGCATAGATCGATACGAGCCAGACAGCTTACACGGCCCAGGAGGGCCATTGCGTCAAACAGGCCAATGCCGACAGATTTTCCAGTGACGGCGACACGGATGGCATGGATCACTTCGCCTATCTTAATATTTTCGGATTCGACAAACACGTGGGTTAACTTGTCCAGTGATAGGGCATCAAAGGCAGACACGTTAGAGAGTTGATTTCGAAATTTAATCAATAACTCACTTGCCCGCGGTGCGTTGCGAATACGCTTGTCAAACGCCTTTTCCTCGTAAACGAGTTGATGGTCAGGGATAAAGAATTCATTTAAATTGACGATGTCACCGGCCATTTTTATCCGGTCTCCAGCTGCTTTTAGAAGTTGATCCAGTTTGAGAGCGATGTCACACGGCGGTGGATCACTGACTAAGCCTGCCTGCTGCAGGTAAGGCAGGACGATCGCGATTTTCTTTTTGGGAGGTAACTCACGCATGTAACGTTCTTGAAACGCCAGTAATTTACCGGAATCAAAACTTGCTGGTGATTTAACAACCCGCTCGAGTGAGAAGTGTTCGAGCATTTGAGAACGTGTAAAATTTTCCGTGTGGTCGTCAAGTGACCAACCGAGAAGCAATAAATAATTGAGTAAGGCCTCGGGCAGGAAGCCGACTTGCTGATAGAAATTTGTGATCACGGGATTGAAAGTGTCTGCAGTAGTTGTTTGCCCGGTCCGATTCGCAATGGATAATCCATACTCATGAAGTTTCTTGAAATCGCGATTTTTTAGATATTTCTCTAATTTGCGTTTACTAATTTTATTTTTCCCCCCAGGTTCGGCCACGTAGGGGAGGTGAGCAAATTCGGGCAACTCATAATGCAGTGATTGAGCAATGAAAATTTGCCGGGGAGTATTGGAGAGGTGTTCTTCCGCTCTTATGACGTGTGAAATCTGCATAGCTTGGTCATCAACAACGCTTGCCAAGTGGTACAAGCAACTTCCGTCGGCCCGCTGAATTACGTGGTCTTGTTCCCGTGCCCAGTCAAACATCACCTCACCGCGAACTTTATCTTGAAACACGCATTTTCCTTCGCGCGGCATTTTCAATCGTACCACAGCACTTCGCCCGTCACTTTCAAACTGTGCTGCTTCCTTGTCCGTGGTGGCCATCCAGCGACGGCTATAAGAGAACGGACGCTTGTCGCGTTCCGCAGCGGTTCGTTCCGATTGAATCTCCTCCGGAGTCGCATAATCCCGATAGGCATAACCATTGTCCAACAACTGGGTGGCTGCCGCGGTATGGGACTTTGCTCGCTGCGACTGGTAATAAGGTCCATGGGAGCCGCCGACATCGGGACCTTCGTCCCAATTGATTCCCAGCCAGCGGAATCCATTCAGGATGGGTTGTAATGCTTGTTCGACGTTGCGTTCCCGGTCCGTATCATCAATGCGCAAAATGAACTGTCCACCTTTACCTCTGGCAAATAACCAATTGAATAAGGCGGTGCGCACACCGCCAATGTGTAGGTAACCTGTCGGACTGGGGGCAAAACGAGTACGGATCATAAATCGAAGATACGGACACCGCCAGATGTGCGATGCCGGTTAGCAGGAGGATTGTTGATTTGAGTGGCTTGTGTATATAAGGTTGGCAATGCGTTTGAGGAAGTGGCAGATTGTGTTGCGTCGTCGATGATTGACATGGGACGACGTAGATTCAGGTGCGCATTTGTTGATGCTTAGTAATTTCAGCGATCGAGCCCTTTCGATTCAATGATTTAAATTACTTGGTCATTACCCTGAACTAGACTAACCAGTTATGCTGGATTGGTATGTGCAGTTGTCTATGCAGATCCTAACAGCATGATGAATTCGATGTCACATGAAAAGGTAACTGCACGAGCGGAGCAGAATGCCACTAGACTACCGGTTACATGGTACGATGACCATAGGGTTGCTTCCAGGTTTGCTGCGGTTCCGTTTGGCTAGCCGGCATGCAGGCTTCAATCAAGCCGCCCTGTTTTGGCGTCGCGCTTGTTTGCGAAGGCGTCTCCGTTCGGCCTTGGACAATTTGCGTGCGCTATCTTCCTGCGGTTCTTCGGAGAAATCTATTTGATTTGACTTGGTAGTTTTTGATGTAGTATTTTCCAGGTCTGTTCGGCGCGACGTTGATTTAGACGAGTGGCTTGCCGTTGCATGGTTTACTTTGTCGCGTGTTTTGACGGACGCTATTTCGTTTGTATGTTGAGTAGATGTTTTGACTGCAGTCGTTTGTTTTTCCAGAAATTCGGATAGTTTTCCTTGGGCACCCAGAAGCACATGACGAGCAAATGTCCATAACGACATGAGAACCATTAAATGACCGAGGTGTGTGGCTGTTGTCGTCACTACGACTTGCAACGTTGCAGCGGCAGGATACATGATTGGTAACAAGCCGAGATGTAATATTGCAGCGACTGCATAGAAACCGATTGCCAGCAACATTGCTATGCATGACAAAAAACTGTGACGCATGTCAACCAGCAGTGTCATCGCTAGCGGTAACGTGATCACTGCAGCGGTGAGGATCCACCATAAATATCCATCTCCCCAGAGCAATTTACCTGAAAAGTGGATGGAAGTGCTGATGACCAGTCGTTCGAGGCTTGCTGTACAATTGGCACTAATCATCAGCAACAACATGGCCGACCATAGCCAGACTCGATACCGTCCGCGGTAATCATCTACCAAGTGCCGTCGTAGACGGTAGATTAACACAGCCGCAAATGCAGCCAATGCAAGTGTGGATGATGAAACCCACGATGATAGGTTAGCTGTTGTGGACAAGTCAAATATTGCGAAACAATCTTTAGGAACTCCCAGGAGCTTAGCCCATGTTTGGTGTCGTTGATGGAGTGTTACCAGCCCAGCGGTCACCATGAGACCGAAAAGCAGCATTAAGGTGAGTGAGAAAATGCGTTGTGGTATCAAATCTGTTAGTCGATACTCAAACTCTGCGCGGGCCCCATCAGCATACTGAAGCGAAGCATTGGGCTTTGTCGGATTACTTGGCGCATTTGCACTTGGCGCAGCTGCACTTGGCGCAGCTGCACTGTCGACTAGAACGGAGGGAGAGTCCTCAAACAATACACGCCGACGACGGTCGCCACCATTTCCACTATGCCGAAATTCCATTTTCGATTCGTTAAAGTGGGAGAGAAAAACGCTGTTCCATCAAAATACTTCCATCCTCAGGCCATTCCTGGCTTACGAAGATTGGTTGCCGACGATGTTGCTGTGCACCTAGTTGCTGTACACATAGTTGTCCATTGAGTCGCTCGAAGAGGTAAAAGACTGGCCGACGCAAAGCGGCATATTTTGCCAAGCGGTCGTATTATCAAGCTTCAACCCCGTTGTCGACCGGATTACTGGTTGCTTGGATGGTAATCGATCCCAGCCAATGGATTATGGTACGACACGTTTTCCAGCACTATAGTAGCCATCGGCCTTTTGGCACATTCTACGCTGTTATTCTGTTTGGGTTCCCGTCACAGAATCACTAGCAATTTCATGAATAGTAGGGAATAAACGGATTATATTAATTATGTCAACGTTGTTTCGATAGCACTCCAAAGGGTTTGAGTATGAAGCTTGAAAAGGGAAATGCATGCCTGGAACCCGCAGCACACATGGAACCCGCAATGGTTCGCAAGCCAAATGTGTGTGACTCATTCGCAAAACGGCTGGACACGTCCGTGCCACCCAATTGTCAACCTCTTCAAAATCAGCTATGTTGACAGCAATACAAAAACTCGTTTATTTTGGACACTTTGATTACCAATTGAGTCATTAGGAAAAGGTGAATTCATGGCATACGAACTTCCTCAACTTCCATATGATTATAACGCTCTTGAGCCACACATTGATGCCCGCACCATGGAGATTCACCATACCAAACATCACCAAGCTTATATTACGAAAGTGAATGATGCACTGGCGGGGTCATCGCTTGCCGATATGGATATCATTTCTGTAATTTCCGATCTGAGTTCTGTATCTGCCGCGCAACGAGGGGCTGTTCGCAATAATGGTGGTGGGCATGCAAATCATTCACTTTTTTGGAGTGTTATGTCTCCTGGTGGTGGCGCGCCGGACGGTGCGCTAGGAGCTGCGATCGATGCGGAACTGGGCGGAATTGACAAATTAAAAGAATCATTTTCCAATGCGGCCGCGACTCGTTTTGGAAGTGGTTGGGCTTGGCTTGTGGTACAAAATGGCAAGCTTGGCGTTGGTTCCACGGCCAACCAGGATAATCCATTGATGGGTGAGGCAGTGGCTGGTCTTTCGGGTACCCCAATTTTAGGGCTCGACGTTTGGGAACATGCTTACTATTTGAATTACCAGAATCGGCGCCCTGATTACATTGCGGCGTTCTTTAACGTTGTTAATTGGGAGGAAGTTGCTCGACGTTACGAGGAAGCCAAAGGTTAACGCCAAATTTTAAGTCATGTGTGACACGGCGAGAACGGGTGTTGTGCCCAACCAACTGACGTCCCGTGTTGAATCACGTAATCGTGTGTCGATCTTTCTATGACGCATGCTTCTAGGCCATGCTGGCGCTAGCTTTTTCAATGCATGCTTCAAGTTTTGACGTTGACCCGCTCGCGCACCCTACCTATTATTCCTCCACCTGTTTGATTTGCCGGCTGTTTGATTTACCGGTAAAAAGAATTGTTAAAAGTTTATGAGTTTTGCGGATTGTTTAAGGTTTGACAGAAAATCAGGCCGACAGACACGATAGTTATCTCAGCTTCAACTACCGCGCGGAAAAAGCGCGGTAGCTAAATAGTCTGATGGCATGACACGTCGTGGTTGAGATGCAAGCGGTTAGATACGTCAAGCGACTTTGACGATAGAAATTAATTCGGTGGAAGGCAGTTTCGTCCGTTCGGACATGTGGTCTTTCACCCTTTCCCAAAGCCTTATGAGGAACTACCAGCCATGCGCAGGACAGGAACAATCTGGCCAAGGAAAACCCTCACTTTGTTGATCATCTGTGGCACGGCTCTATGGATGACCGGTTGCCGCAGCCCGAGACTTGGCAAGCTTCCTGGAATCAAGCGGCTTCCTAGTGCCAAAAATCTACCAGGTATTAAACGTTTAAGTTGGGTCCGAGACCGTGAATCTAAGACGGGTGCTCAGGTGGCCGCTGACAGCTTGTCTGCCACGCTGCCATCCGCCAGTGTTACGCCGTCTGCTCCAACGACTTCTCCCAGTAGCACGGTTCCACCGACAACGAATTATGCCCAGAATTATGCCCAGAATTATGACCAGGGTCATGCCAGGTTGAATCCCAATCATCCTAGTTCGGCAGGTGGTAATCTCGCGTCCAACCCACAGTTTTCTGCTCCCAACGTTAGCAATATGCAATATCCCAGAACTGCACGTCCTGAGGTGACCTATTCTGGACAAGCAGCAGGCGGATATTACACGGGTGGCTATGACAACCGTTCATCTGTGGCAACCTACAACAGCGAACCACCCCCGACTCAGCTCTCTGGTGGTTCGGCAACCTACGGCGCACCACAGGCGGGTACACCACATGCCGCACCACATGCCGCACCACAGGCAGGTACAGCACAAAATGGATTTTACTCTGCCGGTCCACCGCCGCAGGCTAACCCACAAGCAAATGTTTACACGGCGGATGTACGCTCGGCTCGTCCCGGTAATACATCGGATGTGTATGGCACCCCGCCCCCACAAAATAATCAGTTCAGTGTTCCGCCCAACAATCAGAATGGGTTACCGGCATCCAATCCGTATCGTAACCAACCAACGGGCTATGGTGGAAATGACAGCCGTTACACAGTGCCACCTGTCGCGCCACCGGCAGCAAGCAGTTCCTACGCCAATCCGGCTCCCTCGACACCTTATGGACCCGGCGTTTCCGCGCCCCCAATCCCTGGTAATGAATCGCTAGCACCGGGTACCGCTGCACCAGCAGCTTACGTACCACAAACTGTACCCCATCCGAATCATGCGGTAACACATCCGGGTAGTCCAACGTCACAGCCGTGGAGACCGGGCAGCACGGGAAATTACGTGCCAGCTGGTCCACCGGCGAACGGGGAGTCTAGCGGTAGCCAGGGACGGAATTCGGTTGGACCTGCCAGCTTTGTAATACCTCCACTACGTGGTCGGTCAAATTAAGTCTGACCAAGTCTAAATGAATGGTGGCGTGATTGTCCACAAGGACAAGCTGGTCGTCGTTGGCAAAGTGATGATGTTATGGGTTCCGCGCACCAAATAACAGCCATAAGTTGCCGGTCCTGATCGTTTGCACACTTGTGTTCAACGAGCGGCTATCAATCGTCTGCACGGCCAATCGTCTGCACGGCAGACCAATTACCAACCCATGACCATATTGGATTCAATCGCTTTGCGGGAAACGGCCAAGTCCGAACCTGTTTCCTGCATATAAAGTCGAATGGCATGAACTTTGTCACCCGCTGCTTTGGATAGACAATCTCGGGCTAAAACACAAGGATCTGTCTGACCAGTAATTCCTAATGCTGATTTGGAAATTACCCACGTATCTCGCGGTCGTTTTGTCAAACGAATGATGTTTTCGTGAACGTAATTTTCATTGACGAGTGCCTGGGCACGTTCTTCATCATCTGCCCATGTAATAATAATGTGCCCATCTGTTTCTACTTCAAAAAGTGGCATACAACGCTCCCTCCTGACGAGTGCGAAGTTGGTAGTACTGGGTTATTGCTGGTAGCCGAGATTACCTTCAACACTGATCGTAAAACCCTGGGAAACTTTCGTCAATATTGCCAAACAAATCATTGTGACAAATGCCCCATGACCTTGGTGAAATATTGCTGAATTCTCATAAAAATGATATAGATAGTATTAGTTTGCGTGGCTTGTTTTTATTCTGTAATGACTATCGACCCTATTGATTTTTCACCAGCCACAAACCAATTTGATGAAGAAGTCCTTATACATGATGTTGCTGGTGGTGTTGGTCACGCTGGCATTTTACTTGACCCCCCGGGAGGTAGCAAATTGGTATCATGCTGCGGCGCTGGAAGTATATTTAGTTGGCGACAGTGAGGCAGCCATCCGTTATATCAACCGGTCTATCGAATGGTCTCCGGACAAATTGGATGGCTATGTAACGCGTTCTGAGATCTACCAACGTTTAGGACGTCACAAGGAGGCAATTCGAGATCAAGACCGGATCGTGGAAATCTATCGTGCTTCAACGAATCTTCCTCTGGATAATGCTCTCAACAATCGTGCTTACTATCGAGCGTTAGGGGAAATTGAATTGGACGAGGGACTGGAAGATGTTCAACAAGCGATTCAAATAGTTGGGGATGAAAGAGCTTCTTTTCTCGATACACGGGGCTATCTTCACTATCTGCTTGGCAATCTTGACTCTGCCGAGATCGATCTTGTTCGGGCGACCGAGTTAGCGGAACAGGATTATGATTTTGCGATCCGTAAGATTGATCAGATTAGCCACGTGGGATTGCGCGAAAAACAACGCACACAATATGACCATTATCTGGCAGTCATTTATCACCACCTGGGATTGCTTTACCAAAAGCAGAATCGTCATGAACAGGCTGATCACTATTTGGGTCGCGGTGATGCATTAGGTTACGATCCGGAGCAGGGTATTTGGTAGCTTCTGTTGAGACATGTTGTAATACTGCGTTTCTGGTGAGACAGTCCCAAGCAGCCTGCCAAAAACAACAACTTGTATGAAACGGTGTTGCGATCATAGCTGAAACAATGTGGTCGAAATTTTTGCATTGCAAAAAATATTTCTAGCAATGGTGAAGAAGTTGGCATGACAAATGGAAGTTGCGAACAAAAATCCAATCCTATAGCTAAAACATGTTTTGCTATGAGGAATGACCACGCATCTGTAAAAAGCATTCGATTAACGACAAGTATTTCTGTGTCAGCATGTCACATGTCGTGATGTCACTTAGACATGCTGGTTGCGTTGTTGCCTGCAGGATCCACTCTGTGGCAGTTTGAATGTCTCGTGGCGAGCTATTTCTTGGAGGAGGATTGTCAGGATTTTTGTGTCGCAAGCCAGTTCGGTATATTAACTTGTCCCAATGGTATTTAACGGAAGAATAGAAAGGTGAACTCGGAATATTTTCATATAATGCTGGAAGTGCTATAGGGTCGTAATGAATGTTGACGGTGCTCAACCAATCCATCCATTTCAATGCATCGATGTGGTCATAACAAATGACCGGTATCCAGGGGATACGTAATGCGTCAGCAATAATCGCACCGTGCATGGCTTCACAAAGAAGAGTTTCACATTTTGAAATTTCGAGAAGCACATGGTCAATGTCTTTGCTGGGGTAGATGTAGTGAATATTAAGGGATGCACATAGCGGACCCCAATGAAAGTGATTTTCACTGAGATGATGTGGTACAAAACCGAATTTGTAAAGCGTGTGTGGCGCTTTGGGTACGTCGATTGTTCGGATGAGAATAGCGGGATCCGTCAGGACAAACTTTGTGTTAATGTTGAGTATCTTAGCTGTGTGTGGTCCACGTACGGCGTGAAAAACAAAAGTGTCATCAATGATTGGCGGGCTTCCATATCCAAAACCAGATCCGAAAATATGCTTGCGAGGGACGGTCGGCAATTTGTGATTAAGTAGTGTGCCAATGCCAACAAATAGTTCAGACGGGTCATCATCGAAGATGCCGGGTAACAATCGATCCCAAAGCCACGGGTTGAGGTCGTCACCGAAATTCCCGAATTTGTCTTGATAGTAAAATAGTTTCATCGCAAGATGCTTGCCCCGTTGTCAAAGGCAATGAAGGCGAAAAATTCGGAGGTGGAAAAAGAGCCGAAGCATGTTTTCGATCATGTTATAGCGGCTGGCATGAACCAAATGGGACGTGACGATAGATCCGGAAGACGGTCTAGCTAATCTATTGGTCCACGTAGATTAATATTGACGATTCGCTAGCAAGGAAACAGATTTCTCCACGCTGATTAGTCATTCCAGTAGGCATTCGCTGGCCGGTGATGGCTAGTCCGAGACTTGTTTCATCAACGAAAGAAGTATTTTGATGACACATTTCTAAATAGTCATCGACGAAAAACCACCGTCAATTGCGATGTTTTGTCCTGTGACGAATGAAGAAGCTTGCTGTGCCGCCAGCCAGACCACGATACCAGCCAATTCCTGCGGTTCGCCAAAACGTGCCATTGGTGTATGGCCAATAATCTGGTTTCCACGTTCGGAATAACTGCCGTCTTGGTTGAACAATAAAGCACGGTTTTGTTCTGCCGGGAAAAATCCAGGGCTGATTGCATTTACCCGTACTGTTTGCGAGGCCCATTCACGTGCCAAAAAACGAGTCAGGTTGATGACCGCTGCTTTGGCAGCGGAGTAGGCCACGACACGAGATAATGGTGTCATTCCCGACATGGATGCGATATTGATAATACTACCACGGCCTTTATCTAGCATTGCCTGGCCGAATACCTGACAGGGAAGTAGGACCCCCCCCACCAAATTGAGATCGAACACTTGGCGCCAAGCATCTAAGGGTAATTCACAGAAATTGCTGCCGGGGGGCAAGGTAGCATCAGGATTATTTCCCCCGGCGGCATTGACCAGTACTGTGACTGTACCACATTGATTGGCAATAGAATCGTGTGCTTGACGAAGCGAATTCATGTCAAGTACATCCGCCGACTGGAAGGTGGCATTGCCCCCAGCCGCTTTGATACTGGCGACTCGTTCCATGCCTCGTTCTTGGTTACGACCGATGATGGCGACGTGTGCCCCAAAACTAGCCAATGCTTCGGCGATGGCACTTCCCAAGACTCCTGTACCACCAATGACGGCGGCCGTTTCATTTGACAGGCTAAATAAGTCTTTGTTACTCATGATGATCTAGGCACAATTCTTTTACCTGTAACATTATTCTATTGACAAATCATCTGGACTGGGTGGTTCGGGATCTGGTTTTTCAATGAGATTCTGGATTTCTCGCCATGGTTGTTTGTTCATGTATGATGCGAGTTCTTTCTGCAATTGGGCTTTCATCTTATCTTCATTCGCCAGTGCGACAGCCTGAGTTGAATACTTGATTGCGTTTTCAAAGTCGCTCAGTTCAGCGTAAGCAGCTGCCAGTGTGCTGAGCATATGCGCTAATTTAAATTCCGTAATTGTGCAAGCTTGAGACGCTAATTCGAGTGCGCGCTCGGCATTTCTCAATGAGTCATCTGGTGATGTAGCCAGGACCCAGGCAAGATTGTTAAGGATCCCGCTATCTTCTGGAAGATGTTGCAGTGCCTGTTCATAGGCTTGGATGGCTGCGGCTTGTTGTCCCGTGTTGAGAAGGCTATCCGCCCGACCACGAAGTGCAAATGCGCTGGCTGGATCCTGCTGTAGTATGTCATCGTAAATTTTAATCGCTTTGCTAGGACGTTGATCTAATCCGTAAAGACGTGCTAGTTGGAGCTGTAATTCGACGTTAGTAGGATTTTGGCGTAGTAATTGGTCGATGTCGTTAATGGCGTCATGCAAACGATTTGACATCTCAAAGATAACGGAACGAAACAGGATGGCTTGAGGAAGCTGCGGACTCAACTCCAGTACCCGGTTGATATCGGCCAGTGCCAATTCAAACTCTTGTCGCTGCAGTCGTAACTGGGCGCGAGCCATGAACCCAGGTATATTCTTGGGGAAAATATCAATTGATTTATCAAGGTCCGCTAAAGCTTCTGTCGGTTTGTCTGCCTGTACGAATATTTTGGCACGCAGTAAGTAGCTGGTGTAGGAGTTGGGCGAGGTTTCAATGGCTTTTGTCGTGTGTTCAATGGCCTGTTGAAAACTTCCTGTTTCAGCAAACGCTTCACCAATGCCATGTAAAGCAGTCAATTCGTTGGGATCCGTTTCTAAAATCTTTTCAAAGTCAGCAATTGCCTCTGGGTATTTTCGTTGACTCAACAAGACCAAGCCTCGATTACGAATGGCGTCTAGATATTCGGTATCAATTTCAACTGCCTTATTTAGATGGTCAATCTGTTCGACCGGACTGCTGGCTAGATGGCTTTTGACGACGTACGCCTGACTAAGCTGTTCTTTGTCTTCACCTTCGTTGAGCAATTCAATAGCCCTGTTAACTGCCGTCAACGCCGTCTTGCGTTCACCACCAGGCAGCAAATGGAGTCGTGCCAGCAGGATATGTGCTGCAGCCAACGTGTCATCGATTTCCATCAACCGGTTGAGGTCCTTGAGTGCCAAAGTCAACAAAGCTTGTCGTTGTCGATCACGGCCTTGCTTGGCCAGTAAGGGCTGACTCAGACGCGAAGCATGTTCATACAGGGCTGCAGTCATCAACTCGACTGCATACTTGGTGTTTTCCTCATCGATTCCCAATTTCATCGCCGATTCACAGAGTCTGACGATCCGCTGCAAGTCTGCCATGGAATCCGCTGTCAGACGAAGTTCTGTTGCGCGATCGAGTTCGACTAAACCTGGGTCGTTGTCAACATCATGCTCACTAGTTGTTTCCTGGGCACCAGCCAGCCCTATGGTAAAGACGCCTGAGAGAAAAGCAGTAGCTAGTATGCGGATAGAACTTGTCATATTTTATGCGACTCCCTGGTCGGTTCGCCTAGGTGCCCACCATCAATGTGGGTTCCACCGAATCGAAGAAGAATTTCCTTCGAGGGACGCATTATGTACAACTTTGATTAGAAAAACCATCCGTCTTGCCGACCGCTAGCGAAGTTTGACCGAGACTGCGAGATTTTTTTGAAGCTTTGTTTGGAGTAGAAAACCAAGCGAGTCAGTGTCACGCCAGACTTAGATAGAAAAAAGAAGGATTTTGCAGCCTAGCGAACAAAATTTCGCTGATTATTGCGTCTTTCAGGAACCCTAAGGTGGGTCATGGATTATCCCAAACAACAATTCTACCGTGTTACAAATTTGGTTTTGTGATTCGAGCTGGTGGGGCGGTCCCAACTTGAAGATTGTGGGAGAGCACGGTGATGCAAGTAGCAAAAACAATCAAAAATGAAAAAATGACCAGAAACCAATGAAGTACGATTTATAACATTAGACGAGAACTGTTTTACTGGTTGCCCCCGGTAACTCAGCAACATACTGAGGAACGGCATAACCCGGTAATCGCTCACGAAGCTGTTTGATTAATTGCTGTCCACGGTCCACGCTCACCTCGAAATGGGCAGTGCCGGTCACTCGATCTAGTTGGTGCAGGTAATATGGAATAACACGGGCATCCACTAGTGTTTCACAGAGACTTGTCAACGTATTCAGATCGTCATTGATGCCGCGCAGTAATACGGCTTGATTGAGAACTGGTATTCCATGGTCGACCAGGTAGCTTAGCGACGAAATTACATCATCACCTAACTCTGCTGGATGGTTGACATGGACGACCATGATTGGCGTTAGACGTGTACTACGTAACCAACCAACGAGTTCATGTGTTACTCGCTGGGGAATCACAATCGGTAATCGCGTGTGTAATCGCAGACGGCGTAGGTGGGGAATATGGCTCAGTTCGTTCACTAGTTGTGCAAGCAACCCATCGCGGATCGTGAGCGGATCTCCCCCACTGAGTAGCACTTCACGGATACTGGTATCTTTTGCAATCCGTTTTACAGCTCGCATCCAATGTCTTATGTCAGGAGGTGTCTCGCTATATGGAAATTCGCGTCGGAAACAATAACGGCAGTGAATGGCACAGGCACCTGTCGTGACCAGAAGCACTCTCTGGTTGTATTTTTGCAGTAAACCGGGTAGCAGCATTGCCGACCCATCACCGACAGGATCGTCGCTGAAATTGGGTTGGGGATCCAGCTCATTGGGCATGGGCAAAATTTGACGCAATAAGGGGTCATTCAGATCACCTCGTTTCATTTTCAACAAGAATTCACGAGGCACAAACACGCCAAAAGAACCAGAACTTCGTAGGGCTGAGGTTGCTGTTTCACTGGGGAGATCCAGCGCCTGGCAAAGTTCAACGGGGTCACGGATAGCACGTTTTATTGATTCCTGCCAGGTTGGAATCGACCCTTTTATGGTGCGGACAGAATCAGAAAAAGACGATACAATATCATCCATGGCTGTACAATATCCATAGTGGTGTGAGTGATGATTCGAGCACCAACTCGAATCAATTGAAATGGAAGGAATTCATCGTGGCCAGTTACAGTACGAGCGACTTTCGTAAAGGCCTCAAAGTTCAAATTGACGGCGACCCTTATTTGATGGTGGAAATGAACTTTGTCAAGCCTGGCAAAGGGAACGCATTTTACAAATGCAGATTAAAAAATTTAATCCGCGGAACGGTACTGGATCGAACTTACAAGGGAGGGGATTCGCTTGAAGCTGCCGATGTGGAAGAGCTCGCTACCCAGTATCTCTATCGCCAGGGGGATACTTTTGTTTTCATGGACAACAACACTTATGAACAGTATGAACTCGATGCTGGACAGGTCGATGATACCTGGAAGTACCTCAAAGAAGGAATGCCGTGTCAATTGATGCTGTTCAATGGCCTGCCTGTCACAATAACCCCTCCTAACCAAGTAGAACTGATTGTCGAGTATTGCGAACCTGCAGCCAAAGGAAATACGGCAACGAATGTTACTAAACCTGTACAGCTTGAAACAGGTGGTGAGTTTCAATGCCCAGCATTTATTGAAATTGGTAACGTGGTTAAAATTGATACCCGATCGGGAGAATATGTAGAACGTGTAAAATCTTAATGGTTGTCTGTACGGGATTTGCGCTCCATACGTAGCTTGATTGTTTTACGGAAAACGCAGGTGCCGGTAACCATTCCAACAGGTTCCGCCTTTGTCAGGTTGATAGCATAGGTCGTGTAAAGAGTCTTTCATGCTGGGTGTGCCATACGTGCACATGGACGATATATCGGCGCAAGCCTGTCTAATTGTTTTATGTTCTAGCTGAGTCGATAGCGATCTTTCCAACTATTGAAAAGATGATGCCCCGAACTGTGATTGTGTGCATTTCCTACTGGCACGCACACAAAATGTTTTCGCTGAATGGTGTTACCATTTCAGTTGTCGAAAATGTACAGCCCTCTGTTAGATAATGCATTCTGTAAAACAGGATTGAAATGCCAGCAGACAATTACCGTCCCATTGCGGGCTGGGATCAATTACGACTGCGGGCTGGGTTATTGAATCGCCTTAGAAAATTCTTTGAAGAGCGGGGTTTTCTGGAAGTGGAAACTCCATTGATGTCAGCTGACGTGGTGGTGGACCGACATCTCGACCCGCTTTCAGTTCTGTTGCCTGATGACCCACGGTTTCCAGAATGTGGTCGTCGCATGTGGCTGCAAACATCACCTGAATTCGGTATGAAACGACTGATGGCGTCAGGTGGTCAAGCAATTTACCAAGTAACCCGTGCGTTCCGTGCTGGCGAATCTGGTGAATTGCACAACCCAGAATTTACCATTGTCGAATGGTATCGGCGCGACGATTCCATGCAGGATGGGATGCAACTGCTATCTGATCTCACAGCCACGTTGTTGGGCACGGGGTCTGCCTTGTGTGTGAGCTATGAGGCTGCCTTTGAGGAGTATGTCCATATCAATCCGCATCGTTGTTCGATGACGGATTTGCGGCAAGTCAGTAAGAAATACGGACTTTCGCTTCCTGATGCGCTGAGTGAAGATCGTGACACGTGGCTCAACTTGCTGCTGACAGAGAAAGTGGAACCACAGCTAGGTACGGATGGAGCAACTATTCTGTTCGATTATCCGGCGAGTCAAGCTGCCTTGGCGACTATTCGGGCGGATGATCCGCCAGTTGCCGAGCGCTTTGAGTTGTATGTGCAAGGAGTCGAGTTGGCGAACGGATACCATGAACTGATCGACCCGGATGAATTACAGCAGCGTAATCGGCAGGCGAACGTTGCCAGAAAAGCTGACGGAAAGTACTCTTTGCCAGAGAAAAGCCAGCTGTTAGCGGCCATGCAGCAGGGATTACCACGTTGCACCGGTGTCGCTTTGGGCTGGGACCGCTTGGTCATGCTAGCTGTGGGTGCATCCAGTATATCGCAAGTTATGACGTTTCCGGTTGACCGGGCGTGATATGGAAAACACGTGGATTGCTGCTGTCGTTGGCATTGGAAGTCACGCTAAGCGGGTTTGTTTTGTGCTTTTTGGAACAGTTGAAAGCTGTAGGGAAACGGAATGCTGGATGACGTTTGGACTCCACTGTCTTCGACACAGACCCACTCGTCCCAGTCAATCTTGGGAAAATAAGTGTCACCTTCTATATCGGCGTGGATCCGTGTCAAATACAGACGATCAGCATGGGGTAGAGCAAGCTCATAAATCTGTGCGCCGCCAATCACGAAAATTTCTTCATCGGTCGTTGAAATTGCGAATGCAGTTTCTAGAGTAGATGCGGTTTTGACCTTGGTGCTGTCATTTGCTGGGGGCAATGATGTTGTCACGTCAGCCGTTGTCAAAAAATCAGTTTGTCGTGTGATGATGAGGGATGTCCTGCCAGGCAATGCGCGACCGATTGACTCGTAAGTTTTGCGACCCATGACAATGGTATGTCCCATTGTCAGTTTTTTAAACCGGCGCAGATCTTCACTGAGATGCCACGGCAAATCACCATCGCGACCAATCACGTGATTGTTTGATAAAGCAACCATCAGAGAAATCATTGGATAATCTCGTATGAGATAGGGCAATGTGGAACTTGCATTGACTGGAAGTCCGACCTACAGACGAAAAATGGTCACAACAAGGCTCGACAACGAGTAAGTGGCCTGCAGCATTCGAAGCTGCCGAATTGCCGCCTAAGCTTATAGAACTCCCACTTTCTGGTCATGGCGCTACGCTACGATTGAGTTTGATCAGACCGCAATCGGGGCCCTGATGAGAGGGTGGGGGTCGTAATTTTCTAAAGTAAAATCATCAAAGCAGAAATCAAAAATTGAATCGATCCGTGGGTTTAGTCGGATTGTCGGTAGTGGCCGTGGGGTGCGTTCGACTTGCGTTCGAGCCTGGTCCAGGTGGTTTTGGTAAAGGTGAACGTCGCCCAAAGTGTGCACAAACTCCCCAGGTACGAGACCGGTGACTTGTGCGATCATCATTGTCAGGAGAGCATAGGAAGCGATATTGAAGGGTACACCGAGAAATAAGTCAGCGCTGCGCTGGTACAGCTGGCAAGATAGTTGACGTTGTCCACTTGTCGGCTGTTCCGCCACGTAAAATTGAAAAAGTAGATGACAAGGTGGCAATGCCATCTTCGGTAGATCTGCTACATTCCATGCGCTGACGATCAGGCGACGTGAATCAGGATCATCTTGAATTCTTCGAATAACATCACTGATTTGATCGATGCCCTGACTGTCTTCCGCTGGCCAATGACGCCATTGGTGACCGTAAACCGGCCCTAATTCGCCTTGCTCATCTGCCCATTCATCCCAGATCGTTACACCTTGGTTCTGCAAATACCGTACATTGGTCTCGCCGCCCAGAAACCACAATAATTCGTGAATGATCGACTTGAGGTGTAATTTTTTGGTGGTCAGCAAGGGAAAACCGGCTGACAAATCGAATCGCATTTGTCGGCCAAACAGGCTTAAGGTGCCGGTTCCCGTACGATCTTCCTTGCGGATACCGTGTTGCATCACATTTTGCATTAATTCCAGGTATTGTTGCATAGGTTTGTTGTATTCGTGGATGTGTCCTGAAACAAGTGGTCCGTTGCACTACAGTTGAGATGGTATAGTAAAAAGCGAACACATCCCGGATCCGTATTCATCAGGTCAGAAGGTCAAATTCCGTTTCCAAGGAATAAAGTCATCCTGACCAAGTTGTTCGGCTTTGGAGAGAGAGCCGTTGGCTGTTTCAATGACAGCTTCTAGTAATTGTTCCCCGACTTGTTCCACATTGGCCGTGCCGTTGACGATTCCACCGGCATCGATGTCAATAATGTCTGGCATGCGCTGTGATGTTGTCGAATTGGATGATATTTTTAGCACTGGGCAGACGGCGTTACCAGTTGGTGTACCGAGGCCAGTTGAGAAGAACATGACATTGGCACCTGAACCGGCCATGGCAGTTGTTGACTCGACATCACCACCTGGCGTGCACAACAGATTCAGGCCGGTATGTTGTACCGGTTCGGGATAATCGATAGCATCCACAACCGGCGAGGTTCCTCCTTTACGTGCTGCTCCAGCCGATTTCATCGCATCGGTAATCAGGCCGTCACGGATATTACCTGGTGAAGGATTTTTGTCGAAACCATCTCCTTGTGCGATTACATGTTGTTCATAGTTTTGCATCAGTTGCAGAAAACGGTTTGCGACTTGGTCACTGACACAACGGCTGGCCAATTCGGGTTCGCAGCCTGCCAGTTCAGGGAATTCTGACAAAATAACTGATCCACCGAGTGCTATTATCAGATCACTACAATGACCGATGGCCGGGTTTGCAGAGATTCCCGAAAAACCATCTGATCCGCCACATTCTACGCCCAGGCAGATTTGGTTTAACGGTGCAGACTCGCGCTGTGATTGATTAGCGGAAATCAGGCCTGCAAATGTATGTTTGATTGCTTCGCTGAGCATTGTTGACTCCGTGCCCAGCTGTTGTTGCTCAAAAATGTATAGTGGTTTTTTGAAATCTGTATTACGGCGTTGAATTTGTGTTTCCAAGGCTTCTATTTGAGCTTTTTGACAACCGAGGCTGAGTACGGTGGCACCTGCGACGTTAGGATGATTGATATATCCTGCTAATAAACCACAAAGTGACAATGAATCTTGATAGGACTCGCCACAACCACTTTCGTGCCGTAGAAACTTAATACCGTCTAGATTGTTGAAGATACGTTGCCCAGGTGCCGTTTGAGTTTCAAATTCGAGAGTTGTTTCCAGGATTTCACTGGTTGGTAACCCATCCTGATATAATTCGATCAAGCGGCGAGTTTGTGACTGATAACGTCGATCGCGACCATAGCCCAACTCTTCGATCAAGGCGTCTTGGATGACTTGCAAGTTACGGTTCTCGCAAAAAACAAGAGGGACAACAATCCAGTAATTCCTTGTCCCAACTCGACCATCCTCTCGAAAGAACCCCTGAAATGTCGTGTCAGTCCAACGTGATATATCTGGTGGTTGCCAAACCTCACGATGCTGCGCTGTATTAGATGATTCGGTTGCGTGAACCAAATTTTGTGTGGTGACTGGTTCTCCTTGCTGGATATCGTGGACAGCACGCCCCACGACAATACCGTACATACGCAACAAGTCCCCAGCCCGAAAACCCTTTGTAGCAAATTTGTGTTTTGCCGTGACAGGTTCAGTCAACTGAAACTCATTGTTACCCTGTATAATGTCTTGGCCAGTTGCCAGATTAGTAAGGGCTACCATCATGTCATCGCTGGGATGCACTTGTAAATAGTCTCGTGGTTTCACACGAATTCCTCACTCATTGGTTCTCAATGTGGTCAATCGTGATCGGGCAGAGTAGCGTCTTAGCGAGCTTGTCGGACAAAAGAGAAGGGGTTCGCTCTGGTCGCACTCCAGTCGGCCGTTCAGGATTTTCAAACTTAATAATATTGTATTTAAAGGTCGATTACTGTTTCAGCTGGTTCGGTGGATAATACGAATATCTTGCCATCTCCCATGCGGCCGCTTCTTGCCACTTCAACGATTCGGCGCACGGTTTCTTCGGCTCGTACATCCTCTACCCACAGACTAATTTCGACTTTGGGGAGAAATGCCAGGGAATATTCTGTGTCTGTATATTGATCCAGGTAATTTTTCTGACGACCATAACCCTTTACCTCGCGCACACTCAATGCTTGAAGAGGGGCCCGTTTGAGACCCTCCAGCACTTTTTCAGCCAGATAAGGTTTGACGACTGCCAGAATTTGTTTCATGAGAGCGCGTGTCGTAGTCATCCTGCCCGTCAAGGTGAATTGGATGTAACCACTAGCTGAAAAAATTATCACCGAACAGGTTCAGCTCTGGTGTCGATTCGACATCGATGTCCCCATGAACCTGTGTACAGCAGGCAAGGCGCATCGAATCCTCATTGCCGAGGTAGGCTAGGCATGGAAGCGGATCCGGAACTGGTACATATTTGAATTTTGCCTTTTCCCGAAGGGTGAGGGAATTTGTGTTTTCAATACCTTGTGTGATGAGTATACGGCAGGTTCCACACATCCCAAAACCATGGCAATTTAAGTATTTTGAAACCGTTTTGGAGAAATTGTCCACTCCATCGCTGATTCCACTTATGGCGCAGTTAAGATTGATTCCAGCCTTGACTGCTTCGACTCGTAAGTTGGCACCAGCGGAAACTTCAATTTCTTTTTTTTCCTTGACGAATTTAACAATCGGCATAGTCTTATCCACTCTTACCTATTAGAGCCTGCGGTTGACATTTGGTTGAGGACACCACTAGTTTAGCACGCTGGAAGTAATGCGTTAAGTGGAGCTAGCTGGGGTGGGTCTTACACCTTGAGTATAGTTGGTAATTCAGTTTTTGATACATGTTTTCCGGAACTCGAATTGTCACGAATGAAGCTAGTTCCCAGGGATTCTGGTCGATCCAGAATAGTGGATGTCATGAGGCATCGTGGCAAAACCTTAAAAATGCAACGGTACAACAATGACTGTTTTTCGCTTAACACTTTCCCACAGAGTAGTTATATGAATCCGAAATATACACGACACCAGGAAAAAATAATCAAAAATTACTATCAGAATCGGGACACGATCTCTTTGCAAAAATTGCAAGAGCAAGTGACGGAGTTGTATCTGGCGGAAGGCAAACGCCGTGAACGGTACTGGAAAACAATTTCAGGCCATCTTCTGAAGCTAGGTATTCCTCAGGAACGGATTGATTATTTTGTGCGTCAGGATGATCCGAAGCTGGTAGCACACGAAGTGGAACGGTTGATGAAAAATTAGCACAGGCCTTCTTTTTAAAATCTGGTTTTTAAATGGTGCAAATGGGAAAGCAGTTTAATGGCTACTTCCAATGCCATCCCTCTTGGAGATTGGAATTTACAATGCTGCCGCTAGGCCATTCACCTTGCCAAAGTTTCAGGACATTGTCGACACATTCCAGTGCCATGTCACGATTGGATATGCGATCGACACCGGCCAGATGAGATGTGACGACAACGTTGTCTAACTGGAACAAAGGATTGTCTGTCGAAGCGGGTTCACTTTCAAAAACATCGAGTCCCGCTGCACGCAAATGGCCACTCTGCAAAGCATCGAATAGCGCCTGTTCCACAACCACACCTCCTCTGGAAGCATTCACCAGCACGCTTCCGGGTTTCATCTTGGAAAGTTCTTCGTGATCGATCAATCCTTTGGTAGCGTTGGTTAACGGGCAGTGGAGTGAAACATAATCCGATTGCTGCAACAGTGTTTCCAGGTTGACAAATGAAATGTCGTGCTGAGCAGAGAAGGATTCGTCTGGATACTGGTCATTGGCAATAACCTTCATGCCAATGGCTAATGCCTGCAATGCGAGGCAGCGACCCGCACGGCCCAAGCCGACAATTCCGAGAGTATGTTCACGTAAACTAGGCAGCAAGTCGCGCGGCCACATTCCGGCGCGGGTCTGGCGATCGTTGGTAAATATGTTTCGGCCTGCGGCGTATAATAACGACATGGTATGTTCCGCCACGGCGTGATGTGTTGAATTGGCCGTGATGGCAATTGGAATATGACGTGCGGTGGCAGCGTCGATGTCAATGCGATCATAACCGACTCCAAAACGTGCGATTACCCTCAAATCCGGCAACGCTTTCAGCACGTTGGCAGTCAGGTATTCACCACTAGCAATCAGTGCGGAGGTACCACGTAATGCCTCTATGGTATAGCTCTCGGGAACCTTTCCGAGTGCTAGTGGTTGGTCTAAAAGCAGATGAACCTCAAAACCAGCTTGTTCCAACAAGTCGAGACCTGGTCCTTGATCCTTGACCATGGCGAAGGGAGTGATCGTGATTTTTGGATTGGACATAGGTTTTTTGTTGAAAGAAGAGTAAATGTTTGGGTGTGGTCGAAATTAGAGCATGTAGTAACTTAACTCCATGTAGTAATTTAACTCATTGCCACTGAGCGATCAAGGAATGCATGATAGGTCGGGGGCAGTGTGGAGGGGGTAGTCATTCTGATATGATCGGTTTTCTCAAGGACTAAGTTCTCGAATTATGTACTATGCAATCTCTTGACGAGCTTTATCGACAGCGCACCGAACACGCTCGCCAGCGGGCACTTCCAGCGGTGCACCACAAGACGTTCTTTAACGCGCTGATCAAGGTTTTTCTAAGATCAGCGATTCTGCCCTGGTGCCATCTTACCCGAGAGACCCGGGCCATGCTCAACGCGATGCATAAACAGGGTGTGTTTCGTTTACAGCGACAAAACGTTAACCAAATTGCAGATTGTGACCTCTATTTCGGAAATCACCAAGGTCCGAAGCGGAAAGGTGGTCCTCAGGGAGGGTTGGAAGTGCTGTTCAGTACCCTATTGGTTCCAGATTCGACGCGCTATGTTCTACGACAAAGTTTGATTAATTATTGCTGGCCACCAACACAGTACATTAAAGCATGTGCAGTGCGCAAACCGAATCCAATTGTCGTTTGTGGGAATGACCGTTTGCAAAAACTACAGGGGAAAGGTACCTGGGACGAAATTAAACAAGCTGCAGTCGGCTTAAAGAAAGAACGCCAACGAGTCGCCAACGAAATATTTCTTTCAGTCAATGCTGGTAGGCCAGTGATGATCTATCCCGAAGGAACTCGATCGGTTACCGGAAAAATTTTACCGTTCGTGAGTGATTTCATGAGGCACACAATTACTGATTATATTGTACCTCGTATGGAATCTGGCAAACCAAGCCGCATTGGGCTTATCGTGGCGGAAACGTTACAGACGTTCGCCGATGGCGTGGGCCACGGTGCATTTTTATATGATCAGCCAGTGACGATGCGCGGCGTACTGTATGATACGAGTTTAGTCGAAAAACAATATGCACAAATCGTCCACCTGAAAGGCAGGGCATTTGACGTCGCACTAACCCGTTTGGCACGCACGTTTGCGCTTGACATGCGTGCAACCTTTGCCAGGGAATTGCGCGATATTTTGACCGTCGACTGAATGCTTGGCCAAACGCGGTTTACTGCTTAATTTCGAAAATAGCTTCGATTTCGACAGCTGCTCCCGTAGGCAACGCTGCAAATCCCACCGCACTGCGTGCATGATATCCGTCACCATCCTTGCCATAAAGCTCATGCAGTAAATCACTTGCACCATTGATTATGAGATGTTGTTCGATAAAGTCGGGTGCCGAATAAACGCATCCCAATAATTTGAGGACCCGCAAGTTATCAAGCGAACCATGTGTGTTGTAGACCGAGCGTAGAATCTTGCGGGCACAATCAGCTGCGGCTGCATATCCCTCTTCGACGGAGACATTTTTGCCAAGCACTCCTGTGAGATCACTTGTGTGCCCCGATGTAATTAGCAGATTTCCACTTCTAATACATAAATTCAAATAACCGGGTTCAAGGGGTTCCAGTGAAATTCCGAGTTCTTCAGCTTTCTGTTGGGCTCCCATGGGATGCTCCTTTCAGGTGGGGTGATAGGGTTGTTGTTTCGATGAAACAACACGGTTTATTTTCCGAATGATAACGGTAGATTACGTCCCGTACCATCACACAGGAAGGGACTGATCAGTTTTTTTTTGCCAAATCGAAAGACTGTTGGCACCTAATGCAGCCAACAGCGAGATTCCGGGTATTAATGGTGCACGCATACGAAGATTGCTCCAATAGAACGTGTGAACTGCAGTCCAAGCCAGACACATGAATACTACCCAGACCCAGGGAAATCTGGCCATGAACGATCGTTGGGTCCAAACACCGTAAAGCGCTAATGCAAACATGGTCATGTACCAGCCGGCAATACAATATCGCATGACGTAGGATGCGGCCCTTTCGTTTTCGTGTTGTCGATGTGGCAGTGGACACCAAAGTCGACCTGCTTTGACTAGAGCAGCCCAGGCAGCCATGCCAGGTTCCTTTCGAATGGATTGCCAGGCATGCTGGTAGCAAGTCCGGTCGTATTGGCATTCATCCTGTACGTCGTGGCGGGAAGGGATCACGCCGGAAGCGTTCCAAGTTTCTCCCCAGCGTAGTTGCCGCAGATATGCGTAAAAAGAAGGGTTATTTCCTAACAGAAACGTATATCCCCCATGTGTCGTGGTGATAACAGGACGATCCAGGAACAACTCATTACGTAGGGTCCAGGGTGCCAAGGCCAATCCGCATGTTCCCACCAAGACTACGATTCGTGGCCAACGTTCCTGGTAATGCATGGCCGTCCAGATAAGGTACATGGCAATGATTAACATCCAGGCGAGGAAGTGTGGACGACAGAGTGACGAGATCCCGAATGTTAGTCCAACTAGAGCCATCGCAGACCAGGACTGTTGCCGACTAGCACGAGTCAAACAGGTCAAGCACAGCGTGGCACAGCAAGTCGCCAACGTCTCAGACATGGGTTTAGCAGAATGATGTATGAGGATTGGATCGAGTATCACCAGCGTCGGTGCGATCAGAGCACAAGATCCAATTTTCCAGTCCTCAGCCAATCGCAGCACCATGTAAATTGTTACCAGTCCTAAGACTAGGTGCAGTATCCCGATCGCAACTAGTTTTGTGAAAGGTAATCGTTGCACGACGGATAACAGCAGGGGATACAGAGGTGGTCGATATGCGGTCGGTTTCTTGCCAGTTCCATAAACCCCGTGTGCATTAAGGTTATCTGCCAGTGCGACGTAACCGTCGGTATCGACTAAGATGCTGGCAGACGAGTTCCATAACACCGGGAATCGAACAATGATTGCCAGACCGAAGAGGAACAACAACTGGCTGCAATTTGGAGTGGACCACCACAGGCGACGTGAATGAATGGTAGGCGTCATGAGTTAGTAAAAAGTGTGGTTGAGTGTTGGGTAGGTTGGCAAACGGCCCAACGTTTTTACTGCTGCAATGCATACAGCACGAGATTGATTCCAATGCGGGTGGCGTCTTCCGGAATGTATCCTTGGCATTCTAATGATGGGGTGTTTTCCAATGCACAACTCATATCGTAGGGTGAAAAGATGACGGCATAACGGTCATCGATTAACAAACCTTCCAATCGTGGAACCGCGGACACGAACTGGGCCTGTAAGGGATCATTCTTAGCGCGGATTTGAGGATCACGGCGCACGACTTGCTCCAAGTCAAATCCACCCAACTCACGGGTCAACATGATGTGGTCGGGAGGGACCGCTTGCCAGATACCTTCGGGAACCAATCCTTGGATTTCTCTTCTAAATGAGTCCGAAAAATTATCACTGGCACAGATTGAATCGGCCAGGATAACGCCTCCACGTTTGAGGAAAATAGCGAGCTTGGCGCGCTCCTCCGCACTCCATCGAAATTCACGTCGTCCATGCATAAACACCACGGGATAATCGGGCAACGTCGGATCGGTGGCAGATAACAAGAGCTTGCGACGGCTCACACGGAATTTGAGTTCGCGATTCATGGCATCCATTAAGTGGGAAAATGCCAGGGGGGCGTCATCACTGCCTCCTCCATGGCGCAATTTGGGGACCACCAGAACACCTCGCGAATCTGCCGGTTCGACTGGATGGCGTTCGGCGATCTGAATGGTGTCCAGTTTGTTTTTTAATTCTCGTCCAGTTGCATACGCCAATACATTGACACCTAGGTTGTGGCAGGCTGTGATCTTTTTTTCCACCGCTTCTGGAAAATTCCGTAGCCGTTGTTCGTGTCCTAGCTCCCAATAGCATGACAGGTTTTCCGGGCAGTAGATCACGCTAGTCCGGCAACAGGTATCAATGCCCCACAATTTTTGAGGTGCGAATTCGGGGTCTACTTTTGCCTCGGCATACCAAACTGGATGCTCGTAGGGGAGTTCCCGTAGTGGATTGTTGGGGAAAATTTGTCGCATCGTGCGGCGAAAATCTCGATCAAATCCGTTCCCACCGCAACATGCTTCTGCCAGAATAAACCCACCCTGGTTAACATAGAATCGTAATTCCTGTTGCTGGTCTTCGGTTAGCTGTAACGCATCGCGACCACTGAGAAAAAGGACAGGAGCTTGTCGCAAGTCCCTGGCATTGGCGGCCTGGATGTCGATAATTTGCCAGGTCATGTCCCGTCCCCAGGCTTGCTCTGTATAACGGGTTAGATTTGCCAGATCGCTCCGATGTTGGTTCCAATCTTCATTGTCCCCATGCTTTAGCTTGGCAGCCAATACGGGGCGTTGGCCTTTGGCGAGAAACAACAGCGCTAGAGCGGTTGCGATTGTCGGATCGGATTCCGCGCTACCCGTTCCGCGCCAGAATCCTCGCAAAGAATCTTGGTTTGCGGTCAGTACTTCTGCACCTTCGCGATACCAGTCGTGACGACCGATGAAACGACGGCCTGTTAGCCTTCCCACGCGTTCTACACCATAACGATAGTAAAATACCCAAGCCCGACCGGCGTTTGCCCGGTTGATCGCTACCGGATTATGATGCATGGAAAAATGTTTTCCAAGCCACTGCAAACCATGGTGAATGTGTTGCTCAGATTTATGCTCCGTTTTTGCCTGTCCACAACACAGAACTTGTCCATTTGCAGACACCGATGCGTCGTTGGTAAAACGACCGGAAGCGATCACCAGCGATGCAATTCCGGCGCAGGTCATACTGCCCGTACCGGGGTTTACTTCGTCGTAACCCCAGGATCCGTCAGGATGCTGCAGGCGTATCCAATAATCCTGTGCTAACTCCCAAGTTTTATGGCCGACTTTAACACCTGCTTTTTCTGCTTCGTGCAAAGCGAGTAGTGCAAACTGTGCATTGGAATTGTCGCCGCTGTCCGAGGTTCCTTTGGCGGAATAAGTCCAGCCTCCTCGACGACTACCTGTTTGAATCTGCCAGTTCTCCAGCAAGGCCACATTACGGCGGATCAACAAACGGTCTTGTTCGGGAGTTGCCTGGCAGAAAACCAGCGTTTGCAGGGCGACCACGTAGGTGAATTGTGGCACTTCCATAGAACGCAGAAACGTCAATGCCCGAGCCATGTGAGGTTCGTCAGGCTGGTCACCAGCATGGAGTAATGCCAGCGTGCAAAGAGCAGTGGTTCCACCAGCAAATCCTGGAAAAGGAGGCCAGTGACCGTCCCTCCGGTTCTGTTTTTCCAGCAAAAAATTACGCGATCGGTGGATTGCTTGTTGAACTTGATCTGGTGTCACCTCGGCCATTGCCGAGGACATGATGCCCTGGCAGATCAGTAATATTGCTACCGCTAGACGCTTTTGTCGCGACATGCCGACAGACCTCAGGCTATTCTCGTATTGTCTACATAAACATATTAAAGCCAGTAGGTTGCGTCGACAACGCCAGTCCAGCTCCGTTGCTGAAAATGGTCACTGTGGATAGAATTAGAGGCAATCGAGCTAAGACCGCCTGGGATAAGTGATTTTGTGGAAACCGGGATCGTTTCCGGAGGCAACCATCCTTCCGATCGGTCAAAATCTCACTATACCGTAGACCATTTTTAAAACGTATAGGCTGGCGTTTTTAGAACGGTTGCAGGAGAGAATCGGTCATCCTGGTACAGAATTGCTTGAAATTTGCTAAAAAAATGGTTTACGGCACAGAATTCCCGTTCGGTGGATCGACAAATTGTAAGCCAACACAAGTAAAACTTCGGGGAATATCCCCTTTCAACTTCCGTGTCGCGGATTCCAGTCTGCAACACGGTCAACCGTTACTTAAATCCCCAGAGCTGATTTGGTTCAGAACTTGTTTGGGGTGATAGATCCAGCAAGGATTTAGCGTGGCCACGAAAACCCGCAGCTTGGGTGATGTTCTTCAGGAGTTCAGCCAACATCGTCAACTTATGCAGCAGGAGCTGCAAAAGATTATTGTTGGCCAGAACGAAGTGATTGAACAGCTGTTTGCAGCCATTTTTACTCGTGGTCACTGCCTGCTAGAAGGTGTACCAGGTCTTGCTAAAACATTAATGGTTAGCACTTTGGCGAGGATTCTGGATGTGAAGTTCCAACGCATACAGTTTACACCAGATTTGATGCCAAGTGATATCACTGGAACCAATGTTCTGGAAGAGGAAGATACTGGTCGACGCGAATTTCGTTTCGTCGAAGGTCCCATTTTCACCAATATTCTATTAGCTGATGAAATCAATCGCACGCCACCGAAAACCCAGGCCGCATTGCTGCAGGCAATGCAAGAGGGAGAAGTTTCAGCTGGCATAACAACTTATAAACTGCCCGATCCATTTTTTACGATTGCCACGCAAAACCCAATCGAACAAGAAGGCACTTATCCATTACCCGAAGCACAGCTTGATCGTTTCATGTTTAACATAAAAGTCGGCTATCCGACTGCCGCAGAAGAAGAACAGATTCTTGCTGCCACGACTCGTAATGAGAAAATCGATGTGAAAAAGATACTATCGGGCCGCTCGATTGTTAACTTGCAAAAGCTTGTCAGCAGTGTGGCTGTCACCGAACATATCGTCAAGTATGTGGCTTGTCTGGTACGGGCTACGCGTCCCCAAGACAGTTCGGCGCCGGAATTCGTAAGGGAGCTTGTCGAGTGGGGCGGAGGACCTCGCGCCGGCCAATTCCTGATCAATGGTGGCAAAGCGCTGGCTGCGATGGAAGGTAGATTTTCTGTAGGGGTCGAAGATGTCCGCAAAATTGCGATTCCCGTACTGAGACATCGCATCAGCACCAATTTTCAAGCTCAGGCCGAGGGTATGTCCACCGAAGACATCATTCAGAGACTACTAGATTTCATTCCTGAGCCCGAAGTGTCCAAGTTTGCATAAGATAGTGTAAAGCGAAAAGTAATACGTGGAAATTTGATACCGTAGAGGAGCGTGGAATGTTGGTTGGATTTTTAAGAAAACTTGCCAATTCTTTCGACGCCTCCATTTTCACCAAGCAGGTATCCTGCCTTGTCAGTTGGCTCCATTTCTTCGGGCAACCACGATGGCTGTCGAAGACTATTTGAAACCCGAAGTGATCCGCCAGATATCACGTCTGGACTTGCGCGCCCAGTTCGTTGTCAAAGGGTTCCTGCAGGGTTTGCATTCCAGTCCGTATCAGGGCTTTTCGGTCGAATTCAGTGAACACCGCAAATATGCTTCAGGTGATGATCCGAAAGATATTGATTGGTTAGTCTATGCCAAGACGGATAAGTTCTACGTCAAAAAATTTGAAGCGGAAACGAACATTACCGGTTTTCTTGTGATGGACTTAAGTCGCTCGATGGCCTACACCTTTCGGCAGCAATTGTCCAAATTTGATTATGCGATTTGTCTTGCTGCATCGCTTTGCTATTTGATGATCCAGCAGCAAGATCCTGTTGGCTTGATTACGTTTGACGAAAGGATACGTCATAGTTTATCACCCAAATCGAAACGCGCGCATTTGGCAAACGTTTTGTCAGTCCTTGCCAATTTAAAGCCAACCGGAAAAACGGACGTGGCGCGAAGTGTCGGACAGATTGCCACCATGTTGCAGACGCGTAGTTTATTAATGATTTTTTCTGATTTGCTGGCTGATCCTCAACCGATTTTGCATGCTTTGCGAAGATTACGGCACGACGGCCACGATGTGATTTTGTTTCACATTCTTGATGAAGCAGAAGTCAATTTTCCTTTCGAAGGACTGATTGATTTCGAAAATCCTGAGACAGGAGACCGGGTTCAAGTCGAAACGAGTGGTTGTCGTTCCGACTATTTGGATCAGATGGAGGCGTACCGACAACAATATCGACAAGAGTGTTTCCAGGCTGGTATTGATTATGTGCCATTAGACACCAGTATGCAGTTTGACAAGGCACTTTTGGAATATTTGATTAGTAGAAGATCACGATTTTGACTGTTCTATGTTCGAGTGAATGGCTAGAGTGTTCTGAATGGATGCAGGGGATCGAAATTTTAAGTGGTAACCTGGGTGTCGCAAATAGAACAGAAAAATACCGAGCCGTGTTGCGCTCCATGGTGATCATGGCAAGCGGGAAATAAGGAATGCTACGGTAGACCTATGGCGTTTGTGAACATATCCCTTTTGGCTGGCATGGTCTTGATTACGATTCCGATTGCGCTGCACCTGATCATGCGGCAACGGGCGAAGTCGCTTGTCTTTCCAGCCCTGCAGTTTTTACAGGAGCGTCGTGAAACGAATCGCCGCCAGCTGAAAATGAGGCACTGGCTGCTATTGGTATTACGCTGCGCCTTGGTGGCGATACTGGCGTTATTGTTGGCTCAGCCCAGTGTTGGGTCTTCGTTGTTCGGCGATGTGCTTCTCATTGGTGGCATCGCATTGTTGCTACTGTTTGTCCTAGCCCTGGCAGCGACCTCCGCCTTTCTGCGCCGTGGACCTTTGCTGACGGGTGCGCTTGGTATCATGGTTGTCGGTTTACTGGCCAGTCTGCTGGTAGTTGTTGCCGAGGCGGCCAGGGAACGTGATGGCACACCAATCGGTGACTGTCAGAATCCTGTGATGGCGTTTTTGGTTTTTGACACGGCGCCGCGAATGGGATACCGGCACCAGAATCAAACCCGCTTGGAACAGGCGCGACAAACAGCAGAGTGGTTGATCAAGAAGTTTCCAACGGATAGCCAAATTGCAGTAGCCGATGCGGCAGTACCCCATTTTGTGTTTTTAGACGACCGTAATGCGGTGAAGCGATCACTAGCCAGGTTGCAAATCACCAATGTTACCACGCCCTTGTTGGAAATTGTACTCCGTGGGTTTGACGCACTTCGACAGCACACGAATATTCGCAAAGAGCTTTATATTTTTACGGACCTGGCAGCCGCGGAATGGGAGACGGATATTGCGAAACAGATCCGGGACATGGTTCCCAGTGAAAAATCTCAAGTCAGTATTTTTGTGATCGACGTTGGTGTCGAAAATCCTCACAATTCGAGCTTAGGGAAATTGTCATTGTCCACGGAGAGCCTTGCTCCTCAGAGTCCCTTTGTTTTGCAGACCAAACTGACACATCTCGGTAATCCTTCTGAACGGGGTATCGAACTGTTCTTGGAAGCACCGGGCGCCAAGCAACCTTTGCGCGTCGATGGATCCCTGGTGCGCCCTCCCGCTCGCCGAGCAGATCGAAAGCTGTTTAATGTTACAACAGAAACGAGTCACCAGGTGCAGTTTCAGCTGCATTTTACTGAGTTTGGAATCCACCATGGTTGGATCAAACTCCTCGGTTCGGATGGATTGCCAGCCGATGACTTTCGTTATTTTTCAGTAGAGGTTCAGCCACGCTGGTCGATTCTGTTGGTGGTGGGGCCACATGCGCACGGACGATTTCTTAGTGAAGCACTTGCTCCCCACGATTTCCCGTCCCGCTTCGAATGTCGCACCGTCACAGTAGACGAATTACAACAGTTGCAGGACCTGACTTCTTATGCGGCGATTTGTCTGGTGGACCCTTCTCCGCTTCCGCAGTCAACATGGAGGAAGTTAAGCGATTATGTGGAGCGAGGACACGGACTGGGATTGTTTCTGGGAAGAAATGCCCAACCGGTGCAGGAGTTTAATTCACCTGCTGCTCGAATGCTGCTTCCTGCGACATTAAAGCCAATTGTTATGAGGCGTCCGCAAGGAGATCTGTCTCTGGCACCACGAAATGAAAACCATCCACTGCTGGCAACATTCCGTTCCGTCGAGACAGCTGTACCCTGGCATGATTTCCCTGTCTTTCGTCACTGGCTGATTGACGAAACAGACATTGCAGGGCAGGTTGTGCTTGCTTTCAGTAACAATCGGGCAGCGCTTGTCGAACGGCAGGTTGGCCGTGGGCGTGTTCTTATGATGACAACGCCTCTTTCAGACTCGGCAACGCGGCCGGAAATGTGGAACCGGTTACCATCTGGATTGGGGCCTTGGCCTTTTGTAATTCTGGCAAATGAATCTGTGGGATACCTCGTAGGAAAGAGGAACCGTCGGATAAATTTTGAGGCGGGAGAGACGGTTGTCTGGAGTCGTAATACTGCCTCTGAATCGAATCGTTATGTCTTGTTTACACCAGATGGTAACTGGCACGATCTGCATGCCGCAGTCGAGGAACTACGCATTGCATTAACCAATGAACCAGGTACTTACCGGTTAGTTTCTCCAGATGGGTCGGCTCAGGGCGCATTTTCAGTCAATCTGGCAGCAAATTCGACGGAGTTACGTCGGACCAACTCAAAACATTTAGATGACCTGTTCGGCCGTGATGCTTATACGGTAGTCCGCACCCATAACGAAATCGTACGGAAACAAAGTGAAACACGTACCGGGAAAGAATTTTTTCCGTACGTCGGCTTGTTGCTGGTCATTGTCCTGGGCGTTGAGCAACTGTTAGCAAATCGATTTTATGATGCTAGTGTTGAACCAGCTCATGATTGATGTCAGTCCTTTGAAAAAATTGTGATACAAGTTTCCGCGATGGAAAAATTATTTTGCCAAATTGTTTTGACACGTGGAAAATAACCACTGATGTAAGTGGTCCATGTTGGTGCCAGGCATAATCGATGCATTCCCGTTCATTCTTGCAATTTGAACCCATTTTTGACAGCTATCTGTTGATCGTGGCGGTGGCCCTGCTGCTGTTGTTGTCACTTTGGTTTGCTGGCCTGTATCGTCCTGTCTCGATCAGGCGCAAAAATATGTTGTTGGTGTTGCGTTCACTTGTGATTGTATTGGTGTTCGTGTCGTTGCTCCGTCCTGCCTGGGTGACATTCACGTCCAGTCGCGAGCGATCAGTGCTAGTTGTGTTACTGGACAACAGCCGCAGTATGCAGGTGACTGATATGCCAGGTGGCCAGTCGCGTTGGAACAGTTTACGGTCTGCGATCCGTCAGAGTTTGGCAGGGTTGCAGGCGTTGCGTGAAGATTTCGATATTAAACTGGTGGCGTTTGATCAGCAACAACGCCTGTTAGACTGGTCGGGTGACAACATTGAGTTCGATCACGAACCAACGGGAAACCAGAGCAATATTGCGCAAGCCCTTGTCGATTCAGTGCGAAAAGAACTGGGAAACCGATTAGTCGGCATTGTGCTTTTGAGTGACGGCGCACAACGAGTTTATGAGCCACAGGTAGAGTTGCAGCATGCGGTACAAGAAATAGCACGGCTAGGGTACCCTTTGTACTGTGTACCCTTTGGCCAACCACGGGACAAATCCCAAGCTCGCGACATTGCTGTCATATCTTTACAGGACCATTACACCGTATTTGTTAAAAATAACCTGGAAGTTCAAACCACGATTCGAGCGCAGGGTTTTGTCAATGAGTCATTTCCCTTCAAAGCTACCGTCTATGATGATGCTGGACAGGAACAACTGGTCGCCACACGAACACTACAGGCTAGTGAAGACCAGCTTTTGATATCCGTTCGCTTTCCCTACACACCCGATAAGATAGGACAGTATCGTCTTCAAGTAGAAATCCCTCCACAACCGGGCGAGCTTGTCACTAAAAACAACCGACTTTCTACTTACATTACGGTCAGAGATGGTGGACTGAAAACATTGTATTTGTACGGGAATTTGCTGGGGGAACAACGACAGTTGCGACGTACCATTAGCGAATCTCCTGAATTGCAATTGGAATCGATGTGGATCCATCATGGCTATCAGGAGGATTGGCCGGTTTCGATCCAAGCTTTAGCACGAAATCAGCAGCCGGACGTGTACTTGATCGAAAGCGTTTATGCCACGGCCCTTGGTGTGGAGAATATGGAAAGAATCGCTACGGCTGTTCGCCAAGGAGCCGGCTTGATCATGATCGGTGGTATGTACAGTTTTGGTGCCGGAGCTTACCAGCGGACACCGCTTGCAGATGTGTTGCCGATCCGCATGCAGCGTTTCGGCAAGCAAGTATTGAACGCGCCCATCCGATCGGATTTACACTTGATCGGTCCAGTGGCTATGCTGCCTGCTCGTTCTGAATATGTTACTCAGCTGGCGCCGTCGGATCAGAATCAACATACTTGGCGAGAGCTACCTCCGTTGGATGGTGCGAATCAGATTTCGGAAGTGAAAGACAGTGCACAGGTACTGGTAGAGTCACTGGATGGAGACCCCCTGTTGGTAGCAGGCCAATATGGGGAGGGGCGTGTACTGGCTTTTGCTGGTGATTCAACGTGTAAATGGTGGGCGCATGGTTATGAGTCTCAGCATAAGCGGTTTTGGCGACAAGTGATTCTCTGGTTGGCCCGGCGCGACGATGTGAATCAGGACGAAGTATGGATTCAACTTCCGCAACGGCGGTATCGTCCAGCTGCCGAGATTACTTTTACCACGGGTACCAGTGTTGTGGATTCCGGAGCTTCGTTGAACGCTCACCTTCTGAAGCCGGATGGAACCAGGCGCCGCATTCAATTGGTGAACGAGGGAGACAAGTTTTCCGGTCGGGAACGCCCGGGAATTGGACCTGGTGAGTATGCTATTGAAGTCGTGGCTAGCAACGACGGAAAAGAGATTGCTCGTGTGCAGGAGTCGTTTGCAGTTTTTGACCACGATTTGGAATTGCATGATCCGGTTGCCAATCCTGCACTACTTGCCAGAATGGCCGAGTTGACAAGTAGTTCGGGCGGGCGGCTACTGGCTGCTGAACAGTTACCAAGTCTCTGGCAGGAATTAAAACAGCAAACACCCGCCATGAAAGTTGATGTACAGACCAAGTGGGAATTGTCAGGCAGTCCTCAAATTGCTTGGCCTTTTTTTCTGTTGGTTGTTTCTCTTTTGGGAAGTGAGTGGTATTTGCGCAAGAAATGGGGATTTGTCTGACAAACTGCGACCGGATTGGTGAGATTTCTGAGGAGTGTCGCTGATGATTTAAATTTGTTGTTTGTGGTGCATGATTGACGAAGGTGAGCTTTTCAGGCGGTTTGTTTTGCTGCATACGACTCAGATGCATCCATGTGCGATACAAGTCAACCAGGGACAGCAGAATGGTCCAAAGACAAAAAGGATTTCCATTCGCCAGATCACCAATGCGGCCACTAATACCGACCATCCTGGTCATCGCACTGAGTTGAATCCTCCGTCGATGTTGATAACCCAAAAAGATGTTTTGGGGTACCAATCCTTTTGTTATGGATGTCTCTATTGTCGCCAATGTGTCAAAAAAATATGGCCGAAAAGACAATCAAGAATAATGCGAGAATTGTGGGGTCGAACATGGCGCAGATTTCACTCGCTCGTCGGGTTCACTTGGGCAAGTTCTAATTTGCGTAGACTGATCGGGCAAGGTAGCGGAAACTGGATGGTGGCACGTAACCATAGGAGCCAGATGACACAACGTGTCTTGGGTCACGCCGCAGCGTGATTTGACAAACTTTTCTGCCTGCAGCCCCAAACCCTTTCTGAAATCGACCTCGCGCAAACAGTGTTCAGCGAAAGCAGTTAGTTCGAATTCGTTTTGTACAATGACCGCCGCTTGATGCAGTAATAAATTTTGGACCACACTGTGGAAATCAGAAGTGTTCGGTCCAAAACAAACGGCAGCTCCGTAAGCGGCCGGTTCGATCATGTTTTTGCCGCGGCCACCGAACAGACTACCACCTACAAAGGCAATATGGCTGATGCCCCACCACCAAGCGACGTCACCCAATGTATCGATCAACAGAATGCGTGCTGCTGGATCACGGCCGTTTTGTTCCAGTTGTGTGAAGCGTTGCCAGTGGTGGTCTGAATGTTCCAGCATGTGCGCGACTGACCGAAATCGGTTTGAATGTCGGGGGGCGATTACGAGCCGAAGTTTGGGATATCGTACCGCTAATTTTTGGTAGACCGAAAACGCAACTTTTTCCTCGCCCGCATGGGTGCTGCCTGCCATGAATACGATATCGTCTTGACTGATACCTGCCATGCGAGAAAAGCGGTGTGTGACCGCGTTGTCTCGATTGATTTTGATACCGTCAAACTTGAGTGATCCGACAACTTTTACACGTTCTTTTACGGCACCCAGGTGTACAAAACGGTCAGCGTATTCGGACGATTGTGCAGTGATCAGATCAACTTGATACAGCGCACGCGTGAAAAGCCATTTTACGCGCAAATGCCAGCGATAATCTCTTTTGCTCATGCGTCCGTTGACGACGGCTACAGAGGTGCCAAAACGTTTTGCCGTTCCGATCAAGTTTTGCCAAGGGACGATATCAACAAGGACTAACAGATCAGGTCGCAGGCGTGTAACGGCTGTTTTTGTCGCCCAACTGAAGTCGATCGGCAAGGGAAATACGTAGATTTCGGGAAAGAGTTGTCTAGCCAGTGCCAAGCCACTGCTCGTGGACGACGAGATAACACATTGCCAGTGCGGATATTGGTGCTGAAAGGCTCGTAACAAGGGTTCCAACGCTCGCACTTCACCAAGACTGGCCGCCTCGAACCAGACACATTTTCCCGAGCCACGACGCCATTCGACTTGTCCAAGCAATCTTACATTCAACGTACGCCGATATTTGTTTTGTACAATGTAACACCAGATGTACCACGGCAACTGCAATATCAGTGCAATGCAATAGACCACATTCAGTAGATAGGCAACCACGGTGTTTCGTAACATGAGTACAGATCAAGGCAACAAAGGTTACATCCGTATCAGGAAGATAGTTGATAGACCACTCGTGGCCATTGCAGGTGGATGGTAGGTAAGTTAGTCAGCGGTAGCAAGCGTAGTATTCGCTAGCAATTATTTTGCCAGTTTGTATGGAATGAGATGCCATGGTCACCGGACAGATAGCTAAAAAATAAAATAGGGTTGTTCTCATCCGCTCCACCTATTTAGAATGCCACACCTCAAAAAAATCATGCTGACCAAGGAGTGTTGTCGTGAAGATTCATGTTCAAAAGATTACCGATTTGCAACGTCAACTAGTGGAACGCTGGCATGTCCAGCCAATCGACCATCCGCAAGAAGGTTTCTGGCGACTTGTCAGTGAAGAACACAGTTTTAATTTTTTACTGTGGCACGAAGAAGACATCGCCCGCAGCCCGGATGTGGGCGATAAACGGATAGCAGCGGCCAAACGCGCAATCGATGGCTATAATCAACAGCGAAACGACTGGATCGAGCAAATTGACGATGCAATTACTCAACAGTTAGTTGAGAACAACATTTCTTCGACAGAAAATGCGCCGTTGAATACCGAAACACCTGGTAGTGTCATAGACCGCTTGTCCATTTTGTCTTTGCGGATCTATCACTTGGAGGAACAAACACAACGCGAAGATGTGTCAACAGAGCATATCGGGTCCGTGGAACACAAAATAGCAGTGGCGTTGGTGCAATTGGACGACCTGACCTTGTCGCTGACACAATTGTTGGACGATATCTTCGGCGGTCGCAAGCGGCACCGGACATATCGTCAGATGAAAATGTACAACGATCCGGCACTCAACCCTTATCTTTACAAAATGGCACAAAGAAGAGCTGGCTAGCGACTCTTTTGGATCCCATGTTCTCAGGGTACCTTGGCGTTCATGTGAGCCAGTCAGCGGTCCTGGATTTATCCGTTTGATACTTGGGATGCTGCGGTTTGAAATCTTGGTTGAAACGGAAATCTTGGTTGAAACGATTGTCTGTTGCTGTAATCGGCTCTTGGGGTTGGTCTACTTTCACACGTATTCCGAAGGGTGAACTGGGATTCTTGTAACACGTAGTCACACGCGGTGCGGGCCATGTCCACAGAGATCGCTCGCATTGCATCATTCGCCGCTTGTCGTCGCTGGAAGCTGCTGCCGTGTTGATAGTAGGCCTGCACCGCCGCATGTCCCTTGCCAAAAGGACCACTCTTTGTGGCGAGTGTAGTACCGTGCAAACTGACACATTGGGTTCCCATCGCAACTGCCAGATGTAATGGGCCTGAATCGGTACCCACGTATAACGTTGCTTGTTTTAGCAAAGCTGCCAGCTGGGGTAATGATGTGGGTGGGGCCATGCGGACAGTTCCATCACTGGAGTAAGCAATTTGTGCGGCAATACGCTGTTCACGAGCACCTGCCCAGACGCTCACACTGGCCAGATTCCAATGGGTTGCCAAATATTGTGCCAAGTCGGCAAAACGGTCTGTTTCCCACATCCGCGATGGCCAACCGGCACCGGCATTGAGCACGACAAGACCCTCTGTGCCCCATGTCAGGCGATTCACATAGTCGTCGGCCCAGTCGAAGGCTTGTTGGGTTAGAGAAATCTCGTAACGAGGCATGGTTTTGATGCCACCGAGTGGCTGCAACAATTCCAAATAGCGTTCCACTACATTTTCGGTGGAGCGTTTTACAAGTAAATTGTTCAAACATGGGCTCAGTTCCCGACTATCAGGTCGAGTAAAGCCGATGCGCGTGGGGGCACCCGAAAGCCAGCCAAACATTGAACTTTTGGTCAGTCCTTGCGGGTCGATCGCGATGTCAAACTGATACGATTTCAAACGCTGGTGCCAGTAATAGGTGCGAGCAGGTGACAATATATCGCGTTTTGGGCAGATTAGCAGTTCGTCGAGCGACGGGTGTTTTTGTAGAAGCGTCGCAGGTCCGGGTTCCGTCATCCAGGCAATAAAGGAGGTTGGAAACAAATCACGCAGTGCGTTGAGCATCGGCACCGTTTGAATGCAGTCTCCCAGGTGGCTAAGCCGGGTAATCAGAATTCGAGGGGAGTTGTAACCTACCATGGTGCGAGTTCGTATGATCAGCTAAATCAAGAAAGTGATGCCGAGTATCAGAGTGTTTAGTCCATAACCTGTCATGGATTGTTTCTTGCCCCAGACCGTGTTCAGGGCCTTTGTACGCTTGTGATCCGCTGGTTCCTGTTGTGATGTAGATCTATCGGAGATCTGATTACGGAAACTACGCCGCAACGGGTAGACAGGTTTCGCCAGCTGGTGTTTTGCGATTACAGAGAATTTCCAGGTCAGCGTCGACCATCATGGCCACCAACTCATCGAGGTTGACGGTCGGTTCCCAGCCTAACAATCGTTTTGCTTTGCTTGGATCTGCGATCAGCAAATCAACTTCGGCAGGCCGAAAAAGATCCGAGTCGATGGTGACATAGTCTTGCCAGTTTAATCCAACGTATGAAAATGCGCGCTCCACGAATTGTTCTACTTCGTATGTCTTTCCTGAACCGATGACAAAATCTTGCGGTGTATCTTGTTGTAGTATGGCCCACATGGCACGCACATAATCTCCGGCAAAGCCCCAATCTCGCTTGGACTTAAGATTGCCCAGGCGAAGTTCGTCTGCCAGTCCCAGTTTAATCGCAGCAACTGAGTGTGTGATTTTGCGAGTGACAAATTCCATGCCACGGCGGGGTGACTCGTGATTGAACAAGATCCCACTACAAGCAAACAGGTCGTAACTTTCACGGTAATTTACCGTCATCCAGTGTGCATAGACTTTAGAGACTGCATACGGGCTACGTGGGTAAAATGGTGTGTTTTCCGACTGAGGGACAGCTTGTACACGACCGAACATTTCACTGGTACTGGCCTGATAAAAGCGGATTGAGCGATCGAGATCTCGAATTGCTTCAAGGAGCCGAGTGACTCCCAGTCCCGAAACTTCGGCTGTCAGCAGTGGTTCTTTCCAACTGGTAGGCACAAAACTCTGGGCAGCCAGATTGTACACTTCTTGCGGCCTGGTTTCTTGCAATATGCGGCTTAGTGAAAATGGATCGATCAGATCGGCATCATGTAAATTGACACGATCTAACAAATGGCTGATGCGATCTAAATTTTCTGAACTGCTGCGGCGTACCACGCCGTGGACATCATAGCCTTCGTCCAGAAGAAATTCGGCCAGATATGACCCATCTTGTCCAGTGATTCCGGTAATTAATGCTCTTTTGGTAACCATGGTCAATGGATTCCTAATATGCACACCATGTGAAGATGGAGTTGTCTTGTTCGTTGTTTGAATGATAGTCGTGGTAGGATAGCGTTGTCGGTACAGAACTGCAAGGGAAACTGGTTCATCCAATGCTAGCAACCGTGAACCATTTGTGTGCGGTTTGACTTTAAAGTTGTGGACACGTCAAAACGCAGAAAAAATTCTCTAGCGGGGAGCCACTTTTCTGCCGGCAAGGTTGCCAAGGGTAAGAGCCAGTGTTCACCCGAAACAGATTCTTTGGAAGAAGCGATTTTTTACGCAATACTATTTAGGGTGCAGCGCGTCATTTATTTCGCCACGCTGTTTCAAGATGGACCACGGTGTTTCAAGACGCATTTGTCTTACGGTGCCAGGGGCCAATAATGGCTAGTGAAATGCCCGGTTTTTGTATATTGACAAATAAGGTACTGCCGTCTGGAGAAAACGTACTGCCGGCAAATTCTGACCCATTCAAATGATTCTTTGCAATACGGTACAATTCGCCTGCTGGTGTGATACCAACCAGGGAATTGTGAGGTGGTCCATCTTCACAAATAATGACATCTCCCCATGGTGCGACGGTTAAATTGTCAGCCATCCGCAGCAATTGAGAGTTGTTAGGTTGACAAAAGATAACAAGTTGGCCGGGTTGTTTTTCTTCACCTGTTTCACCTTCTTCCGGACTGGGCCGATAGCAAAAAATCTGTCCTTGTTGATTAGGACCACCACTGGTGCAGGCCCAAAAGATGTAACCACGGCTTTCCCAGATGCCTTCTCCGCGAGCGAAAATTGCTGCATTTTTCTCCTGGCGACCCTGAAATCGTAAATCATCCTGTGGAGCTTCGACATTCTCGACCGACACCCACTCAACAGCAATGGGTTGACGAACGGGTAGCCAGCCTTCCTCAGGCCAATTTCGTGTACTTGTGCCATTTTTACCTTTGAGACGAAGGACTTGCAGTTTGCCTCCTCTTCTCAATTGGCCTGGTCTCTCTGGGAGAAACCGATAAATCAAACCATCATCTCTGTCTTCGGTCAGGTAAACGATACCAGTTGCTGGAGAGACAGCAACGGCCTCATGATTAAACCGTCCCATTGCCTTGTAAGGAATCGGCTTGGCCAATTGCATTTTTGTTGTAGCCGGCACTTCAAACACAAAGCCATGATCTTGTTCAATGAGGTCCCCTGCTCGATCGACGGTTTCCTCACATGTCAACCAAGTTTGCCAGGGAGTTGGTCCTCCTGCGCAATTACGCGTTGTGCCTGTCAGGCTGAGGAAATGTTTTTCCAGCGTTTGAGTTTGCGTGTTAAAGACTAAGGTTGTCGTGCCACCGACAGCAGGTTGCTTTCCTTGTCCCGGATCAAAAACATACTTGTTTGGAATTTGTTGTTTTAACCGGTCATCACCTCCATGAGCTGAAAGGTCTTGTGCGTTAGGCAACAATTCATGGTTGCGGATTAGAATCGTCCTGCCATTAGGTCCTGGAAAGGCAGCCATGCCGTCATGGGCACCTGGAACCCGAAGGTCATCATCCATCCACTCACCGGTGCGGGAAAAAGCCGTGTAGGAAAAACCAGCAGGTAAATCGAGTAATTCCTGTGGGTCTTCTTGTAGCGGACCGTAACCCTCCATTGCCATCAAACAAGTCGTGTCAAAATGGTGTAATCCCAGCATCCCAGCCGTAAAAACACCAGTCTTCTGCAGGTACTCTCGTCGACTTAATCTTTTCATAGCCATTATCTTTTGGACAGGTGGTCCTCATGGAGGAGCGGTTAAAAATAAGATCCTGTTTCTTCCGACTAATCTGTTAGCCAGAAAAACTTGTACTCATTTTGTCAGCGAGTAAGCATGTAATGCTAGCGAATATCACTGACTCTATTGTATCACATCCTTGTTAATAGTCTTCTTTGTATTGTGCCAAATACTGATACCGTGTACGCAGAATCTTCTCACCTAGCATTTCAAGTATTTGCCACCACAAAAAGATTTTGTATCACAAATTTAGGACCCCAAAGAAACACGATCCAGTGCCAGCGATTGCTCACCCCAGGGTGGAGGATCTATGTTTTTTTGTACTATCAATGACAGAAACTATTGAGTGTCAAGATGTCCGCTAGGCCGGCAGATCAATCATTGCGAATCGGTGTCATGTTGCCAAATTGGGTTGGCGATGTCGTAATGGCCACGCCGGCGATACGTGCCATTCGACACAAGTTTGGTCCCCAAGCAACGTACATTGGTGTCATGAAACCTCAAATGGCCGATGTCCTGAATGGATTGTCGTGGTTTGATGAGTCCCTATTCTTCGATGCCAGATCGAAAGTTCGCAGGCAACGTGTTTCACATGTTGCCCGACAACTTTACGTACGGCGTCTCGATTGGATGTTTTTGTTGCCTAACTCGTTGCGTGCTGGACTGATAGCTTGGTTGGCGGGGGCTCGACGTCGTGTGGGTTATGATCGTTATGGACGTGGTATGTTGTTGACAGATAAATTATTACCACCACGACGTATTGCGAAACTTGAACCGATCTCAGCGGTCGACTATTTCTTACAACTTGTCTATGCGGTTGGTTGTCCGATTGAGTCACCTCATTTGGATCTGGCAACAATTCCCCAGGATGAACGGCATGCTGACAAAATCTGGGAGCAATTTCGCTTCGGTCAGGCGAAAGGCGTTGTGATCTTTAACACGGGAGGTGCGTACGGACCAGCAAAAAACTGGCCGCCTGAATATTTTGCGGAACTGGCTCAACGGATCTCTAGTATGGGTTGGTCAGTTCTCGTGGTTTGTGGCCCCTCAGAACGGTCCCAAGCTAACGAGATTGTGTGGCGTGCCAAATGTCCTAATGTTCATAGCTTGGCTAAGGAAAACGTGTCTATCGGTTTGACGAAAGCATGTATCCGTCGTGGCGATTTGCTGCTGACCACGGATAGCGGTCCACGTCATTTTGCCGTTGCTTTTCGCATCCCCAGTATTGTACTTTTTGGTCCCACTGACCCACGTTGGAGCGAGAACTATCGCAGGAATGAAATCCAATTAAGTCATAAGATTTCCTGTAGCCCGTGTGGTCAGCGCGAATGTCCTCAACTACACCATCGGTGCATGCGAGAATTGCAAGTAGACCATGTGTTTGCCGCTGTTGAACAACAATTGAAAAAAAGTTTGAAGGGGCCAGCTGCATGAGAGGTTAGTTGCTGTAGTCATTTTGTCAGCGAAGAATTAGTAACACATTGATGATCAGATATTGTAGTGTCGATCCAACGTAAGATAGGGTGATGTTCGCGCTAACAATAAACAATGAGGCAGTGACGATCATGAACACGATAGTGTTGTTGTAGGTATTGGGCCAACGGAAGTCACTGTCGGGCTAGACATGGAGCGCATCAGAATGTCTGTCATTCAATCCGCTGAAATTCGAGCGCAACTGTCACGACGTCGCGGCACAAGCAGTGGAAAAATAATATCCATTGATCAGGCGGCAACCATTGCCTCAGATCAAAGAACAAATGGTCGCCGAGTTGTGTTTACCAATGGCTGTTTTGATCTTCTCCATGTGGGGCACGTAACCAGTTTGTCGGAAGCGGCCAGCTGGGGCGATCTATTAATTGTCGGAATGAACACCGACCAAAGTATACGACGCCTCAAAGGTGAGACACGACCAGTGATCTGTCAGTCCGATCGAGCAACGATGTTAGCAGCATTGGAGTGTGTCGACTATGTTGTTCCCTTTGATGAGAACACACCGCTTCAACTTTTGCAGGCGATCCGACCGGATGTGCTTGTCAAAGGAGGTAGCTATTCCGTGGACCAGGTTGTAGGACATGAGGTCGTAGAGTCCTATGGGGGAGTCGTTGCCGTCACAGGGCTTCTGGAGGGTATGTCGACTACTGATTTGCTACAACGAATTCAACAGTCGACGGGGACACCACTGCAAACAACGAAGGCGGCTTAAGGTCAGGCGGGGTGGAAAGCTCCTACTTGGGCGCGCGGCAAGTCGCAAGAGTACTTATAGTATCAGTAGGGCAGAGGATCCCCCCCATTCCGATTGGCAAATCGTAGTCTTGTGGTCGGGATCACGATTAGCAGTATATCGGTAAAACAAATATTTTGTGGCGCGCAGCAGATGACAAAAAACAATGTTACAATACAATGTCTGCTAGAATCGATTATTTATCCCATGGGCCACATTCTGAAAGTCATTTCAATGGAAACGTCACAAGGCACCAGTTCTCACGAAGATTCCACACAGCCGAAAAAATGGCAAGAAATGTTTGATGCCGAAACAAGACAAGGGCTACTGGAAGCTGATCGAGACGCTTGGCGAACGGTCGTAGCATTGCTGATGATCATCGTCAGCATCGGCCTGTGTCTTGGTTTTTTAGGAGCGGCCATGAGCGTTTGGCTGTAAAAAAACTAAATTTGGTGTTGAGATGCTACCGTGTGGTATTTGTAAATCATTAATTTAAAACGATTTAGATGCCATTTGTTAGTATCGTGTGCTCGGGCCAACGACAGTCGCTTCGCCTTTTCATGGCCTTTCGGTCCCGCAAAACATAGAGCTTTCGCGCGTGGATCGCATAACCGCAAAGATGTTTGACGCCCTAGGGTGAAAACGTTTTCGAAAGAGTTGTCCTTCCGAGGGTAGTTTTTGTAAATTTGTAACTACCTGTCGCATCGCTTGTTAAGGCATTTTAACAGATAGTTTAAGACTTCTTAACAGACTATTTCTCGCTGTAACGTGTTGAAATGGAAAGCCAGCATTGCTATGCTAGCCGCCGCAGTGATACAGACAGAATTTTTCTAAACTATTGTGATTTAACCACTTAAAAAAAAATAAAAAAGCGTCATTGACGCACGTTCAGATATCATTAAACTCTGGCCTTTATCCCAAATGTTGTGGTCCTGTGAGACGATGATACAATATATTGGGTATTTTCTGGTAACAGTCCCTCTTGAGAGGGTATTCAGTGTTTGGCTGGGGAAACTCGAAAAAAAATTATATTTCTCCCTAGACATGTTTGTCAGTATAGACATACGTACACACACCAAAAGGATTTGATTTCTCGAATCAGAAGGAGCTGAAAACATGGCTACCGTCGACGTGGAG
>CAYMUR010000002.1:63236-149774 GCA_964393615.1 uncultured Pirellulaceae bacterium
AATCACGGGAGTCAGGCCAGTCTCCGGGTCCGCGAGCGAACTCGGTTGGATTGCGTGTCAATCCAACTTTTTGTCCCGTCGACGTCTCTGATCCATTTGATACTGTCTCTTGGGAGGTGCGCAGTGCCGGTATCAAGGATGAATCAGGAGACGTATTGTTTGAGCAAGAAGATTGCGAAGTTCCCAGTTCTTGGAGCCAGTTGGCTACGAATGTAGTTGTCAGCAAATATTTCTATGGTGAAAACGGTACCTCGGAAAGAGAGTCGAGCGTACGGCAGTTGATTCATCGTGTGTCACGGACGATTTCTGACTGGGGCATAGAGGACGGGTATTTTGCCAGTGCTGAAGATGGGGAGCGGTTTTACCGCGAATTGTCTTGGCTGTGCTTGCATCAGCATGGAGCCTTTAACTCCCCCGTTTGGTTCAATGTTGGATTGTATCATCAGTACGGTGTCGAAGGTGGTAAATGCAATTGGCATTGGGACAAGACAGCGCAAACGGTTTTCCAGCCAGAGAATCCTTACGAATTTCCACAGGCTTCCGCCTGCTTCATTCAGAGCGTCGCTGACAACATGGAAGACATCATGCAACTGGCGACGAGTGAAGCGATGCTGTTTAAGTTTGGTTCAGGGACAGGGACCGATCTTTCGACGATTCGATCTTATCGAGAAAAACTTTCGGGTGGTGGGCGACCGTCAGGACCGTTGTCGTTCATGCGGGTCTATGATCAAATCGCAGCCGTAGTCAAATCGGGAGGGAAAACACGTCGAGCAGCCAAGATGCAATCCCTGAAAGTTTGGCATCCTGATATTTTGGAATTTATTGAATGCAAATGGAAAGAAGAACAGAAAGCACACACGCTGATCGCCAGTGGGAAATACGATGCAAATTTCAATGGAGAAGCGTACAGTTCGATTCTGTTTCAGAATGCTAATCTTTCTGTCCGCGTGACCGATGACTACATGCAGGCAGTGGAGCAGGATGCACCTTGGACCACGCATTGGTTAACGAAGCCAGACCAACTAGGTCCTGCTTATCCGGCCCGTGAGTTGCTCGAACGCATGGCAGAATGTGCTTGGCATTGTGGTGACCCAGGAGTACAGTACGACTCCACAATTAACCGGTGGCACACGTGTCCTAACTCGGGTCGAATCAATGCCAGTAATCCGTGTAGTGAATATATGTTTCTTGATAACACGGCCTGTAATTTGGCGAGCATCAATCTAATGAAATTCCGGCGGGACGATGGGACATTCGACGTAGAACGTTTCCGTACCGCTTGCCGAATATTTTTTGTCGCCCAGGAGATTTTGGTGGATCATGCGAGCTATCCCACCGATGAAATCGCTGAAAATAGCCATAATTTCCGTCCTTTGGGTCTGGGCTATTCAAATCTCGGCAGTCTTCTCATGTCCAGCGGCGTCTCTTACGATTCAGACGAATCGCGGGGTATATGTGGCGCATTGACGGCATTGTTACACGGCGAAGCAAATCGAACGAGTGCTGAATTGTCTGCTGCAGTTGGGCCGTTTGCAGGCTACGACGGTAATCGTGATCCTATGCTAAACGTGATGCAGATGCACCGTGATGCTGTTGAGCATATTAACGGCTCTTGTCCTGATTATTTGAAGAATGCCGCGCGGCGATTGTGGGATGACGTGTTGCATCAAGGGCGCAAATATGGATACCGCAATGCCCAGGCGACTGTGTTAGCTCCAACTGGCACCATCAGTTTCATGATGGACTGTGATACCACAGGCATCGAACCCGATATTGCTTTGGTCAAATACAAGCAGTTAGCGGGTGGTGGCATGTTAAAGATCGTTAACCAGACAGTGCCATTAGCGCTCAAAACGCTTGGTTACGATCAGCCGCAAATTGAGTCAGTGACGGCCTATATTGATCAGCATGATACAATTGAAGGTGCGCCGGAAATGACGGAACAACATATTGGCATATTTGATTGTGCCTTTAAACCAGCCACTGGTGAAAGAAGTATCGATTGGCGCGCTCATGTAAAGATGATGGCTGCTGCTCAACCGTTTTTGTCTGGGGCGATTTCAAAAACAGTTAACATGCCTGCCGAAACGACGCCTGGTGATATTGCCGATGCGTATCGTTGGGGGTGGAAATTGGATCTCAAGGCATTGGCCATCTACCGAGATGGCTCCAAGCAGAGTCAGCCCTTGTCGACGACTACGGAAGGGGAAAAGCAGGCAAAACAGCGTGATGCAAAAATGTCGCGCCTGCGTCGGGAACGTCTGGAAGATACCCGACAGTCGATGACACATAAATTTAACGTAGCCGGTCACGAAGGTTACATTACGGTCGGGCTGTATCCTGATGGTCGTCCAGGTGAGTTGTTCATCACGATGGCCAAAGAAGGTAGCACGGTCGGAGGATTGATGGACTGTTTTGGCACTGCCATTTCTATGAGTCTACAGTATGGTGTTCCGCTCGAAGTTTTAGTCAATAAATTCTCCCACACTCGGTTCGAACCGATGGGCCATACTGGCAATCCGGATATTCGTATTGCCAAGAGTGTAGTGGACTATATTTTTCGTTGGCTGGGAAATACCTATATTCCCGGGTACCTCCAAGCACAGCAAGGTACGTTGCCGATGGAAAATGAAAAGGGACATACTCGTAGTGAGAAGTCGGAATCGGCTAAAGAACAGCCAGAGGCTCCAAGTAACGGCCATGCCAAGAATGGGCATACTAAGAAAGGTGCTTCAAGCGAATCCCAGGTAGCAGCGGTAGGATTGGATATGCCGATCGTGGATGCTGACCAGCTTGAGAAAGCAGGGGCAGCTATCTTAACCCAAGAACCGGCTTCCATGTTACACAGTAATCAATTTGCTCGGTTTCAGAGTGATGCTCCGAGCTGTGATAATTGCGGCGCAATTACCGTCCGCAATGGTAACTGTTATTTGTGTCACAATTGCGGAAACAGTATGGGCTGTTCCTAATAGAGTGTGGGTTAGCGAGGAACCGGACGTCTCGGCCAGTCGACGTTGGTTGTGTTGATCGCCGATTTAAGATGCTTGGTGATGCTGGTTTTGGTTGTTCTGAGCTGATGGTCTTGTTTGACACTTGTGTCAGTACTATTGATGTGGACTCTTTTGGTTCCGTGTCCAAATGGGTGGTCCGGCAGCGTAACGGCAATCGGTGTGCTGCCAATCGGTGATACCGTCTTTGAGTGCTGCTACCATGAACGACTTGGGTTGTGTAGAACAATTTTTAGCTGGTTTTCCGTATGCGGTGGTAGGGGCATCGCGTAATCGGTTGAAGTACGGCAACAAAGTTTTGCGGGCCTACCTCCAGGCTGGCCGTATTGTATATCCCGTGAATCCTGCGATTGACAAGGTGGAAAGTATAACGGCCTACCCGGATCTGGTGAGGTTGCCAGAACCAGTACACGCTGTTTCTGTTGTGACGCCACCGCCAGTCACCGAGGAAGTGGTTCAACAGGCCGGTGAGCTTGGTATTCGCAATATTTGGTTGCAACCCGGCAGTGAAAACCAAGAGGCTGTCGCGAAGGCTGTTGATTTTGACATGAATGTGATCTTCGGAGGACCGTGCGTGTTGGTAGCACTTGGATACCGAGAATGATTGCCAGAAATTAAGAATGGAAGTATTTTACATGTTGTATATTTGTGTAAACTGAAAAAAGTAAAAACAAATTGGAGAGCTGGGATTAAATATCGCGATTTGACTAGCCTTCATAGCTCTATCGACGAGAAAATGAATGACTGATTCTATCCTTTTAACAATCAACGGCGATGTCGAAAATCCGTTGCAGATGACCTTTTCGGACTTTAGGAATCTAGATGCTGATTTTCAAATTGAGGATGTAAGTCAGATTGACCCGAAACGAGAGGGACAGGCGGTGACGCTTGAGGGGTTGCTTGGAAAGATTAAGTCAAAGGCGAATGTGAAGTATTTAGGGCTACACAGTTCGACCGACGATTTCCATGCGAGTATACCCCTGGAGCCCGTGCGGGAACGGGGCTTGTTTATTTATGCTGTCGATGGTCAGCCATTGGACGTTCGACAAGGTGGTCCGATCCGGTTTTACATTCCGGACTTCGCTGCCTGTCATGCGGCTGAAATCGACGAATGTGCCAACGTCAAGTTTGTCGACCATGTCGAATTGACGAAGGAAAAAGGGTTTGATAATCGACCACAAGATGATGACGAGCACGAAGCATTACACCGGGACGCATCAGAGTGAGGGTGCCAAGGCTGCCAGTTGTTTTTTTCTAACCATCAATTCAGGATTGTTCCTTCCAATAGTCACGACACAGTTTGACGAGTCGATAAGAACAGTCCATCGATGATTCCATCGGTCGATCTCAATCGAATACCCAATTGCCTTAAAAAAACTGAAATAGTTACCTGCCTGCAATTTCGAGATATTGCATGGTGGCTTCAACTGGGGGGATTCTCCTGTTATTTTCTCACTCGACACGTCTGCCGACCCACATGATGATAGCTACGATGCCAACGATTTGACAAGGCAATAATAGATAAATCGAAACACCCCATCCTAGCGGTAAAGTTCCCAAGAAAACTGCCAACATTCCAACGGTGAGGGCGTACGGAAGTTGTGTGATAACATGAGCCATGTGATCACAACCACTCGATTGAGAGGAAAGAATCGTTGTGTCAGAAATCGGCGAACAGTGATCCCCAAAAATCGCACCAGCCAAAACGCTTCCAATCGATCCTAACATGATTGGATGATGGACATCGAAGATCGTGCTCTCGGTACTGAGTAAAGTATGGACCAGTGGAATCACTATCGGTAGCAAAATGGCCATAGTGCCAAAACTAGTTCCGGTAGCGAAAGACAACAAGGCAGCGAGCAGAAAGACAGCCGTTGGAAGGAGCTTGACTGTCACCGTCTCACCATTTGAGCCAGTCTCGCTGCCAGGTAGCTCGTCCTGACTTGTGATGATCTGAGTTAGATAATCTGCAGTGTAGAGACGGTAAGCTTTATATTCGTAAGCGTTTGTTGACGGCGTACCGTCAATACTGGTATTACCTGTCATGCGCGATAGTGCTGTCGCACACCATAAGATGACTAATGCAGGAACCATTACTTGGGCACCTTTGACAGCCGCATCCCAAACTTGAGCATTTGTTAGCAAGTGTTGTACACGTGACAACAGTGCCGCTAACCCCAAGCCGGCCAGCGCACCGTATTGCAGTGACAAACTGGTCTGAGCGGCGCCAAAGATCTCTTTGATGCCATGTGACGGACTTAATGTTGGAGAACCGAGTGCTTGCTGGCCGGTTGCATAAAACAACCCCAAAACAACAACGATCGTGGTGGCAATCGGTAACACAGCGTTGTACCAGCGGGCGGAATTTGGCGTAGACACGTTGTTGCTAACGTGATCGGAGATTTTACAACGGTCCATAGAATGGGAACACTGTCTAAGTTTTTCCGCTCGCCACATGGGGCCAAAATCCCGACCGGTTAATGCCAGAACGGGTATAAACAAGAGGGCGGATAGTACATAGAAGCGATACGGGATACTACCAATGAATAGATCCATCGCCTGAATATTGGTCTCAAGGGGAAGACACAGTAAGCCTTCCTGGATATAGTCAATTTCAATTGCTACCCAGGTGGACAACAGAGATAAGCCGGCTACTGGCGCGGCGGTTGAATCAATGAGATAGGCTAGTTTTTCTTTGGAAATCTTCCAGCGGTCACATAGTGGACGTAGCGTACCTCCCAGTAGAACCGTGTTGGCATAATCATCGAAGAAAATGATCAGTCCACTAAGCCATGCGATTAGTTGTCCCCTCCGTCGTGAATTGGCCAGGGGTGAAATGATTCGTACTAATCCCTGCATGCCACCATTTCGACAAACGATGCCAATCATCGCACCCATCGCCAGGGTAAACGCAAATACCCGTAGTTTATCAGGATCGACCAACGTAGGCCAAAGGTGGAATTCCAAGACATGGTATAAGGTGATACCAGGGTGGCCTGCTGTAGTGATGAATGCACCACAAACAACACCGACTGCAAGTGACAACACTGCTTTGCGTGTTGTGATTGCCAGTCCAATGGCCACCAGTGGAGGAATGAGACTTAGCCAACCATACGGATGCGACATGGTAAATAGAACCTGGGTGAAACTGTAATCAAGGGCTTTGTTTCAAGTCAAAACACCGCTTTTGGTTAACGAAAGTGATACCTGCCCCAAGTGATGACATGGTGCCGATCGCTATACTCAAATCAGTAGCATATCGTTTTGATTTGTTTTGCTGTCTAACCGAGTGGGAGCGGAAAGATGTAAAAGACTTACGCTTGTAGAAACTAAAGTGTCTTTATTTTTGGGACAGGCAGGCTTTCGTAGGCTGGAAGAGCTTACGAATCGCCGCAAAATACCATATTTAGTCGATGAATAAAAAGTGCCGAGCCGAGAGTCGCTGCCGCCATGGATGCTAGTAGGACCGCCGCGCTGCTGATGTCTAATGCTTTTCCTATCTCTGAATTTGGTTTGGTATCGATAGCCTTGGCCAGTGCTTCCAGCGAGCTGTTGAACATTTCAGCGACCAGCACGAAAGTGATGCAGAGGATCACTACGCCCCATTCTAGTAACGGTATTCGGAGTAGCCAGCTGGCGCAGATGACTGCCAGCGCCACGCTAAAGTGAACGTAAAAACTGGTTTGTCCTTGAACACCCAGGTAGGTGCCACGAATAGCGTCTCGAAACTTATCGGACCAGCCGCGACGTCTGAACGGTCTGTTTGTTCCATTATTTAGTTCGGCCATGAGACGAAATTTATTCGAGTCCCCTTGTACCCACGGGCAAGATTTGCCGCCCGCCGACCCGTGATCTGCGTGAGCGGGCCAGAATTCGGGGCTCCAGGGTTAAGTCAGCACCGATATTGCCACGACTGACGTCGACATTTACACCTACTCCGACGAGGAATGATTCCCCGATGCGCAACAGGTGTATTCTTTGACCGATGTTTCCCGCATCGCCAAAGTCGTACGATGAGCCGATCTGTGCGACCCATTTGTGGCTCATCTGATAGTCGATGGCGGTGACTACTGCCTTGGTGTCAAATGGGCCATCAAGCGACCGTAGTCCCAGGTAAACAGATCCTCGACCGGGTCTCGTGATAATACCACCGAAGGTGACTTTTACCAAACCATGATTGAATAAATCGGCAAAGCCGTCGGAGAGTAAGGTGAACCGGTCTCCTACGTGCCAACGAAAATTATAATCCAATAATCCGAGAGATTCTTGATAATTATCGCGCTCAGCTTTGGGGAACAGCGTACCGTGGATGTCCAACACAATCCAATCGATCACTCGTTCCTGGCCAGGTAGACCTCGTTTTGTTTGCCAGCGTTGGCGGGCACCCATCCGTAATGATAACAGATCATCTGCCATTTCAGTTGTGGGCGCAGCAACCCAGTTTTGAATGCCTGATCGGATGGAATAAAACCGGTCGTCAAATTGTGTCGGTAGAATGCCGCCATTGTCGAGTCGGATAAAGCGACGTTGGAAGGCTTCGATGGCATCATCTTGTAACGGATCATAGAGTGGGAAAATCGACGCATCTTTATCTGCCTCGGCAAGCAGCAACTCCGACTCAAAGATCACTTTGTGAGACAATCCACGCACGTTCAGCAATTCGTTGCACACATATGGATTGGTTTTAGAAATTGGTAAACTGGCGCGGATGCCTCCCTGTCCCAACAGCCGGGTCACGTCTGTGCCAAAACGATCTTCTTCCCAATAAGCAATTTCACCAGCCACAAAGGGCACTAATTTGACGGCTCCCAGTTGTAACGGCAGATCAATCTCATGACGGGTGGCAAATCGAACCCCTTCTCGATCATCGTAGGGCAAACCTGCGACCATTTCCCATGGTAAAGGATCGGTTGGATCAGCTGGGTTGGTGGATCGTGAGGCGACTTCCAAGCGAGGATAACCAATATGGGTATGTTCAAAATAAGTCAGACGTTGGCCCCAAGGTGAGCCACCTAACAAAAAATGATCCAGTCGTGGTCCTTCGGTCTGCGTAAAGAAGTCATTAACGCGCAGATCTACTGTCATGCTGAAGGACTGGTTTTCCAATAACCGTTTAATTTCGAAACCTGTCAACTGGTCTTTTTCTTGATCCCATTCTTCTTCGTAATATTGTTCTAGAAAGTTACGGTCACTGATGAGTCCGACTTCATAATTGAAGCGAAATCCGTTTTGAAATTGCTGCTGGTGTTGGGCACGGACATGCCCACGGAACGAATCTTCGGGTGTTAATAAGCGTCGGCCACGACCAAGATTATCGATACCACTGTCACTGATAGTCCAGGCGTCGATAAATCCATGTGTGGGTCCAGCATGCTTGAACAGCATCGGACGATCGTACATGAAAGTCGTGCCCACACCAAATCCACGTTCGCTCAAGTAGTCCAGTGACAAGTCCCACTCTGTATTCTCCAACGGTTCCTCGTAGCCTAGTAACTGGTAGAGATTCCAGTCTGTACGGATTTGTGCACCGAACACACTGTCATTTCCGATACGGGCATTTTTGATGTAGTAAAATGATTCGGTCAGGTTGGTTGAAATTCGGGGCCAGTAAAACACAGGCATTCCAAACATGTAAACAAAGTTGTTACGACTTACAGCTAGTAGTTCGTTTTCATTGACCGGTTCCGAAAACTGGTTAAGGACAGGTGCCCCGGTCACCGGGTCGACTTTTGGTTTTTGTTCATGCCGAAAAAATATATTGTCAGATTGCAGCCAGTACTGTGGTACGCCTAATTGGCTCGTCGTCAAGGAAGCTCCATAAGCTTGAAACGTGTTTTGATCGAGTTGTTGAAGTACGTCCGCTTTGAGACGTACAAAGCCTTTATAAAGATCAGGTGTGGGAGTCCGCGCATCGGCATCTAGGATGATGCCACTCTTGGCCAGCAGGTTGTAATACATCCTCTGGGCCCGAATGATACGATCCCCTTCTCGGAAAACTAAATTACCTTCCATGTAAATTTCGAGAGGTACACTTTCGTCTTGGGTCATACTACCGGGTGTCGTGAGAAAATCTTCGTTTGTCCAGACAACGACTCGGTCTGCCGATAACTCGATAGTCTTGAGCGAGTTCGATTCCTGCAACTTTTCGTTGGCAGTGTCGATCCCGCGTACAATGAGTCGGACACCGCGGTCATAGACAACTACGCGTTCGTTAGTATTAGGTTCAACGAAAGAGTCAATCTGCGGTCGTACCGTGTAACGAGGGAAAACCTGAATTTCGCGAACTCGGGAAGTGGCCGGTAAGGTAGTTGGTCCAGGAGCTCCACCTTGAATGAATTGGGCAGGCTTCACAGGACGGGCATTCACATGAAACGACCGTTGTAACGCTCGTGTATAAAATGTCGATTGCATACGGGCCGAACTAGGTATAAGGTTAGCTGTCAGTTGTACTGGTTCGGACGTGTAGAGGCGGGTCGTCCAATGTTGTGCCTTCAATGTGGAATTCGACCCGTCAGTGATGCTTTCAGCACTTTTGGGTACATGGCTAACCGATACATTACCTTCCAAGTAAAGGAATATTTTACGAGGCAAATTTTGTGCACTAGGTGTTTGGTCGATCCACATCACAGCGTTATGACCGACAGCCGTCAATCGCGACTGTCGTACCTGACACGATCCGCTTAACATCCAGACTTCGTAGGCTCCTTCTTTTGAACGGCTAGCGGTTTCAGCAGATACGATAACGGGTGTCTCTGTAGCTGGTATCGCGAATTGCACCTCTCCAAAACAAGGACGTTGCGTCAGGTACGAAGCCAGCGTGAACAACAACACACAGAGTGGAATGAAACTAAGTGTTTGCCACAGGTGATCGATACGAAACTTGAAATCGTGATTCTGTGGGAGATGCGTGAAACTGAGGTTTCCCTTATCTTCGGGCGTAAAATGAGTTTCCCGGCGCAGACTGTCAGCGTTCGTGCGCGAAAGTAGCCGCGCGCAAAAGTTCCGCTTCGCGTTGTCGCCAATCGAAGGCTTCAGCGTAATGATATCCTTGTGCGCCCGTAGAATAGACCGCCGAGGCAGTACCGGGCGATATGCAAAACGATAAATAGGAAAGGGTTAAGACAAGAAAATAAGGCAGAAGTATAGAAACTGCACTGATCGTTGACAATGGACAATTAGTAATGCCAGCAACGTGAACTGCTAGGTTAAATGTTTGCCGCAGACGTGTTTAACGGGCACCGTTTGTAAAACGTCGATCGATTGACAGTGTAGCTATCACGTCACGAAGTCATGGCATCCAGGTTAAAACCACCGACGACTTGACAGCAGATGGTGGTGGGAAGCCTTTCACTGCATGAAACCGTGGCAAAGGGACAACAGAAAGATGCATTTTGCGGGAAAGTACTGCTATCTCGCTTGCACTTTGTGACTTACATTTTGCATCGCCGGGGTTGGTATTTTCCAACCGATCGATTTTAGCCCTGTTGTCATCTGGGATTGGGGTATGACGATTGCTAGCAGCAGTCGGTGTCGATCCGAGGATTTTGGTTGAAAGTGCCAGTGGCCTGGAATGCTGCCTTGGCAAATTTTGAACAAAGGAATCTTCGAATAAACGGAATATTACCGAGCGAATAGTACTGGGTTCCGCGGTAGACTGCGGTGGGCCACATCTTTTCCACGCACGAGAAAATATTCACGGGGAAATGAAGTGCCATCGCGATAATCCTCGTACGTTTGTTCGCCCATCTCTCCGTCTGCGGTCATGTAACGCAGAACCAATGCGCGTCGCCACCGCGCAGAGTGATTAGGGGTCGAACTGTGGGGGATCATCGTATGATGAATCGCCATACCGCCGGCGGGCATGCGATATTGAAATTTAACGGCATCGACATTGTCTGGCAATGTTTTCGCATCAATCATTTGGTCAAAAAAGGCGCTGTCATTCGTGTCAATCGGCAAGGTGCCTTTTTTGTGCCAGCCTGGCAAAACTGCCATCGCCCCATTGTCTTCGTCCATATGGTCGAAGGCGATCCACAGGCCACATGGCAAGGGACCACCTACATTCCAATAAGGTGCATCCTGGTGCCAGGGAACGTCAATTCCCGTGGTAGGTGGTTTACACAGCAAGTGTGTCGACCAGAGAACAATGTTTGGGCCAATTTGAGTTTCGATCATGTCAAGAATCGCGGGTTCGTTCGCTAGATCCCAGATCCAGCGTTTAAAGACATGTGGAGAAATAATGTCGGAAGGATCGCGCCCGGGCTGAATCTCTTGTAACATTGCGTCGATCTCACGCTGGCACTGAGCCAGTGTATGGTCACTAAGAAAACGGTCAAAAATATGGTAACCATTCTCATTGTAGGATTGGGAATCCTCTTCTGAGTATGTCCAATTGTCACTAATCATCGACATTCGTTTACAACCTTCTGTTGATGTTGCCGTTCAGCCGCGAACGAACTGGAACAGTGTTTTGTTGTTGTAAATGGCAGCGGGGACGCTACGTGTTCTAAAAGGGGGGGCAGGACGAGTCATCGAAAGTATGTTGCTGATTATATTTCTTGATGTCTTTGGCAACTAGTAGGCTGTATGTCAATGGTAAATGCGACAATGATCTACGGAAAGCTTTGAAAGCGAAACAATACATACAACGGTTTCTTTTTCGACCACACTGCGACACAGAGTAATGTCTTGGTAGCGTATCTATTTGGTGATGGTGTTGGTCGTGCCTGATTACATCCGCTTGTAATATCGGTATGGTGAATGCCTGATAAGTAGGGATAGGTCCATGGTAGCAACTCGTACCGGACAGAATTTAATTCTGATGATGGGGTCTCTTGACGCTCATGGTGCTAACGACTGTAATGAGTGAACTTGGTTTACGACCTTTTCGGATGAACCTTATGGTCCTGGCTGATATCTACCGATGAGGACTGCTTTTGTTGGTAAGGTTGCTGTTCGCACTCAGGAATATGTCATGGGCACAGCGTGTGGCCATGTTTATTCCATGGAACTACATTTTGGTTGGAACTCTCGTTGTCCATGGTACTCGGGTGTGGGTACTCGGGTGTGCAACACCTTAAGGGTGGCCAGGGTTAAGGGTGGCCAGGGTTTATTGCGGAGTTGTGTTTACTAGGCCTGCAAAAATATACCTTTCCTCTCTCAATCAGTTTTGTATGATATTGGTGCATGACACGTGAAGAAAGTCACTAGTTTTCCGCTGCTAGTGTTATTGGGCCGACGTAATCGGGTTCATTCGTCATTACAAGTAGAGCATGTTCTAATGGGAATTCGTCTGTCCAGAATGATCAAAATCCACTCCCAGGGAGAATAGGAACGTGTTTACGGTGATTCAAGGTAGCCAGGCATCGGATTCCATGGACAGTTTGCCAACTTCACAAGGAATTCATGCCGGTGACTTTGTTTTCTTGTCCGCACAATTTTCAGCAGATGAACGGGGAAAGATTGTAAATGGTACCATAGAGACTGAGATGCGACTCACGTTTAAGAACGTGAAGAGGGTGCTCGCTGGAGTAGGTCTTGGTTTGGACAGGGTGGTTCAAGTTCGATGTTATTTAGCCGATCGAAATGATATAGCGGCATTTAATCGAATTTATCAGGAGATATTTACAGAGCCGTATCCGGTACGGACCATGCTGACCGGTTGTCTTCCCTGTGAAGGAAAAATTGCGGTGGACATAGTTGCTTATGCCGGTGACTGACCGCAGCAGGTTTGAACATGTTCAGTCTTTCCCGGGTGCCCGACCTTAACGGATGTCTGGGGCTAGGAGAGTACGGGGGCCATTCGCCGTAGCGATCATCTCGGCCAATGTATGCCTAGGTACTGTGTCGCTTTCCAGCAGGCGACCCACTGACGAAGGATCTTTGAAGCCGGTGCCGGTGACGAGGCAAACCACATGATTTTGGGGATCTAACTCACCTTTTTCTAGGGCTGTCAGGGCCCCTGCCAGTGCTGCTGCACCCGCCGGTTCGCAAAAGATGCCTTCTTCGCGAGCGAGTCGCCATTGAGCATTCCAGATTTGTTGATCGGAAACAAGGTGACCGGTGCCACCGGACTTACGCGCGGCGTGGATAAGATCGTCACCATCTAGAATACTTGCACACTGCAGTCCGCTGATCTGTGTGGTCCATTCAACCGGTGTAGCACGATCAGCTCCGTCGCGCAGCGGACCGGCGACCGTGTTGTTGCCTTTGGGCTGGACACATTCGATACGAGGTGTTGTGGTCAGTTTTCCACAACGGACCAAGTCCTCAAAGCCGCGAGCGACTGCCAATGTCAGGCCTCCTCCGCTGACCGGGCTGAAAACGTGGTCGATTGGTTCGTTAGTCTGTTCCCATAGCTCATAGCTGATCGTTTTGACTCCTTCCATTCCAATAGGACTCCAAGCATAGGCGCTAATTTGTAATGCCGCATTGGATTGTTCGCCTAGCCAAGTGAGATACCGAAACACACGATGTGTCATGTCATCGTCGGTTCCAAACCCGTCTATCTTAAATACGTTTGCTCCGTACGCTCTCATTTGGTCAAGCTTGCCGGAAGGTGCTGTCACGATAACACAGATATCGCATTTGATATCCGCAGCTGCACAATGAGCAGCGAGTGATGCTCCACTATTGCCGCTGGAAGAGGCAATGCAGTGTCGCTTGTTGAGTGTCAGCATGTTTGATATGGCTACTGCGGCGAACCGATCTTTATAAGATCCCGTTGGATTGCTGTTTTCGAGCTTGAAAAACAGATTTTTCAATCCCACGGCAGGACCTAACCGCGAAGACCTGATCAACGGGGTGTCACCTGCACCCAAATCGACACGCGATTCGACTGGCGTTTTTGGAAGCTGTTCTGACCAACGCCACAGACTCATTGATGGTTCTCTTGTAAATGAAAAAGCTGAATACTTGTCGATGGATGTGTTATCCAGACTCTCAGGTCAAAGGATCCCCAATAACCGGATTGCATTCTCAGAAGATACGGCGTTTTGCAAATGATTGGCTAACATCGAATGATCCAGTTTGGTGATACCGCAGGCAGGGTAGTGTAGCGGTAGGCCAGTTCCAAACAATACTCGGTTTGCCCCAATCGCAGCGACCAAGCGAGACAAGCTTTGGAAACCTTGCATGCAGGATATTTCAATGGTCATATTGGCGCACCGTCTTATCACTTCTACAGCCGTGGTAAATTCTAATAGATAATTGGGTCCCGACAAAATGATGTTGGTTTGGGGATGTCGTTCGGCGAGTGCAGCGACCTGGTCGATGGGTAACGGCGGAAAACGAAAATGCATCATCGGACGAGTTGGTACGATCACTGGAATCCCAAGCAGACCTGCCGTGGAGACAATCTCGTCAGTAAATGGACTGGCTAGGTGATAGCCTTGTGCCAGGCCTGGGTATAATCGGACTGCGCGAAAACCTGTTTCGACAAGTTCCTGCAACGCCGCTCCACTACCGTCTTTCATGGGACTAATACAGGCAACAGGTGTAAAGCGATCGGAATGTAAATTGGCCAAGGCAAGCGTTTCTGCATTTGCTTCCACCCAATCACCATGCAAGCCGCGTAACGATGTAATAGCAGATCGATCGATATGAAAACGGTCCATGAGCCGTAAAACATCGTCACCACTTGTATGTGGCAAAGTCCAGTAGGGCCAGTGGCCAAAAAAAGCATTAATGTCAAATCGCATCGTTTACAGTTCCAAAATGCGTTGGACGTTTCCACCCAGGATGAGCTGTTTTGCTTCATCGCTGATCTCAGCACCTTCAACTTTGGCTCGTTGTACCCACGGATCAAGTGCGGGCATATCAGTACCGAATAGAATTTTTTCAGCACCGAGTTGATCGACAGCATATTCGAGCATGCCATTATCGATCATCGATGAGGCAGTATCGACAAACAGGTTGTCATAGCGAGCAGCTACTTCTACCGCTAAGTGCCAGTTTCCTTGAGCGTATGGCGTACCACCCATGTGCGCCATGATCACTTTGGCTTCCGGTACGCGCCGCATCAGTTGATCACATTCTAGTTGCGTGAAATGTCCCAGGACGATTAAGTTCAGATCGGCGACGGTTTCAAATATCGCCGTGGAACTCGCTTCTGTAACGGACGAATCTGGATGGGAGTATATTTTTACTCCTCGCATTCCGTATTGTTCAACGCAACGGCGAATTTCATCGCAAGCTGCATGTCCCAGGCGATGTGTTGGTATGGTCGCATAACCGATCATTCGGTCCCCATACCGGGCAAGATCTGCACCGAGCAGGTCGTTGCCTTCTCGCATTTCATAGAATAATGCCGTCAGATGGGTTACCAGCATTCGATCGAAACCCAACTCGTCGGCCAGACCGATCAACATTTCGGCGTTGGCTTCCATCTGCACGTATTGGGTGGACCCGATATGGACATGCGCGTCGATGATCATTGTTTGAGTGTCGGCTGTTGAATGATAGGTGTCAAGTAGTTCACGGTGTGAGAAAAGTGGTTGTAGCTTGGGGAGAGGTTCCCTACCAGGACCATGTAACGTAGTGAAACAAACCCTTTGTCGGGTATCACTTTTGTCGCGCGTGGGTCTCGAGGTCAGTTTTTTGCAAGAGCCGGATGGGCGTATCATAGTAGACGGCACATCCACCGGCATCAGTAGTCCGTGCACGAACGAGGACGTTGGCACAGCGGCCAGCGCTAAGCCATCCACCTTTTTCCATCAAAATCACGTCATTTCGTTGACGTCTGTCGAACCGCAGAACAACAGTCATGGTGGCAACATCTGACTCAATACAAGCGAGGTCACCATCCTGGAAACCAGGTGCGGCATCTGGATGAACGATGGCGTTAGCGGGGCCATTTTGCGAGCCGGGAAGCCATTGCGAAGCTTGTGCTTTTTCGGTAGAGAGAGCCATCAATAACAGAGGCCTCTCTGTCGGAGGGGTAGGTGGATCTGGACACACGTCATGGATTAAATTCACTTTTTTTGAACTTGTCGCGAATTGACGGTCCGCAAAGAGGGTCTTGCTGGCCAGAGGGTCACGGACAGTCTGTTGGCGTAAGTTGTCCAGCGATGCCCCGCCGTCAGAGACCCGTTGTAAAAATCGCTCTTTCCAGGTATCCACGTCTTCCACAAAATCGTTGTCAAGACCTACTCGCGGAGCCAATGCCTGGATGATTTCGTAATCGCTTTTAACTTCTGGTGGTGAAGGTACGACGGGCCGTGATTCGGCGATCCAATGATGGCCATACGAACCTAGCAAGTCATCGTCTTCTAACAGGGTCGTAGTAGGTAAAACAATGTCAGCACATTGTGCTGTATCCGTTAGGAAAGAATCCACGACCACCGTCAATTCCCGAGATTTCAAGGCTTGTGCGACGGTCAACGATTCAGGGAGCATCGCGACCGGATTTGCTGCCGTGACCCAAACCATACGAATTGGCGGATCTTTTGCTTTCAGGATTTCCGAGCCGAGTAGTGGTTCGGGGATTGTCCGTGGCGCCGCCTGCAAACCGTTGAGAAAAGACATATTAAAATTTCCCAGCCATTTGCTGGAAAAAGAAACACCACCGCCTGGGATTCCAAGGTTACCGGAGATGGCTGCCAAAGCATCCAAGACACGAATGGTTGATGAACCCCAGGTTCTGCGTTGTAGTCCCCAGCCGACTAAAATTGCCGATGGTCCGTCACTGTAGTAGTTTGCTAATTTTGTGATTTCTTCAATACGAAGATCAGACAATTGAGCCCACTCGTCCAGAGTGCGAGAAAAAGCCAATGCTCGAAATTGATCCAGGTGATCGCAATAAGATTGTGCCGTTGGGTCAATGTGATTGGATTGAAAGAGAATCTGTGCAACTGCCAGGGCAAGAGCAATGTCGCCACCTGGACGAGGTTGCAAGTAGTACTCGCAGAGATTAGCAGTTCTATGGAAAACAGGATCGATCAAGATGATTCTCGCACCTCGTTTTCGAGCTTCTTGAATGACCGGTAGCAGGTGCACACTGGTGACATAGACGTTTTTCCCCCAAATCACAATCGTTTTGCTGTTAAGAAGATCGAAGAAATCATGGCTGTCTTTGTCACCAAAGTCCGTCAATTGAGCTTCATCTCCTGCCCCCGAACAGACATTGCCGGATTTAACCGTGACAGGACCGAATCGCTCGAAAAAATAGTTTGTGACGAATTTCATCATCCCCATGGAACCGCCCGAGCGGTAATGCATGATGGCGGCCGGGCCGGATTCATCTTTGAAGCGCTGCATCTGTTTGGCGATGAAATCCAAGGCGACATTCCAGGAGACAGGTTCCAATTTGCCATGTTGCCGCATGAGGGGCGTTGTGATCCTGGCAGAATCGTTTTGATGTTCCAAGAACCGGCTCGTACGATAGCAAAGAAACCCACGGGTGATGGGATGCTCTGAATCACCCTGTAACCGCACCACTTTCCCATTTTTAACAGTCGCGATGATGCTACAGGCGTCTGGACAATCTCGATTACATACGGTGCGTTTCAGCTGAGTGCTGGAAGTGGCCATAGAATTTTATCGTGTTGCAGCGGAGGGTGGTAAAGATAACGACGCAGGACAGGTAATCATCCGAAATGGTGAGATTTGTCTATCCAGCATAAGACTATTGTATTTGTTTGAAGATTCTCTTTACAGGACACCGTATTTCTTCCAGGCCTCACCCGCTTGCATACCGTTTCGAATGGAATCCCGCACTTTATTTTCATCATGGACTTTGGTCCACGCTCGTTGGATGACCTCGTCTTCCACTTCGCTCGGGACGACAACAATGCCGTCACGGTCAGCAATAACAAGGTCCCTTGGATTGAAGCGTACACCGCCGATGTCGACGGGAATATCATATTCGACAACTTTCTGTCGATGCATTGCATCATAAACGCTTCCACCGCGAGCAAAGACAGGGAACCCCATCGACTCCATCTGTGTGATGTCACGTACCGCTCCATCGACGATGGCACCGACGCAACCAGCATTTCTGGCTGCAAGTGACAAAAGCTCACCCCAAATTGCTGACCGCATTGAACCTTGTCCAGCACAGATGACTATGTCGTCCGGTAGACAAGAATCGACCGTTTTCAATTCTAATTCGTAGCTGTTATGGTCTTCATAATCGAAATCAATCCAAAGCGTTGTTTTACAGCGGCCAACAAGTTTATGAATTCCTGTTAGCGGCGGTAATGGAACACGAGGTGATTGCTGTCGCAAACCGATTTGATCAATTGCGTCGGCAACTGCCGCACTATAAAGCGACTCACGCATCATGGCCAATGTGATTGTGGTATTTTTTGGGTTCATGTTGTTTCCTGGTATGATCGTTGGATCAAGCGGTCTACTGAAGACCATCTTTTCATCGACATCGTTGGTGGAAGGGTTGATATGTCAATTTGTTGTTGGCCGAAAACTTATGCTGGATCATGCTAACCTTTTCTGGTGACAGGTTGCGGACCATTAATGAAGGGACTTGTCTAGACAAGGCAGGCACCTTCGCTTCGTGGGAGCAGCTTCGTTGGAGCGGGTTGAAAAAATGGCCTGCTGGAAAAAAATACTAACGTGCCATCGGTAGACCAGGATCGATATTTTCACGCGTCAGAGTAAACATTTTCCATCACGCTAACAAGTTGTGCACACATCGGCCGGCTGGGTTGGAAAAGAACGAACATTGTTGTTTTCGCGGTGCGATCTTGAGGAATATTTTAATACATGTCATTGGTTTGCCGGATCAAGGTAACAGTCCGATAGGATTGCCATCATCGCGAATGCATAACCAATTCAACGTCGCCCGCTGGATGGTTTCGGTCAAAAAATGGCCACTTCCATCTGCGAAAAGAACCATCAATCCACCAGGATGAGAAGATTGCAGAGGGTGGTTGAATGCATAATTTCCCATGCCGTCGGCTTCTGATACACGGATTTTGGTATTGAGGGGCCAGCGGACAGTAGAACTTGTTCCGCCTTCTCGGTTGGTACTGCAAACACAGCTGCTGTTGATCCAATTTTCATCGGCGGTGGAAAATGCGAAACCAGCCCACAGTCCCATGCGTTTTGAGGCCCTAATTTCGGCGGGGCCGATATGGTCCCATGGGTCAGGGCAGATCCCGCCAGGCGAATAGCCCCAGTCTGATTGTTCCCCAATGACGATCGTGTTAGAGGACCCGTCGAAGATGTCCCGAATACGGGTCTTGCTATGTGGGTAAAAAACTCCGTTGGCGGCAATGAGACCGCCGTGTGAGCAAGCCCCCGAGCTGGGGGTACAATTGCAGACGCGATCTTTACCGGATGGGTCTATCGGATGGTCTTCATCAAGTGTAGCACCCATCACACCGAAGTAGTTACCGCCTTGCATCCAAACTCCATAGACGGTCGAATCTTCGCGGCGAATTAACTTTGGCAATGGACTGGATGGGCAAACGTGGCTAGAGTCGACAAAACCGTCTAGAGCGTGGTAATTAGGAGTATCCTGGCTATTGGGTATGTAAAAAGGACTTTCCAAATCGAGGAGGTCATAGACTTCTGAATGTTCCATATAGGGCAAAATGTAGGTGGCCCACCCAGGACCAGCCTGCTTGTTCCCGCCTGTCGGAAAGCTTCCGTTGACGTTGTGGAAATTGTGTAACGCAATGCCAATTTGTTTTATATTGTTGAGGCATTGTGCTCGCCTTGCTGCTTCGCGCGCAGACTGCACCGCTGGTAACAGAAGTGCAATAAGAATCGCGATAATGGCGATGACTACCAATAATTCAACGAGCGTAAAGCCAGGACGCGTAGCGCAGTGATATGCTCTGAAAGATGGAAAGAATTTCATAAGTGTTGTCCTCTTAGTGGCTACGCTTTCAACTGACTAAAGTTCATTTAACGTTCCAGTGTGAAGTCATAAGTACCCTCTTGAGCAGACTCAGTGACTTCAACCTGTAGGTCAGTTGTTGTAGGATTTGTATATTTCTCGTGTACGATCCAGTCTGGTACCCATCCGGAGCGTTTACTGGGTTCAGGCATCGGTGTGGCCGTAGCCGCTACAACGACTTTGTAATTTCCAAGTGGTGCGCCGGGTTGACGATGTGTTTTGAGCGAATAATTGCCGTCGGGTTGAACTTGAGATGCAGAACGATATTTATGTTTTGCAGGCCTGGCATCGATAGGAACGAATTGGATATATCCACGATCCAGTGGTTTCCCGGCGACCGTGACAGTTCCTTTGACAGGGACCAGCGGTAGGGTTTCCACTTCATGCTTGGAGCAGGAACACAGAATAATGATCAGACTTGTCAATGCGAATTTACTTACTACGGAATAGCTTTTTGGCATTGTTCGCCAGAAAACTATCTGTCGGCCTATTGTTGGGTAACAGATCCTACCGTGGAATAAAATTGGAAAACGGAAAGAATGAGTCAGATAACGATCTATCGATTTGAGCATTGTTTAGACTTTATTGAAATTTTAGATGGTGGGTCCCGCTCTTGTCCTGGTAACTGGGTAACATTGTAAAGTTGTTAGCGGGACTGGATTTTATCCTGTCAATGAGTGGGCATCAAATCGAGTCGTTACTATTCCAATAAAAAACTTTGGCGGTTTTGTGGAAAGACGAATCGGTGAAATTGCGGATCAACGATTTTCAGGTTGGGGCAACTGATTGGTGTTTACATAACTGGTTAAACGATCTCCCCAACCGTTAATGATACCCTTGAGTTGTTCGCGCTGTTCACTGTTGCAATTTCGGAACGCCTTACTCTTGGACGCATGACTCAAAGCGTCTCGGCACGTGGCAATGATCTCTATTTTTTCATTTTCACTGGCACTTTTTCTCATTTGCTCATACTCGAAATGCATGGAATCCCCGAGGTCCTGCATAATAATCTGCAACCCGTCACCGATTGAAGTCTTTGGGTCAACGAGCTTGCGCGTCAATTGGCTCAGCCCTTTACGTGTAGTGGCTGCCACTGAAATGTTCTCTACGTCAGGATATTTTCCCCGCTCGAGTAGCTCGGCAGCGAATTGTTTCAGTGCTTGTTTTCTGGATTTCTTTGCAGTCATCAATAATCCGACCACACAGTCGACGGTTTTGGTGACAGACCTTTTATCGGCGTGGGGAGCCGTGAGATAATCGGGTCGGAGGTAGACCTCTGCCAGGCGACAGAGTGGCGTTTCCAGGCTGCCAAATTTGTGGTTAGCAATTTTGAAGAAGCTATCGATCCAAGTGGGTCCTTCCCTTGGAGGGCCTGGATTGCGCTGCCGATTCTCGTTGGTTTGACGACGTTTTAAATGCAGTTCACCATTGCGTTCTTGCAGCAATTCCAGCAGTTGTTTTTCTGTGGCGCGAGAAGGTTTTAACCATTCCCATTCTTCCTTGGCAGCAGAACCCTGGTTCAGGCCCCAGGTACTTGCCGCAAACGTAGAGTCTTGTGATTTGGTTCGGTCAAAAGCCCAGTTGGGAAGTTCTCCGCTGGCACGATTCGGTAAAGGTAATTCGGGGGCGTTAGTGGTGGTCTTGTCTGGTAGTTGTTTGGCAGCAGCAGGTTTACCTTGCCGCTTGCTACCGGGCTTGGTTTTCAATCGACTCCAGTCTGCCAACGGTGTCGCAGCGAGTGGCGAAATGTTGCTGGTCATTTCATTGATTGACACGGTCCTTTCCGGGCCTGAGACTTTTTGGTGGCTGGGACCGGACTGGTTGTTTGTTTCCGTTTCACCTGTGTTGGTGATGGGTAGGGCAATTTTGTTGCCCTCAGGTCCGGTCATGTTCCGAATCAATATGCCACGAACTGTTTTTTGTTCCGTCCAAACATTGACCTGAAAGCTCCGTAAAGGCTGTGGTTGTTCAAGTGGTGTTCCATGGGTGGACACCAATTGAACAACCGTACCGTCTCGGCAATGATAGTGGTTCCATTGACCACTGACGATCTTGGCGCGGACCAGCTTTTGAGCAATCCGGCGAGAGTATTCAGGGCTGTTCTTAGAAAAATCAAGCTGAAGTGATCCTGCTGGATGGTAGAGGATGCGTACAGTGGGAGGATCGTGCTGCGGATTCCGCTTATCACGACCTGGATTGGATTCCGGTGTCGAATCCTGGGACGCAGTTTTTTTGGCGGATTGTTTTTCGCGGTGATCAGCACTCATAGCACTTGGTTTTTCTTATTAAGAAGCTCGAGGCTCGAAGACCGTACAAAACAGGCGAAACGTCCTGGATGGCGTTGCTCAGGGCCATTTGCGGCGGTTGGTCATCACTATGTGGCGCCGTCCAGCGAATAATGTTATTATATCCAGACTGAATCATTTTGTCTTGATGAGAGAGCAAGATATGATATCTGGTTTCGCGAATCCAATTAGATAGAAAACAATCGCTTATGTCGAATACAGACGAGCAGGCATGCCGCTGGGTTATTCACACGGATGATACGTCGTTTCAACAAGACGTGTTGACAGCGTCCCAAGAGACGTTAGTGATGGTCGATTTTTGGGCTCCCTGGTGTGAGCCATGTCGGACACTCACACCCATTCTGGAAAAGCTAGCAGCTGAGTACGACGGCCAGTTCACATTGGTGAAAGCTAATACGGAGGAGGTACCCGAAGCTGCGAGCCAATTTGGAGTTCAGGGGATCCCAGCAGTTTTTGCCGTGGTTTCTGGTGAGATCATTGATTTTTTTACGGGTGCATTGCCAGAACCAGATATTCGCAACTGGTTAGATAGTCTGTTGTTTGTGCAGAGACTCACGGAAGCAGCTCAGTTAGAAGAGGATGCACCATGCCAAGCCGAGACGCAGTATCGCGAACTGATTAAACAGACGTCCCAAAACGTTGCACCTCAGATCGGATTAGCTCGTGTGCTGGTAATACAGAACAAGGACACCGAGGCAAAAGAGATTCTTGACGAACTGTCCCAGCGAGGCTATTTGGAACCAGAAGCGGAAAAAATTAAAGCGACCATCGATTTGCGGAGCAAGAAAGATGATCGCCTTGAGGAGCATCGAGTTGCTGCCGAAGCGTCTCCCAACGACTGGCAGCTTCAATTGCAGCTTGCTATGTCTCTCGCCGGCGCGCAGCAGTATGAGGAATGTTTAGAGATTTGCCTGAAGTTAGTTGAGAAGGATCGCCAAGCGACTGGCGAAGAGGCGCGGAAACTGATGATCGAAATATTTCAATCCCTTCCAGACGATTCTGAATTAACAACGAACTATCGCCGTCAGTTGTCCCAAGTAATGTATTAACATCAGAGGATGGTTTTGTTTGTCCCGAAGTCAGGGACCTGGGCCAACGGCGACCTCCCTGCGGTGTCGTTGAATGCCATGTTAGCCTCGATGAGAGCCTTCTATTTTGGAAACAACTGCATGTCCCGAAAAATTCTCGTTGCTCCTATCTTTCAAAACACCGAATTTGAATCCGAAGAGCGCCATGCAGGACTGGAGCAGCTGCGTAAAAAGTCTCGCGTAGAATATTATACGCAGGAAGAGATGACTGCCGAACATGCTCCAGATGTTGTGGCCGTTTTGGCAAATTCCGTGCTGTTTACACCCGAATTTTACGCGGCTGCTGATGCACTACGGATCATTGCGCGTTGGGGAGTGGGATTTGACAAAGTCAACGTGAAGGTAGCGACTGAACATGGTGTGATTGTTACTGTAGCGCCTGTACATATGGATACGGTGGCAGAATACACGATTACCCAGTGGCTGGCAACACTTAAACGAGTCTATACGCTCAACCGGGCTTCTCACCGTGGAGAATTCACAATTATTCGCACGTTTGAATCGCAAGGTTCTACTCTAGGTTTATATGGGTTTGGTCGCATTGGCCAACAGGTGGCACTTCGTGCCAAACCATTATTAGGTGAACACGGTCGTCTTCTGGTTTATGACGTCAGGAACGATATTCATGAGCTTGCAGTACGTTACGGGGCGGAAGTTGTTGATTCGGCAGCTGATCTTTTTGAAAGATGTGATACGGTTTCTCTTCATGTATCGGGAGATGAAATGATCGTTGGTTACGATCTGCTAAAGACTATGAAACCACATGCGTCGCTGATTAATCCATCGCGTGGTAATCTGGTGGATGACGAAGCGGTGAATCGTGCCATCCGTGAAGACCGTTTATTTTACTATATCGTCGACGATCCGGTTAACGGGCCACGGGCAATTCATCGAGACCATCCACGGATTATTGGTACGAACCATAACGGGGGTATTACGGTTGAATCAACGATCCGTCTGGATTCGATGGTCATTTCCCAGGTAACGGATGCGATCGAAGGACGTCTGCCTCAACATGTACTCAACAGGGAGGTACTCGAACATCCTCGTGTCAAGTCGTTTCTGAATCCCTGAACTTTTTAACGGAAAAAGGAAATTCTGATTATGCCTCACCCGATTCTTGAAACTTTAAAGGCAGGAAAACCCTCGATTGGTTCCTGGCTTAATCTGGCGTCCCCTTTGGCAGCAGAAGTGATGGCGGCCGCCGGTTTTCCTTGGCTGGCAGTCGATACGGAACATACATCTTTTGACCTGGAACTGGTAACGCATACCTTTCGGGCAATCGAAGCTCGTGGTGCGATCCCACTTGCCCGAGCGTGGGATCATGATCCGGTTACGATTGCTCGTCTGTTGGACGCGGGTGCCTGGGGTCTGGTTTTTCCCCACGTCAGTACTCCCGAACAAGCTGAAAATCTAGCCCGCGCCATGCGTTATCCGCCCCGCGGCACCCGTTCCATCGGTACTGGCCGCTGTCGTCTCTACCGATCGGACTACACGGACATTGCCAATGATCAGGTGCTCTGTATTCCACAGATTGAAGACCTAGAGGGTATTGAGAACGCCGAAGCAATTGCCGGTGTGGATGGTGTTGATATCGGTTTTTTGGGACCTGGCGATCTAGCCATGTCGATGGGTGTGGAGCCTGGCCACAAAGACCACGAATCTGCTTTGCAGAGGTTTCGCGAAGGCTGTGTTCGTGCTGGCAAACCTAGTGGAATCCCCACCCAAGATGCCTCTGCTACCCGCCAGCGAATTGCAGAAGGATTCCAGTTTATCGACCTCAACAATGACCTGCGATTATTGGAGTCGACAGCACGGCAGGTGCTGGCTGATGCACTGGCGTGAATACCGAATACTGGTGGCCACTGGAAGGTTGGGCCTTGAGTGTCGCAGCGATCGGTTGGCTGGGAAAAAGAAAACCAACAGAAGATAGTCAATAGCGAATAATCAATAGTGAATTAGCTGGGATCCATTTTGAGTTGTTATGAAATGTTGTAAAAATGCAACGATGTAGTTAATCCTTTAAAAACGAAAATTATAAAACTAGGCAAATGAAATAAAATAGTGGTTTTATCCGGCAATTTTGTTTATGATAAAGAAGTTGGCATGATGAACAGCACAGTTATTCGGATACTTTTTTTAGGCTTGTTGGTTAGCGTCACACGGATTGTCGGAAAGAGACGGTTTGCTATATGTTGGGTTCCCACCCGTTACGGTTGCGCGGCAGGCTTGATCGTGGTGTGAGAACTTTGGCGTTGGAGCGGTTGGAGAGTCGCCATCTCTTGGCAACCAATCCGGTCATCAGTGAATTTTTGGCGGTCAATAACACGACGCTCGCCGACGAAGACGGTGATTTTTCAGACTGGTTCGAAGTCCAGAATCCATATGGGACACCAATCGACCTCAACGGTTGGTATGCGACGGACGACACCGATAATCTGACCAAGTGGCAGTTTCCGGACATATCTCTTCCCGCCGGTGGTCAGCGGCTGATTTTTGCTTCCGACAAGGACCGCCGTGAACCCCTCGGGAACTTACACGCCAATTTTAAGTTGAGTGGCAATGGCGAGTATCTAGCGTTAGTGGAACCCGATGGCATTTCCATTGCGTTTGATTATGCTCCGCAATTTCCTCCCCAAATCGCCGATGTGTCTTATGGTCTTTCTGAGGACGGTTCCAAGATCGGTTTCTTTTCTCAGCCGACGCCGGGGCTTACTAACGTCATCGCTCCGATTGCTGATGTAACGCGGCATGTCATTATCACCGAGATCATGTATCATCCTCACCATCTTACTGTTCCGCTTACGTCTCCTGGTGAAAATGTCTTGGAGGAATATATCGAGATCTATAATCGCAGCCAGGATGTGGTCGATCTGACGGGCTGGAGTTTTGACCGAGGGATCGACTTTGTTTTTCCCCAGATTACATTAGACCCTGGAGACTACTTGGTTGTTGCCGCCGACGAACCCACATTTCAGACCAACTTTCCTGGAGTTAACAATGTAATCGGTGGTTGGCAAGGCAAGTTGAGTAACCGTAGCGAAGAAATTCGGTTGGTTGACCATCTTGGCAATACGATTGATTCGGTTTTTTATGCTGACCAGGGCGATTGGGCAGTTCGCACCGAGGGACCGAATGATTTAGGGTATCGGGGATGGGTTTGGGAGGCAGAGCATGACGGCAGTGGGAAAACGTTGGAGTTGCGAAATTTAGACGTGCCCAATGACTTTGGTCAGAATTGGGCGAGCAGTATTAGTGATGGAGGAACACCAGGGGCGGTCAATTCCACTTGGACTACGAATACTGGTCCGCTGGTTTTGGACGTGATTCATTCACCGGTGATTCCTCGATCATCCGACCCTGTAACGATCACTGCGCGCGTTGTTAATACCGCTGTCGCTGCTCCGCGTGTTACGCTTTTTTGGCGCGCGGCTGATGATCTGGATTTCAGCCTGATGACGATGCAGGATGATGGCCAGCACGGTGACAAGGCTGTTGGTGATTCCATTTATGGGGCGGTGATACCCGCTCAGCCGGACGGAACGGTGGTGGAATTCTATGTACATGCCAGTGATCTTCAGGATCACATTACTACTTGGCCAGCACCGATAAAACCGAGGGTACCAACGCACGCACCGCTGTCTCTTTCGCTAGTCGGATCAGAGACAGCGGTGCGTGCGTTGGTACCCAACGATGGTTCGCTGGGTAATGGCTGGAGGGGTGGGGATGAACCGTTTGAAGATTCGACGTGGTTTAGCGGATCAGGTGGAATCGGGTATGAGACAAATCAAGTGGGTGCGACCATTGCGGCTCCGATAGCGTATTGGGCATTTGATGAGGTTCTGGCCGGGGGCACGATAACACCTGATGCGTTGGAGCGCTATGACGGTACCGTTTCGGGGGCAACGCTGACGAGTGGTGGACAGGGCATGTTTGGAGAAGCCCTCCTATTTGATGGGGATGATGACTATGTTTTACCGGGTGTACTCCCGGAACTGGTTAATCCTTCGGAGTTTTCCATATCTCTTTGGTTCCGTCGCATGGTGGATCATTCGGGTGAAGGTGCAGAGACCAATCACGGTGTGAATAACGTGTTGATTGCACAGTCGTCGAACTTAGCGAATGACAATTTAGAGATTGGTACCGAGGGAAATGCGCTCGAGATATATATTGACACGGACGAACTAGGTGGTCCGATTGCACCGCTCAACCAGCCTGCGTCAATTCAAAATGAAACCTGGCATCATTTTGTGCTGAGCTATGATAGCCATGACCCGAGTGAAGTGAAGTTGTACATGGACGGGACGTTGGTCAGTGAACACGATGAATACGGTGGTTTACTGGTGAGCAGCGACATTTCTCCTTTTGCGATCGGGCTGTCCCGACCGGGTAGCTCGGCCTGGGGCGCTTTTGAGGGAATGATTGATGACGTGGCCGTTTGGGATGCCGCCTTGGATTCCCAGCATATCGCTGCGTTATTTGCGGGGACTTCTCCCTTGGAGGTTTCTGGTTACGCCGATTTGATTTCGCTGGATTTGCAGAATGCTATGCAACATGAGAACACAACTGCTTATGTGCGCATACCTTTCACGGTGAGTGATCCAGGTTCTTTCGATGTGATGAAGTTGCACATGCAGTATGACGATGCATTTGTGGCTTATATCAACGGAATGGAAGTAGCGCGGTCAGGTATGACGGGTGTGCCCCAGTGGAACTCGGCCGCTGATAACGACCGGCCGGATTTCGACGCCTTCATGGAAGAAGAATTTAATATCGCAAATCGCCCGGGGCTGCTGAGCCAAGGACAAAACATGTTGGCGATCCAACAACTTCGTTCGGTGGTGGATGCTCCACGGACGCTCGTTTTGCCGACGATGTTGATAGAGCCGAACAGGCACGTGACGAATGCACAATACCAAATCCTCGATGACCTAGCGGGGCCAGCTCTTTCGCTAGTCGGATCAGAGACAGCGGTGCGTGCGTTGGTACCCAGCGATGGTTCGCTGGATAATGGCTGGAGGGGTGGGGATGAACCGTTTGAAGATTCGACGTGGTTTAGCGGATCAGGTGGAATCGGGTATGAGACAAATCAAGTGGGTGCGACCATTGCGGCTCCGATAGCGTATTGGGCATTTGATGAGGTTCTGGCCGGGGGCACGATAACACCTGATGCGTTGGAGCGCTATGACGGTACCGTTTCGGGGGCAACGCTGACGAGTGGTGGACAGGGCATGTTTGGAGAAGCCCTCCTATTTGATGGGGATGATGACTATGTTTTACCGGGTGTACTCCCGGAACTGGTTAATCCTTCGGAGTTTTCCATATCTCTTTGGTTCCGTCGCATGGTGGATCATTCGGGTGAAGGTGCAGAGACCAATCACGGTGTGAATAACGTGTTGATTGCACAGTCGTCGAACTTAGCGAATGACAATTTAGAGATTGGTACCGAGGGAAATGCGCTCGAGATATATATTGACACGGACGAACTAGGTGGTCCGATTGCACCGCTCAACCAGCCTGCGTCAATTCAAAATGAAACCTGGCATCATTTTGTGCTGAGCTATGATAGCCATGACCCGAGTGAAGTGAAGTTGTACATGGACGGGACGTTGGTCAGTGAACACGATGAATACGGTGGTTTACTGGTGAGCAGCGACATTTCTCCTTTTGCGATCGGGCTGTCCCGACCGGGTAGCTCGGCCTGGGGCGCTTTTGAGGGAATGATTGATGACGTGGCCGTTTGGGATGCCGCCTTGGATTCCCAGCATATCGCTGCGTTATTTGCGGGGACTTCTCCCTTGGAGGTTTCTGGTTACGCCGATTTGATTTCGCTGGATTTGCAGAATGCTATGCAACATGAGAACACAACTGCTTATGTGCGCATACCTTTCACGGTGAGTGATCCAGGTTCTTTCGATGTGATGAAGTTGCACATGCAGTATGACGATGCATTTGTGGCTTATATCAACGGAATGGAAGTAGCGCGGTCAGGTATGACGGGTGTGCCCCAGTGGAACTCGGCCGCTGATAACGACCGCATGGACGGCGCTGCAGTCAAGGCAGACCAATTTATTGTTTCGAATCAATCTGGATTGTTAGTTCAGGGACAAAACATACTAGCCATTCAGATGATGAACTTCCATGAAGATGCTGTGCGGACTTTGGTGCTGCCGCAACTCGAAGCGGTACAAGGTGCACTCGAACCAGGTAGACCACCGGTTTATCATCAAATTATGACAGCCGCGCAGCGGCGCGAATTCGAGGAAATTACATTAAATTCGGGGGGTGAGTTTCGCACCGATGCTCAAATGAATGCTACTTTCATATCGATTACAGATACCGGTATGGATGTGCGTTATAACGCGGGTATTCGTCTGCGCGGTAATTATTCACGAAGCCAAAGACCACCCAATAATAGGATCAATATTCCTTCGGATCGGCCTTGGCAGGGACTCACTGCCTTAACCTTTAACGTGCAATATGTCGTGGATCAAATTGCTGGCTATAATTTGTTTGGCTTATCTGGACTTGCGACTCCCGAGGCACAATCGGCCGTCATGTACAGCAATGGCGAAAACCTCAGAGGATCCTCAGTAGATGGTATCTACGCCCAGATTGAAACGTTGGACACTGAATTTGCCCGCAATCACTTCGCACCAGATGATGCTGGCAATCTTTACAAAGGCCGCCGAGGACCGGAATCTCCGCCGGGTGGTCAGGGAGCTGGATTACAATATTGGGGTTCGAATCCAGCGCCATATGTTAGCTATCAAAAGCAGACGAATACAAGTGCTCAAGACTGGTCAGATGTGATTGATCTCACAGAACGGCTTCACGGTTCTCCTGACGAAACATTTCTGCAGGATGTGGCTGAGGTCGTCAACATTGAGCAGTGGCTGCGTTTTTTCGCGACGAACGAGGTCTTAAATAACCACGAGGGTGGCCTGATTGGAGGAGATGAATCTGGTGGAGATGAATATGCCATGTACCGTGGTGCCATCGATACACGATTTCAAATGGTTTCCATTGACCTGGATGAAGTATTCGATAACACGGCTGCTCCACTACTTCAATTTATGGGTGTGTCTGCATTGAACCGATTGGTCAATCATGTGGACGTATTTTTCGAATATGGTGCACAATTGTGGGAGATTGCAAATGTAGCCCTGGCTCCAGACGCTGTTCAATCGACTTTGTTGGAAGTCCTGGGACTTGAGCGAGCAAACGAGATCAACAGAATTGTAAATTTTCTGGATGGTCGTCGTGAATTTGTCAATAAATATTTACTGGCACCGGTTTCGTTTAGTTTGCCGAGTGGGTTTATCGAGGCTGGTTCCCCCGTGACGCTCTCGTCGTCTGCTGGCACTATTTATTACACGACCGATGGGTCTGATCCTCGACTGGCCGGTGGAGGTATTAATTCACAAGCGATTCAATATACGGGCCAGCCGATCATCATCGATGAGCCAACGAAGATGATTGCGCGAGTTTTTAACAGTTCTTCTTCGGCAAGAGGGTTGCCTGTTCAGTGGAGTGGAAAAACTGTCGTCGATTATGTCGCTGCGCCCGATTTGGTCATTTCGGAAGTAAATTACAATCCACACAATGTGCAGTTTGGTGAAACGGTTACTTCCAATGAACAATTTGAGTTTATCGAAATTACAAATGCAGGAATGAATTCGGTGGACCTGGATGGTATCCAGTTTGTGCAAGTGAACGTTGATGGTGATCAACAGGGCATGGAATTTACCTTTGCCAGCCAATGGTTACATCCGGGCGAACAGATAGTTGTGGTCAAAGACCGTGTTGCGTTTCAGTCGCGCTATGGGACGCAAGTACGAATTGCAGAGGGCGATGATGGATTGGGTGGAACCAATGGTGAATACAGAGGTCAACTTTCCAATCGTGGCGAAAAGTTAACGCTTGTTGGACCCTCCGGAATCACGCTGTATGCATTGGACTACAATGATTCAGGTAAATGGCCAGAACGAGCGGATGGTGGTGGTAGTACTTTGGAGCTGATAGATCTATCGTACGATCCGGACCGTGCGGACAGTTGGCACAGTAGTGTCGAACGTGGTGGGTCACCAGGCTTGGCAGGCGTTGGAAATGTGGCCAGTGTGGTCATCAATGAAGTACTCAGTCATGCACCGGGAGCAGCTGTCGACTGGATCGAGTTCTATAATCCTACAGCTACTCCGATCGAAATGGGTGGCATGTGGTTAAGTGACAATCTCAATGATTTGGAGAAGTATATTGTCCCGGCCAATACAGTAGTGCCTGTGGGTGGCTACCTGGTGCTCGATGAAAATGATTTCGGTTTTGGAATCAGTGGTAAGACGGCAGACGAAGTGGTGTTATATGATCCAGGTGCCGCAGGAGACTTGGAATGGTTCATTGATCATGTGTCGGTGGGACCGGCTCTGGCTGGTGAGTCTTTTGGACGTTTACCAGAAGAAACTGACGTTTTGTTCCCGTTGATTGCAACGACAGCGGGGACAGAGAATGCAGCTCCAAGAATCGGTCCCGTCATTATCAGTGAAATAATGTACCACGCGACGAACCCCTTGTTCGAGTTTGTCGAGATTTACAATCCAACACCGCAATTAGTGGATTTGAGTGGTTGGTCAGTGGACGGTATCGACTACCAATTTTCAGCGGGGACTACAATCCATCCCGGGCATTGTCTTGTCATTTTACCTTTCCATCCAGATGTCACGGCGATTGCGGATGATTTTAACACGGAATATAAAAGTGATGTGGGGGCCAATTTAGCAGGATTTGTAGGGCCCTATTTGGGCCAGCTTGATAACGGTGGCGAGACGCTGACGCTGCGTCGTGCGGTGGGTAATGTGTCCGAAGATCCGTGGGAAATCTCGTTGGTCATCGAGGACCAAGTTAGATTCGACAATGTCGACCCCTGGCCAAGTAATACAGCCGGAACGGTAGCGTCCTTGCAGAGAATGTACGTAGATTTGTGGGGCAATGAACCTAGTACCTGGACCATTGGAGTTCCGACACCTGGACGATATGGCTTGCAAAAAATGATGGTGGCGCCAGTCGATTCGGAGGTGATTGGCGAAGTAGGATTAGTAACCAATTTAACACATGAAGTGCAGACGGTCAGTTTGTCAAAGGAATACATGCATCCCGTTGTCTTCGTACAACCTGCTTCTACCAACGGAACGGATCCGGTGGTGGTGCGCGTAAGTGATGTACAGACGGATCAGTTCAACGTCTTTTTATCCGAACCGTCGAATCTGAACGGCCTTCACAATACTGGAGAAGAAATCAGTTTTGTGGTCATCGAAGCGGGAAGCCATTGGCTTTTGGACGGCACCCATTTGCAAGTCGGTACTGTGGATACTAATGCCACCGTAGGAAAAAACATTGCTTCACCTACCTGGGAGACGGTCCAATTTCATGATTATTTTGCAGAACAACCGATCATTATAAGTCAAACGCAAACGGCCTTTGGCCAGGCATTTTTGTCAACCCGGCAGCGGGGGCTGGCGCATCAGTTGCATAACTTTCAAGTCGCTCTCGAACCGGAGGAACAATTTGGTCCAGACCATGGTGTGGAAACAGTGGGTTATTTAGCCATTGATTCAGGCTACGGTGTTTGGAATGACATGCCTTTTGTCGCTACTCGAGTACCATATTTTCAAAGTGCTTCTCGAACGGTCGCGTTTAGGAATGTCGATTTTAAAGGGACACCTAAATTTGTAGCATCCATGAGTAGTTATGCTGGCAACGACAATGCCCATTTACGGATTCAAAGCATCAACGAGAATACAATCACCTTGAAAGTCGAAGAAGATACGACGTTGGATGAAGAAATTGCACACATGGTTGAAGATGTAGACTATTTGGCAATTGGTGGTTCAGAATCTCTTACTGCTCTGTCCACAGTCATACTCGATGGTCTGACGGAAACGTTTTATCTGGAAGCTGCCGTGGAGGGGGTTGTTAATGATTTGAATGTAAACCTGGAAATGGTGCACACCCATTTCCAGGATCTTGATATTTTCCTGGAAGCGCCCGATGGGACAATCGTTGAACTGTTAACAGACATTGGGAATTCCAGCAACATTTTTATTGGTACTACTCTGGATGACGAAGCAGAGATAGAGATTGCATCGACTGTTTCAGAGTCGTACACGGGTAACTTTCAGCCAGAAGGTCTGTTGAGAGATTTCGCTGGAAAAGGTGTCACTGGAAGGTGGGCATTGCACATAACGGATGATCATGTGAACGACTATGTCGGTGCGCTTCTGAACTGGTCGCTTGACGTCGAACTAGCGACCGATCCACCAGGTAATCTGAATCATGATCATTATGTAGATTCTATGGACATCGATATGTTATTTGCCAATTTGGGGTCATCGGATCTCACCTTTGACGTTAATGGTGACGGGTACGTGGACCGACAAGACGTTACTCATTTGTTAAACAATATTATGGGCAAACGAATTGGTGACGTTGATCTTGACAACGACGTGGATATTTTTGACTTTGGGTTCTTGGTCGATAACTTTGATCCACTGGGACAAAATGCCTTACCCGGATGGTTGCAGGGGAACTTTGACGGCGATGACGATGTTGATATCGGTGACTTCAATCAGTTGGTAAGAAATTTTTCTCCTTTAGGCTACGAGTTGACCACTGCGACCTCGGTGCGCATGTTTGGCCAAGTCGGAGTGGATGATGCTGCCGGGATAGATTCTACCGACTCGGACACCTCCTACGTCAACAATCGTCGCGCGTTGCATAACGATGAGTCACAAGGAGTCAGACACTCTACGGACGACAGATATCTTGTGGTTGATCAGTATTTTCGGCGAGCGCGAGCAAAAAATATCAAGTTGTCAGAAAACGAATCCAGTTTCACTGATCACCCCCAACTCTGAATGTGGCGCCAAACGATCTGTTGCCATCTGGATGAGATCCTGCCTAGTCGAAATATTCGAACGTCCAATCATTCTTGCCAGGTTGGTGATTTGTATTCGAATAGGTGCTAGGTTCGCTAAAAACGCATGCCTGTCATCAGTGGAACAGATGTTTCAGCACACATACCATGTTTAAGAATAAGTTTATGGTTCCAAGCACAACGAATCTGAAGCCATTGGCCGGTCATGACTGGCGGCGCCGTTCACTTCAATTTCAGAAGTTAGAAGAACGGGTAGTGTTAGACAGCACCGTTGTGTTTAACGAACTGATGTACAACCCAGCAGGCAATTCTGATGACATGTTGGAATGGGTTGAACTGCACAATCAGTTGTCCGTCAACATGGATATCTCGGATTGGAAACTAGAAGGAGGAATACAGTACATATTTCCAGATGAAACAGTCGTAGAGGGCCACTCCTATCTTGTGATTGCTGTCGATCCTTTGGCTTTGACAATGGACACGGGTTATGACCGAGCACTAGGGCCTTACGATGGTCGGCTCAACAATAGCGGCGATGCATTGCGCTTGGTCAACAATGACGGTCGCCTGATGGACACTTTACAGTTTGACGATGGAGGTGAATGGCCTGTAGCTTCCGATGGTTCGGGGGCGACGTTAATGAAGATAGATGAACAGACTGCCAGTACGGTGTCGCTGAACTGGACGTTCAGTCCGCAGGTTGGAGGAAGTCCGGGTGTTGAAAACATTGTTGACATAGACAGTGTTTCGCCGGTTCATTTGTTGTCGATGAATGAAATGGGATCGAGTACAGCGTCTGAGTTTTGGGTAGAGTTGCAGAATGATGCGGATGTGGCCATCGACGTAACCGGATTTGAATTAACTGCTACGGGTGAGTCTGGCGGCACTTATGTTTTTCCCGCAGAAACCATACCGGCAGGGAGTTTTCTGGTTGTGACGAACCAGGAACTCGGTTTTCGGCCATCCAATGGTGAGAAACTATTCTTCTATTCACCGCATCAAGAACAAATTGTGGATGGCCGTCTGGTAAGCGAACAACTGCGCGGACGGTATGAGCCATTTGGTGATCAATGGCTGTATCCCGAAGTAGCCACACCGGGAACTGCCAACAGCTTCGCCTTGCATGACGAGATTGTAATCAATGAGGTCATGTTTCATCCATTTGATTTTAGGACGGATGCAGTGACTTCGCAGCGGGTTCGCACGGGAATGTCAGCCACCGCTTTGGTTCCCGATGACGCTACCTTGGAAACAGCTTGGCGGGGAGGTAATGAGCCATTCAATGACTCAGCGTGGCGTACCGGTACTACGGGTGTTGGGTATGACAGCATACAGATTGGTGTAGCACCCATTACCCATTGGACATTTGATACGCTTATCGAAGAGGGAACGGTTGTTCCTGACGAGCAGGGAAATTATGCCGCTACCGTATCAGGAGCCACGATCACGTCCGGAGGAGGAGGGCGTTTTGGAGAAGCATTATCGTTTGATGGTGACAATGACTATGTTTCTCCGGGCGTCGTGGCGGAGCTAGTGAATCCTTCCGTGTTTTCTCTTTCACTGTGGTTCCAACGTAGCAAAGATCATGCCGACGAATTGGAAGCTACCAATCACTCGGTAAATAATGTACTCATCGCCCAGGCATCATCAGAGGCTAACGATAATCTCGAAATTGGTACCGAGAATGAATATCTTGAGGTCTACCTGGATACCGAAGAAATGGGTGGACCCATTCCACCTGTACGGGAAGCAGTATCCATCCAGAACAATCAGTGGCATCACCTGGTACTGGTTTACGACAGTAGTGCCTTGTATGAGCTTGCCCTTTATGTGGATGGCAGGTTAGTCGCTGCCTATGAGGAATGGGGAGGACTGGTTACAGACAGCTTCTCCGCCCCTTTTACAATTGGATTGTCCCGGCCCGCTGATAATACCTGGGGGGACTTCGAAGGACTAATCGACGACGTAGCGATTTGGGACGTTGCTCTTGATAGGAACCATGTTGCCGCATTGTTTGGAGGAGTGCCACCATCGCTGTTTGTGCGCTCTGTCGATCTACCCATTGCTTATTGGGCCTTTGATGAACTACGGGAAGACAGCAGTATCGCGCCGGATGAAATGGGTAAATATGACGGAGCCGTTTCTGGTGCCGTGATTACGGCCGGTGGTCAAGGGCGTTTTGGCGAGGCATTATTCTTCGACGGAGACAATGATTATGTTTCCCCGGGGATCGTTGAGGAATTCGTCAGTCCTGCCGCGTTTTCCGCGTCGCTTTGGTTCCGCCGGGAAAAGAATCATGTGGACGAGTTGTCCATGACTAACCACGCGGTCAACAATGTTCTACTTGCGCAGTCGTCCGACGGGTCCAACGATAATTTGGAAATAGGTAGCGAAAATGAATTTCTTGAAGTCTATTTAGATTCCGAAGAATTAGGTGGTCCAGTTTCACCAATACGCGAACCGGCTGCAATCCAGAATGGTGTCTGGCATCACTTGGTCATGACCTATAACAGCGATACTAGTGATGATCCATTTGAGACCAAGTTGTATCTCGATGGATCGCTGGTCACTCAATTAGAAGAGTGGGGGGGACCTGTAAACGATAGCGGGATATCACCACTGAGTATTGGCTTGGCACGCCCGGACGAATCTGAAACAGGAGATTTCGAAGGTTTGATCGATGATGTGGCGCTATGGGATACCGCCTTGGACGCCAGTCACGTTTCGGCGTTGTTTGCCGGAACGTCACCACTACGATTGAACAACTATTCACAACAGATTGGTCTCAATGTGCTCAGTGATGCGAGCATGGTTGAAGAATCAACGTCTGTTTATGTACGCCTGCCGTTTGAGGTCGAGCAGCCGGATACGGTGGTATCACTTTCACTCAACATGCAGTTCAATGATGCGTTTGTCGCTTATATCAATGGCAGCGAGGTGGCGCGAAGCAACGTATCTGGCGACCCCTCCTGGAACACTTCTGCACTTTCTAGTCGATCTACTAGGGATGCTTTGCATGCGGTGGAATTTCCTATTGAAAATCGGCCGGGATTGCTGCATCGCGGAAACAATATGCTGGCTATTCATGGGATGAAGCACGACGCTAACCGAGGTGCTTTTCTTTTGTTGCCTGAGTTAGACGTCACCGTTCAACCACGTTCGTTACCAGAATGGTTGGAACTTTATAATACGAGTTCAAGCGAGGTTGACTTAACAGGTTGGTCATTGGAAGGTGGCATTGATTATGTGTTTCCAGCCGGTACCGTAATCTTGCCAGACAGTTATCTGGTAGTAGCCAAAGATGCTGACATGATGACTCAGGTAGATCCACGGATTGATGCCATCGGGTCCTTTTCAGGATCGTTAGACAATCGTGATGATCGCATTGTTTTAACAGACGCCAATAAGAATCCTGTCGACGAAGTACATTATTATGATGGCGGGCGCTGGCCAGAGTTGGCAGATGGCGGTGGTTCGAGTTTGGAATTACAGAATCCGTTAGCGGACAACTCAAAAGCCGAGGTTTGGGCGGCCAGTGCTGAATCAGAAAAGTCAGGATGGATTCGCTATACGGTTCGTCGAGTTTCTTCACAGGATGTAGCTGGTGCAACGGCGATGTTCAACGAGTTTATCTTTGGCCTGCTAGACAGTGGTGAGTTTCTCATCGACGACATTATGGTCGTGCAAGATCCTGATGGGGAACCACATCAGTTGATTCAGAATGGAACCTTTGAAAAGGATGTTCTTGGTGGATCTCCTGAAACATGGAGACTGATCGGTAACCATCGTGGTACGGTGGTGGTTGACCCGCAAATTCCCCACAACAAGGTACTGCACGTCATTGCAGCAGGCGCACAGGCGTACGTCCATGATCACGCCGAAACGACGTTTGTCAATAATCAACAGATTGTGTCTGGTGCGGTGTACGAGATTTCTTTCCGTGCCAAATGGCTTGCGGGCAACAGTCAGTTGAACAGCCGATTGTACTTTAATCGCATTTCGACGACGGTCGTCCTTGACGTCCCGCAGTTAACAGGAACACCCGGTACACAAAATTCGACATACCAAGCCAATGTTGGACCTACTTTCGATAGTTTTGGACATTTTCCCATCATTCCTCTCCGTCACCAGGACGTGACGGTCTCGGTGAGAGCCGAAGATCCCGACGGTGTTGATGTGGTAACACTTTGGTGGAACGAACGGGGCTCGGATTGGCGGACTGTTGTCATGCAGTTGGGAAAGGATGGAGTTTATCGAGGGACTATTCCACGCCACAATCCGAATAGTGAAATACAGTTTTATGTAGAAGGTCAGGACACTTTGGGAGTGAAGTCAAGCTACCCGGCTGCCGGCGCTGATTCGCGTGCTCTGTACCAAGTTCATAACGGAAGTGGCGCTTCCACCGGAATCGATGAATTCCGGATCATCATGCTTCCTGCCGAAAAACAGCTTTTAATGGCAGACGTGAACAGGATGAGCAATCACTTTCTTCCAATGACCCTTGTCCATAATGAGCAGGCATTCTATGACGTGAGTGTTCGCCTGGTTGGTAGCCGTTGGATACGTCCCAACAGTGGTTACAAGGTGCGTTTTCATCCAGATCATGCGTTGTACGGTGTACATGAATCGGTTCGGTTTGACTTGAACGGACTTGCCGAAATTGTCATGAAACAAATGGTTAACCGAGCGGGTGGCACCAAGTCGAGTATGTACGATGACATTGCATTTCTGCGATCTCCTAATAGCGGGCACACGCATACAGTGCTGGTAAATCTGGCACGTTACGAAAGTCTTTTTCTGGACGAGCAGTTTGTAAATGGTGCGGAGGGAACCAAATTTGAATTGGACGATGTAACGCTTCCCACCAATCCGCGTGGCGGCATCGAAGGTTTGAAGACGGGAACCGAAGTGGTTACAAGTGCCGATATTGGTGTCAGTTCAGCGACAGTACAGGCACTAGGGGACGACCCAGAGTTTTATCGTGGTCATCTGCTGATTAAGAGCCAGAGGGCAAAAGATGACTACGATTCGATTGTGGCATTAGCACAGGCGATTCACAAAAGTGGCGATGAGTTGTTCGAGGCCACGAATGAGATCATGGATGTTGATCTCTGGATGCGACACTATGCCCAGCAGTCCTATTTAGGTAACTGGGACACCTACGGTTTTTCAAGACCTAAAAACTTGCGCATTTATTTTCGTCCGCAGGATGGCAAAGCCATTCCTTTTTTCTGGGACTGCGATTTGTGTAACTTTACCGAGCCGCTTTTCAAGTACACGGAACCAACTTCTCGATTAGACGAAATTCGGGATCTACCAGCCAATATACGTCTCTTCTGGGGTCATATGTTGGATTTAATTCAACGGTCGTTTAATGAGGAATATGTAAGTGTGTGGGCGGCGCATTACGGGTTATTAGCTAACCAGGAAACACATGGTGGCGACGAAAATTTTATGGAAATCGCGTCCTCGACTCGGTTTCGTTCCAACCAGGCTTTGGCCCAGATTAATTCGTCAATACCGCAAGTTCCCTTCAAAATCATGACCAATGACGGCGCATCGATACAACTCGATCAGTCGACTGCCATTTTGGAGGGTACGGGATGGATTAATGTTCGCCAGATACGTCTGGCTGCAACCACAGCTGCATTGGATGTTGAGTGGACAGATCGGACTACCTGGAAGGTGAGTATTCCTGTCGCCTTTGGCGAGAACGAAATTGTTTTAGAGGCATTTGATTACCAAAATCGAATCATTGGTTCAGAAACGATTCACATTCATACAACTGCTAACAATCCCATTGAAGATAGTCTGAGGATTGTTGAGATCAACTACAATCCCTACGAACCTACTGCGGACGAGTTGGACGTCGATCCCACACTGGACAATGACGATTTTGAATTCATTGAAATTGCCAATGCCGGTGATGCAGTCGTTAGCTTACAGGACGTTCGGTTGGTAGGTGGTGTTCAGTTTGCGTTTCCAGTCGTGCAATTGCAGCCCGGCCAGCGGGGGGTCGTAGTCAAGGATATGAATGCTTTTTCACTCCGCTATGGAAGTGTTGAAAACATACTGGGCCAGTACGAAGGTAGTTTGTCCAATGGTGGAGAAGGTTTGACATTAGTTCTGGGAACCAAGCCGGTGCTGGAATTTGTCTACAGCGACGATGAACCTTGGCCCGAGCGTGCGGATGGAATTGGCGCATCGTTGGAATTGATTGCGCCAGCTGATTCGATAGGGGATGTTTACCGTGAATTCTATAGTTGGCGTGGCAGTACGGAGATGGGAGGTTCTCCCGGCGGCCCCGGTATGGGACCTGTTGGTGTAGTGGTCAACGAAGTCCTTTCCCGACCGGATGCGTCAGCTAACGATGTGATTGAATTATATAATGCAACAGATTCTGCCATGGATGTTGGAGGATGGTTGTTGAGTGATTCGTCAAAGCAATTCGACAAGTATGAATTACCTGTTGGAACGATCATCCCAGCTCATGGTTACTTGCTACTAGACGAAAACGATTTTAATGATAGTGGCGATCCGTCACGTAATTTTGCACTCAATGGTGCCGATGGTGACGATGTCTGGCTGGTGGAGCCTGCAGCAGACGGCGTACGGCCTAACCGGTTTATTGACGACGTTGTGTTTGGTGCTACCCCAATGAACGAGTCGCTTGGGCGGTGGCCGAATGCAACGGGTAGGTTTGTGCCTTTGGCTGTCAGTACTTTGGGGGAACCGAACAGTGTTCCCCGCATTGGACCGGTGGTTATCAGCGAGTTGATGTACAATCCACTTGCCCCTTCAGACGGTTCGGACGCTACCATGTTAGAATTTGTGGAAATTTACAACCCAACGGCTAGAGCAATCGATTTAAGTCGGTGGGAAGTTGATGGGATTAACTTTCAGTTTGCTTCCGGTACCAGTCTTGGTCCTGCTGAACTGTTAGTGTTAGTCCCGTTTGATCCGCTTAATAACGTGGTAGCCACTACGGACTTTGAAAATGTTTATCAAGTCGATATGACTGCCAGCGCAGTACAATATCTCGGACCATATGAAGGCCGCCTCGCCAATGAAGGCGAGGGCGTGACGTTGTTCCGTGCTGATACAGGGTGGTTGGACACGTTGTCGCTTTTCGTCGAGGACCAAGTATTTTACGATGACACCCTACCCTGGCCGCTGGAAGCCGATGGGAGCGGACAGTCTTTGCACCGCCGTCGAGTGGATGCGTGGGGTAATGATCCGGATGCCTGGATCGGACGATTGGCGAGTCCTGGCCGAATGAGACCACGAGAATTTCATGTTTCACAACCCCTTACAAAGGGCATTGGGGAAATAGGGCATATCAATACGGTTACCCATGAACCTCAAACGGTGACATTGATTCAAAGTTATGCGAATCCGGTAGTGTTTGCACAGTCTGCTTCATTTGTTGGTGCCGATCCAATTATCGTACGGGTGAGCAATGTACAATCGAACCAGTTCAATATTCGTGTGGTGGAACCTTCTAACTTGAATGGTTTGCACAACGCACAAGAAGCAGTTAGTTACCTGGTCGTCGAGGCAGGTAATCATTTACTGTCAGATGAGACACAGTTGGAGGTGGGCCTGTTAGTGACTAGTGCGACTGTTGGCAAGGTTCTCTCGTCACCCATGTGGGAGAACGTGACTTTTGTGGACTCATTTTCTGTACCACCGGTCGTTATCAGTCAAGCACAGACGATCGCAGGGAAGGATTTTCTCTCCACGCGCCACACCTCTATCACCGAGGACGAGTTTTATGTGGCATTGCAGCAGGAGGAGCAAAGTCCGGAACCCCACATGGCAGAAACCGTTGGTTATTTGGCGATAAAGCCAGGCTCGGGGACATGGAATGGAATGTTGTACGAAGCGCAGACGACACCAGCGAATTATGTGGAACTATTTACTCCCCTTGCATTCGACCAACATTACACTTCCGAGCCAAATATTATCACGTCATTGGCCAGCTATCATGGCAGTGACAATGCACATTTGCGATATCAGAATTTGACAGCAGCCAGTATTGAATTAAAGGTCGAAGAGGATACGACACGCGACACGGAAATTGAACATGTACCTGAAAGCGCGGCCTACTTGGCGGTTGATGGCAGCGGATCGTTGACGGCTCTCGCGACAACGGTGGGCGATGGTCAAAACCACGAGTTTTTAATCGAAACAGTAGAAACAAGCTCCATTCATGATATAAATGTCACCCTAGAACTGGTTCACAGCAGTGTCGAGGATTTGGATATTTTTCTGGAAGCACCTGACAGTACAACGGTGGAATTGTTTTCAGATGTGAACAGCCATAGCAATATCGTCAAGGTGATTTTAGACGATGAGGCATTCCAATCGCTCACGGAGACTACGGCACCGCTGTTAGGGCGTTTTCGACCAGAAGGTTCATTGCGAGAATTTGTTGGCAAGCACGTGAATGGAATATGGACGTTGCACGTTACAGATGATATGAGTAACGACAAGGAAGGCACACTGATTCGGTGGTCATTGGACATCGAACTGGCGCCTAGTGTTCTGGGAAATCTAAATTTTGATAGCGAGTTAAATGCGGTAGATATTGACCTTTTGTTTGCGAAACAAAGTTCCGACGATCCCATGTTCGACTTGGATGGTGACGGGAACGTGGACCGACAAGACGTGAACCATTTAGTACAGGATATTATGGGTAAACGGTTTGGTGATGCTGATTTTGACCAGGACGTGGACATTGTTGACTTTGGAATTTTGGTCAGTCATTTTGGCACATACAAACCCGGTGTTGCGCCCGGTTGGGGAGATGGAAACTTCGATGGGGACAGGGATGTGGACATAATGGACTTTAACCGATTGGTGAATAATTTTTCTCCATTAGGCTATGGTCCCATGGACACTTTGATGGTGGCAAATGCGGTGGCACTGCGGAGCGACTCTCCGAGCGAGCCAATGCACAAGGTGGTGAAATCCGATAGGTTGTACCAGACCGACATCCGTACACTGCCAGACAACCGTCCGACAAACAGTATGGACGCCGTCGACGAGGAATTTGTTTTCGTAGACCGGTATTTTAGATCCTCAAGGCGCATGCCATTCAAATGGTTTGAAAAGGAATGATAAATTCAGGATGTCGATGAAACGATGTATCACACACAAGAGAAGGAAGATCGTCATGACCGGACGTCCTGCTGGGAGTCTATGATAGCGGATAGGTCTCTTATATTTGATCTTATTACAGTGTTCGGTTGCCCGGTCACGTGGATACTCAGTCAATGTCCAGTGAATCTGTTTGTTGTGGCAAGTTGAATTGAACGTTGGCTGGTGTGATAATAATCACTTCGACGGTGAGCTAAGGAAAATATTTGATGTTGCACTTTTCATTTAATCGATCTGTCTTCTTACAGAGGATGTGTTTTCTTGGCCTGTTACTATTGGGGACTATCTTGATTCAAAGTAGTAATGGTCAGGAAGCGGAACAGGTGCACAGTCCACTTTCTCCAGAAGCATCGCTAGAACACATTCTCGTGTCTCCCGGATTACGTGTGGAGATTGTGGCACATGAACCGCAAGTCGTGGATCCGGTTGCAATGCGTTTTGATGAAGATGGCCGTCTATGGGTTGTTGAAATGCGTGATTATCCACGTGGACCACAAGAGGGTGAACGTCCCCGATCCCGAGTCTCGATTTTGAGAGACGAGGACACAGATGGTTATTTCGAAACAGCAACCGTTTTTGCTGACCATTTGTTGTTTGCTACGGGGATTCAGCCTTGGCAAGGTGGAGTCTTTGTGACTTTGGCAGGCCAAGTTGCCTACATGAAGGACACGACGGGTGACGACCGTGCGGACTTGGTGGAAACCTGGTATACCGGATTTGCTGAGGCCAACCCTCAATTAAGGGCCAATCATCCTCGATGGGGATTGGACAATCACATATACATTGCCAATGGTTTACGAGGAGGAGCCATTGCCGATGCCCAACGACCGAACCAGGAGCCTGTATCAATCAATGGTATGGATTTTCGCTTTGATCCGCGAACACGAAAGTTTGCCGCCATTTCAGGTGCAGGCCAGTTTGGGATGACTTTCGATGACTATGGCAACCGGTTTGTTTGTAGTAATCGCAATCCGGTGATGCATATTGTGATGGAAAATCGATACCTCGAAAAAAATCCTCACGTGACAGTTCCATCGTTAAGGCACGATGTTGCCAGCGCCGGAGCCGCGTCTCGTATTTATCCCATTGCGCGTTCTTGGACCACCTCCAATCTACATGGCGGACAGTTTACAGCGGCCTGTGGTGTCGAAGTGTATCGCGGTGGTGTGTTACCTCCAGAATTCTACGGGAATGTTTTTACTTGTGATCCAACAGGCCATCTGGTGCATTGTGAACGGATGCAGCCACACGGTGTCACCTTTACTTCACAACCCGCACGTGAAGGTGTCGAATTTTTTGCCTCCCGTGACGAATGGTGTACTCCTGTGAATCTGGAAGTCGGTCCGGACGGGGCGTTGTATGTGGTTGATATTTATCGTGCGGTCATTGAACACCCGCAATGGATGCCGGTTGAGTTACGCGACCGGACCGACTTATACGAAGGAAACGATCGAGGGCGCATTTACCGAATCGTACCGACAAGTAGCGACAGCATTCAGCCAGCCCCTCAGCTTTCCACTGCTTCCAGTACATCACTTGTCGAAAATCTGTCTCATTCCAATGCTTGGTGGCGGGAGACTTCGGCTAGATTGCTAGTCGAACGCAATGACAAAACAATGGGCCAGCGGCTACATCGCATGGTACAAGGACATGCATTACCCGTGGCCAGGATTCACGCATTATGGGTTCTGAGCGGCTTGGAGCTGGTTACCGATGAGCTACTCCAAATTGCATTAGAAGATCAGGATCCACGTGTTATCGAACAAGCAATTGCTTTGGCGGAGGGCCGGCTCGATCAATCGGACCGGCTACGTGACCAAGTAAGACAATTGGGCCATTACAAGGATCCGCGGGTTCGTTACCGGGCTACGTTAGCGATGGCACCTTGCGAGATTGTTCTCCGTGAACACAGCGACCAATGGGAATTGTGGGCTGTGTTGATTGCGGCTGGAAATCATGCAGGAGATATTCTAGAAAACTGGCTGGTGGGACAGGATAACATTCCTCCAAACTCAGCTGTCCAGGTGTCAGATCCTCGACGCTGGATCACGGAGTTGGCTGGTTTGGCGGCCGTATCGAATGAGGAACAGCAGTTACGGGCGGTGAAGGCTTTACTGGCGGGAGACAAGTTTCGTCGCGCAGGTTTGGCCAGATTGTTTGCCGAAGCGGCTCGACGTGGCACGTCACTGGAGGTGATTCGGGACGGCTTGCCGGAGAAACAACAAGCCGAATTGAACCACCTGTTGGATCAAGCCAGGAAGCTGGCATTGTCGCAGACTGAAATGGAAGAAACACGAGTCGATGCAATTGACTTGCTGGTATTTCACTCCGATGCAGGTCAGGTCCTGGCACGTCTTTCACAGGATGAATCTTCGACGGCTGTTCGATTAGCTGCTATCGATGCGTTGGCAACACGAACTGATTTGGAACCGTGGCGAGAAATATTGAGTCGGTTTCCTCTTGAATTACCGGCAGTACGCCGTCGCATGTTGGACGCTACTTTACTCCGCCCAGAGCGAGCTTTACTGTTGCTTGATGAAATTGAGGCAGGACGGATTCGTCATACCGAGTTGGAACAGGGACGGATAAACCTCTTGCTTCAGTATGGTAATGTGCAGGTCAAGGATCGTGCACAAAAACTGCTGGCTAATATTGTGACAACCGATCGTCAGGCAGTGCTGGCGGACTACCAAGCCGTATTAACGATGGATTCCGATCCGCAACGTGGTCGACAAGTATTTAGCAAACAATGCGCTACGTGTCATCGGATTGACAATATAGGGGTGGACGTGGCGCCAGATATTTCGGATTCCCGTACGAAGACAGCAGAACAGTATTTGGTTGATATCATTCAGCCAAATCGGGCGATTGATGCCAACTATGTGAATTACACCTTATATACTGAGGATGGCCAAATTGTGAGTGGTATCGTGGCGACGGAGACATCCACTTTCGTGACATTGAAGCAAGCCGGAGGAAAAACGGCGACCTTCCGGCGTGAGGAGATCGAGCAGTTACGGTCTAATGGTGTATCTCTCATGCCAGAGGGTTTAGAAAAGCAAATTTCACACCAGCAGATGGCCGACTTGATTGCCTTCATTAAAAACTGGCGTTACCTTGATGGCCGTACGCCGCTTTCTAATACTGATCAGTAATTTGAATCAAGCGAGAATGAAAGTAGAATGTTGCTCGGAGTACGGCCCGTTATTTTGTCGATGAGAGAACATGAGTCTTCATGCTATACCACTGTCAATCGTAGCCTGTGTGGCAGCGCAACTTTCCGGCAGCAGCAAGTTGGAATTGAATAACGGATTCGTGCGTTGTATGAGGATGGATTGTAGGCCATGTTGCCTTGCCGGTTCATCCGTCATGATACACTTAATTGTCTGCGGTTCGAGGTCCAGCCAGCTTTCGTTGTGAAGCATTTGCTCAACACGTTTGCTGACATTCAGTGTTTCCCCGACGTAAAGCGTCTGCTGTTGATTGCCAACGATGTAGACTCCTGGTTTGGCGTATTTTGTTGAAATGCGTTCGCTGAGTGGTACGGCACGAGGCAGTCTCCGGTGGAGCCAGTCTGGAAAATGATTCAATGCAAGCGTTTTGGCATTGCGGGCCCTCTTGCGGATTGATAACGCTGACCAACGGTACTCAAATGGACTGAAACCGGGAGCGTATTGTGCTGCAAATTGGTCGAACTGGGTGGCCAAAACCGGTGAACAGAAGATTTCATCAATCGACATTCCGACATCCAGACTAAGCAAATGCATAGCGACTTCGCTTGCGGCTAAGTATGGGTCCAAATCGGAAAATTTCAGTCGTTTTCCGCTGCGTTGTGTTTTGGGAAGCTTCCCAGATTTTCGAGTTCTCAATAACAGGCGGTTCCAGGTTGCCGCATCTCCTGGGATCGCCTTGTCGTGACAGGCGGTAACGAATTGTTTGTTTAATTCAGGGTCACACAAAATGACATCCGTTGATTGACCTTGGCTAGTATGGACGTACGCAGCGATAATCTGTTTTTCCGTGTCTTTGTCCAGACGAGGCACTGGTCGGCCATTACGGAGTCGAAGTTTTCGCTTACCGCGTGCCGTGGATGGTGCACTTTGCAGAGGATTGGCAGGACCGTCTAGTGAATCACCGACCCGGCATTTATTCAAGCGCGCATTGATGTTTGCTACATAGTCTTCTGATAATTCCAAACCCAACCATTGCCTGCCAAGCTTTTTGGCGACGGCCAAGGTGGTGCCACTTCCCGCAAAAGGATCTAGGACTAAATCGCTAGGATGGCTCGAGACGCGAATAATTCTTCCCAACAGTTGTTCGGGCATCTGGCAACCATGAAAACCTTCACGCTCCTTGAACGTCCCTGCAACCCGTGCAAAGTACCACGTGTCGTGCATCGGATCGAACCCATGAGACGGGGCATCCTGTGGCCGCAGGATCCAGGTATTGTCAGGAAGTCGGCCTTTGGAGTTGGCCCGGTTGTCTGCATAGACCAGTTGCCGGGCGGACAAGACACGGACGGCCGGATTGTCACGGTTAAATGTGAAACAAGAAGGATCCTTGACAAAATGGAAAAGGTGGGTGTGTGAGCGACTGAAACCCTGGACACAGTTTACGCCAAAAGTGTAGTACCAGACGACCCAACTGCGACAATGGAAGCCGATGTCGTCCTCGGCGATTACCTTCAACTGTGCTGCGTACTCGTCACCAATGGCTAACCAGAATGTGCCAGTCTGTGAGAGTGCTTTGTGCACTGCCGAAATCCATGTACGCGTCCATTTAAGATATTCGTCTCGAGAACGGTGGTCATCGTACACGTCGTACTCGTATCCAATATTGAAAGGCGGATCAGCAAAAACTAAGTCCACGCTACCGGGTCGAATCTCCGTTAGCTTTTGGATACAGTCGCCTTGATAGATGTGATTGGCAGGCAGCGTCACCCGTGAAAACCTCCCTTTTCAATGTGGTGAGCTTGGCGCCCTGTAACGCTCGTAGCGTTAACGGGCATTTGTTGAAAAACGTTATTTCAGTATATAATTTGGACCAAGATCTGACGACTGGGTATGTATGGTGTGGGCGATGGATTAGAACGTTACTCCGTCCAAAATCGTGTCAGCAGCGGTCAACGGTCCATCTCAACGAGGATAGTCGTGGTTTGCTCGGTATCTCTTTTTCCACAACAGACTTTTGTCTGCCCTGTCGGGCTCTTGTAGCCACCCGTTGCATCACTGCTTGGAAGTGGAGATTGTACCTGGTAAACCTATTCGTTTTGACCAGATAACGTTGGCGAGGTCATTTCGTTTGGTCCTGTTGCAGGAAAATAGTCAAAAAACTCTCGTGAATGGGCGGCTGATCAAGTGACTGCGGTTTGCATTTCTTGCTGATACCAATTTTCCAGGCGGCCCTCATATAATTGAGCCTGTGTGGTGAAATCGACCTCGACCATTTCCTGCCAGGCATTGCGTAACTGTGTGAATATTGGGCCGGGAGTACCATCGCCAATCAATTGCCCTTCAAAGCGGTTTACATGGATGGTGCTAAACGGCGTGGAGGTGCAAAATATTTCGTCGGCTTGCAAAGCTTCGTAACGCCCCAGGTTGCATTCACGGACCTCGATGCCCAGTTGGTTTGCAAGTTTGATCACAGTCGCTCGGCTCACACCGAGCAGGATGTTACGTGGTTCGGGAGTTAACAGGATTCCGTCTCGTACGATAAACAGATTCCAGCCAGGACCTTCAGCCAAAAATCCATCAGGATCCAGTAAGACTCCCCAGGTATCACCTGTTCTGGCTGCCTGCAGACCTGCCATCTGGTAGTGCATCCGGCTTCGGGTTTTTGCTTTCGCATCGATCAGATGGGCGGGTAAAGCCTGCTGTGATACCACGACTAATTGGACACCTGAGCGAATTTTTTCTGCCATGCTTCCGAGCAGTGGTACGAGTGGCCAACAATTGACCGTGACGGTAGGAACTAGGCCTTGTGGAAAGACGGTGCGGTAAATTGGCAACGGGCCTCGTGAAACGTTGTGCATGATTTGCCAGTCTACATCATCTGGCTCGGTAGGTAGGTTGCGGTCAAGTATATCCATAGAGATTTGTTTCATCTCGTCCACACTCAGCCCACAATCGATTTCCAATAATCTGAGCGATGCGTACAAGCGTTGTAGATGTTCATCGAGGCAGAATAAATTGTGCTTGTAGGTACGTGTCATTTCGAACGCCATATCTCCAAACATTAAAGCCGAATCAAAGATCGACACGCGCGCTTCTGATTCAGGAATGAAATTACCATTGAAATAGACGATGCGATTTGCCATTGTGACTTGTCTCTCAAAAAGGCCAGCGAAAAAATTCAATCTATGGTCTAAATATTGTGTACCGACAATATAGTGCTGCGGAAAAAATGATGCAAGGTTTTAGATCGAACTAAAAACAATAAGGGACGCTAGTCCGTCCAGATCCTGGGTGTTGATTCGAGCGTATGTGGTAGGGAACAGGTGATGCGGCGCGACCTGGCCTAGCACCCGAGTCAGGTAAACGGTCTGTACTCGACACTCATAATCGGCAAGTCAATGGTTCAAGTCCCTTCAGGCCCACCATCTCGCTTACGTCAATACTCAATCCTTTTCAGGTGATGCGCTCTCAGTAGCCGCAGCAACACCTCGGACGCTCCCCCGCGGCTCCGTGAGCGGGAATTTATCGAACACGTCGCAACCTGCGAATCGTGGGGGCGTGGTTTCATCCTCTCCATAGATCCGGTCAAGGCCAAAGCGGGCCACAACTTGCAGTGCCTCCTCCCGAGCCCGCTCGGAAACCTCAACTTTCTCGGCCTTGCTGAAGTCTGAGGTACGGGATTTCTTGTTTATCGCGAGTTGCTGCGCAGAACTGGAAGGCTCCCCCAAAAAGCCAGTTAATCTCTCTAGTTCCTGGGCTGGGTCCGATAGAATGTCTTCGTAGGCAATCAGAAATGCAGTGGAGCTATCCAGTTCCCTAAGGGGTACCAGATTTAGAATAGCCCACGCTGCCACCTGTTGCCCGAAGGGGGTTTCCATCGTTTCGAAAAACGCCACATCTTCGTTGGAAAAATGCGCACCAATCAACCCGGAGTCTGGAAGAATCTCTCTTGGGCTAATCGGCCATCCACATTGCAGTTGCGACTTCGCCACCCGGAACGGATGCCGCAGTAAGAATACCAACTTCAGGGCCGGGAAGTTTTCCTTCATCCAAGCTAGGAAAAGGTTAGCCCGAATCGCCTTGATGAGACGTTTCTTAGGACGAAAGAGCCGTAGGTCATTGTCCTGGTCGATCCAATCATTCGAGATCTTGCCAGCAATCAACGATTCCACCGCCTCGAAACGGTCCGGCTTCATTTCGAATCTTCCGATATGTTCGAATCGTTGAAAGACAGAGAACTCCTTCACCTGTTTTGGATGGAAGGGCTCAAAAAACACTCGGTGCGGTGCGGTGGAGGAAATCACATTCTGCACCCATGTGGAACCACTGCGAGCAGACGAAGCCAGCAATATGGTTTCCTTCTCGCCAGGGGGATCGAAATAGAGCGATTTCGCCAGGGTTTCCAGTTTTCGTTTCATAACTAAATGTTGATTAACGTATAGCGGGCCGGTGGCATAAGCTGAAAGTTTTGGTCAATCTGTTACCCACTTGTTCACCGACGGGCCTTAGGGTGCCGCGATAGGCATTCGCAGTTTCGGCCCGATTGCCTGGATAACACAGTGATTTACCAGGCTTGTGTTAACCAACAAGCCGATTTTGTCCATGGATTTCGACGAGGCATGAATCGCAGTAGTGTACCTTCTGGGGCAGCCGAACCACGCCATTCGCTTGGTCACGAAGAAGGGTCGTTTTTTGCGTTGGCATGCATCGCAATTTTGTTGGCATGCATCGCAATTTTTTTGTGAGCAGGTCTATAATAGCGCCGTACAGGATAGATCCTGCTACTCGTAAGTTTTTACTCGGGCGCGGTTGAGTTTTCGGTATGCCCTGTGGCGGAGAGGACTTTTTCACGAATCACTTGTGTGATGTCGGGATTTTCTCGCAGGAACGTGCGTGCTTTCTCTTTTCCTTGTCCCAGATGCGATTCGCCATAGCGGAACCAGGAGCCACTACGGGTGATGATTTTGTGGGTGACCCCCAAATCGAGAATGTCCCCTTCGTAGCTAATGCCTCGATCATGCATCATATCGAACTCGGCGATCTTGAATGGTGGAGCGACTTTGTTTTTGACTACTTTGGCTCGCACTCGCTGCCCTACAATATCCTCACCATCTTTCAATTGTCCGATACGGCGAACGTCGATACGACAGGAACTGTAAAACTTTAATGCCCGACCACCGGGGGTTGTTTCTGGGCTACCGAACATCACTCCGATTTTTTCACGAATCTGGTTGATAAAGATTACAGAGGTTTTACTTTTTGCGATGGCGCCTGTCAGTTTTCGCATGGATTGACTCATCAAACGGGCTTGAAGTCCAACGTGAGAGTCACCAATCTCGCCTTCTAACTCAGCTCGTGGCACTAATGCAGCTACCGAATCAATGACGATTACGTCGACTGCATTCGATTTGATCAGCATTTCGGTAATTTGCATGGCTTCTTCACCACTGCTCGGTTGACTGACCAGCAAGGATTCCAGTTCGACTCCCAGTTTTTTGGCCCAGCTGGGGTCTAATGCGTGTTCTGCATCCACAAACGCTACGATACCGCCTTCTTTTTGTGCTTCGGCCACAATGTGCAATGCCAACGTTGTCTTACCACTTGATTCGGGACCAAAAATTTCCAGAATGCGACCACGAGGTATCCCTGCACCGCCCAGTGCCAGATCAAGGGACAGGCTACCGGTTGGAATTCCTTCGATCACATGAAGCTTGTCCGAACCCAATGGCATAATGGCGCCTTCGCCAAATTGCTTTTCAATGTGTTGTAGCGCGGTCTTGAGTTGTGCGTTGTTTTTCATTTGTGAGACCGATGACTTCGACGAAGACGTTTCCTTTTTGGAACGGGTCCCATTGGATGCAACGCTTGTAGTACTGTTGGAATCGGTCTTGGTAGATTTTCTAGCCATACGGTTGCCTGCTGATTTTTCTGGGGGTGTACTGGATGAGGCTGAATTTACCTGCGCTGTTTTGGTAGATTGTGCTATTTTTTTCGGCGTGGCTAGAGGGGTGTTTTTTGTTGTTTTTGTGGCGACCATTTTGTGACTCCTTTATGTGAGAGAATGTGTGAATCTGCAAGCGGTGGCGAATCAATTGAATACTGAAAACCTGTCTACTAGTGAACTAATGAATACATTATCGGGTCCTCTTGGATTCTGCAACTGCCTTTCACTCGTATTTTTCGCAAAGCCTGGGACACGTTTGGTCAGTTTGAAACACATTTCTCAAAAACATTCCATAAAATGGGTCAAATGAACAGTGTAGAGAGAGATAGAGGGCAATTCTGGAGCAAAAAGAATGAAAAGTCCCCAGTGTTTCGAAGTCACTGTTGTGAGTTTGTTTTCGTGGCCGTCCGCGTTTTGTTTTTGCAGGACCAGTTTTTGTAAACCGTCTCCATCGTAATAGAAAACGAGGCAGGTCCTCTATTGTTTTTTTGAAGTGGTTTTTCTCACCAATGAGAGAACCAGATGTTAACGGTCGACAAGCGTGGGGTCCTGAAACGCTACGTTCTGTTGGTGGTATTCAATCGTTTTAACGACACTCTACGTTTCCATGCGGCACCCGTTCCTAGCGGTGCCTTCGATTCTGTGGCGAAACGTAACAGTTTAATCGCTGTTCTAAGCCAGATTGGTACGGGCCAGTGCCGTGTAGCGGGGACCGTTTTTTTTGAGTTGGCTGGAAAATACGACCACTTCATCGACCACCAGTTTCCCGAGTTCAAAATCGTGGTGTTGGGTGATTAATTTACCCAGCTGCTGGGTGGCCGGTCCGCCGCCACGGACACGGCCCAACGTGAGGTGGAGATGGAAACGCCGAACTTCTTCAGGGTAACCAAGTGATTTGAGTGATTTTTCGACGCCTGTTTGCAATTGGGTGGCTGGTTCGCTTCCCAATCCCGCACCAGCCCAAATGGTGCGCGGCCGTAGTGTTTCGGGAAAGGCACCGACACCGACGCAGTCTAATTCAAAAGAAGGGATGGTTTCTACAACGCTATTGACCGCGCGACAAACGTTGTGCACGTCCGTTTCATCAACATTGCCGATAAACTTGAGTGTCCAGTGTAGATTCTCTGCAGCTACCCACTTTACATGGGCGTCGGCCTGTTTCAATCGTTGGATCAAACGGCCTGCGCGATCCCGTTGATCTGTCGAAGCTTCAATGGCGACAAATGTACGAATGAATGTCATGCCTATTCTCCAATCGGGGACGGAATGTGCTTGATAGGTTAATCATGCTACCTTCCATTTCCGTGTTTTGTTCCAGTTGCCTCGGGGACGCACTATTGTCGTTAGCGACTGCTTTGCCGTCAACCAATCGCTGGACTCTGTGCCAGGAGATTGTTAAACTGAGCCACTCGATAATAAATTTCGCATTCCTTTTTCTCCACTGCTATCAGGAACTTAATGGTGATTAAACCAGATCGACTTTTAGAAACCTTTTTGACAATCCTGCGTATTGACAGTTATTATCCCCAGGAAGATCCTGTCATTGATGCGTTGTCTCCTGAACTCGAACGATTGGGAGTCCAATTGAGTGTCGACGAGCACCGCAATCTGTTGGGATACTGGCCAGGGAAAGGTGACAAACAGGATCGGGATCCGATCATGTTGTGTGCTCACATGGACACGGTACAACCAACTCCGCAGATGGAGCCGATTGTACGTGATGGTTCTGTACATTCGGATGGTTCCAGTGTATTGGGCGCCGATGACAAAGCGGCGGTGGCGGCGATTGTCGAAAGCTTGGCAGCGATCGAAGATACAGGTATGTCGCACGGACCGGCAGAAGTGTTGTTTACCGTAGGTGAAGACGTCGGACATATTGGATCGAAAGCTTTTGACATAGCTCCCGTCCGTTCCAAGATGGCTTTCGTACCCGACGCGGATGGACCAGTAGGGGGTGTGATGTTGGCTGCTCCCTGGTCACAATCGAAACGTGTCGTATTTCACGGACGAGCAGCCCACGCTGGCATGGAACCTGAGAACGGTCGCAGTGCGGTTAGCATGGTGGCCCAGGCGATTGAGTCGATGCGTCTGGGACGCGTTGATGAAGAAACAACTGCTAATGTGGGCCTAATCACCGGGGGTGAAGCGGTGAATATCATACCGCCCGAGGCGGAGTTACAATTTAATATCCGCAGTTTGGATCAAACAAAATACGAGGCCGTAAGTGCAGAAATGATGGAATGTTGTCGGCAAGCCGCAGCCCATTATGATGGGGAGATTGAGGTGGAGCCCATTAACTTGATTGCCGGATTTCGGTTCGAACCGGATGCTCTTATCGTGCAGCGCGCAGAAGCGGCTATCAAAGCGGCCGGAATCCAGCCATGGAAATCGGTCACCTGTGGCGGCAGTGACGCCAATGAACTCAACGACAAAGGATTACCCACAATTGTTATTTCTGTGGGATACGAAAATATCCACTCCAACAAAGAATCGATGCCTATTGACGAACTCAATCGTCTGGCAGAAGTTTGCGCTGCATTGGTTCTGGAGGATTAGCAGTGAACGACCAGAAGCTGGGCCTCTCGGAAAAGAAAAGTTCTAGCTGGTAACTGGTTTCTATACAAACCGCAATGATTCGTTGGCAAGCTGGACAACACCAGCCCCGCCCCGGGCTGGTTATTGATTCTGTTGTCGTTGCCAGGCTAAACCGGGTTCATCGACCCGGAAACTGACGAGTCGTTGGTGTTCCACCTCGGTCACATAAGCCGTCCGTCCGTCAGGACCACCGAAACAAATATTGGTTGGCATGGCTCCCAGTACGTCGATTTCATGCAAGATTTTACCACTTGGCGTCAGCTTGACCACGGTCCCTTTGCCATGGCGTGTGATGTAGAGATTCCCATGGACATCACAGCGCATTCCGTCGAATCCGTAATCTACGAACTGTTTAATGAGGCGTTTTTCTTGCAGGCCGTCGGTGGTGATTGCAAAAGCCCAAATGTTTCGCTGCACACTTTCGTTGACGTACAGCGTCTTTCCGTCGGGACTCACCTCAATTCCATTGGTGGTGCCCATTTTGTCAGACAGTAGCGTCACGTTGCCAGTCGGATCAATTCGCCAAAGTTGTCCCGTTTGTTGACCCCAGTTCGGGTCACTGGCGTAAAGTGTGTCATCGGGTGAGATCGCCAGATCATTGGGCTGATTCATTTGGTCATGATGGGCTAAGATGTCGATCTTACGTGTACTGGGGTCAATTCGCAGTACATTGTGATTCACATAGTCAGCGACAAACATCATGCCTTGTCGATCAAACCGAATGCCATTGCCAACGCTGCCGTTTGGAAGCGTCACAAATATTTCTCCCTTTCCCTCTGGCGTTACCCGGCCGATAGTCGATTGCTTGCCGAAGTTAACTGCATAGACATTTCCGGCTGAATCGCATGCCGGACCTTCAATACCTTTTGTAAATTCTTGAGGTATGGTCAAAGGTTTGGCGACGAACAACGGTTCGTCTGTCTTACCAACACGTGACTGTCCCACTAGAATTATTACTGTCAACAAAGTCCACTTAGCCGAATGCTGTTGAATCATATTTATCCTCAAGAAGTTAAACCCATGGTGCCCCATTTTAAATGCAATTTTTACGTTATAACCTATGGTGCCCCTTTGCCACAATAATTTAGAAATGTTTTTTTTGAGAAAGGTGGTTTTTCATGACAGACCCATTCGCTATCGACCTCGACGGTTGCCGATCACGGCAACGTCGGCTCGTGGCCAAGTTAGAAAAATTGCAACTGGAAGCGGCAATTCTCACTCGCCCGGAATCAGTACAGTGGTTGACGGGTGCCTGGGTACCACCTTTTTTTACCGCTATTGCCTCCATCAACCGGGATTGCCAGACGACTTTGATTGTTCCTACCGCCGTCGCATCCCAGCAGTTTGCAGCCGACACAACAGTGAATTACGAAGCACAGTATCTGGCGACTATTCGTGATGAACAGCAAGAAGCCAGTGCTCAAGTGTTCTTGGATTCGCTTGGCGAATTGCCGCGCCGGGTCGGCGCCGAGTTCGGTTATCTGGGAAAGCATCTGACCGACAGTTGTCAGGCCGAGTGGACCGACATGGGAGACGTCGTGTTGCGTTTGCGACGTCGCAAGGACCCCGACGAACTGCGGATGTTGGTCCGGGCGAATGAGGCTAATCGCCGGATGTATGAACATGCCCGTCAAATAATCTGTCCCGGTATCAATGAACTGGACGTCTATAGCCAGCTGTCAACTGTGGCTACCGAAGAATTGGGTGAAGTTTTAACGTATTTTGGTCAGGATTTTCAGTGTTGTTCTCCGGGAGGTGCGCCACGTGATCGTGAGGCACAGGAGGGTGAGCTTTATATTCTTGACTTGGGAGTTGGTTTCCGTGGTTACAGGTCTGACAACTGTCGTACGTTCTGTGTTGGTAGGGAGCCCAGCGATCTACAACAGCAGGCGTGGAATCAATTGGCAGAAGTTTTTCCGTTGGTGGAGTCCACGGTCCGGCCGGGTACCAGCTGTAAGGCACTGTATGAGCGCGTGAATGGGATGCTCGAGGCGTGTGCGCCGTGGGTGTTTGGCCATCATTTAGGGCATGGTGTTGGATTGGCAGGTCACGAAGGACCTCGCTTGAATTCTCATTGGGATGACACGTTTGAAGAAGGAAACTTTTTTACTGTCGAACCAGGATTGTACCACGAGCAATTGCGACATGGCCTACGGTTGGAGCAGAACTATCTTGTTACAAGTGACGGTGTACAATTGTTAACGGATTGGCCGTTAGAGCTTTCGTAAAACGCAGTGCGTGTGATACGGTCATTGCGAATGCCCGGAGTGCAAGTTGTTGCCAGTAGTGTAGAATTCAGTAGTGTAGAATGTGGGGTAGATACACAACACCCAGGGGCGGTTTATAATTGGATCGCCGAGATCAATCGTTTGTTTGTCAATCCTAAGCCAGGAGTCTGAAACGATGCCAGTTAAAAACAACCCTCTCCGTCGACGTGATCTTGATCGTAACCGACGTTCTTTTCTCAAGACAGCGGTTGCGGCCAGCGGATTGTCCCTGGGCGCACCAGCTTTTCTGCGCGGCAAGAATCTGAATGACAAACTGAATATTGCCATCATCGGTTCAGGCGGTCGTGGTGGGTCAAACATGGCGAACGTTGCCACGGAAAATATTGTGGCGTTGTGCGATGTGAATGAAAACCATTTGCACGCCGCTGCGCAGAAGCATTCAGCAGCACGTCGTTTCACAGATTTTCGGCGGTTATATGATCATGCGAATGAATTTGATGCCGTTGTCGTAAGTACCTGTGAGCATACCCATGCTTTTGCTACCCTCCCCGCTTTACAATTAAAAAAACATGTCTACTGTGAAAAACCGTTGACCCACAATGTCTGGGAAGCACGCGTGATTCGTGAAGCGGCTGGCAAAGCGAATGTCGCCACGCAGATGGGTACGCAGATTCATGCGGGCGAAAATTACCGACGAGTTGTCGAATTGATTCAATCGGATGCAATCGGTCCGGTCCATGAAGTTCATGTTTGGGTCGGACGAGCCTGGGGCTGGCAAGCCACGAAGGAAGAAGCAAGTAAACATAAAGACATTGTATTTGTACAGGATCGGCCAGTGCGGCCGGATCCAATTCCGGCTGGACTGAACTGGGATTTATGGCTTGGGCCGGCTCCGGCGCGACCGTTTCACAGCGTGTACTTTCCCGGTCCGAAGTGGTACCGCTGGTGGGATTTTGGTAACGGGACCATGTCTGACCTGGGAAGCCATTGGATTGACTTACCATTCTGGGCATTAAAGCTTGACCATCCGTTGACGATCGAAGCCTCGGGCCCGCCCATCAACGAGGAAATTGCTCCGGCGTCGATGCAAGTCAAGTACCAATATGGTGCACGCGGTCCGTTGGCTCCTGTTGACCTCACCTGGTACCAAGGTGTGAACAAGCCTGCCATCTGGCAAGAAGCGGGGATTCCTCAGTGGGGTAGTGGCGCCCTTTTTATCGGTGAACGGGGAATGCTTTTAGCGGACTACGGAAAACATGTTCTGTTACCGACCGATGAATTTCGTGATTTTCAACGTCCTGAGCCGTTTATTCCCAAATCGCTGGGACATCATGCTGAGTGGATTCATGCTTGCAAGACGGGCGATCCGACAACATGTAATTTTGAGTACGCTGGTTGGCTTACCGAGGCCAATCATCTCGGCAATGTAGCTTATCGGGCTGGTCAAAAACTTAGCTGGGACCCCGTGGGGCTGCGCGTGACCAATGTGCCGGACGCCGAACGATACATTCGACGTGATTACCGGCCAGGTTGGCGGTTGGCATAAATGGCGCAGCAACACATTGGTATGGGACAGTCTGGAAAATACCATCAGCGGAATTTGCGCAGATAGGTGACGTCAAACCGCCATGTCCAACAACTTGTCGTTGTGGTTTACTTGTCGTTGTGGTTTACGCAGTGACTCGCGCTGTATTTCATCGCCCATCCAGGTCTTGGATGAAGATATTGCGAAAATAGAGGGTGTTCCCGTGGTTTTGTAACTCAATGGATCCTGTCGGATAGATTGGTTTGTCGCGTTCCCAATAGTTTTCCAGAACGACGTTATCCACCACGAGTTGGTTGTTGAGTTTCACAGTCACGCGTTCACCTATCATCTTGATAAAAAACGTGTTCCATTTGCCGATTGGATTGTCTGCTCTGACGATTGGTTGGCTAGGATGCTTTTGGTTGTTGTAGAGACCTCCAGAGCCAATCTCGCGTAGTGCAGGGTCCCAAATTTGGACCTGCGGACTACCTCGCAGATAGATTCCACTGTCGCCGCTCTTTTTGATTTTCCAGTCGACATATAATGCAAAATCGCCGTAATCCTTGGCCGTACAGAGGCTTTTCCCTTTACCGTCAAAGACCAAGATCCCGTTTTTGACACTCCAATGGGTTCGCATTGACAGGTCCGCTGTCGCTTGTGCATCCGCTAATTCTGCTTGACTCATGGCGGCTCGTTTTTTCGGGTCACCGACGAGTCCTTTCCAACCCGTTAAGTCACTACCGTTGAATAGTGCCACGAATCCTTCTGGAGGTTGATTCAATTCTTCAGCTTGTAGTGGACCGTATCCGTTGTGAATAATCAGTTCCAGTAGCATGATGCAGGATAAAAATCGCAATGGAAAAAAAGATGTCATTGTTGATTGGCCTTTCCGTTTGCAGAGTCAAGGGAAATAAAGTGTGCTAGTCTTTGCTATTTGTCTATAAGGCTGTTTACCGTTTGACAGATTTCAGCTGTTGTCTAATATGAACCAAGCAGGAGATAAGGGCAAGCTGTGGATACGTGGGAATCACTTTTTCAGTTCAGAATGGTCCGGTGCCTTGTGAACCGGTGCCTTGTGAAATCGTCAGGCAGGACCTAGATCGCCACCGGGGCCAGAGGAAACCGCAGGTGCCTATGTGGAGTGCTGTACACCAGTGCGATTTTGCGATTCGATCGTGCGTTACGAAATGGCGATCTGTGGTTCGTTGTCACGGTCAAATTAAGTTGGCTTACGAAAAAACTCACGCGCGTAACCAGGTATCGGAATGGTGCACCCCAGTTGTGAAAAACCAAGTTTGTTGATGACGTTCAAAAAAGGGCGAATCTGCAAGTACCCGAACAGTTTGTCTCCCGTGAGGTACTGCATGTCATATTGCGAACGATGGTGCTCAAATCCCAGTTTCACATGATATGTTTGAAATGCCCGTTTAGGATAAAGACCGATGATAGGTGGCCGATAGATCCAATAACGGGACCGCAACAGCATTTCGGGAAAACTGCCAGGCCAGACGTGGTTGACAACATAAAAACCCCCCGGTTCCAAAATCGAGAGCGCTTTGCGGGCGACATCTAAGGGTCTCAGGAAATTGTTAATTGCTCCGTACAATACGACCATATCGAAGCGTTGTGCTCCAAAATCGTATTGGAGAAAATCGGCGTGGATCAATTCGAGTCCGTAACGTTTTCTGGCACCGTCCAACATGGCGTCCGAAAAATCAATACCTTGCGCTTCGTGTCCCCGATCCTGTGCCAACTTGACGAGTGCGCCATATCCACAGGCTACCTTGAGGATACGCAACTTTCGTTGTGCTGAGTACAGTCGTTCCAATTCATTCAGTCGTTTTTCCGCATTCTTGTTACGCGTATATTCTTCGCCATCGTAATCCCGGTAGCCAGTCAATTCATCTGCGGTGGCTGTGCAATTGAAGAAATTTTGAGAGTTGTAGAATTGCTGCATCGATTCCTGGTCCGGCATGGGATTTTGGTAAATCGTTTCACAGCTGTTACATTTGACGAAATGCAAGTCCCCTTGTTTGTACTTGGTGATTACGTACCAATGACGGGCCGCCGAGGATTCGCACAACATGCACTTGGTGGGTAAAAAGTTAAAACGTTTTATTTCATTTGAAGTTGCCACGCTGTTGCCTTATGTACTCTCATCCAACCAGTCATGAAACGAATAGTGGAATGTAAGTCGGGTGTTTTGTCGGTGAATATTTCCCAAGTGGCTTGGAAAGATGCGCCTGACTGGCACCTCGGTCCAAGCATGCGGTTGTTATTTCCGGCCTATGACAGTGCCAAGTGTTTCCTGTTAATCGTACATGCTGATTGTGGTCTAGCTGTCCAATTACACGCATTGTGTAAGAATTGACAGTGAACTACTCAAACAAGAGGTGGAAAAATCGTTACATTCGTCAGGGTAAGACAGAGCTGTTTTTAGCAACGCCTTGTCCCAATAAATTTAGTATACTAAAGATGTTGCGCTATTTTTCCATCCTTTGGTCGCGTACTTCTAAACACTGAAATCATGTACCTGATTAGCGGGATGCATCGTTCTGGCACGTCCTTGGTGGCCCAGTTGTTTCACCGGGCCGGGGCCGATTTGGGTAGTTCCGACACGCTGTACGGTGCTGATCGTTGGAATCCAGGTGGATATTTTGAACAGAAAGAAATCCAGGCTGTCAATATTCCACTGATTCACGGACCCTGGGGAAAACTGACTTATTTTCACCTACCGAACACCTCAACGATTCTTCGTCGTGCCGCGAGACGTCATCAACAAATTGCGACCGTGGCAGCGAAGTACCAGGACAAAGTGGTCAAGGAGACCAGGTTTTGTTTGACGTTGCCAGCGTGGTTGGCACATGGCGCACAAATTCGATTGATCATTATTTGTCTTCGCAATCCCTCTGCGGTGGCACAATCTTTACGCAGACGGAATTGGATTCAGGAACGACTTGGTTACCGATTGTGGCAAATCCACTTGCAGAGGCTATTGCAGCATGTTGGGGAGATACCGACTTGGTTGGTACGGTATGACCACATACTGGACCCGGAAAAATTTTCTGCAGAAATTGGACCAGCTGCGCGATTGTGTGGTCTTCAGCTGGACGAGCAGCGACTGCGGCAACTTTGTCAGGAAAATGTGAAACCGACGTGGGACCATCATTGTGAACGGACGCCAGATTTGCCGCCAGAAGTCGAGAGCATGTGGCAGAAATTGTTGTCACAACATGCTGACCAGCGATTACCCCAAAGTCATCCCCATCCCCCAGTACCTGGGGCAATCCCTTGAATAACTATTGACGTTGAGAAAAAAGTCGACGGCTTGAGATGAAAAATATACCTTCCAGCAACACCGTGAATGAGGCGGGGAAACATGCTCCATCCCGCCATCAGATACAACGCTTGAGTGTGTTGATCCCGGTTTATAACAGTGAACAATCGATTGGATCGCTGGTGGACACGGTTGTGGGTGAACTGAGTTCTCATTACGGGGAACTGGAGCTTGTCTTGGTCAATGATGGCAGCGTTGATGGCAGCGACCGTGTCATCCGACACGCCATCGAACGACATCCCGGTATCCTACGTTATGTCCGACTGGCGCGCAACTTTGGTGAACACAGTGCCGTGATGTGTGGTTTGCATCATGTGACTGGTGATTGTGTGGTGATCATTGACGATGACTTCCAAAATCCACCAGACCAAATTAAGCGATTGGTCGATTGTTTGTGTGAAGGATACGATGTTGTCTACAGCTACTACGAGAAAAAGCAGCATCACTGGTTTCGCAATTGGGGAAGTTCTTTTAACAATTGGATGGCCACGCGTTTATTGGCCAAGCCTTCTGGATTGTATTTGTCCAGTTTCAAGGCGCTGAACCGTTTTTTGATTGATGCTGTTATTCGCTACGAAGGTCCGTATCCCTATCTGGATGGTTTAATTCTCCAGTCGACCACTTCGATTGGACAGCAGTGTTGTCAGCATGTACAGCGACAGACTGGGCAGTCCAGTTACACGTTGTGGCGACTAGTCCGGTTGTGGCTGAATATGTTTACCGGATTTTCGGTGTTACCATTGCGTGTTGCTTCGTTGTTGGGCCTGGTTATGTCGGCTGCTGGTTTTTTACTGGCCATTTTCTTTTTGGTCTCATGGTCTTTCGATGGCATTTTCCTGGCGCGTGAAGAAATTCCTCCCGGTTGGGCATCTCTGATTGTGACAGTAACGATTTTTGCCGGGCTACAATTGTGTGTGCTGGGCATGATTGGCGAATACCTGGGCCGTGTCTTTCAAACCATGAATCGCGCTCCTCAGTTCGTAGTGCGCGAAACCGTTGGCAATGACGGTGTACAAGTAAGTGGGCGAAAAGAATCATGACGGAAATACCAACAAGTGTCTCAGACACATTTGCCGGCGCCCGCGTCTTGATTACGGGTGGCCTCGGATTTATAGGTTCGAATTTGGCGCATCGCCTGATTCAATTTGGTGCGCATGTGACAGTGGTCGATTCGCTCGTACCGGAGTATGGTGGGAACCTTTTCAACATTGCAGACATTAAGGATTGTGTGAAAGTAAACATCGCCGACGTGCGCGATCCTCATAGCATGCGTCACTTGGTCGAAGAGCATGAATTTTTGTTTAACCTGGCGGGGCAGACAAGCCATCTTGATTCGATGTCAGATCCATTTGTGGATCTGGATATCAACTGCCGGGCACAGCTTTCGATATTAGAGGCGTGTCGAGATCGCCGCCCAGATATTCGTGTGGTGTTTGCCAGTACTCGGCAGATTTATGGCAAACCCGATTATCTGCCGGTGGACGAGCAGCACTTGTTACGTCCTGTTGATGTGAATGGTATCAATAAGATGGCCGGTGAGTGGTACCACATCCTGTATCACAACGTGTATGGTATCCGGACCTGTGCTTTGCGACTGACTAACACGTTTGGTCCTCGTATGCGGATTAAGGATTCACGTCAGACATTTCTGGGAATTTGGATCAGACGCTTGCTGGAAGGGGAATCCATTGAGGTTTGGGGAGGTGAGCAGAAACGCGACTTTACATATGTCGATGATGCGGTTGACGCGATGCTGCGCGCCGCCGTGGATGAGCAGGCGTGGGGAAAGGTATTCAATCTGGGTGGAGATTGTGTTGTCACGTTACAGCAACTTGCCAGCTGGCTGATTGAAGCCAATGACGACCAAGGAAATTATGTGACACGAGAGTTTCCTGGAGATCGAAAACGCATCGACATTGGAGATTATTACGCAAACGATCAATTAATTCGCAAGACTCTTGGCTGGCAACCGCGAGTGTCACTGCAGGCTGGACTTCGTCAAACTGTGCATTATTATCAGAAACATATTGCACATTACGTGTAAACGAATGCGTAAAAGAGGTACTGCCAAAGGCAGCTGTCCTGATTCAGAAAGCAATTCAGGTGATTTTGCAAAACGACCTTACTGCTGGTTATGTACAGTATCAACCGCTGATTGCCGAGGCCATGGATCGGGTGGCGCAAAGTGGCTGGTACATTCTGGGACGAGAAGTTGAGCGATTTGAGTTTGAATTCTCGAAGTACGTGGGAGTCTCACACGGAGTGGGTGTGGCGTCCGGTACGGATGCGATCGAGGTAGCATTGCGCGCTTGTCGTGTCGGTCCAGGGGATTTGGTGTTTACGGTTTCGCAGACTGCAGTGGCTACTGTTGCGGCGATAGAGCGTGCCGGCGCGACGGTGGCTTTGGTGGACGTTGATCCCAAAACGTACACGATGTCGCCCGAGAGTCTTGAATTTGCTATCGATAAATTACCAGGCGATGCACCTCGACCCAAGGCGATCGTACCGGTGCACCTTTACGGACAGTTGGCGGATATGCCAGCGATTTGCGACATTGCCCAACGGAAAGGTTTACAAGTAATTGAAGATTGTGCCCAGGCGCATGGTGCGACATTGAACGGTCGCCGAGCCGGTAGTTGGGGTGTTGCTGCCTCGTTCAGCTTTTATCCGACCAAGAATCTTGGCGCATTAGGAGACGCAGGGGTCATGGTGAGTGATGACCACGCCTTGGTTGAAGCGGCCCGCCAACAGCGTCAATATGGCTGGGGGGAACAGCGCATCAGCCAATTGGTGGGTATTAATTCCCGCCTGGACGAGTTGCAGGCGGCGATTCTGGTAGAAAAACTTGCATTCCTCGACCAGGATAATGCCCGCCGTCGCGAGATTGGTGCCCAGTACGATGCGGCTTTGGATACGACAGACATTCAAATTCCAGAGCGGCGCGATGGTGTACTTCATGTCTTTCACCAGTATGTCATCCAAAGTGAAAGCCGGAATGCGTTAGGTGAATTTCTTGCGGAACAGGGTATTGGGACATCTATCCATTATCCACAGGCGGTCCATCAGCAGCCCGCTTACAAGGATCGCTTGATCGGCAGGGAATATTTGCCTGTGACAGAACGGATGGTTTCCCGGATTCTCAGTTTGCCGATGTATCCGCAATTGACGAATGACCAGATGGTTATGATCTGCAACGTCTTGCAGGAATGGTCCTCGTCCAAATAATGGTCAATCCAGTGACGATTTGCTGTGGCCACTGACTTCCAAGGACGGTACTGAGCAGTATACTTGACGGTACTGCATTCAGAATATCTGTCGTATAGGAGACCCGCTATGCTACAACCAAAATCAGATAGACGGCGATTTTTAAAAACAGCGGCCGGTGCCAGTACGCTGTTTGCTGTTCCCCAGATCATTCCGTCAAGTGCATTGGGCAAAGGTGGCGTTGTGGCACCCAGTGAGCGGATTGTAATGGGTAGTATTGGCATTGGAAATCGTGGAACTTACGACTTGGGTTGTTTTTTGGATGAACCCGATGTGCAAGTCGTGGCGGTTTGTGATGTCAAAGCAGTACGTCGAAAAGCTGCCAAAGCGTTGGCAGACAAGCGATATGAAAACCAGGATTGCATGACCTATCGTGACTTGAGAGATTTGCTGGCACGTCAGGACCTCGATGCAGTGCTGATTGCGACTGGTCCAAACTGGCATGCGACGGCGGCCTCACTAGCTGCCCGGGCTGGCAAGGATGTCTATTGTGAAAAACCGTGTACCAAAAACATTTCACAAAGTCTTGCCTTGGCAGAAATTTTTCGACGTACGGGACGTATTTTACAAGCCGGTACACAGCGCCGGAATCTGCCGCATTTTGAATTTGCCTGCAAACTGGCCCTACAGGGTCGTCTGGGAACGTTAAGAAAGGTCCATGCGCATCCCGCGGGTATGAAGACTGTCAGCAGTGGTTGGTTGCCCGCTGAAACCGAACCACATGCAGCAGAAATTGATTGGGATCTTTACCTGGGACCTGCTGCTTGGCGCCCTTTTAACAAAGCACATCTGGATGGCTTTAATTTTGAAAAAGGAGGAGGTATGGTCGGTGGCGGTGTACTCGAATGGGGTTCGCACTGTGTCGATCTTTGCCAGTGGGCAGCGGGAGCCGATCGCACGGCGCCAGTGGAATACTTTCCTCCGCAAAATGGTGAAGTTGTGGCGCGGTATGCGGACGGGGTGCAATTGGTGATTCGTGAAAAAGGCTGGATGCCACTCGGGTCATGTCCCGTTCGATTTGAAGGTGACGATGGTTGGGTAGAAACGGGGGATAGTGGAAAATTCGTGCTCAGCAGCCCCGAACTTTTAGCAGGACGACAAGTGGCAGAGATTGGTGGATATCCGGCGACGTTCCATGTGCGGGACTTTCTGAACTCAGTCAAGACGCGCCGCCCGCCCCGCGCCAACGCAGAGGTGGCTTGTTTTGGACACATCGCTTGCCATGCGGCCAACATTGCGATATTTTTAGACCGAAAAGTTTCCTACGATCCGCTGAAACATGAATTTCTTGGAGACGATGAGGCAAATCGTTTGCGGTCAGAAGCGTTGCGGTCCCCTTGGAGAATTTAGGAAAAGGATCGTACCTCATCGACTACGGGAGTAAAAGCATGGTCATGTTAAAAAGATGGATTTCCTCGGTTGTGGTGATCGGTGGATTGTTTGGAACGGGTGCTCCACTGGGTGCACAGGACCAAGGCAATGCTGTCATCGAGAACTCGTTGATAGAGATTCTTCGATCAGATGCACCGCAGCAGGAAAAGGCGATTACCTGTAAGCGTTTGGCGATTCACGGGACAAAAGACGCAGTGGGGGTCCTGCAACCGTTGTTGGCCGATCCAGAAATCGCTTCATGGGCGCGAATTGCATTGGAAGCCATTCCAGATTCTGCCGCTGATGAAGCGTTACGACAAATGTTAGTTCAAGTCCAAGGTCGTCTGCGAATTGGCATCATCCATTCGCTAGGTGTGCGGCGTGATGCCGCTGCCGTTGAGAGTCTGGCGCAGGAACTGCAGGACGCGCACACGGAGATTGCCTCTGCTGCGGCAATAGCATTGGGGAAGATTGGTGGTCCGGCTGCCAGCGAGGTACTTGCACGGGCGTTAGTCGATGTGCCGAACCCGGTCCGTTCTGCCGTTGCCGAGGGTTGTGTTTTATGTGCTGAACAATGGTTGGCACAAGGTGCGTCTGAATATGCAGTCGATTTGTACGACAAGGTACGCCAAGCCGATGTACCGCGACAGCGCGTCATCGAAGCAACCCGCGGTGCAATTCTTGCCCGAGGTGAAGCTGGAATTCCGTTACTGGTAAAACAACTGCAATCTCAAGACAAGCGGATGTTTTATTTGGGACTACAAACGGTGCGCGAGATTTCTGGGCCAACGGTAACGGCTGCCTTGGTGCACGTGTTGGAGCAAGCCATTGCTGAACGACAGTCAAAATTGTTGCTTGCGCTGGCAGAACGTAATGATGCGACCGTATTGCCCGCTGTACGGAGGATGGTACACAGTACAGAATCCTCCGTTCGTACAGTGGCAGTTGAAGTGCTTGGCGAGGTAGGAGATTCCAGTTGTATTTCGGACCTTGTTACCATAGCACAAACCGACGACCCGGAATTATACCAGGTGGTACAGGTTGCCTTACAGCATTTGTCGGGCGAGCGTGTTGACGAGGAAATTATCAACCGATTACGTGTTACGCACGGCAAAGACCGGCTGGTTTTAATTCATGCTGTTGCGGCGCGACGTATCGCAGCTGTGTCCGAGTTACTCAAACTGGCGGATGATCCGGATACTACCATTCGTCAAGCGGCCCTGTCCGCGCTCGGCGAGACCATTTCTCCTGACCATTTACCAGCTCTTATTTCCCGCGTGGTAACCCCTACAGAAAAATATGAGGCGGACAATAAGGTCGCGCGTCAGGCGCTTCTGGCGGCCTGTATTCGGATGCCGGACCAGGATAAATGTGTCCAGCAACTTGTGTCTGCGATGGGAGGGAGTGACCTGTCGCACCAGTCTGCCGTACTGGAAATTATTGGCAGCGTGGGTGGAAAACGCGCCTTGCAGGCCATGTCCACTGCAGCCTTTGGAGAGCAACCAGAATTGCAGGATATAGCCAGTCGATTATTAGGCAAGTGGCTGACGGTGGAGGCAGCGCCTGTTCTCTTGCGACTGGCGGAGAGTAACGTTGCTAACAAGTATCGAACGCGCGGGTTGCGTGGCTATATTCGTATTGTACGCCAGTTTCCTTTGACGGATGTTGTCCGTGTCCAGATGTGTGCTGATGCCTTACGGGTCGCTGAACGCGATGCGGAACGCGATTTGATCTTGCAGGTTCTGAAACGGTATCCCAATCTCGAATCCCTTCGGCTGGCTGTCGAAATGACCAAGCGTGACGCTCAACGGATATCGGCAACGCATGTTTGCTTGTTCATGGCACAAAAAATTGGTTTGGATTCCGAACCAACACGAAGTCTTCTGAAACAAATCGGTCATTCACCGGTTGATGTTCAAATTGTCAAGGCGGAGTATGGTGACCGGGAGCAGGTGGTGGATGTCACGGCATTCCTTGCAGAATACGTGCATGAACTTCGACTTGTGAATTTACCGCATAAAACGTACAACGAAAATTTTGGCGATCCAGTGCCAGGTGTAAAAAAACAATTGAAGGTGGTTTATCGGATCGATGGTGAATTGGCCAACGCATCGTTTAACGAGGATGCCATGGTCCTGTTGCCATTGCCGTAAAAATGGTCTGCAAGAAGAACTGGTCCAGATGTCATAAGCGGGGAATCTGTTGTTGCAGAATCTCCAACCGGTGTTTTTGATCACCCGAAAACAACGGTAACGATTGGAGAATCAGTTCATTCGCTTCCTGCCAGCGTTTTGTTTCTTGCAAGGTGATAGCAAGGTTTACGCGGGCCCGGAAACTTTTGTCTGGCGGTGCGATCGCGATCGCTTGGCGATAGTGATCGATCGCTTTTGTGAACCGTTGACGTGAACGATATCCGTTTGCCAAGTTAAAGTGTGCATCGCAATGCTGCGGGTCAACTTCTAAGGCTTTAAAAAACATTTCGAAGGCCGCGTCATATTGTTTGTTGTGCTGCAACGCCACTCCCAGATTATTGTAAGCAGCTGGATAGTTAGGATCGGCAGCGACAGCTAGCTGGTACTGAACGATGGCTTGCTGGTTACGTTTCTGCTGTTGGTAGATAACCCCCAGGTTAAACAGCGTTTCAGGATGATCTGGTTGAAGGTCGAGTCCTCGTTGAAGTGTACGGATCGCTTCGGCTGTTCGATTCAGTGCATTCAACGCCACTCCAAAATTGGTATAGGCCTCGATGAAATGCGAATCGGCTTGGATGGCTTGTTTATAATGTGCAATCGCTTTTTGGAATTCGCCGCGGTCCTGGTACATGACTCCTAAATCACTGTGTGCTTCGGAAAAATCGGGTTTTTTGTCGATCGCTTGTTTGTAATGTTCAATGGCTTCCTGGCTTCGTCCCTGCCTCCGCAACTCATCTGCCAGCTTGTCATGCATCGAATAATTGTTTTCTGTCACATTGACCGCGTGTCGAAATAGAGATTCGCTATTTTCCCAGACAGACACTTGTTGTCGGGCGACGAGTGAAAAGACAATGCAGCCGATGACGGCAATCATTGTCCCCACAGCTTTGCTTAAGAAGTTACGCTGCACAATTTCGTCGAGTCCCCAGGCTATGCCAATAAACAATCCCACGATTGGGACATACATGTAACGATCTGCCATAGAATGTTCACCGATCTGCACGACGCCAATGACCGGCACCAGTGTGCCGAGAAACCATAGCCAACCTACGGTTAAATAACGACGGCGCTGCCAGGCGTAAACGGCGACGGTTAACGTGACGAGTAATCCCAGGGCTGCTACGGTTTGGACAGCAGACCACATGCCGGGATAATTGGGATAAAGCACGGCCAGATTGGTTGGCCAGCAAGTTTTGGAAAGATACCGGACGTATGCCAGCACAATGGTTGCGAAACGGTGATCCAGGGGGACCGACCCCACGGCACCTCCACCTTTTTGTACAAAATAGGTTACCCAGGACGACAACAAGACCAGCAGCAACATTGGTAGTTTTTCGACGACTAACCAGCCGAGGCTGACTGGGGGCGTGTTGGCATCTGCTTTGGCCACCGATCGTGACAGTACAGGAATGGTCCTGTTTCTTTTTCTTTTCTGCCTGCCACTTCGCTTGTTCCGCTTTTTGTCATTACCGCTCAGGCCAGGCGACAACGAAGTGGGTTCCTGGCCGTTTGCCTTGTCTCGATGGTTAGGGAGTATGGTACCTAGCGAAAATCGACGTAAAGGCCAGTAGTCCAACAGCAATAACAAAAAAGGCGCTGTTACCAGCATCGGTTTGGACATCAATCCGGCAGCTAATAGCAGGCAAGAAATACCATAGTAAAAAAATTTGTGGTGGTGAACGTATGCCACGTAGGACAGCATCGAACCCAGCCAAAACAGGGTGCTCAATACATCTTTTCTTTCGGAGATCCAGGCGACAGATTCTACGTGCAGCGGATGTATGGCAAATAAAGTGGCAACCAGTAAGGCACGCCAAAAAGTGTTGGTCATTTGTTGCAGTACCAGAAACAGCAGCCAGCTGTTGATGATATGTAACCCGACATTCACCAAGTGGAAATAGCCGGGTCTTTCATTGCCAAATACTTGGCAGTCGAACATGTGTGACATCCAAGTGAGCGGGTGCCAATTTGCCTGTTCATTGGTAGTCCATGCCCAGTTTAGAGAATCACTGGTCCATCCTGACTGGACCATTTTATTTTCACCCACATACGCGAAGTCGTCGTATTGCACATAACCATAATGTGCGACTGAGTGATACACGCAATAGCCGACAGTGGCTAGAAACAAACCGACCAGAATTGTGCGTATAAGCATGCTGACGACTCCGACTGGATGGCGGGTATACCTTTCAACTATCGTTTTTCAACAGTTGCCAGGCAGCGGGAGGCTTTGACACAAGGTGAATGTTCACAATGGTAATTGGCACGAATCGGTAATCTAAAAGGTGCAACATGATTTTCTGACATGGAAGTGCTACAGGCTTGGAGAACCATGAAGCAGACTCCAGATTCACGTGGATAAATTATAGCCAAAATCATTGATCTTGGCAGTCAAGCTGCACGACGATGGTTGGCTTGCTCGAGCATCGAAAGTGATTGGATCCTCGAGGTTTCGGCGCCCCTGTCAATCAGTGATCCCAGCAAGTTGTTCAAATTGGGGGCCATATGCGGAGATTTGAACTTTGGTATACTGAGCCGTATCTTTCATTTTTTAGAGCGCCCAATCATTAGAGCGCCCAATAACTTGTTGGGGAGTTATAGGAGAAACATATGTCGGCCGGGAATGGAAACGGCAGTTCTGCTGCCAAATCGTATTCTGACTTTCAGTTTCAGCGTTTCCATTTAGAGCTCACTTCTGGAAGTGTTACTTCGGAGACGATTGACTGCGAAGATTACGAGGATGTTTTTGGTGGGATTGCGCGCGGGTTTAAGTATTTGCAGAACAAGTCGGTCGATGATGCCTATGACCCACAGGCATCGTTGGTGATGAATCTTGGCTTGTTGAGCGGCACCGATTTTATGACAGGTCTGCGAACTTATTTTCTGGCCTATTCACCGCTAAAACAATCGCGTGCCGGAAAACCTTCGGCCATGTGGTCCGCAGGCAGTGGAAAGTTTGGTACGAAGTTACGGTACCTGGGCGTCGATGAAGTTATCATGACAGGCAGTTGTGCTCGTCCTACACTGCTTCGTATTCACTCTGGCAGCGAAGAGGGGTTACCTCAGTTTGAATTTCTTGACGCTTCGGACCTAGTTGGTTTGTTGATTAATGACAAAATACAACAATTGCACAAGCGATTTCCGGATGCACACTTTGCCGTGATTGGACCAGCGGGGGAAAATTATCGCCAGGTGCGGTATGCGGCGGTTGGGTTGTCGACCGAGAACCAGCTGAAAAGTGGAGATCCCAAGGCGCGTTATTGTGGTCGTGGTGGAATGGGCGGTATGTTGGGATCCAAGAATGTGTTGGCGATCGTTGCCGACACTCCTGACCACCGAGGTGGAAAGTTACATCCCGCGATCAAGGAACTGAATCTGGAAATTGCCAGGGGCGAAGGCAGCCGGCGATTTCGTGACGAGAAAAAGAACAATGGTGGCGGCGGAACCTGGGCGAATTACCAAGCGCTCAACCCGCTGCATGCTATGCCTGAAATGAATTTTGTGCCAACGGATGGTGATGCTTCCGACCAGCTTTACCGTCCAAACGTGGAACAGGGGCCTTATGTTGTTAAGGATGAATCTTGTTTCCGTTGTGGCATCAGTTGCCACAAGAACGTTTACGATGAGAACGAAGAAGGAAAAGCGGGCCAATTCCGCGCCAAACTTGATTATGAACCGCTCAATCTGTTGGCATCGAATATTGGCATATTCGATGTCGATCAGGCAATGGAGCTGGTGGAACAGGTCGATAATCTTGGCATGGATTCAATTTCATGTGGGACGACACTGTCATATGCGATGGAATATAACCGCCGCAATCCGGACTCGATGGTTGCAGGTGGGTTGTCGTACGGTGACTTTGAGAAGACTCGGGAAGCGATCGATTTGATTGGAACTGGCCAGCTTGAGCTATTAGGCCAGGGGACAATGAGGCTTTCCGAGGAACGAGATGCGACGGGTTACGCCATGCATTGCAAAGGCGTAGAGTTTCCGGCGTATTTGCCACAAACCAATCCTGGTTATCCCTGGGCCATTGCAGGGGGACACATGTCGATGCGTACGATGTTCCTGTTGTTACTGGAGCGGGAAACGAGCCTGGATTATTGGGTGGATGCGATTACTGAAAAGGGTTGGATGACGTTGCGAGATGATTTTCTGGGAGCATGTAAGTTTGCTGGGATGACGAACGACCATATGTGTACAGCCATATCGGCGTTGGCCGACATTGACATGGGAGTTCCCGAACTCGAGCGTACCGTCCGTCGAACTTTTTTGCGAGGTATCCAATTAGAGCATGAAGTAGGTTTTACCGATGAAGACTATGATATGCCGGCCGAAGTCCATCTTGAATACTCGCAGATTGAACTGCCCCATTTCAACACACGAGAATTTTTCACTCAACTGAAACAACGTGTTAACAGCCGGATCCAAGAGATGCTGGTTGAAGAAGGTCTGAACTAGCAGACGATGCTTGTTGTTTTAAAAATACCTTCGCGACTCACACGCTATACGGGTGGACAGCAGTCCTTGGAGTTGTCTGCCATGACTATGAACGGTCTTCTGGAACAGATTTGTGAAACTCATCCTGAGGTTCGATCACGGTTGCTCGATGGCGCAGGGCGGTTATATCCCTACTTGGCGGTTATTTACAACCAGCAGCAATTAAATTGTGATGAACTGGATGGCCTTGCGTTGTGTGCTGGTGACCGAGTGGAGATTGTGACTCTGGCGAGTGGTGGCTAAACGTACCAGGCAGTGTAGGGTATCATTATTGGTTTTGTCATGAGTCTATTTGGCACAGTGGATTAAATTCATAGTGTAAGGCGAATTAGATGTTCAAACTTAAAAAATCGGTCGTTGACGTGGCAATTGTATGCAGTGATTTCGCACGTAGTGTCGAGTTTTATCGTGATAAGCTAGGCTTGGAAATCGTATTTGATTTTCAAATTCCCAAGGAAATCGCAGTGTCAGCCGGTTTGGCTCCGCGACAGTTTCGCCAGGTGAGATTTCGTGCCGGTGAGACGTTAATCAAACTCATGGAGATTGAGGATCCACCACCGGCGTTATCAGAATCATTTCGGACAGGAGTGCGCTGGCTGACTTTTATTATCGAAAACGTACCCGAGACTTACGCTGCATTACAAGCCAAAGGGGTCGAGTTCGCATCGGAACCAGTCGTACCGGAGGATGCAGCGTTCATTGTTTGTGCCAAAGCCCCAGACGGGATTATGGTCGAGTTCGTTCAGCCTTATCCTGAATAAAAACTGTGTTACTTGTTTTAACGCAGAGGTGGTTTGCCGAGCAGGCGTCGCAACAGTCCAATCTGACCAGTATGTAAATATTCGTGGTCCGCACAGAACTCTAGTGCACCAAGTCTGGTAGCGAACATCGGATGCGGTTGAGCCAGTGGCGCCGTGAGTTGTGCTTCACTCAGCCCGGGCACCTCTTGGAGCACCTGTTGGTGGATGCGCTGTAACACATGACGAATTTCTTCGGGCGCTGGATTATTGGCTGGGAGAGGATCTGGCAGGCTTCCCTTGCCAAAATGCCGGCGGAAATCACGGGAAATAATGTCATGGTCACCAGGTTGTGCGTCACGCACACGCATTAAGGCTAGTGCATACTCTGCCATGGCCAGATGGCCAACTTGCCAGGCAACATGTGTCATTTCTGTAGCAGGCGGCCGAAACCAGTCGTCGTCGTCAATGTCTTCTAGCACGTCAAGCGTATACTTTCGTGCTTTGTCAATGCGATCGACGGCAGATTGGACAATTTTAGACGTGGCCATGTTTGTCGAGGCTCCCAGAAGTTTTGCCTGTATGGATCAGATGCTGTATGAATCCAGATGGTTTCAGAAATTCTATGAATCGCTGCTATCTATACCATGATTTATGCAGTCTGAACAGCACAACGCCAATGGTATCACGTCTTAGTGCGAGTGTTTCTGCGAATCGCAGGTTTCCGAGTGCTGAGTCGTCCGTTATAAACAAACTATAGAAGTGTCAGCCCGGTGCCGAAACGCACGGCGAAGATTTGCTATCACAAGGAATGCGGTGACGGAATTTTTATGTACGACATGGTGATATCAGGCGGTTATGTTTACGATCCAACTCATGGGATCGATGGTCAAGTAAAAGACTTGTGGGTGCGCGACGGGGTGATTGTCGATGCGCCGTCAGATCCACGTGCACCGGTAGCCCGACGGGTGAATGCGAGTGGGCTGGTCGTAATGCCTGGTGGGATTGACATGCATTGCCACATTGCTGGCCCGAAAGTCAATACGGCGCGGAAAATGCGTCCCGAGGAAAAGCGACGCGCTGAACCGGTGCTGCGAACGTCGAAAACACATAGTGGTACGATGGGCAGTGTGCCCAGTACCTTTGCGACAGGCTACAAATATATTGGCCTGGGTTACACGACGGCGTTTGACGCGGCTGTTCCTCCGCTATCGGCACGGCACGCCCATGAAGAGTTCGAAGACACGCCTTGTATTGACAAGGGATTCTACGTTTTGATGGGAAATAACCATTTTGTCATGGACTCCGTCAGAAGAAACGATCCCGAGCGGTTACAGGCATTTGTTAGCTGGTTGCTGGGAGCAGCAAAAGGTTTTGCGGTCAAAATGGTCAATCCTGGTGGGGTAGAAGTTTGGAAGCAGCAAGCGTCCGGAAACGTCACCGGTTTGGACGATACGGTGGACCACTTTGACGTGACACCACGGCAGATAGTGCGCGAAGTTGCTCAGGCTGTTGACGCGATTGGTCTGCCCCATGCCGTACACATTCATGCCAACAACCTGGGGATGCCAGGCAATTGGGCTACGACACTGGAAACGATGAAGGCTCTTGAAGGACATCGGGGGCACTTAACGCACATTCAGTTTCATAGCTACGGCGGTGGAGAAGGCGATGAAAACACTTTTAACTCAAAAGTAGTTGAAATAGCCGATTATGTTAATTCACACGATAACATTACAGTCGACGTTGGACAGGTATTGTTTGGTGAAACGACCAGCATGACTGGAGATGGGCCACTGGGCTATTTTCTCTCGAATGTATACGGTACGAAGTGGTTCAGTTCTGACACGGAGATGGAATCGGGGTGTGGAATTGCGCCGATTCAATATCGGAATACAAGCCTTGTCCATTCGCTGCAATGGGCGATTGGATTAGAGTGGTACCTACTGGTCCAAGATCCCTGGCGCGTGGTGATGAGTACGGATCATCCTAATGGCGGTTCCTTCCTGGCTTATCCCCAAATCATTCGTTTGTTAATGGATCGCACCTACCGGCAGGACGTTTTGAAAACCGTGCATCCGGCTGTGCGTGAGCGTTGTAGCTTGGCGGATATAGACCGTGAATATTCACTGAGTGAAATTTGCATCGTGACGCGTGCTGCTCCGGCCAAAATGCTGGGTCTTCACCGGAAGGGGCACCTGGGTACAGGCGCAGACGCGGATGTGACAATTTACACGCCGCATGAAAATCAGGAAATTATGTTCGAACTGCCCCGTTATGTTATCAAATCTGGACGGATTCTTGCGGAAGAAGGGGATATTCGTGAAGAGCACATAGGACGCACATTACATGTTGCTCCCAGTTATGATCAGTGCAGGGAGCCACAAATTGCCGAATGGTTTGATCAGTTTTATTCCATCCGCTTTCGCAACTATCCGGTGTCTGATCATTATCTGCATGATCCCTATCAGATAGATTGTCGTACGGGTTGATGCATGGGACTTGCGAAGATGCATTGCTGAGGTTTGGAGAGTATCGTTTTGTCGCCTGTCATAAGAACGAGCTAAGAGCACGGTTTTCAGATACCCAGAACCGGTCCGTTTAGGCCACGAGAAAGTCGCGGCCTAATACTCGTCTGGCGTCTGCTACTTGGCCTCCATGAAATACGAAATGCATACAAATCACCGCCATGCATTGGCCAATTGTACCAAAGAATGGTTTCATTTCCGCGGGAGCTTTACTTGGTTCGTCGAGGTCGGCGGGTGAGAGTTCGTCGAGTGCCGCCAAGGTACTGGCTCGTATTTCTTCGAATCGGATCAATATTTCATCGAGAGAAGGATATTGAGAAGGATCCGCGACCGGTTCGCTACCACTGCCAAAGAGTTCTTTCCAGTCGGCGATTGGGTTAGGAGTACCCAAGATGTAGTCATGTAGCAAATGCGATTCACTGTAAGTCAAATGCCCCATGACCCAAAGTGGATGGTTGCCACCTTTTGGAGTGGGAAATGTGAGAGGTGCGTCTTTCATGTCAGACACGAGTCCTACGGTCCAACCTCGTCCTTGTTGGAGTGACATGTGAATAAAGTCGATGGCATTCATGAGGTTCTCCCTGGTTCTGTAATGAACTTTTAGCTTAACGCTTTGTGGCCGGCCTGAAAATCGGCTAAAATTGCCCGGCCTAAATTGTCGGAATATCGATGGTCCCTTTTTTCTGATTAGTAATGGGAATCACTTCTACAGTCCGAGGTCGATTTGTGTTATGGTGTGCTGTTCGTGCTGGCCGATTATGGCCATGGTCGCTGCTTCAGGATTCTGTACGTTGTGTTAGGAAAGCTGATACAACCTGTTGAACGGGACTCGAAGTGCAAGTTTGCTAAGAATGGCCCATTGAATGGGTTGACCTGCCAGTCTGGGCATTCTTGAATAGGTGCGGCGAGTGGTCAAGTTTTTCGGCGTTGATGAGGCAGGCCGGACTGCCAATGAGACTTGCTCCCGTGTGCCAGGGACAGCGGAATGGTTTGCCCACAACCTGGGTCGTAAAAAGAAAGCCGCGGTCACGCTGGCGTTGTGAGGGGCTTTTGACTGGGGGAAATGATGATTGAATTGAAAAGGATTTTCAAGATTGACCGAATCTGCGGATAGTAGGGCCATAAGAACATAGATTGTTGTTGTGGGGAGTGTCCACAAACAGCCACTACTTGAAGTATAATAAACATAGTAGGTGCCACAGATTTGTGGACAAGAACCATCCTGACTGGATAAGTTGGAGCCGTTTTACCACTGCCGTGATGGCTATTTTTTGACGGCAAGTGCTTGTGTTAAATATCATTTTGTTCGTTTCAAGGTCAACCAGCAATAAGGCTAAACATGCCGGATACAGCCCCCTGGATTACTTATCGCCCGGAGTTGAAAGTACTGGACTGCACGATTCGTGATGGTGGATTGATCAACAACCATCAGTTTACCGATACAGTGGTGCGCGCTGTTTATGACGCGTGTATTGTGGCGGGAATCGACTATATGGAGATTGGCTATAAGAATTCAGCGAAAACGTTTCCCAAGGATAGTTTTGGCGACTGGCGACATTGCGACGAACAGGATATGCGCCGTGTCGTGGACGACCACGACGGCGAAAAGGTTGGTTTAAAGTTGTCTGCCATGGCTGATGCGAGCAAAAGTGACTGGCAAACAAAGATCGGGCCGTGTGAAGACAGTGTGTTGGACATGATTCGGGTTGCGTTCTACGCGCATCAAGTGTCAGAAGCAGTCGAGATGCTGCATCACTGTCATGAAAACGGGTACGAGACCATGGCCAACTTGATGGCGGTTTCCAATATAAAAGAGACGGAAATTGACACCGTTCTGGAACAAATTGCACCATCACCGGCAGGTACCATGGTCATTGTGGATAGCTTTGGTCATTTATATCGAGAACAGATTAGTCGTTTGTACGATCGCTACAGTAAGGCGATGGCGGATACGGGCAAGGAAATCGGTATCCATGCCCACAACAATCAACAGCTTGCTTTTGCAAACACGATCGAAGCGATCATTTTGGGTTCCAATCGGGTGGATGCAACGATGGCCGGATTGGGTCGCGGAGCTGGTAATTGTCCCATGGAATTGTTGCTAGGATTTTTGCGAAATCCAAAGTTCAAGCTGCGGCCGATACTGAAACTGTTGCAGGAGCATATCGAAGGTCTGCGCGAAACGGTCGAGTGGGGTCCGCTTATTCCTTATAATGTTACAGGCCAGATGAACCTGCATCCTCGCGCTGCGATGGAGTTTCGGGCCAGTGACGAAAAAGACGATTACGTCAAGTTCTACGACAAGTTGGCGGCTGACATCTGATTCCAGTCGTTCTTACCACTTGTGCAAAGTTGCACTTTTCATCGCCGATTACCAGTTGCGATGTCTAGGTGGAATGGGAAAAATGATTCGCAACAACGCGCTGGCTGGTGATGGATGACCTTTGGCTGCAATTCTTGCCAGACCGCTACACGCTGAAACCAGTGACCTGTTTTTCCTCGTTTCAGGCCTGCGCCCAAAAAAAATTCGTTGACGATGGGCCAGAGGCGGTTAACCTTCATTATATGGTCGTTAGAGTTTTCACGAAAATGGAGCACAACGAAAGGAGCCTAGTCATGAAGGATCCACCGTATGAGTTGTAACCAGGAGCGGTTTCCTCCGTACAGGGGCGTGAATGAACTGATGAAAATATCCTCTATTTATCAACTGTATTTCCGAAAAAAATATTAACGTTTGACGTTTTCAATTTTGAATTTTGGCGCGAATCATTCAACGAACTGTTGCTTGGTGTCAGTCATCTGACGACGACACCGGGAACAATCAATCGGCAACGGCCGGCTGGATCGCGGGTCAAAACAGAGACGTTTAGACGAATAGACCAAGTTAATCTGGCCCGCCTCGCAAACAGCATTTTCGAGGCGGGCTTTTTTCATGTCCGGGAATCGTGTCACAGCTGATGGTATCGTTCATTGAAAGTGTCCTGATTTGCTGGACCATACGTGTTGCTATCTTGATTTACCTGGGACGGGTGTGGGTTGAGTGGAATCTCGGCACCGACCGACAAATACCTGGCCAGCGTTGCAGACAGGTACGTTTGTTGTGGACGGTCGGATACCTGTTTTATATTGCGCATATCGTGTTTGCTTTCACACTGGTTTACCGTTGGAGTCACGCTGCAGCTTTCCAGCACACGGCGGAACAAACGGCTGCTGCAACGGGGGTCTACTGGGGTGGTGGGCTCTACCTGAATCATCTCCTGACACTCATTTGGTTTGTCGATATCGCAGGCTGGTGGTTGATCGATATCCGATTTCCATATCGGTCCAAGATTTATTTCAGATGGTTTCATAGTTTTTCTGCGTTCATGGTATTCCAGGCAACGGTCGTATTTGGTCCGGTTTGGTGGAAATGTTTTGTGTTCTTTGTTGTTACAGCAGTTGGCGTCTGGTACGTGATACTCCGACACAGACAAACAGAGTAACCATGTGCAAGTTGAGTCGAGGCAGAAAAGTCTTTTCAAAAAAAGTACCTATTGCGATGGTACGATTGCTGAGGGCAATCCGCAGCGCTACCACTGCCAAACGCTCAATAGAAAGCTTAATGATCTGGAACACCTTAGTCACGGCTGGTGTAAAGTCTTTACAGGCGAGCTCCACAAAATTTGCAATGGATCGCATCGTGGTCGTGTCCTTCGTAGCTGCAGCTGGGACATGCCTGGGTCGAGATCTGCTGTTTGTGGGCCATGATGATTTCGACAGAAAAGACGCCTGTCGGCACGATGATGATACTATAACCCAACATCATGGCGATGGTTGCCAGGCATTGTCCTAGAGGAGTCTGCGGGGCAATATCACCGTAGCCGACGGTGGTGATTGTGACCACAGCCCAGTAAACGCTCTTGGGAATACTGGTAAATGAGCTCCCATTTTGATTACTTTCGACCAAGTACATGGCTGCTCCCAAAATCATCACCAGCGTCGCCATGACCAGTACAAAAATAGCAATTTTTTTGCGCGTGGCATGCAATGCGATTAACAAGGCGCGTGATTCGTTGACATATTGATGTAGTTTGAAAACACGAAAAACGCGCACCAGGCGTAAGGTCCGGATAACGAGTAGAGCCTGTGATCCATGGGTCAGAATACTTAAATAGGTTGGCACGATGGACAATAGATCAACGACACCAAAAAAACTGAATGCGTATCTCCACGGTCGTTGTACGCAGTACAACCTCAACGCGTACTCGACAGTAAACAGGATGGTGAAGGTCCATTCGATCGCACGCAATTGCCACCCCCAAGTGTCAGCAATATTTTCTACGCTTTCCAGCATGACTGCGATGACGCTGAGAATGATTGCTATCAGTAGCGAGACGTCAAATGCTTTTCCTGCACTGGTATCCGCTTCGAAGATGATCTCATGCAGTTTGCTGGAAAAAGGTGAGTGTCTTGATTCCTCAGGTGGGTGATGGAAAGGATCTTGCTCGGTGCCAGCGGGTGACTCAGGTGTTTCATTCATTGAACCATTGTCTCCGAAAGAATGCTCTTCCATGATTTATTGAGGTGATGGTGATAAGCCTTCGCAGAAATTGTCAGGAGGCATTTCCAATGACGCGACATTTGTGTATCCGATCTGCGGGCGCTAACAGTAGAAAGATACTGTAATGCTGCCGGCCATGATGAATATTGTACGCAGTCGAATGGGTCACCAGCATTGCGTGGATTGGCGAAAACCAGCTGCCCATGGAAAGACATTGTCTCTTTAATAGAGAATGATGCAATCGCGAGGAACTCGGAGGCAGAAGCCATAGACCGATTGCGAGTTGTTTACCTTGTTTTGTGTGCAAAACAAAGAGAACCACGACGGGCGCATGCCGTAAAAACCATGCTGTTCTAATATTCAGTGTTTGTTGTCCGGACCTGGATTCGCTTGCCCAGACCTGAATTAGAAAGGCTGCTCGTGTTCTTTTTCCAGATCGTTGTCGAGGACTTCTGGAAAATCTTCGTCGAAATCGTCGTCAAAGTCAGCGAGATTAAACGTGTCCTCAAGTCCTAACGAGGTGTCCAAGGCTAGTGGTCCCTTTTGCTCCTGGAACGTGTTCTCCTGGAACGTGTTATTGTTAGGTTCGTCCATGGCTCTTATCTCGCTTTCATTCCAGAAGACAAACGTCCTTCGCGAACCCGATTCACTCATTCACGTTGAACGCCCAAAAAACTGGCCGACACTCAAGGCGAAAAAACAGTTTTGCCAGCCAAAGCACGCATGCGATGCAGTACGATTTTGACAGGGCCGATTTGCTCCCTCAGCAGCTAGATCGAGGGTAACCAGTACACAAAAAAGGACTTACCCAGATTCTGAAATCCAAGGTTCAGGTAACCAACTACCCGCAATGACAACCCATAAGAAAACAGGAACCGAAGGTCCCAACTCTCGTCGGAAAGTGACTAGTAGAAAACATCCCTGCCAATGGCAGTCTACCACTAACATTATAGTGGTGTGGTCCGTAAAGTCAACGGTGCAAAACGATGCGATGGAAAATAACCGCTGACCAAAGTACAAAATAACGGCCTGCCAGCTTGCAATCTCTGAGGAATTATCGGAGGATGTTGTGACCTGGGAATCCACTGTTTGCCCGCATCGTTTTGAGGGCTCTCGAAATCGAAATCCCAGCGATTGACTATGGTATTAACCTTTTACAGTGGAGTTCCAGCATGAACATCTATGTAGGTAATTTGGCTTACGACACACGTGAGAATGACATCGAGGAAGCTTTTTCTGGGTACGGCGCTGTCGAGTCAGTCAGCATTGTTCAAGATCGTGAAACGGGACGTTCTCGTGGATTTGCATTCGTTGAAATGCCTAACGCCGAAGAAGCGAAAGCTGCGATCGAAGGATTAAATCTGCATCGCATCGGAGAGCGTGCGATTACTGTCAACGAAGCACGACCACGCACTGAACGACGTGGTGGCGGTGGCGGTTACGGTGGCGGTGGCGGTCGCCGTCGTCGTTAGTAGGCTGTGGGTGCCATCTTTGTGCGTGCGAATAGTCGCAACTCGACGATGACGGGAAACGATACAAGCCAAAACAATGGTTCCCTTGATTGGTTTGTCATGCAATGTTTCGCACAAGCCAGTCACCGATTTGACCGATCGTTGACTCTGAGATGATTGCTTGCAGGGCGGGATGCTTGTCTCGGTGATCCCGTCCGCTTCTAACGGAATGCATCCTGCAATTCTATCCTCCCGTTCCATAAGACATGTTTCTCAGGTAGTCGTGTAGCACCAGAAAAATGGAAATATCCGTCGTGTCGGGGTAGAATGAAAAGAGGTAAAGATAGGAGGTATTAACGAATGGTCCGCAGCAAGATTGATATGCACGGAAACTGGGAGCAATTTCAAATTTGGCTCGCGGGTAGTTTTTGCTTGGTAGCGACCACCCTGTTTTTTTCAACGCCTGTCAGCGCTGCTCCGAACGATATAATTCTCAACGAATTCAACGCCGTTGGCAGTGATGAGTATCTGGGAGATGACACGTCCAGTAAGGCAGATGATGTGCTGGGTCGAATCCAAGGGAACGGCCAAAATTGGCTGGAGTTTTTGATTGTCGAAGACCATATGGATTTGAGAGGTTTCGTTCTAGAATGGGCGTTTGACGATTCACCAAACTCCAGCGGTTCTGGTACGTTGACATTTACGCAGAACCCTCTGTGGAGCGATTTGCGTCAAGGGATGCTGCTCACGATAACGGAATGGCAGGAAGCTTGGTACAACGAAAAAAATACAGCGAATTTCAATTTCTCTCGGGTGGGGGGTGTCAACGGGCTGGGGAACAACCGTGGTGACGATTACAAGCCCTTGAAACATGAACGGTTTGTCGATTTCAGTACCGATACAGCCTGGAGTCCGGACCTAGGTGATTTTCACATCAACGTTCAGGCCGGACAACGTCATCCAGTGACTGGTGATTTTCAATATTTCAGCTTGTCTGGAATGATCGTTGACCCATCGGATAACACGTCCTCGCTAGTTGGAATCGACAACAATGCCGGTTTGTTTGCTGTGAACAATAATAGTTGGGAAATGACTCTCAAGGATTCGATGGGGAACATCGTCCAGGGACCGATTGGAGAAGAGTATTCAACCTTGCTGAATGTGAATGCGAAAGAAGTTGGCAAATGGGAAAGTGCGTTTGACAATGTGGTGCTCGGTTACGTGGGTACTGTTACCGACTATAAAACCACGACAGTTGTTCACTATGACGATGGGAATCAAAGTACTTTTGGTAAAAAGAATCGAGGAGGTGGTTTCGAGCAGGGATTGACTGGCTTACGGACCTGGTTTGATATGGGGAATGTCATAGGCCGTAACACGACCATGAGTGGGCTGATTTTTAATGACCATACGGCCTGGATGGGTGGAGGCACTCCCAGTTCGGCCCAGGACTCACTGTTCGATCAAGGCAGTGGGACCGCCTACACCGTTGTGGTCGACGCGAACGATGAGATCCAACGACTGCTAGTCCGCAACGACCGGGTTCGCTTCGATCTTGATGGAAACACGTTGACGGCCAACGCCGATCAAGCCTACGAGGCATCCGTGATTGCGCAGACCAGCGGTGATGTTGCCGAAGTGACCATTCTTGGTGGCGGTACAGTGAACGCTACGGTCATGCATGTTGCCGAACAAGCAGGTAGCTATGGTGACTTGATCGTTACCGGCAGCGGAACCAATTTGTCACTGTCAGAGGCACTTGCCATCGGAGGGAGAGCCAGCACTTTCGGAGGAACAGGTTCCGTGACGGTGGATACGGGGGCGAGCGTGGTTATCAGCTCGCCCGCTGGGAATGTCCTCGAAACCGTGAAGGTGTTCGCCGCTGGTACGCTTACGACCAACGGTGGAACAGTGACGGTTGGCTCAGGAACTGGTGAAACGGTTCCTGGAACCTTGCGCATTTATCCCGACGGCAATCTGGACGTGCGGGGTGGGGCGTTAGATGTCACGACGATCCAATTAAGCGGTGGTGTCATTAGCGGGTATGGCACGATTCCGACAGCGATTGTGGCCACGGTTGCCAGCAATCTGTTTGTGCCACAGTTTGACGATGGTCTGGCTGGCGAATTGGTGCTTTCAGGACCCATTTCCGGTACGTTGACTGGATCACTGACCAAACGCGGTGATGGAATCTTGTTATTGAATAACAGTAACACTTATACGGGATCGACAACAATCAGTGACGGTTTACTACAGGCAGACGATGGAGTGGGTTTGCCAACAGCGAGTACGCTGCGTTTGCGCAATGGTCGCCTACAAACCAGTGGCTCGTTTAACCGTTCACTAGGTGCAGCTGCTGGACAAGTGAATTGGTCTGACACGACGGACAGTGGCGGAGGAGGTTTTTCCGCACAAGGTGGTAATCTGGTTGTTAATTTTGGAGGATCTGGTGCAACGGTTGCTTGGGGGGCAGGGAACTTTGTCCCTGATGGCGAAGTATTACATTTGCACTCAGATGATGCGAATGCTGAGCTAGAAATTGTGAATGGAATCGATTTGGGCAGTAGCGGTTCTAACGCACGTGAAATTCGCGTTGCTAACAACGGTGCCTCCTTGGACGATTTAGCGGTGCTCTCTGGTGTGGTTTTCGCGAGTGGTGGCGTCCAGGGCATCCACAAATCGGGTGAAGGGACTTTAAAGTTAAGTGGAAACAACACTTACAACGGAGTGACAACAATCGACAATGGCCAACTGAGAGCCCAAAATGGCGTCGGTCTGCCTGCGGGCAGTGCGCTCAGATTGCGCGGAGGCATCCTGGAATCCTGGGGAACTTTTGCACGGAATTTGGGTAGCGACAGCGGGAACGTCAATTGGACGGATGACACCGATGAAGGTGACGGTGGATTTGCTGCCCTGGAAGAGGCCCTGGAGGTAACCCTCGCTGGTGGTGCAAACCTGGCATGGAACGTCGGTGGATTTGTGCCGACTGATCGGGACCTTTTGTTTGGCACGGAGGTTGCGAATCAAGTCGTTACTTTACACAACTCGATCGATCTTGGTGCTGTCCAACGTACGGTTCGTGTTTTTGATAATGCGGCTTCCTTCGCAGACCGGGCGGTCCTGGCCGGCGTTCTTTTTGGGACAGGTGGAATGGTCAAAAAAGGAAATGGTGAACTCGAGTTGTCGGCGACGAATCTTTACACCGGAACCACATCTGTCGATAACGGTCATTTTATTTTGAGCGGATCCGTTGCAGGTCCCGTGAGAGTAAAATCATCAGGTGAAATTTCGGGTGGTGGTACGATATTCGGTGTTTTGGAAAATAGTGGAACACACGCCGTAAGATCAGTAAAAACATTGAAAGTCAATGGCACTGCTATACTGGATCTCGACAGCCAATTGACAATCACAGAAAACTATTCGCAAATCCGTGCTACCGAGACGGGTGATTTTCAAGTGTTGGCCGCCTCGAGTGTGGTGGGTCAATTCGCGACACCTGGCGTGGCGGGAATTGATTCGCACCTGGAAAACGGTTATTTTCTGCGAAATATTCAGTACCATCCAACCGACGTCACGATCAATATTTTAGCTGCCCGATCTGGGGACGCTGACGGCGACCGAGATGTTGATATTACTGATTTCAACACACTGGCTACTAATTTTGACCCGGTGGGCAGCAACGGATCTTATAGTTGGACTCGTGCTAACTTTGATGGTGACCAGGATATTGATATCACTGATTTCTTTTCCCTCAGCAGTAATGTTTCTCCTGCTGGGTACGCGGTCCGGGCACAGGTG
>CAYMUR010000002.1:149784-156073 GCA_964393615.1 uncultured Pirellulaceae bacterium
GAGCCGACCGGTCTATTGTGTTGGGCCGTGGCGCTTGTTTTTCTTTTAGACGCTGCACGGTATGCCAGGCGAACGTTTACCTGACAGGCGAGGGTCTGCATGCTGCATCCCGTTTGGTGACCAGTATGGAACATTCGTGGTGGGGACAGATCTTCATTGCCTCACAGCGCAGACGACACGTGGTGCGTTCTATTGACCTAACCAATCCTTCTACCGGTGGTTGAAATTTGGCATCATCGTGGTGTTTTCCCACCACACCGAGCCGCCCAGACTGGGCAGCGAACCCTGTTCTCTAGTCAGTTTTACGAGCTGGTACGTGATTTGCAATTCAGAGAATCATGAGCTGAATGATGTTTCATTGTGGCTGGCACGTTCGAGGTGGATTCCATCATCAAAAGACACGATTGTTGGAGAGGGGCTCATGAGGAGCCAGGACTGAACACTGCAAAAACAGGTTGCAGCGGTTGAATCCACCCGACGTATCGCACATTTGTTTACCAGGAAATCAGTGTGGTCGTACCGCTTGATACCGAGTTCTAGGGATTGTTCGCTGTCAACACGAACTGACGCTTTCAAGGAACAACAGGTGCCCAGCGACAGGCAGCCCAGGGTCGAAGTAGATATCGAACCAGTGCCGGAATTGGCCAGTGGCCAATTACCCGCAGCCTGTTCCAAGCTCAGCGTGTTGCTGCCGGTCTATAACGAATGTTGGACCGTGGAAACCGTCGTCCGGCGTGTATTGTCGGTCAAAATTCCAGTGCAGCTTGAGCTGATCGCGGTCGACGATGGTTCGACCGATGGCTCGATCGAAGTACTGCGGCGCCTGGCCAGCGAGGACGACCGTATTCGGGTCTTGTGCCATCAGTACAACCGCGGCAAAGGAGCAGCGGTACGCACGGCGATCCAGCACATGTCAGGCGATATCGCAGTGATCCAGGACGCCGACCTGGAATATAATCCGGACGAATATGCGATCCTGTTGGGTCCAATCCTGGAAGGCAAAGCGGACGCAGTGTACGGCTCCCGTTTTGCGGGTCATCCACGGCGTGTGCAGTTTTTCTGGCATCGTCTGGCCAACCAGTTCCTGACATTTGTCTCGAATTGCATCAATGATCTCAGTGTGACGGACATGGAAACCTGCTACAAGATGGTCCGTGCTGATGTCCTGCGTCAGTTGCGATTGCGGGCTGATGGTTTCAATATTGAGCCGGAACTCACTTGTCGCCTGGCGCAGTGGGGATCACGTTTGTACGAAGTCCCCATCAGTTATACTGGCCGTACGTTCCAGGAAGGAAAAAAGATTCGTGCCATTGACGGTTTCCATGCCTTATGGCAAATGTTTTATAGCCGTTTCTTTGACACTCAGTTTACCGATCATTCCAGGTTTTACAGGCAGCTCTCAGCTGCCAATTCCATGCGTTACAAGCGCTGGATTCTGGATCATGTCGGTCCGTTTCTCGGACAGCAGTTATTCGAATCCGCCGCGGGTGTCGGCAACTGGAGCCAGATGTTGGTCCACCGCAAACGGCTCCTGTTGATGGATCATGAACAGGAATGCGTGGACATGCTGGCGGAACGTTTTGGCAGTAGATCCAACGTTCGCGTGGAAAAGGGTGATTTGACGAATCCGGAGCTGTATGATACGTGCCGCGCAGAGCGGGTGGACACGATTCTGTGTTTCCATGAATTGGAGCGTCTCGAAGAGGACGACGTGGTTGTCCAGAATATGTACGCGGCTTTACAACCGGGTGGTCACTGCGTCATCCTGGTCGCTGCCGAGAACCGACTTTATAATGGGCTGGACAAGGAATTGGGCCGTGTTCGACGCTACATGCGCGACGAGCTGTATGCCAAGATTCAGTCGGCCGGGTTCGAAGTCGTACGCGAAAAACAATTTAATCGGTTGGCGTCCCTTGCCTGGTTCTGTGCAGGACATCTTTTGGGGCAGCGTCATCTCAGCCCGCGACAAATGAAATGGATAGATCGCTGTGTACCGCTGTTCAAATGGCTGGACTATTGCTTGCCCCTGCCGGGTCTGTCGCTAATGATGGTAGGCCGCAAAGGTACCCAAGCTGTCGGCCAGGTCGAGGCGTGAGCTGCAGGGGACTTGGCAGCGGCACTTTCTGACTGCCGAAACCTTCACCCGGACGGACCGCTGTGGCGAACGGATTCCGTTCGCGTTAAACATCAGCATAGGGCATACGGAGAGCAGGCTCTTTTATTGTGAGAACGTCGTGGTGACGGTCGACTGCCGTACGGTTTTTGAATCCGGTTCATAGACTCGGAGTCGAATCTGCATACCCCGCAGCGGTGCGGGATAGGGTGGCGAGGTTTCCCGTTCACCCGAATCGTCGACAGCACCATTGTCGTCGTCTCCATCGTTGTTCAGGTCCGCAAAAGTGTTTTGTCCGTCTGTACCTTCGTCAATCAGGGAGTTATTCTTTGGATCGTCGTACTGGTTCAGACCGTCGTGTTCATAGTGAAAAGACCAGGTACAGTAAGTTCCTCTTTGCCCTGCAATGACTAATTGCGATTTCGAATGTGGTGGTCCCGAGAAATCTGAGAAATCTGTATTTTGACCGTAGTTCAAATCGACATAGGCACCACGGGGTACATTGGGACTGTTCCAACCGCCAGGTATCCAACCAGGATCACTGGGCGACAACACGTGGTCGTTCACCACGAAAAGAGGGGCTTTGGGATCGTAGACACGTATGTCGAACGCCAGAACGTTGGTTAATACAACGTCGTCTCCTCGACGAAGATCTAATAACGTTGGGTCAAATGCATGCGGAAATTGTGAAGGGTTTCTCGCAATACGGTTTTCTCGCTTTGTCAGATCGGCTAGGGTATTCATGACTAACTGGCCATCTTGGAAACGTACCGAGATGTCACTCCCGGCGATGGTTACGTTGCCAGTAACGGGGTCTTTGGTGCCGGTGATAAATTCGTGCCTGGAAGTGAGTGCTGCCTGGGTTAAATCGGGTTTTGTCGTATTTCCATTCAAGCTCGGCACGGTCAAAGTTGGTGAAATCAGTAACACGCGTCGGTAGAGTGTTGTGGTTTCTCCGAAATCATAGATGCCATTTCGGTTCAGATCATCTAATGCGGGCGTGAACTGAGTCCACCAGATGATTTCAGCCAGATTGGATTCAATGGGTATGATGCTGCCGTCATTGATGACGAAGTTGCCGACAAACGGTACGTCATAACTGCGTGCAGTGAACATGACGACGTCGTCCGTATCGCCGAAACGATTGTCAAACGGTGGTGCTCCAGGATCAATGATGTTATCTGCATTGACATCTTTGTCCGTCGCTAATCCTTCGACGATCTCAAGGTAACCACCGCCATTCTGGAGTGTTTGCCAGGGGATGACTGGTACGGTGATGCTGTCCAGATCGGATTGCAAACGGCTGGTGACAGCCCGTTTTTGACCGTTTAATTCGATGAGTGCACGGCCCGACATGATCCCATCACCCAGCATGGAAAATACCTGGGTGAGGGCGATCATAAAAATAAGTGTCACGGCTACCACCACCATCATCTCGACAAGTGTCAGTCCAGCACGTCTGCTGCGCATACGGCAACGCGTCTGGGGGTGGTGGCGGATTAGCAGCAGATCATGGTTGCCTGGCATGTTGCGGTCCCCTGTTTATTCGAGATACCGCCGCAGAATTACGGCCCGATCGACGTTATGGTTTTTTCCTGGTTGGAAAGCCACCGGAATCGTTCGATCGACCATGTAAAATGAACGATGCCGTTTCACTTCACCGGTTTCCATGCCAAGTTCTAAACCAAGTTGTGCATTTCCCTGGGCATCCGGATCTTGTGCATCCAGCTCAAAATAACCCACGGTGATCCAGATGGCAAAAACATTCGAGCGGTTTGTCACCAAATTTGCTAATCGCTGGACGTTTTGATAAAAGAGATAACTATTTCGGTAAACCTCTTGTTGTGTATAGTTCGAGTTGTTTTCTTCTATGGCTGGCGCATCTTGTTGTTGATAGTTGTACATCATCAGAAGACGATTGTCTGGTTGACTGCTCGTGATATTGAGAGCTCGTCTGAGAATGGTGTCGTCAATGGCAAATTTGTTTCCAAAGTTGTCTGCAGGTGTGGAAGACAACAATCCTGGCGCCTTAAACGGGTTGGTAAAAAACGTGGAAACTGTTGTGTCTGAAACATCAAGTAGTCGATCCGTCACATTGCCAGAACCACGTCGAATCTGGCGCAACGTCTCAAAATCAGGCAAGTCGTGCAGGATTGGATTGCCCGTCACCGGATCGACGTGACTGAATAGAATACCGTTCCAAACAGCCGGGCTATAAATGGTGTTGATATTAATACGTCCTGGTTCGCGGTATGTTGACACGGTGTGAAAAGGAGGATGGAACGACTCGGTTCCAGGCGTTTCGGTTCCAGGATTTTGCGAATCACCGGTCGCTTTGAACGTGGCCGCAGAGAGTTGCATGTTGGTTCCCTTGAAATGGGATGGTACGTGCGTGCATTCAAAGAGGCGGAATAATTCTGTCTGTTCGTCGAAAAAGTTTAACAAATGATTAAATGGATTGTTGGACGATGTAGGCTCATACGGATTGTCGGTGGGATTAGCCAATGTAAACGTGGCCAGCAGGCGGGAGCTGCTTGTCTTAGGCACCTGCATCAATTCGTACTGGTTGACATAAGGACGATTGAGCCATGTTAACCAGGGAAATGGTTGGCCTGGTGGGGCTGGTGCCTCCGATCCTGGCAAGGACGGACCATAATTTCGGTTGAGAAATCCTAATGTGTGCTGCAGGTTATAGGGGAACACGTGGTCGGTATTAGTTTTATTACGACCATAGTTAGGGACTCCCTGGCCATTGCCGGGAGCCGAAATGCTACCCTCCCAAACGCGACGAATCTCGCTGCGCCAAAGTTCGTTCGGCCAGGTTGGGTTAGGATTGTTGTCCACAAAGTCATCGCCTCGTTGCACCGTGACGAAACGGTCGTTGACCGTATGTCGGTCCAGGTATCCCGGATCCTGATCGGATGTCTCTCCGTTGAATACGGTCAGATTGATAAAGGCTGAATCGATCGTGCGATAAGGATTCCTCGTGGGGTCGTATGGTTGTAGCGGATTAGCTAGACGTTGCAGATGTACCGTGCGAAAGTTGTCGATGGTACCATCCTTCATTAAGGCGTTTTGACCGGCTAGATCGCTGCCGAGATCGTCTCGGTTGGCGTCGGTGTCAAAGGGTATATCGGCCGGGTTGTCTGGATCGATCGGAGCGTACCCATCGGTTGGTTCTGAGATGCTTAAGCTGGGCGAATTGATAACGACTGCTGTGGGTCGGTGCCTGGCAGAATGGGACACCGAGTCGTTAGCCGTCGACGGATGTACTTGCACCGTGTCATTGGGGGCAGTGGGCGATGGAGAAAGATTGGGATTGAGTACAATTCTGTTTCGGGAATTTGGATCACTACCACTGTAGTCACCGATGAACGTTGTATATTCATCAGCTGCTGTTGGTGGTCCCGAGGAGGAACCGATCACAGCGAATGTACCTGGCTCGACATGGTGGACTGGCTCGGTCGATGTGTAAACTTTTTTTCCGTGTTGAACCTCGACAGGTACAGGCGTCACGAAATAAATGCTGCGTTCGATCTCTACTCGTGACAGTGGATCGCGTGGATGGTCTGGATCTTGATACTTTTCATCACCTGCGACGATGACCAGCCGCCAGACGGGTGCCGCAGACGCAACCGCGTCAGGATCATCAACGGGCACTCGTTTATTGAGAATGACTCCAGCAGACCACTGTTCTGCTCCGAGGTCACCATTGTGATCATAATACAATTCCCCTGGAACTCGGGCATCCCCTTTCCAGGGGTTGTACAATTCGATGAAACAGGCACTCTCAGGGCGAAACTTTTGATCAAAATGAGGATCCTCGGGAGTCGCATCATCGATGCCGTTGTCATTTTCTTCATCGGTTGTTTTTCTGTCATGAAACGCTAATGTTTCCGTGATTAATAATTCAGGGCGTTCACAACCCCACACCAAACCACGGTCGTTTCCCTCATCAGTCGAGATATCACCGTCGACATTCCAACCGTTCGCCAGATTGGTGTCAAATTCAAACGGAGTCATAATCGAATCCGCATCACGAAAATCAACCGCATTAATAGCCCACTGGGCCAAGCCCTCAGCGGTTGTCAGGGGGGGTTGATTGGCTGGAAGGGTGACCGGGAACAACTGTCCCTGGAAATCAATCTCATTCTTGCGAAGAGCCATCAACAAAAC
>CAYMUR010000003.1:0-112127 GCA_964393615.1 uncultured Pirellulaceae bacterium
TTTTGTTGTTATTGTCGTCAAATCCATTGCCAAGCGGTCGGTTAATGTCCATCCGCAATCCCAGCAGCAGATCTGGTGACAGCATCCGTTTAATTTGAGTCGTATCCTTGGTTGATAGGCGACTGAAAAGATTGTAGGCAGGGACCGGTAAATCGTACTGATCGGTCGTTAATAGATTGCGTTTTGTTGCGATCGGAATATCCGGATCGTTGGGGTCCAGCAAATTTATGACTCGAGACGGGAGTTGGGAAAAATCCGAATCATAATACCGCAGTAAAGCTTCCATTTCGGCGGCGGAAAATAACGTAGCGCTCGCATTATCGCCTACTTCGCCACGCGGTGCCGAGACCGAAAAGTCATTTTCGTATTCGCTGTTTTTCCGCAAGCTTGTATTAGTAGCCGGTGTCTTGTAATTTGGCTGTCCAAAAGCGTTCAGCACAAATGCTGACATTCCAAGCAAGTCTGGCGGACTATTAAACGAAGTGAGTAGATTGTTATTGGTCGCGTTCCAGTAATTTTTGGGAAGAGCATAAAACTGTAAGAGTGCCTTTCTGTCATCATCGTCCACAACGGCGGTCGATGATGGGGCCCGTAATTTGCCGGGTTTCAGATCACCGTAGCGGCCTTTAATGTAGCGGCCTTTGATTTGTCGGACTTCATAGCCACGTTGGACGTCATGACCACCCCCCTGCAGCAAACGTTTGAGCGTGTTCTTGGCGGCTGTAAAGTTACTAGGATCTATTGCAAAACGATTTGGATCCGTGTTGTGGGGTTTGATGAACACGTAATCGAGCGCGATCTCCGGAGGACCATACCCTTGGCCTCTTGGCTTATCCTGGGTTGTTTTGTTGGATCCGTCGCTGAGAGTTACCTCCTGAAGAGAGGTGTAAAGATCAGAGATTTCGGCTTGTGCCACATTGCTGTGGGCGTTGAGGTTCAGGCGACCGTCCAAGTCGGTACAGAGAATGGCAACCAATGGTTTGTAGGGTCGGCCATCACGAGTGGTTTTGACTGGTAATCCTGCGTCGATCCAAATACTATCCGGCACGCCGTCACTATCGTTGTCGACGTCCCATGGTCCAGCGACAGGATCAAATGCCAGATTATTCATTCGAAACGATTCGTTAGTCGGTCGCAGCGTCACCTGCGGTGCGTTTTGATTTGGCGAAGAATCAATCAGTGCCCGTCGATGAAACGATGGATTAACAGGGTTGTAACGAGGCTCGTCGGAATCCAGGTTCGTTGACGGCTGATTCGGATTTGACTCTTGTGGATCAATGGCGGCCAGAAATACATTTTGGTAATCCGCCGCGTCGTATCCTTCATTGACATCATCTGTCTGGGGATTTGCATTGACAGTAGGCGTATCGACTCCGTCTCCCGAGAAGGGGCGTCCATTGAGTACGAATTGTTTACCGAGTAAATCCTGTGGGGTGACCGGTTTGTGATTAATGTTATGTAAGAACATGACGCGCAAAACGGGATTTCCACTCTCTGAATTGTAGCCAACAACACGCGCCGTGGATCCGCTGGCGTCGCCACTGGTCACGGTGAACACCCGCCCGTTGTAAAAACCGTAGGTGGGGTCCAGCGAAACGTTACTCGAGAGGTGCAAGTCGAAAAATTGTCCTCCGGTGGCCTGGTAATTGTCGCCGGCGTACGCAGCAGTAGTGATGGTACCTGGGACTCCATCATTACCATACAGATCGGCCAGTAGGCTGTGACCTTGGATGGCAGAATGTGGATTGAGGGAATCGCGCAGCAACTGCCGAAACGCTTCCTCCAATTCACTACGTGGATCGTCACCCGATCGTTCCACCGTTGCAATACTCCGGGCCCCTTCGGCGTATTGCGTTGCCACCATCAGGTAGGTTAACGCCATCAGCGTAAACAGCATCAAAATACATAGCACGACCAGCATCAAAGCCCCGTGCCGTGGGCGTGTACGAATCTGGGAACGTTTCATCCAATCATCCTCCGCAAAATGCCTGACCGCCGCCCCTATGTGGCAAACCAGGCTCAAGTGTATTGGCGTGTCACCGCTGTCATGGACCGATTACTGGCTGGAAAAAAAAGGTCGCCCTAGTTTGGTGACGCTCATCACGATTCCAAGGGAATCATTATTTATTGGCTATGTTCTAATTGAATGGTTTTCTCGTAGACCGCGTGGACGTTTTTCATTAATACGGCGATAGGTTGTGCCCATTCATTCAGATTGACGTCTGGTCCTTCCAAACGAACGTCCAACATCCTTTCGTCGAGTTCGGCGGTTCGCATCACGCGAAACCATCGTAGTGCAGGCTGTGTTTGCTGAGCCAACGCAATCCAGTCGTTGCGTGATATGTCCAGCGTGCTAATCGGATTTTTGGCCGTTTCCAGCCTTACATCGACGCCACCATAGCTCATGCCGGATCCTGCCAGTTGGGCTTTTAGCAGGTGTTCATTGTCACTCAATGGCACCAGTGAGCGTTGGTGGAAAATAACGAACGAAGCGCGGTAAACGTCCGGGCCGGTCGGGTCGGGAACAAGTGTCGTCAGCCAGGAAAAACGACGGTAGGATTGACGGCGTCGTGCGTCGCTGTCGGAGGTATACAATTGTGTGGGTAAATCCTGTGTCGCTTCCGCTGCTGTGAACACTAAATCGTCTGCGGAGGTAAATCGATCCAAGGCGGCATCGGCCGCCTGCTTGAAAGTGAGCTGGTTGAGGTAAGCAAGAGATATACGGCGAAAAGAAATATTGTTATTGTCAAAGGGACCAGTGTCATGAGGTCCCGGATTGTTCGGATCGTTTCGAAACGTGATTAAAAGTGGATCGAGCACATAGATCATATTCGGATCAAAATCCAGATTATTACCATTCAGGTCTGTCAAATCCCAGGATTTCGTGTCGTTCATGCGACGAATGGAGAAATCGCGCCAAGCATGTTTGCCTACCAAGGCAGACAGATCGTCAAGCGTTCCCTGCTTGGAGTCGTGATGGGCGATCGGCAACAGCGCAGCGACACCAAGTAGCCCGATAGATACGATGAAAATCGATATCAGGATTTCGACCAGGCTCAGTCCACGCCGGCGTTGGCCGGGACAAGCCGTCGGTCGTTGGCGACTGCGAGTTTCGAGTTGTAAAAAGAAAAAGACGTACATCATTTTACCGGTGAGTTCCGTGTTGAATCGTTATCCTCCACCCAGTGTGTCTCCCTGGACGGCGAACTTTCTGGCAAACGCTACCGCTTCTGCCACCGCTGTCTGATCCACCGGATCAATAAGTGTTGCGGTGGGATTCGGAGAGATTTCTGAGGTGGTCATCCTGCCTGTCAAATTACCGACCGATACCCAGCGATTGTTTCCATCCGCTAGATTGCCGGATCCGATTTTGTCCGGACGCCCTACCAACAAATGCACAGCGTTCGATACCCGCGTGGGCGGGCTATTGGGTCCACCCGATAATACATATTGAATCCCTCCGGAGGGACTGAATAGGATGGCGACGTCGCTGGCAGAACCAAAGGTTTCTGATCCTCCCCATCCTGACATCGAGATGTCAATCGCCACCGAGGATGGTAATTGCAATGGATCAGCGATTGACTGAATGGGTCGGGCATAGCGATAAACCTGGAAGGGTAGTTGAAAGGGCTCCTCGGTGACGTGGCGCCTATTTTTGAGATAAGTAATAGAACGGTCGAGATATAAAACGCCGTTGTAACCTTGTACATTCGGATAAGTTCTGATTTGATAAAGCGGTCCCTTAAAATTAAAGCGAATGTAATCGAACCTGCGGATGTTGAAATGTTTGTTCTCGTTGCTGGGATCGTTATCTGTTTTTAAACCGGATACATTTGTCAAAATGATCTTGTTAGGTGTGTTGGGATCATTCGGGTCGTTCATGGCGTACGACGATAAATCATCCCCCATGTAGGGCGGTGGTACTTCTGCCATGTATAATTCCAATGCCAGGTTAAATCGCAGATCATTCGGGTCGTTGGAAAATCGTCGAATCCAGATCCCTACAGGCCGTTGTAGGTGCATCGCCCGCGCCTGGGCTGCTGCCAGGTAAGCGTTCAGCGATCGAGCCGCTTCGCGAATGTCACGACCTTCTCGCAGTGGACGAATAACGGTGGCTGTTATTCCCAGCAGTATCCCAAAAATTGCGACCACCACCAGCAACTCGATGAGTGTGATACCCCCGCGTTGTTGTGGCTGCGCGGATATCCTCCGACCGAGTTCGCCTGAATACATTCGATAGGTGGGTGGTAGACGATTCATGACCGTTGTGCTGGTTAATTAGTCTCGACAAGGTGATTGTGAATATCGTCTGAAGCGGAGTACTCGGGGTCGGGGTGATCCGGATCCGACGCTGGAACACTACCAATTTGTAAATGGTTGGTTTTGTGATAAGGATCGACGTACCACTCTAAAAGGCCATGTGAAATCTGTTGTCGATAAGGGTTCTTATCAACAAAACCGTTGATTAAAGCAAACTCACGATTGGGCCCTGTGGAAAGTATCACCGGGTATAACGGAAAGCGCGCCCCACTTGAACTATCAGCATTCCACATGTTGTCGACTTGGTGAGGATCAAATGGATCGGGTTGCCCACCGTCATACAACGGTGACGCAAACCCCGGTGCCCATCGCAAGAACCGGATCGGCTCACCCCAGGCGTCCAGGATCTCAGGCATCCCGTCACCATCGACATCCCCCATTTCGTTTTCGCTAAGAAAGGGCCGTCCCCGTGAGCCGGTGCCTGCATTGACGGTGAGGATCATGTACAAGCATTCGGCGCCTTGGAACTTTGCGGTCCATTGTTTGCTTGCCAAGTTGCGATAAGCCAACGACACGCGCGGTCGATCCCCTTCGTCAATCGTGTCGTCGCCGTTGAAATCAACGGCGCCGGGATAGACATCTCCGGTCACGTCGGTTTTGCGATCGGGCATTTCCAACCGCATCAGGTCGCGCAAAGCGACGAGCCGTCCCTGTTGACGGGCCATGCGGTAACTCTCGTTTTGCCAATCATCGACTGTGACCACATTTGAACCGGTGGTTGGGCGTTGGAAACGTATGGGTACCCGTCGACTAAGATAACCAGTCCACATCCGTGATATTTCGCGATCGAGTTTGGCAATCCGTGTTTTCGTTTGCTGTATTTTGGCAGTTTCCAACGCTCCGGTCATGGCAAACAGGACGAGCGATGACAAGATCGACATGATCACGATGGTCACCAGCAGCTCTACCAGTGTGAACGCAAAACGTGACGTGCGCCTGGTCGATGAGTCCATGTTGGTTGGTCCAGTTAACATTGTGGTTTTGATCTCCACCAGAATTCCTGGTTGGATTGCTCTGCGCTGCCATTTAGTCTTGTTGATTACCATGCATTGGGGATGACCGCATTCGGCTATTCGATTGCATCCTGCAGATTCGTGTCGCTGAAATTGGCCAGGTTGTCACGATCGAAATCATCGAATCCAATCCCGCTGCGGTGTACCTTGAAGTGGTCTAAATTTTGATAGTTGCCAAACTCGCCATCACGTCCGGCAGAGATGATTTGAAAAGTTCTAGGGTTCATTGGTTCGTAAATGGGATCACCATCGCCAGCAACGCCTTTTTGGTACACGTAAGGTCGAACCTGGTTAGCTGGCGAAAAGTCGAATTGTTTCAGGACGGGTCCGTCATCACTGAGCATCAGATAAGGGCCATCACAACCAGTACATGAGCTGTTACTAAAGTAGACGAATGGAACACTTGGTCCGCGCGAGGATGTTAAGTATTCGAATGCATTACTACCATTCTGAGTTGGTAAGGTTTCCAGGTCACCGTCCCCGCCGGCAATCATTTTGACGTTGACTTCGATTAGCGATTGACGATCGCTATCGGGTACACCATTACCATCCACATCACCACTGATAGGAAACTCTGGATTGGGATGAAAACCGCGCAGCCAGAATGCCAGAGCGTGCGTGGGAAGCAGATTGTTTTGTTGAATGTGTCCCGTGACTTCTTGCAGATTTTGCCACTCACGTCGCCGTGGAAAAAGACGGTTGAGGTGATTGACGACGGACTGTGGATCCGTGAAATCAGGTGGATACACACCATGTTCGGTGCGGTACGCTTCGACGGCTTGGGCCAACATGCTGATCTCTAACTGGACCGCTTTTTCTTCGACACTGCGCATGGCGCGGAGAACAGCCGGTGTGGCCAGGGCTGCCAGGATGCCGATGATCACGATCACCACCAGCAGCTCGACCAATGTAAAACCGTCCCTCCGTTGTCGTTGGCCATCTTGCATGCCTGCTTCTCCTTTCTCACGCTTTTCCATGGTAGGGCTGTTTCCATTAGCACACACCGCGAGTGACGCTTCACATGCGATGCTTCATTCTGTACGAATTGTTTAGTTGGCCAGTTCGGTAATCAGTTTGATGAGTGGCAAGAAAAGAGAGATCACGATGAAGCCCACGGCGACCCCGAGAAACACGATGAGGATCGGTTCCAACACGGCTACCAGGCCTTCGGTCATCACGCGGACTTCTTCGTCGTTATTGTCCGCAATTTTGTACAGCATGGTATCCAGTTCCCCCGTTTCTTCGCCCACGTCGACCATGTTGACGACGATATCGTCCACGATACGGGAATTCATTCGGAGGAAGTAGATTAAACCACCGATCAATGCCATGACTCCCACAATCGGTGCGGCCAGCAGTGCCATCGACGTTTCCCCATCTTTTGAGGGAAGGAACAGCAGTGTCAGGGCCGGCATGGAGCACAGAAATACCCAGAAAAACAGAGCCACTGGGTGGAAACCGAGTCGTGAGGAAGTTTTCATCGGGCTGGCGATCGTGTCACCGTCACGGATGGCGTCTGAAATTTTGGTGTACATCCGCTCAAATACCATGTTCCCAGCCGTTTCACGTGTGATTGCCAGCCCTTCTAGAATCGGCACACCGCTGGCTACAAGTGTGCCCAATGTGCGCGTACTGCGAGCCAGAATATTTTTTTCCATCAGTGGACCGATGACGAACAGTTTGAGCATAAACATGTCCCAGCCCATGCGACCGTCACGGAATTTCTTGATCAGCTTGATGAATAGCAATAGTGAAATGGGGATGACGAACATCAAATACCAGTAGTTCACCGCAGCGTGTGAAACGGCAATCAGGATCAAGGTGGGGGCGGGCAATTCTGTGCCGAAGCTATCAAAAATCTTTTCGAACTGCGGTACGATCTTGATCATGATAAAAGTCAAAATCGAGACTGCCACGAAGACCACCACAACTGGGTAGATCATGGCACCCTTGACTTTGCGTTTTAGCGATTCAGAGGCCTCCATGAACTCGGCCAAGCGCCGCAGAATGACTTCTAAAGCACCCCCCGCTTCGCCCGCTTTGATCATGTTGACATACAGACGGTTAAACACCCTGGGCGATTTGGCCAATGCTTCTGACAGCGTCGAGCCGGCTTCGATTTCTTCGCAGGTGTCCATCAAAGAATTCTGTAGCTTTCCGGGGCGCAATTGGCCTTCCAGAATTCTCAGGCTACGAAGGATCGGCAACCCGGCATCTTGCAAGATCGAGAGTTGACGTGTGAAACTAGTGAGTTGCTTGGAGCGAACGCCACCCATGGCGAAGCTGCGTTTGCGTCCTGATTTTTGGCCAGTATCTGCTTGTTGGCGGGCCTTTTTAACAGCGATCTTCGTAACGAAGTATCCCTGTTGCCGGATAATAGCTTGTGCTTCATCTTCGCTTTCGGCATCGATCTCATCCTTGATCTCTTGGCCCGTTTTATCCATGGCCTCGAATTGATATTTTGGCATCTCCGATTCTCCACGGGAAAAAAGTAACTGCTGGCTAAAGACTCGCGCCGCTCGTTACATTTTCATGCTTCTAGGATTGTTTCTCGAATCACTTCGTCGGCGGTCGTGATTCCCAGGTGGACAAAGTCCTCGCCACCTTGTCGCAAGGTCACCATGCCATTTTCACAGGCTTTGTCTCGTAATTCGTCGGCGGTGCATTTATTGAGGATCATTTCACGCATCTCGTCAGTCATCATCATGATTTCAAAGATCCCAATACGGCCTTTGTAGCCAGTGTTGTTACAATTATCGCAACCTTTCCCACGAAAGAATTGTTTGTCTCCCAATGCCTCACGGTTCTGATAGCCCAGGTGGGCCACCACTTCGTCCGAGGGTATGATCGCTTCGCGACAATTGGTACAAATACGTCGCACCAACCGTTGTGCCAGGATCCCTTCGACCGTGGCAGTGATCAGGAATTCCGGGACGCCCATGTCTCGCAAGCGAGTGATCGTGCTGGGAGCATCATTGGTGTGCAGCGTGCTAAACACGACATGGCCGGTCAATGATGCTTGGACCGCAATCTCGGCCGTTTCATAATCGCGAATCTCTCCTACCAGGATCACGTCGGGATCTTGTCGGAGAATCGATCTCAGACAGGCTGCAAACGTGACGCCGATTTCTGAGTCGATTGGGATCTGGATAATGCCCTCAATGTCATATTCCACGGGATCTTCGGTGGTAATCAGCTTGTCGGCCACGTCGTTCATTCCGCTCAGGGCCGAATAGAGTGTGGTTGTCTTACCCGATCCGGTAGGACCGGTCACCAGGATAATACCGTTCGGTCTGTTGGTCAGCTGGAGAAACTGCTTCATCGTTTTGTCGTCCATGCCAACGTTGTTCAAATCGAGCGATACAACGGAACGATCGAGTACCCGCAAAACACAGCTTTCGCCGAACATGGTTGGCAGGACGCTGACGCGCAAGTCGACAGGGTGCCCACCGACCGTTAACTCGATGCGACCATCCTGGGGCAATCGTCGCTCGGCAATGTCGAGGTTGGCCATGACTTTGATACGGGTGGTAATGGCAAATGACAAGTGTCGAGGCGGTGGCACCATCTCGTACAGTACCCCGTCTGCTTTGATACGAATACGAAACTCGTCTTCAAAGGGCTCAAAATGGACATCACTGGCATGATCCTTGATCGCCATCAGCAACACCATGTTCAGCAGTTTGCGGACTGGGGCGCTGTCCGCTAAGGCTTCGACATCGGTCAGATCGATGGCACCGCCTTGTTCTATCGCCTCAGCCACTTTCTGCAAATTGACGTCGTCGCTCATCTCGCCAATAATTTTCTCGACGCTGTCTCCAGCCGCTGCGTAATATTTTTCCAAAGCTGACAGCACGTCATTCTCAGTCGCCACGACAATGCGAATGTTGAAGCCTAAAAAGGTGCGCAATTCATCCTGGACGGACAGGTTTTGAGGGTCACACATGGCCACGGTCAAGGTTTCGTTCTCTTCGTCAAAATGGATTGGCACAATCCGGTACAATTGCGCCATTGGTTCACTGACTTGCTCCAAGACTGCTTTAGCGATCGTCACGTCGCCCAAATTAACGACCTGCATTCCCATCTGCTCGGCTAAGGCTTGGGCCAACTGCTCGTCGGTAATCAATCCCATGTCCTCGGCCAGCTTGCCCAGCAGCTCGCCCGGATTACGTTGTTGCTCTTCCAACAACAACTGCAATTGTTCTTCCTGGATATACCCCAGGTCGACTAAGATTTGTCCGATGCGTCTGATAGCCATGATGAAATGGGACTCAAGGTTTGTGGTGAAAGGTCAGGTCTTACAAGCAGTTGGTTAATGGATCTGTAGCGATTGTTGAGGGTTGGGAACTTCATATTAGAAACTTGCCGTCATCAACGTGAGGGTCGGTGTTTCCCGTTTTCGGTTGGTTGTTACTATGTTGGTTGTTACTATGCTGCCATTTCTTCGTCGTCATCATCGTGATCGGGGCCTTCGTCGCTGATACCTTGTCTGGCTCGGGCAATTCGTTTGGCCAGTTCGTCGGCTGAATTAGCTTTGGAAAGTGCGTCTTCGACCGAAATTTGGTCCTCTCGCCAGAGATTAAAGATGGCGTCATCTAACAATTGCATCCCTAACTTGGCTCCTGTCTGAATGGATGAATTAATACGAAAAGTTTTGTTTTCACGAATCAGGTTAGCGATGCCGGGAGTGACGACCAGCAGTTCGTGGGCGGCAATACGGCCTCCACTAGTGCGAGGAAGCAGGCATTGCGACAACACAGCGATAATCGAGGTAGAAAGCTGGGTGCGGATTTGATCCTGTTGATTCGTAGGAAACACGTCAATGATCCGGTTAACGGTTCCTTGGGCTCCGGTGGTGTGCAATGTTCCAAAAACAACGTGCCCCGTCTCGGCCGCCTGGATAGCGGCTTCGATTGTCTCCAGGTCTCGCAATTCACCGACAAGAATCACGTCCGGGTCTTGGCGCAGTGCACGTCGGATTGCTTCGGCAAAATCTGGCACGTCGACACCAACTTCCCGCTGATTGACAGTCGATTTTTTATGGGTGTGGTAAAACTCGATCGGGTCCTCGATCGTGATGACATGGTGATCGACATTGTCATTGATGTAGGTAATCATGCTGGCCAGTGTGGTGCTTTTGCCGGATCCAGTTGGCCCCGTCACCAGGAACAGACCTCGAGGACGCATGCAGAGTCCTGCCACAGCCTCGGGCAGCCCCAATTGCTCGAAGGTCATGAATTCATTGGGAATCTGTCGCAGTACCATTCCAATGTTGCCTTTTTGCTTGAAAATCGACACACGGAACCGAGCTGCGTCACCAAAAGCAAATCCGAAATCGCTGCCTCCCTGCTCCTGCAATTCCCGTTGACAACGTTCTGGAGCGATCGCTTTCATCAAGTCCATGGTGTCTTGCGATTCTAATGTCTTGGTCTCTAGACGGCGCATTCGACCATGGAGACGCAGTACGGGCGGCTGTCCGACGGCAAGGTGAATATCACTGGCGCCCTGTTTAACACACGCTTGCAACAGTTTGTCGATCAGGATCGAGGGCATAGAACACGGGTCCTGGTAATACGGGAAATGGATAACGAGATTTCGGCCCGTTGCAAATCTGCAAGCAGATCGTGCAAAATCCAGCTGAAATCACGACGTTCGTTGGGGGCGGGAGTCCTCTTCGTCTGTCCGGTTCAGGCTGTTGCCTCGCAGCCTATTATCAACTCGTACCACACCCAGCGAATGGATTGAGTACTTTTGTTCATGAAAAGGACGAACGTCCCCGGGTTTACAATGGTCTATAAAGTCCTCAGCCAACTGGCTGAGAGGAAGTTGGTTAGAGAAACCATTTTTTATTGTGACCGCCTGCGGATGGTTATTTCGACAACCTGCCAGCTTTTTGCCAACGGTGGCCGTTGTTGATCCGACGACTGGACAACGTTTACCCGTGCAGAAAGATTATTTGCAGCGAGTGGAAATAACTCAAGGAAACGGTGAATTGAGCCCTGCAAAAAGCCAAGCGGCCCTTTGTCGCAGGGGGCACCGTCAAAACGGCCACAAACGGCCACAAGTTAATTCCTTCCCAGCCGCAAGTCCCGCTCTGCCTTCACACCATTATAGGCGGTATGAAGCGTCGGGCGAAGCTTCTTCTGTTGGGCGATTTCTCTCAATTTACATCGGTTGAAAGCTTACGATTGCCTAATTGTTGGAGTGCACGGAAGTCACCTTCGGAAGGCTTGGCGTGGCGATAAACTTCTTCCAGGGTGGTGATCCCTTGCAATGCTTTTTCTATTCCATCTACGTAAAGTGATGACATGCCTTCGTTTACAGCAACTCCGCGGATTTGGGTCGAAGAACTTCCATCAAAAATTAATTGCCGGACGGCACTCGTGACCGTCATTAATTCGAAAATACCAAGTCGGCCCTGGTAGCCCCGTTTCTGGCAGCGACCACAGCCCCGTCCTCGCATGAATTCAGCACCCTCCAGCATTGATTCGGGAACCCCGGCGGCTTCCAATTCGCCGTCTGACGGCCGAAATGGTTCTTTACAATGAGTGCAATTGACCCGTACCAGACGTTGAGCCATGATCCCAATCACGCTGCTGGCAACGAGATAGCCAGGTACTCCCATGTCGATCATGCGCGTTACGGCGCTGGGCGCATCGTTCGTGTGCAAGGTACTAAAAACCAAGTGTCCAGTTAATGACGCTTGGATTCCCATCGATGCTGTCTCTAAATCCCGCATTTCTCCAACCAGAATGATGTTTGGTGCTTGTCGCAACATGGAGCGAATGATGCGAGAAAAATCCAGGCCAATGTTGTGTCGGACTTCCACTTGGTTAATGCCAGGTAGATAGTATTCGACCGGATCTTCGGCGGTAATGATTTTGCGGTCGGGGCGATTTAGCTCGTTGAGTGCGGCGTACAGGGTAGTAGTTTTCCCAGATCCGGTGGGGCCGGTGACGAGGATGATCCCATTGGGTCGACGAAGCAGGCTCCAGATCTTTTCGTAGTTGTGTTGGCTGAGGCCCAGGTTGCGGACGCCGATGCGGATGTTGTCCTTGTCCAGTAGACGCATCACGACCGATTGACCGTGATTGGTGGGGATGACGCTGACACGTAAATCGAGCTCTTTTCCGGCAGCTTCGACTTTGATCCGGCCATCCTGTGGTCGACGACGCTCGGCGATGTCCATTTTGGCCAGGATTTTCACTCGGGAAATCAGTGGTCCCAGCATCCGCCGCGGTGGACTGTCTCGTTCGATGAGCCGACCATCGATGCGATAGCGGATACGCACTCGTCCTTCGAAGGGCTCAATATGGATATCAGAAGCTCGGAGCTGAACGGCTTCGGTAATCATCAAGTGCACAAGTCGGACGATGGGAGCGCTGTTCTCGTCAACAATTTCGTCGTCGGAAGTCGAGTCACTTTCCGTTTCCGTAAAGTCGATGGCCGTGTCGGTGAACTCTTGCAGCATCGAGTCGGCACTTTCTTCGGCAATCTGGCCATAGTACCGATTGATGGCTTCATGAATATTTTCCCTTGGGGCAAGGGCAATTTCGATCTTTTTGTTAAGGATGAAGCGAAGTTTGTCCATCGTTTCCAGGTTAAATGGATCGCAGACGATCACATGCAGAATGCCTTCTTCTTCTTTGTAGGGCAGGACCGTGTTTTCTCGGGCTACCGATTCTGGGACGAGTTCAACAGTCGCTGGCGGAACCACTGTCTCTTCGAGATTGATAAATTCGAGGTGATGTTGCTCTGCCACAGCTCGCATTACCTCTTCTCCGGTGGCATACCCCAGACGTGTCAGAGTATCCATCAACGGATTATCGTCGCGAGAGGCAACCGCTTGCGCGTCGGCCAACTGTTCGGCGCTGATGATACCACGCCGGATGAGGATGTCAGGAAAATCATCAACTTTGGCCATAATAAGCACATTCTCTATTTCATGCGGTTGACATCATCATCTTGATTTAGCTGATCGGTAACGTCAACTGGTGAAGGAGTAGAACAGTCGCCAGAAGAAAAATAGCTATTTTTTAGGGGGATTTTGCCTTTTGCAACGGTTTGCCAGGGTGGGGGATGGCACGGTTTTACCGTCTAAATCGGTTTCCCTATCAATCCTTGCAAATGGTCCTCGACACCGCTTGTTGGGAAAAGTCGATAGGGACCTCTAACGATATCGGACAATTAACTCGTTGGCTGACCTGAAACTGTTGGGGCCCGGCGAGAGTGTTGACGGTTATCGAACCACAGTCCAGGTCCGCCGTGGTGTTATTTCTGGTCAGGCGTGCTTGCTCGATGCTGCCGATGCCAAGATAATCATGGCACTTGGTGTCGCTTTGGCGAGGCACGCGACCGTGTTGTTTCAAATAGGCCAGGGCATCATAATCGGCCATCCGGTCAAGGTCAGAGAATCGAGTAAAAAAATAAGGAAATCTACCATGCAGCGACGCGCGTTTCTTCAAATCAGTGGAGGGGCTATCGCAGGTGCTAATTGGCCTATTGTAGCCAGTTTACGAGCTGCCGAAGCGAGTGCTACATCATTTGGAGCATTCAAAATAGGTGTCCAAAGCTATTGTTTTCATCGCTTTAAACTGCCTGTCGCACTGAAACAGATTGAAGCCCTGGGACTGAAGTATGTGGAACTGTTTCCGGGCCACGCTCCTCTGGGGAGCAGTGACAAACAAGCAGCTTTCCTACTTCGCCTATGTTTGGAACATGGTGTGACGCCGTTGGCACTGGGCGTTGTTAAATTTACCAAGGACCACGGAAAGAACCGACAGGCATTTGACCATGCCCAGAGGATGGGAATCAAAGTGCTCAGTGCCGATCCTGAAACGAATAGCTTTGACAGTTTAGATCGTCTTGTCGAAGAATATGGTATCCCGATTGCCATACATCCTCATGGGCCGCAAGGAGAAGGAAAGTTACACCTCTGGCATCGAGCTGAAATTATTATGGAGGCAGTCAAGGACCATCATCCGTTGATTGGCACTTGTCTTGACACCGGACATTTGATTCGTTGTGGCCTGGAACCACACAATTTGTATCTTGATCCGGTCCAACAAATCCGATTTATGGGTCCGCGCAATTTTGGGATTCACCTCAAAGATAACGATAACAAGGTGAATCGAAATGTGGTGATAGGGCGTGGTGCGCTTGATGTGCCAGGAGTTTTACAGGCTTTACGTCAAATTGAATTTGATGGCTGTATCAGCATTGAGCATGAAGCCAATCCGGAGGACCCCGTTCCCGACATTGCGGCTTGTATCGAAGTGATCCAACGAGCCGTGCGAGACATTCGCTGAAAACAGTTTGTTGAAGTGGGGTCGATGACTGCACGCAAACAATAAAGCGTTGAAATGTCAAAAGGTGACCTGGGGATGCCACTGGGACGGAGTTTCACAATGCCGGACGTGGGCGAGGCACCTTTTCTAACTGGCTTTAGCAGACTATGTTAGGCAATCTGAAAGTGGATCGTTCGAATAGCAGCACGGCAGGTTGTAGATTTGCATTTTAGCAATTCGCCAAGCAGATTCTACCAGCAAAGTCGCGCGAGTGAGTTTTGAGCTGGCTTGGCTTTTCGACTTATAATGATTAGGTTCTGTAGTAGCTTTGTAGTGGAGAGATATCCATGTCCCATTTTTTGTATTGCTTAAATGGCAGCACGATTCGCACTACTCCCGTGCTGACCCAGATCGAGGTGGCGGCCAAGGCTGGGTACGAGGGCATCGAACTTTGGCATGACAAGATCGACGAGCATATCGCTCAGGGTGGGACGCTTGAGGAGGTCCGTCACGCACTCGACGACCATGGTTTGGCCGTTCCCACTACCATTTATGTGAGGGATTGGTTTGATACCCAGGGAGATGAACATGCCCAGGCTTTGGAAGAATGCAAACGGTGTATGACCCACGCGGTGGTTCTGGGTGCGCCACACATTATTGCGGCACCACCGAGTGGTCGGGCGGACTATGATTTGGGAGCCCGCAATTACCGCGAGTTGTTAGAGATAGGTATGGCGCTGGGAGTAAAACCAGCGATGGAGTTTTTGGGATTCGTGGATCAATTTACGACCATCGAAGACGCCTTGGAAATCATGGAAAAGTCGGGACATCCGGCTGCGTCAACGATCCTGGATCCATTTCATGTTTTTCGTGGAGGAGGAACGATCGAATCGATTGCCAAGTTGAAGTCATCACAAATTGCTATCAGCCATTTCAATGATGCGCCTGTCGAACCTTCCCGAGAGCAACAACATGATTCCGATCGGGTGATGCCGGGGGAGGGTCATCTTGATTTGCGCCGCTATCTTGATTTGCTCATCCAAGTACAATACGACCGGTATTTGTCATTGGAACTGTTTCGCGAAGATTTGTGGGTACAGGATCCATACGATGTAGCCCGAATCGGCTTAGAGAAAATGCGCGAAGTAGTGGAATCAAGGTAACCGTCTGCTGGCAGTGGATACTAATACTACCAGGGAATGGTTCTCTCTACGTTCAGGTATGCCTGCAAAACTGATTTACCGCGTTGAATCCGCTCCGTTTGTTGTTTTCCTTGAAATGTGCGGCTTGCTGGGAGGAGGATTCGCGTCTTGTCCAGGATTAGCTTATGATGAAACTTAGGGCGACTTTTGTTGGCTTTGTCCGCCAAGGAAACCTGCCGGTGTTTCACAGCCTTTCGAGACTCACGCAATTTCAACTGCCCCCAGTCTGGCGGGCGTCGAGCTATGTCATAGGTTTCTGCTGGATTGCCCTGTCTGGTAGCCCTGGTCAGGCTTTCGTCACGTTTCAGTTCACGTATGAAGAAGTGGCTCAAGAAACGGGTACGGGTTTTGATGATCCCGATCAAGGGGAGATTTATCGGGAGATACTGGAAGATGTGGCCAACAACGTCATCGGATCATTGTTGGATCACACGGCGAATGTAAAGATCCGAGTCGATTTGGCGGAGGATCTGCCGAATGACACGTTGGCCCAGGCGGGACAGAATTATTTTCTAGCCCCCGCGACGTTTCAAGATGGAAATGTTGCCACACATATTCAAACGGGAAGTACGGTACCAGGTGATGCCATGGGAACAATGACCTGGGACTTCACGCATTCCTGGCACTTCGGAGAAGAGGCACCGCCAAAGACAAAATATGATTTTCGTTCGGTAGCTTTGCATGAAATAACGCATTTGTTGGGACTGTCCAGCTTGATCAATGAAAATGGCCGGGGTTTAAAAGGGACTTTTTACGATACTTTTACGCGCTTTGATTCATTTGTGGAAAATGAGAATGGATTGACGCTCATTGAACAAGGACGTTTCAATCAATCTCCTGCAGCATCTCTGCAGGATCTGACGACGGCGACCTATTTTAACGCTGAGCACTCTCGAGCTGCCAACAATGGAAAGCGAGTCCGGTTGTATACGCCAGATGATTTCGAAAAAAGTTCGATAGGCCATTTGTCAGACAGCAACGATCCCTTGGCGCATCGATTGAAGATTGGGACGACGAAACGGCATTGGTCGCTGGTGGACCGGGGGATCTTGCAGGACATCGGGTACCACATTCCCGATGCGACCGTTACGGACCGGGAAGAAGTTATTTCCAGCACGTTGCTGAATGTAGAGGGTAGCCTTTATGTGGGTGGTGGACAAACGGCAGCAGGACTTGCTGGTAGTTTAAAGGTCAACTCTACCGCTACCGTACAGGTGGGTGAATATGTACAAATGTGGCCCACAGGTACTTTGCACGTGGATGGTACCTTGTCCGCTGAGGGGTATCTTGTGAACAACGGGCATGTCGAAGGCCAGGGTTATGTCGCCACGCACTTTTACAACGAATCAGGCACCTTGTCACCAGGTTCTTCCCTAGGGCGCCTAACGGTGAACCGATTGACACAGAATTCTACAGGGACCCTGGAAATCGAGATTAGTGGGCCTGCGGCAGGTAGCCAACACGACGTGTTGCAAGTCCACGAGACGGCAAATTTAGCAGGTCTGTTGAACGTGAAGACGCTGAATGGATATACGGATCCAACAATGCGCGGCACTTTTGACACATTTACAGTCTTGGAGGCTGGTAACGTCACGGGAAGCTTCGCCTATATCCTTTACAATGAGGAGCCCTTTTCGATCGATGTTGTCCACGAGGATGGTACAAAGAGTATGGTTCTCGGGAACGGATATTTTCGTAACCTGGTCCAGACAAGCCAGGGCGTAACCATTCAGAATGTCGCGGCAGTACCGGGGGATGCCGACGGCGACTTGGCTGTCGGATTGGTCGATTTTAATCGTCTGGCGCTTTCCTTTGCACCGTTTGGAACGGGATCCGTCTTGACCTGGGAGCAAGGTAATTTTGACGGCGATCATGACATCGACGTCGCCGATTTTAACGCCCTGGCCATTCGATATCATCGAGATGTGTATCATGTAGGGACTGGTTCAGTGTTGAATGTTCCTGAACCGTCGCCGATGGTTTTATTGTGGTCCAGTAGTCTGTTGATCCTGTTTTCTAGTTCAAGATGTTGTCGCGAGGAAAAACATGCGGATTCGTTTGGATTACGGTCGTGAAGGGTTAGAAGTTGATTTGCCAGATGACAATGTCGTCCATACGTTGTCCTATCAGGAAGCAGAACCCCTTCGTGATCCGGTGGCTACGATCGACCATGTGTTGAGGTATCCGACTGGTACGAAACCATTCGCTGAGATGGCACGAGGTAAGCGTGACGTATGTATTCTGATTTGTGACATTACCCGACCGGTTCCTAATGAACTCATCTTGGGGTCCTTGCTGCGGCAATTAGAGGCCGCTGGAATCGCCCGTGATCAGATCCTGATTTTGATCGCTACAGGGGCACACCGTGGCAACACGTCGGTTGAAGTGATCGAGATGGTCGGGTCGCACATTGCGGAGAACTATCGCGTCGAAAACCATGACTGCCACAATCTGGAAGCACATCGTTATCTCGGACAAAGTCCACGGGGTGTGCCGATGTGGATTGACACACGCTACCTGGATGCCGACTTTAAGATTACCACGGGCTTGATCGAACCGCATTTCATGGCAGGTTTTTCAGGTGGCCGCAAGGTGATTTGTCCTGGAATTGCAGCCTTGGAAACGATCAAGGTCTGGCATGGTCCTGATATTTTGGAGGATGCCCGCGCGGATACCGGAATTCTGGATGGCAATCCGGTGCACGAAGAAAATACTTGGATAGCGCAACAGGCGGGTTGTGATTTTATTGTCAACGCAGTGATTGATTCAAATCACCAGCCTTTGCAGTTCGTTGCTGGTGATATGGTGGGGGCATTTCACGAAGGGGTCGAATTTGTCCGCAAGCTTGTCGTCGACACATTACCCGAACCCGTGGATATTGTCGTTACGAGTGGTGCTGGTTTTCCACTTGATATGACGTTTTATCAGTCAGTCAAAGGGATGTGCAGCGCATTGCCGATTATCAAGCCAGGCGGAACCGTGATTGTGGCGGCCAGCATGTCAGAGGGGGTTGGCAGTGAGCCATTTCGGCAATTATTTCAAGAGCATGCGAGTCCGGAAAGCTTTATAGAACGTCTTTTACGTGGAAACTATTTCGTGATGGATCAATGGCAGTTGGAAAAGATGGCTGCAATTTGTCGTAAAGCGAAAGTCAAAGTGGTTACGGACGGCCTGCCGCCCGAATTAATCAACCAACTGTTTGTGGAAAGTGCACCGAGTGTCGAAGCTGCAGTCGCCGCAGCGTTGGAGGACTATGGGCCTTCTGCCACGATTGCGGTGAATCCCCGGGGTCCGTATGTGGTGGGACAAATTGCGCCCCGATAAGATATGTTTTTTGTTAGGAGACGACCGGAAAGGGCCCCGATTGAATACAATGCCCTACAGGCTGAGCCGGTTTCTGGGATTTTACTTCGAATCAGTACCAAGAGAGCCGTTTTTACAGCTTACTTGGTAGCCAGCATTGAATGATTGATAGAGTCCTGTTTTGGTTTCCCCACACAAGCGACGTTGCCGTGGAGTCATAGGAGAATACTGATTGGATGAGCAAGCCCTCTGATGTTCTCATGCTTGGCGATCGAATCGTGATGTTGCCCATCATTCACGGTAGTGGTGACTGTTCTCTGGTGGTGCGAAATTTCATGCTCGATCATTCATTCGACTGTCTGGCTGTACCATTGCCGGCTTCGTTCCAACAGGACGTAGAACATGCGATTACGTTACTGCCCGCACCGACGCTGGTGACCCAAGCGGAAAGCGAGTGGTCAAGCGGCGGAGATTGGCCAGCTGGGTCGCACGCGAATGCCGAAGATCAGGACGAACGTAGGGTCAGTTATGTACCCATTGATCCATGCCAGGGTGTAATCATGGCATTGCGCATCGCGTTGGGAGAACATCTGCAACGTGAGTTCATTGACTTGGAGACCAATTGTTTTCAACCGTTAAGCGATATTCTTCCTGATCCTTATGCACTGAAACAGGTTGCCGTGGAGCGGTTCGCGGCGGCGATTTTGCCAAAGATTGGTCGCTTACCAGCCGGCCAGCCTCAAGAACGCGTGTGGCATATGGCACACCGGCTCAGGGAGTTGGAATCGCGATACGAATCCATCTTGTTTGTCGGTTCGGTGTTAGATTGGCCCTGGATCAGGGAAGCTTATACACGGCAAATGCCTGATACGGCCGAACACGATCTGGTGGAAACCACCACCATCTACGAACCAGAGCATACCACGTTAACATTTATGTTGGGGGAATTACCATTTGTTACAGGGTTATACGAACGTGCCCGGGTGGAATTGGAGGATGATACGAACTTGGCGGTCGATGCAGTGAAGGAACTGCTGCTGACCGCGCGCGACCGTTATCGGCAGGCCTTGGGTCAACGAGCACGTACGATTACACCCCACGTTCTGGCGACATGTTTGAAATATATTCGCAACCTGTCTCTTCTTGAACGGCGCATGTCTCCGGATCTATACACGATTATCATCGCTTCGAAACAAGTGGCCGGTGACCAGTTTGCTTTGCATGTAGCAGAAACTGCGCGTTCTTACGCATTTGAGCGTGAGACTTCGTACCCGTCGGTCACGTTAGGTATCGAGCAGGCACGGTTACCAGACGGAGAGGTGGTACGGATGGTGAGTCGGCTTCCAGATCCCCCTGTCATGTGGCGCAGTTGTGAGTTAACGCGGCGTCCTGACCGAGATGAAATGCAACGCTGGCGAATGCAATGGGATCCCTTTGGACAATGCAGCTGGCCTCCCGAAGACGAGTTGATCGAGAATTTTCGTAATCATGTATTTGATCGGGCCCGTACGATCATGGGTGCGGATCTGGCACGTAGTGAAAAGTTTTCTACAAGTGTCAAGGATGGCATCGACATTCGCGAGACGCTGCGTAACTGGCACACAGGAGACATCTATGTTAAAGTTCTGCCACCTGCACGGGGTGATCTGGATTGTGCAGTGATGCTGTTTGACTCGCCCGCCGATCCACGGGAATATCCATGGCGGACGACTTGGTTTGCAGAACACGATCAGGAATCGACACTCGCTTTTTTTGCAACCGATTACCGCCAGGAGCTTGTCGGTCCCGGTATTGGCCTGGGAACTTATGGTGGTGCCATGTTTCTGTATCCGCCCAAGACCATTTCGGACATCTGGACTGACGCGCAGCTTGATTTTGTCGAAACCTTGGAAGAGCGACTTTTAGCAGGAGCCTGTCTGTACAGCGATTGCCGTCACATTGCCTTGCTTAGCTCCGCGCCACCCGGAGCGGGTTGGCGACGTTTGGCACGGCGGTTCAACAAGCGCTGGATTCATATCCCGTTGGGCCAGTTTAGTGAATCGACAGTACAGCAGTTACGCATGGTGCACGTACTCAATGGCCATGAAATCCGTAGCTTTGCAGCGCATTTCATTCGCCGCGCCTAATCCAAGTTGCGGATCCGAGTTTGTGTTTCTTCTCGCAGGGCGATACATGTCGCATCATCATGAGCAGGAGAATTGACATAGCGACTGACCGGGTCGGCTACCAAGTCTTCGCTGTTATAAGGTTGTAGCAACGGCAGGAGCGATTTAGGGTTCAGCAACGTGAGATTGAGCCAAGCGTCCCAATGGTCCGGGGACAGGATGACCGGCATACGATCGTGGATGGGCCTGGTCAATGCGTTTGCAGCCGTGGTGATGATGGTGCACGATTCGAGCGGTTTGTCCAGTGGCAAATGGGTAGGGCCATTCCAGGATTCCCAAAGTCCGGCGAAAGCCATCGTGCTATTATCGCTGAGGCGAATGTAATAAGGCTGTTTCTCCTTGCCGGTGCGCTTCCATTCATAATAGCCATCTGCAATCACCAAGCAGCGCTGCCGCTTGAACGCGATCCGAAAAGACGGTTTTTCGGCAACCGTTTCCTGGCGTGCGTTGATCATGCGGTTGCCAATGGATGCTGCCTTGGCCCAAGATGGTACTAGACCCCATCGTACAAAGTCCAGTTGGCGAGAAGGATTGTTGTTTGTAGAACGGACAATGGGAACCAGTTGTGTGGGTGCGATGTTATAACGCGGGCGTAGTTCGGGTATGGTGTTAAGCCAGAATTGTTTTACAAGCTTGTCAACGGGCGTGTGTAATGTAAAACGACCGCACATGAATCACCCAGGCAACAAGTCCAAAGAGTATTGGCACAAAGTAAAAAATGGAACCAAGGTACCAAAGGGTACCGTGTCAAGTTTTATGTTAATTGTCAAGTAGCATGTTATCCAATCAACAATTCCACCACCAGCACTACACGGCGGCACGACCGACTGCGCCGTTTGAGCTGATGACAGTGACTGCCGCAGCGGTGGAAACAGAGGAATTTCAATCTCGCATGCGTCGTGTCGGGCAATTGTTACGCGCGGCGGGTGTCGAAGCGATTTATTTGGTACATGGGACTTTTGCTGGAAACGATGCCTGGGGAATTGCCCGACTGATTTCTCGTGTTGCACCGCAGGCAGCACCTTGGCTGGAACAGAGGACCAAGAAAGCAGTCGATTATGTGATGCGCGACTGCAGCAATTATACCCAACGATATGCGGAGTTGTTTGAACAGTTGGTGAATCAAGGGGAATCAACACGAATCCCCGTTCGATTGTTTACATGGACCAGCGCAAACCATCATTTAGGGCGTGCTGACTGTGCCATTCGTCTGATTGATGAGTTGCAATCGCAGTTTAGGGGTTCACCATCGCGCGTGTTGTTGTGGGGACATAGTCACGCAGGGAATGCTTTTGCCTTGATGTCAAACTTGCTGGGCGCAGTCGACGCACAGCGCGCCCATTTTTTCAGGGCTGCGCGGAGCTATTTCACGCTGCGTCGCCCGCAAGAAGAAGTCTGGTGGCGGGTGAAAAAATTATTGCAGGCGCCGGGCAATCCGCTTTCGCCGCTTCAGATTGACATTGTTACGTTTGGTACACCAATTCGTTATGGTTGGGATAGCACTGTTTGTCAGGGGCTGTTGCATTATGTGTTTCATCGTCCGGCGGAATCACTTCCTGAATACCTGGCAAAATTCCCGCCCTCCATGGCTGAGGTGCTATGCGCGTCCGGTGGGGATTACATCCACCAGTTGGGAATAGCGAATACCAATTTTCAACCTAATCTTCTAAATTGGCGATCATGGCTGGCAAATTGTCGCTTGGCTCGCATGCTGCAAGGAGAGTATGTCCCGAGTGACTTATATGGACACTTACGTGTTGGCATGCGCGTCGCCGAGCACGGGAAAACGTTGTTGGTTGATTACGGCGAGCCGAATAATGCGGTCTACCGGCACGCGGCGGGGCATTCCATTTACACACAACTAGAATGGCTGTTATTCCATGCCGAAGATGTTAGCCAAAGGTTGTACATTAGGAACGAGCAGGTTTAATCAAAACGGAAAACTTGTGGTCTCACAAAAGAAAGGTTCTCCCATTAAGCGATGAGTCGTCGTTTGTCAGGCCCAGCATCGTGTCAGGAGGTGGCGCCGTTTGCAAGTTCACCAGTCCAAGGACTGCGAGGGATATCATGGAACCTCGCTGGGAAAACGTGACTTGTCCCACAGAATCAATAGAAAGTCTTGCTGCTAGCGTGGTCCAGTTGTACCAGCCACACGGGTAATGGAAGGCAAGATCATCAGCTGGTGCGTTGCCGTGTCAAAGTGAAGTGTATCGCTGAATTGTATCGAATTACCTCCAATTCGGCTGTTGTACGATTCTGAAACCGGATACGCTTTGCAGGTAGAGGCAGGAGTTGTACTCAGGCAGCGGATTTCCAGTCCTCCAAACAAGCGAAACAACGAAAACAAGGAAAACAAGGATGTTCATGACAGATCAGCGCAATGGCTGGCGACGAGTGGTGTGGAGCCTGGGCTTGGTGTTAGTGGTCACGTTGTTACATGCTATGAAGTCGACGGGCGATGAATCTTTGTATGTGGAGAGTGAAATCCTAAAAAATGACCTTTTTGACGAGCCGGCATATCTTTCGGACGACATAGAAAGCGAGTTACATGAAATTGTCGAAATTCGTCGACAACTTAATCCGCATGGTTTCTTGAATGATTACTTTGACGTTCAAGTTCCAGAAGATGGAAGTGTTACGATAGCGACCGAGGCACAGGAGCAAGGGTTTTTGGATGCGCTCCGTTTACTGGAACAGCGCGGACCCCAGTTTGTCGCTGGACACGAAGCAGCTGACACGAAGCCGTGCAATGCCGTTTCTGGCGATCTGCCGCTCACAGACGGTTTTCTGGTCGATGAGGCACTGGCAGGTATTCCGCTGATGGAACTGTTATTGAAGACAAGTCAACAATTAGATCGAGAAGTTCATCGCAGGGATCAGCGGGGTGATTATGACGGGGCAGACAGGCTCCGCAATCTTGCAAATCAGCTTCGGATTGAGGCACGTTGTCTACCGTAAAACCTGACGGGCGTTGTACCTGCCGTGGCATTCTGTGTTGGGAACGATGCGGGAAAAAATTGTCTAGTCATGCAGTGTCCGGGCGACTTCGACGAGTGTGCGTACCATCACGCCAGTGCCACCCCCGTCCGACCAGGATTTTGATTTTTCCAGAAACGATGGACCCGCGATGTCCAGATGTACCCAGGGGACGTTGTCTACAAATTCTTCGAGTAGCTTGGCAGCGGTGATGGCTCCTCCCCAGCGTCCATTGCCGACGTTCTTGATATCTGCGATTTCGCTGGAAATTTCTTCACCATATTCGGCGAACATTGGCAATTGCCAAATTGGTTCACCACATTTTTCAGCAGCACCCATCACCTGATCGCACCATGCTTGCTGGTTCGACATCGCACCCACAACATCGTTGCCCAGGGCTACGACACAGGCTCCTGTTAAGGTTGCCAGATCAATGATCCTGGTCGCTTTCTGTTCCACAGCGACATGTAAAGCGTCGGCCAAAACCAACCGTCCTTCGGCGTCCGTATTGTGAACTTCGATTGTTTTACCACTGCGTGTGGTGAGTACGTCCCCCAGTTTGTAGCTGTCGCCGCTGACCATATTTTCGACGAGGCCCATCACACCGATGATGTTGACAGGTAATGCAAGCTTCGCGACAGCCTGTAACGCTGCTAGTACGGTGGCAGCACCTGCCATATCGCATTTCATTGCCAGCATGCCCGCGCTTGGCTTTAAAGAGAGTCCACCCGAGTCAAAAGTTACACCTTTTCCGACGAGTGCCAGTGTTTGGTCCGAGTCGGCTGTGTTAGCACCCCGATAACGTGCAATCACAAGCCTCGGTGGACGAGAGGAACCGCGGGCAACGGCAAGAATCGCGCCACAATGTTCTGCCTGGAGACGTTGTTCGTCCCAGACTTCCATTTCCAGTCCACATTCATCTCCCAGTTGGATCGCATGGTCAGCAAATGTTTCGGGGTAGATTTTGGAAGGCGGTTCATTGACGAGGTGTCTTGCAAGGTTAACGCTGTTGCCTTGAATTTGAGCCGCACTGAGAACCTCGGCCGAAGCACCCCCGATCACTAATTCCTCGAAAGGATATCGTTTTTTTTGGCTACGATATAGGTCCTGGCCCTGACAGCCGACACAAGTTCCCGCAATAGCAGCCTCCCAAAGTTCTGCTGACCATCGGTGGTCCAGGAACATCGCGATGCGTTGGCGTGGATGTGCGGCCAGGTGACGAGTGGCCGTGCCAGCCGCCCGAAAGGCCATTTTGCTATCAATCGTATTTTGCCTTCCCAGACCGACAACGAGTACTTGGGGGGAAGCCAATCCGCGAACTCCCAGCAAGGGTGTCAAGTGACATCCTTTGCCAGTCAGTTCTTTGGATTCGAGTAACTGAGTCAATGTACCACCGGTTATTTGATCCAGTTCACCGACGTGCCCTGCTAAAGGGTCGTCTTCATAAGTGCCAAGTACAATGGCATCGGCCGCGACCTTTGAAAAAGGTTCTGTTACTGGATTAATTTGCATGGAGATTCCTTAAGACAGGGGGCGCTACCAGAACGAATCCGTGTTGAAAGCTGAGGACAAAAAGTGCACCAATGGCTCACCAAGTGAACGACAGATGAAAGCCTAACATTTTTGTAGAAAAACGCCAGCAGGTTCAAATCGGTTTGACTTTGGTAACATGTTGTTGGGGTCGTGCCTACGCCAACCGTCTTGGTCTGTCAAATATTTGCATCACTGGCAAACGTGTTGCAACGGGTTGAGAAGTGGAAATGTGTGTAGTGAGAAAAATAAGACATTACAAGAAATCCAGATACTGCATGCTCCCGGATTTGACCTATTGAGAGAGGGGGGATCGTTTGCCACGTCCGTTGTGGCAGGTGGGTTCGTTTTCGGGAAACGAGCGCGATGGCTGCAAAGGCTGGTTTTCACCAAAATGTTTGTCCATTCCAGGCCAACAACGCATTGGATTCGAAGAAGAATGATAACGATGATGTTTGGCGTTGGTTTTTGATCCACGTCGAGTTTTTAGAGGAAAAGCAAATTCGGAGCATTGTGCTGTCACGGAGTAAGCATTCACAGAGTGTGTGAAAAAAAGGGAAGCATTGTGTCATATTAACAAGTGAACGTAGACTGCATATTCTGCTGGTAAATGCCATGCCAGGGAAAACTTTGGTTTTCACGATGCGAACACGTGCCAATGATCGTGAACGCAATATTCTGTCCGAAGTATTACCGACCCACTGCCGTAGGGTTTCCCATGGAGAACCCCTTGGATTAAGATGTTTACCTGGTATCCGCAGCAACGAATATGTTAGAAGTAAAAGTTCTCCGGACGGTACACCTCGCGTGTGCCTGTTGAGAGCCGGATAAGGGCGTTGAAAACATTGTCGGAGTAATTGTTCGAATCGTTGCTGGCTGATTCAAACCGAGGTGACGCGATGCAGAAACGGTATCGATATTTACGACAGAATGTCTGGCCCCCTGCCTTCTTGCCGTTGGTCTTGTTGGCCGCTACTTGTGCTGGCGCAGCGCCACCTGTGTTGCCTGCGGATAACGTGGAGGAATTGGACAAAGTATTTCCGGTAGGTGAAGAAATCAAATTGTTCGACGGAAAGACATTAAACGGGTGGCGCGTTGCCGACAAAGCTTTCTTTCAGTATCACGGTGAAGTGACGATTCAGAACGATAGCATCGTTCTGGAAAAAGGCAATCCGGGAACTGGCATTGTCTGGACGAAAATATTTCCACGGCTGAATTACGAAATACAACTTGAGGCCAAACGGGTTGCGGGCACCGATTTTTTCTGTGGCCTCACGTTTCCGTATGCCAAATCGTATGTTTCCCTCATTGTTGGTGGGTGGGGTGGCGGCGCGACCGGTTTGTCGAACGTCGATAAAAGTTCAGCTGTCGAGAATGAAACGTCGACGTTTCGTGACTATCGGCAGGATCAATGGTACGCGGTTCGCCTGCAAGTCACCGAAAAAAAAATTGAAGCTTGGATCGATGACTATCAGATTGTTGATCTGAAGACGAAAGACCGTGAGTTTTCGATTTGGTGGGAACAGGAACCGATGCGACCACTGGGATTTGCAACGTGGTATACGAAAGCTGCGTTACGAAACATCCGGCTTAAACGCTTGGTCAAGTCCACGCCCTGACCCCGCTTGTCAGCAGAAAATCTTGCATGCTGAGGACCGTGGCAGCGTAAAATATTTTCAATCGTCTCATCGGCTGACCGTTCTCCGCTCCGACGTCCAACGGGGAGGGATACGTCTGTCAGCAGCTGTCCCCCGGGATTCCAACGCAGAAGATTGGTATCCCATCGGTGTCTACCAGGGATCATCCCTCACGTGGTTGGAGCGTCAAAAGCATCGGCGATTTGAGGAACTCGAGAGTCTGTGGAAAAAAATTCACAAATTCCACACGGGGATGGGCGCTGGTACATGACGCTGACAATGGACGTCCTGAACGGAATGATCAAAATGCCAGTTAATTACTGGCATTAAGGCAAGTTGTGGATTCCAGACATTTGATTTGACTGTTGACGGTTTAAAACCCAAGATACTTTGGTGCTTTGTTGGCAAGGATGGCACGTTTTGAACGAATAACAGGTGTTACGTTAAATCAAAACAAGTGATCCAGTTCCCATTTTTGGGGTTATATCATGGAGTATGTTTATCTGATTTGTGCTGGTTTTGGGGGTACATTGCTGGTCCTCCAATTCGTTTTGGCAGTGTTTGGATTGGGCGCCGAGGCGGCCGACTTCGATGTGGACGTGGATGTATCGGATGACGTTGATTTCGACGCAGATGTTGGCCTGGCGGCCCACGGATCGACTTGGATTTTTGCCGTGATTTCGTTCAAGACGATCGTAGCTTCGCTTGCCTTTTTCGGTTTGGCCGGGATGGCGGCCAATGCAGCTGGCTGGACCAACATGGCCTCTATCGGAATGGCAATTATTTCCGGTTTCCTTGCCCTGTTAGTAGTCCATTGGCTGGTGCAAGGATTCCGCAAACTGAATCATGACGGTTCGTTACGGATAGAGCGCGCGTTGGGAAAACGGGGTACCGTATATCTTTCCATTCCACCATCCAACGAAGGTGAAGGTAAGATCCAATTACGTATGCAAAACCGTATTGTGGAATTGCAGGCGGTGACCAACCAAACCGAAAAATTGAAGACCGGGTCCAAGATCGTGGTCATCGATATTTTAACACCCACCACCGTTGAAGTAGAAAGGATCCACGAGTCAAACACGGTCGGTGATCCGCACCAGCACAATAAAAGTAATGCATAACGGATTTTCTCAATCCAATAACCATTGTGAGGAATTAATATGCCCACCACTTATGCCAATCTGTTTATGTTAATTGCAGCGCCTGCGACAATGCCCATTCTGATCGGCGTGATTTTAATCGCGATGATGGCTATGACAATGCTGTTTGCACTTATGAAGCAATACAAGCGTTGTCCTAGTAACCGTGTTCTTGTTATCTTTGGAAAAACACGGGGTAAATCACCCTCAAGAACTATTCATGGTGGAGCCCATTTTGTAATTCCACTGCTTCAGTCCTATGGTTATATCAGCCTGGAACCGGTCCAGATTGAAGTACCTCTGCGTGGTGCACTGTCGATGGAAAATATTCGCGTCAATGTACCGAGTGTGTTTACCGTGGCCGTCGGGACTGAACCACAGGTGATGCAAAATGCAGCGATACGGCTCTATGGAATGTCGACGGCTGACGTTCGCCAACAAGCGGAGGAAATTATTTTCGGACAGTTACGGCAAGTCATTGCCTCGATGCAGATTGAGGATATTAACCGGGATCGCGATACATTCCTGCAACATATCCAAACGTCGCTCGAACCCGAATTGAATAAAGTGGGCCTGTTGCTAATTAATGTCAATATTACGGACATCACCGACGAGTCGGGATACATTGATGCGATTGGTCAGAAAGCGGCATCGGAAGCAATTCAAAAAGCGCGTGGTGATGTGGCTGATAATGAAAAAATGGGTGAAACGCGTGTGGCAACTGCTGAACGCGACAAGTCAATTCAGGTAGCCAATGCCCGTAAGGAACAGACGGTTGGTACGCGCGAGGCGGAACGAGATAAATCGATTCGTGTCGCCGAGTTGGAAAAAGAACAGACAATTGGGGAACGCGGTGCGGAATTTGAACGTGAAGCCCAAGTCAAAGACTCGGAACGATCGATGCGTGTTTCCGTGGCCGATGCCGAAGCAACTGCTATTGAGGGAGAAAACCTGTCGCAGGCGAAAGTCGCTCATTCCCAGGCCGAACTGGCAGTGAACCGTGCCCAAGCGTATGAATTGGGTGAAAGCCGTAAGAAAGAGGCAGAGGCGGCCGTGCTGGAAGTTCAGAACCGGGCCTTGGCGAAAGCTGCGATGGCAGATGCAGAACGGGTGGAAGCCGAAAAACGGGCGGAACTAGAAGCCCCGGCCAAAGCTGAAAAAGCACAGATTATTGTCGAAGCCCAAGCCGAAGCAGAGCGAAAACGGATCGACGCCCAGGCCGAAGCAGATGCCATTTTTGCCAAATTGGATGCCGAAGCTCGAGGGCAATTTGAAATCTTGGCCAAAAAAGGAGACGGGTTACAGCGGATTATTGATTCCTGTGGCGGATCCAAGGAAGCGTTCCAGATTCTTATGCTGGAACACCTTGACTACCTGGCGGATACGTCTGCCAAAGCGATCTCCAATATCAAGTTCGATAAGGTGGTCGTCTGGGAAAATGGAGGTAAAAATGGCCGCACCAATACGGCCGATTTTTTAACGGGCTTGGCCAAGACGTTACCGCCCATGATGGAAGTCATGCGTGACATTGGTGGGGTGGATTTGCCTGAATCGTTGATCGACCTGAACAACGAAATGAAGTCAGGCACAGTTTCCAAGGCCTCCACGGAGTCGACCAAGCCGGCTGCTGGTGAATAATGATCACCCTCAGCTTGTGCCTGCGCCACGAGATTGTACGCGGTGAGCGCGAACGCCAGGAGGTCAATGGGCGCGCAGGGACAAGGATAGATGATTCATTCACGAGGCGAGGGTGGAGCGATGAATGGTACGGTCAATCGTTTCGTGGAAGAGGCTGCCTGTGGCAGGTAAGCAGTTGATTTTATCCCGTGACGAGAAAACGTACCATGCTCGCGAGCGCGGTGAATAGAGCGACGCCCAACCCCACGACTCCGTAAAATTTTCCCCGATGTATTACCGGGTGACTCAAGCCGATGATTGCCAGGAGGATGGCCAACGTGGCCAGTCCGAATGAAGTGCTGCGGTAAAGGATGTTTGACCGATACACTATTTCGGTGCCGAAGAGAGCGGTGCTGACTAGCGACGAGATCATGGCTGACAGGCAAGTCAGGTTCAAGCGACGGTTTTTGCCATTTGCCTGGACTGTCAGAGAGCCTGTCAGCCGGACATGGATGAATCCTAATATCCAGAGGCCGAAGAACAAACTGACAGCGGCCAGGACGATGATTGCACCGCGTCGGTCATGTTGCCAAATACCAAAGGTATGGACCGCAGACCACGCGATAATTGCTGTGATCACCCCCGCCAGAATCTGCTGATTGGTTGACAAAGATCGCATCACGCTTTTGTTACGCTTGAGGAAGTGGGGCACGCGGCTGTGACCCACCTTGATTTCAGTCTGAAACGATTCGGAGTTCAGAGAATTCATCAAGGGTTACCGTGCTCAACTCTCCATCGTCAAGCTGGAGTACGATCGAGTCACTGAATACTTTGTCGTCGGAGTTACGTCGGAAATGTAATCCGTGTCGCCGTCGTTCCTTGCGCACGACCGTACCTTGGATCGTCGTGTACCAGCGATTGTAACCCACCTTGACTTCATGCCTCAGCTCGACCCGATCACCGGTTTGAAGTTTCTCGAACACGAGTAAAATTGCGGAGGAGGACATGATCAGGCATGATGAAGGTAGCAGAAAACAATGGGATACGACCAGCCGGGTTATACTTCTTTGGAATCAATCCAGGTCATCAGACGGCGCAATTGGCGCCCGGTTTCCTCGAGCGGATGTTCCTGCTGACGACGTCGTGTTGCCTGGAAAGATGCGGCGCCGGCTCGATTCTCCAGGATCCAGTCGCGAGCGAACTGCCCCGATTGGACTTCATGCAGAATACGTTTCATCTCGGCACGGGTTTCTTCGGTGACGATCCGTGGACCTCGGGTGTAGTCACCATATTCAGCCGTATTGGACACGCTGTATCGCATGTAACTCAAACCACCTTGGTAGAACAAGTCCACAATCAGCTTGAGCTCATGCAGGCATTCGAAAAAAGCCATTTCAGGCTGATAACCTGCTTCGACTAACGTGTCATAAGCCGCTCTGACCAACTCGCTGACACCCCCACAGAGAACCACTTGTTCGCCAAACAGATCTGTTTCGGTTTCTTCGGCAAATGTCGTTTGAATCACGCCACCACGGGTTCCACCAATGCCTTTCGCATAGGCCAATCCGAGTGCCAATTCTTCTTCACCCGCCTCTTCGCTCAAGGCGATCAGGCAAGGCACACCGCCGCCTTGTTCAAATTCGCTACGCACTAGATGCCCAGGTCCCTTGGGTGCGACCAGTACACAATGGGATCCCTTTGGTGGGGTGACCTGGTTGAAATGGACATTAAAACCGTGGGAACACATCAGTAGATCGCCAGGGGATAAATTTGGCTTAATCAGGTCGCGATAGATATCACCTTGTACTTCGTCAGGCAACAAGATATTGATCAAATCACCTTGTTGGGTGGCTTCATCGATGGGTACTGGGTCAAATCCATGGCTAACGGCCAGATCGTAGTTGGCACTACCAGGTCGTTGGGCGACAATCACATTACATCCACTGTCGCGCAGGTTTTGGGCCTGGGCATGTCCCTGGGAACCGTATCCCAAAATAGCAATGGTTTTATCCTTGAGCCGGGCCAGGTCGGCATCGTTGTCGTAGTACATTGTTGCGGTCATGTTATCGTTGTTCCTTGTTGGTTGTTTTGTTTCTTGTTGTGAAGAGGGACGTTACGATGATAAGTCGCCATTTGGCATAAAATATAAAATAAGGCCGTGCTGTCCATGGATTGTCAATGGTTTTACCAACTGACTACAGGGTCTGAACTGTTGGACTCGTCTTGCTTTTGAAATTCAATTTTAACCTAGTTGTTTCTGAGATAGGCGGGTGATTCGTCGGTGCTCTGTGACGAGTCAGCTTGTCATTTGGAATCTGCATCGACGAGATTTCGGGCCGTTGCGTCATGCTGTGGATCAGCGTTGGACACGCTTGACGGAAGGGTCCCACTACGGACCATGGCGATCCGCCCCGTGCGGACAAGTTCCACAATTCCGTAAGGTCGGACAAGTTCGATAAAAGCCTCGATTTTGTGTTCCTGGCCGGCGATTTCAATCATGATTTCCTCGGCACCGACATCCACGACTCGAGCACGGAAGATATCGACCAGTTCACGTATTTCACTACGTTTCCCCCCTGGCCCTGCCTTGACTTTTACAAGCATCAAGTCACGCTCAACATGCTCTTGAGCGCTGACGTCAACCACTTTGACGACCGTTACAATCTTTTCCAATTGCTTGCGAACCTGTTCTAGCACGCGATCATCGCCGACGACGACAAACGTCATGCGAGACAGATCCGGGTTTTCCGTTTCTCCGACTGCTAGTGAATCGATATTGTAGCCGCGCGATGCCAGCATACCCGAGATGTGAGATAACACACCGGGGACATTTTGGACCACTGCTGAGACGACGTGACGCATACAAAATTCCAAATATAAGTGAAAATCACATCATAACTTTCGTCAGGCAGGGCAACAAGTGTGCTGCAAGTCAGGTCAAAATTGAAAACATCTTACCCGACGGGAATCCCAAAAACAGCGATGAGGCGTTATTTCCTGTGGGCGGTGATAAATGATGATAAACTGCCATACCCAGCAGCCTTCTTCGGGCAGGCGTAAAGAATACGGGCTGCGGGACCCAGGACAAATGGGGCACTCGAACAAACGTACTTGAATATCGGACGAAAGTCTGACAGCCTGTCACGAAATAGTCGATTTAGGCGGCCCGTGTTGCCGGTTCGGGCATCATTCCGTCAGCAACGGGTTGAGAATAGCCGTCGCAGAGGTGCATCATCAATTCCAGGATCAACAAGTCGGCTCGGTTCATGACGTGGCGGGCGCTGCGGTTACCCAAGCTTAACACGGCGTTTTCAAGAACTTGTAAATGGATTCGAAGGGTTTGTTGTGCTGTGACCCCAGAGGTGGCCAATGTATTGGCCAGTGTTCTCAATTCACCATTCAGGCTTCCCGACCCCATGACGACATAAGCGCGTAATAGATCCTGGTAGCATTTGGCGAACGGGACTAAATTTGGAGTGAGGGTTACTGCGGAATAGTGTTTGGATGCACTCTTCTCATCGCCACGGCGAATCTGTTCTAGCCCCTGAATGAGGCCTCGTTGCTGTGCCAATAAGTGATTGGCTTCATCATGTTCAGTTTGTAAGCGATGTTGTTGCTGATTCAGTAGACGCAAATTTTCAGCCAACAATTGTCTACGTTCCATGCCGCGAGCCACGTACCACAATAGTTCCCGTACGGTGGCTTGAGCCAGACACACGTAGCCATCTGCCCCTGCTTCATAACAAAGAATGTTCATTTCGTGTACGGGCAATTTACCCAGGACGACTGTCGGATAGACTTCTCCTTCTGTCGCCCGGATTGCTTCCAAGAAATCAACCGCATCGAGTTGGTCCGGTTCGTGGCTGATCAAGACGGCATCAAAGGCTGTATCTCTTAGGCGCGCAAGCCCCGCGCTTGTTCCGAAAGCGTCTTCGACCGTGACCTGTGAAATACTGTCGGCTGCCAAGGCCGAGGCGAGCCATCCTCCTCGACGATTTGGTCCGGAGACAAAAAGCAGGCGCATTCGCGCAGGCAGGCATCCCCAGCGAGCTGCCGAATGTTGCGAAAAGTCCGTGGACATAGATTTTAAAATTTTTGTGCCAAATGTTAAATAATTTTGTATCTAATATTGATGTGGCGGCGAACCGTAATCGAACAGGACGGCGAGCGTCAAGACCGTGGTGAGCTTCGCGTTGTCGAGATAAGTGTTGTTTCAAGATGGGGCAGGCTGCGCAGCTTCGCAGGTTGCCAATTTTCCAACCGCACCTAGGACTGCTAGCATGCCTGGTACGATCTTGACCTGTTTTACACAGTTTTCATAATCTCGTTGCCTTGTATGTTTCGCGCCACAAGATTTGGTGAGCTTCACGTTCCTTCAAAATGCCAACTGGTTGGCAATGGTTCCAATTTTCCCCCGCCGGAGTGAATCCTGATGAGTACGGAGTTAGTGCCGAATGCTTCGCTAGACACGGGTTTACCTGTGCCCTTACTTGATATATCCCGATCGAATTCTGTATTACGAGATGAGATTTTAAGTGCCATTGCAAAGGTCATCGACTCAGGACAATTCGTCCTGGGACCAGAATGTACGGCCTTCGAAAAAACAGTCGCCAGGGTATGCCAGACAAAATATGCGATTGGCTGCGCATCGGGTAGTGACGCATTATTATTGGCGTTGATGGTCTTGGACGTTGGGCCCGGTGACGAAGTGATTGTGCCAAGTTTCACGTTTTTTGCCACGGCCAGTGCCATTTGGAGACTTGGGGCGAAACCTGTGTTTGTCGATATTGAGCCCGTCACTTTCAATATTGATTCGAATGCTATTGAGGCGGCGATTACGCCAGCTACCAAGGCTGTTATACCAGTACATTTGTTTGGTTTGTGTGCCGAGATGACTTCTATTCGGGAGATCGCCAGTCGGCATGGTATTCAGGTGATTGAAGACGCGGCCCAAGCCATAGGGGCTAAGTGTCATGGGGAAATGGCGGGTAACCTTGGCCAGCTTGGTTGTTTCAGCTTTTATCCCACTAAAAATTTGGGTGGGTTTGGCGACGGAGGTATGCTGACTACTTCCGACGAAACATTGAATGAACGATTACGTCTCTTGCGCGGTCATGGTATGCACCCCCGTTATTTTCATCAGGTGGTAGGGATCAATAGCCGTTTGGATTCAATACAGGCAGCTGTCTTGAATGTTAAGATGAAGCAGCTTGACAGTTGGGTGTCTGCCCGGCAGTCGAATGCACAGCGATATACTGATTTGTTTCAGGCCGCCGGTTTAAGTCAACAGATTACCTTACCGCAATGTCTGGAACATGATGAACATGTCTGGAATCAATACACGATTCGAGTCCTGGATGGCCAACGTGACACGTTACGTGCGTATTTAAATGAGCGGCATGTGGGTACCGAAATTTATTATCCGGTACCACTTCACCAGCAGCATTGTTTTCAATCGCTGGGATATCTTACAGGTAGTTTGCCAGAGACAGAGCGGGCTGCCCGTGAAGTATTAAGCTTGCCAATTTATCCTGAAATCACGAAGGAGGAACAGCAGGCCGTTGTGTATCACATTGGCAGATTCTACGAAGTGACATAAACTCTTGCGTGACCAATGCGGCAGAGTTCCAGCATCCTAGTGACAGGATTGCCGGATATCGTTGCCTGCCGAATAGAGGATCAACAACTGTCGGTAGACATGGGCAGGAAATGTTCCGTGAAAACGATCAACGATCGTCGCCTGGGGATCGGATTTCGCAGATGCTTGGTGGATTCGTCGCGTGTATCAGTCGTCGATTTCCAGAACTTTACGTTTGCTCGGACGGCAGACGACAATCATTCCTAATGCCATACCAAGAAATACCAGTGCGTAGTAAAGTTTAGAGTTACTACTGTCTGTACTGCCGGATTCGTCGTTTTGGCCCAAGGCGATGACCGCCAAACTAGCCCATACCAGCGAACTTGTTAGCAATAGCACGATTTTGCGTCGAAATGTTCTCAACATCAGCATCCCATTCGGTGCGGGTGTTCCCATGACAATCGTCCTGTCCCCACTCATTGTTGTGGAACAGGGTCCACGGGAATGAAAATTATTATTGGTGCGGCGCGACCAGTGCCATCTTGTTTTTTACGTCACATTTCAAACTAAATGTTGGTTGAGTGTCTCGCAATCTAACGACCCTTGCCTGTCGGGTTCGGGCCGACCCTCTACATTGTAGTCGGCACCCCTCTGCATTGTAGCCAGCACGATGTATCTTTTATCAGACTATTGTACCAGCATGTGTTCGATGACGGCTAGAATTTTTTTGTGTTCGTCATCCATTTCCACTTCTTCGCTGGTTCCGCGGCTCAAGTTTTTTATTTGACAGGTGCCTGATTGAAATTCGTTTTCGCCCAAAATGAGGGCGATACGATGGCCACGCCGATCTGCATACTTTAGCTGGGGGCCAAGTTTTTTTGCTTCGGGATAAACTTCGACACCATATCCGGCCGTACGTAGGTGGGCAGCTAATTGTAGATAGTCAGGCAATCGTGTTTTTTCAAAATAAGGAATAAAAATCTCGGCGGGGGTCGTGACTGGCTCGATCATCCCCAATTCTTCCATCGCTGCCAGCAAGCGATCTAGTCCGAGTGATGCGCCTACCCCGGGCAATTCCTGGTTAGTGTACAGTTCGGCCAAATTGTCATAACGACCCCCGGAACAGACGCTACCAATAGTGGGCAAATCCGCAAGCGTGGTTTCGTAAACAGTTCCCGTGTAGTAATCCAGTCCGCGGGCGATTGCCACGTCGAAGTGGAATCTCTCCTCTGGTATTCCTGCCGCGCGGGCTCCTGTCAACAGGTCTGACAACGCTTGGACACCTTGCTGTCCCGTTTCATTTTTGGTTAGTAGACGGTCGAGCTTTGCCAGGATTTCACTGTTATTGCCAGAGATGTCAGATAGCTTGAGTACTTCGGCAGCCTGTTGCGGTGTCGCGCCGGCAACAGCAATCATTTCCGCGGAGACTTTTTCCCTGCCAATTTTTTCCAGCTTATCCAGTGATCGCAAAACAGCTGACGACGATTCGACTAAACCAACTTGCTCTAATAGGCCACTGAGGACGAGCCGATTGTTAATGCGAATACGAATGTTTTTCAATCCAAGAGCCACAAACAGATCATGGATGACGAGTGCGGTCTCGATGTCAGCGGAGACAGCCCGGGTACCAATCGTGTCGAAATCGCATTGCATGAACTCACGGTATCTGCCGCGTTGTGATTTCTCCGCTCTCCAAACGTTTGCGATATGATACCGCTTGAAAGGAGTGCCCAACTCATGAATGTGCTGTGCCGCAAATCGTGCCAACGGAACGGTCAAGTCAAACCGCATACCGACCTGGCGACCACCTCCGTCTTCGAAGCGATACATGAGTTTGTCTGATTCTTCGCCCCCTTTACCAGCAAGTATTTCTTCGTATTCCAAAGCAGGGGTGTCGATTGGACTATAGCCATACGAACGGTAAACTTGGCGCGCTGTTTGGACCAGTTGTTCGCGTGGCATCATGGCCGCAGGCAGGTAGTCGCGGAAGCCGCGCAGTGTTCGAGGTTGAATGAGCGGTGGCATAGGAACGCTTGCAGGAAACTAGGGGTCCAGTGAATGGTTCGGAGAGTCGTATATTTTCCAAGAGACTTGGTTTGGTGTCTGGAAAAAGCTGGCATGCTTTTGCTCTGGTTGAAAGACCAGCTAGCACCCGCAAGGAATTCCAGTGTATGAATCGTGCAAAATTGATTAACTTAACAGAGGCAGCAGCGCGGGAGGCTCTGTCCGAATTCCTTGACCGCCCTTTCCTGAAAAGATCGCGTCGTTATACTCCTGAACTTGTTCATCCACTTCAAAATAGTGGTCATAAGTCCAGTTATCCTCGTATTCACAGTCTTTCGTTGAATAGTCACGACAAATTTGGGGACGCGTTTCGTAAATGCCGCAGCGGTTGTCGGATTGGAGATGGTCACATGCATTGTGGACTAATAGATACCAGTCGTCATCCTCGGTAAATACGGTGGCCTTGCCATGCATGATATACCAGCGCAGGTACTCGAATTCCTTGGGCGACGTTGGTGTCTCAATTGGCAAAGCGAAATAATGGCAACATTTAGCGGAGCAATAATCACACAACACTTCATCGGGTTTTAGCTCTTCACGATTTGGCTTATGCTTCGGTACATTGGTCATAGGTCCGTCCCTCCTTTCTAGAAAGGTTATCAGAGTCGGACCATAAAGAAAAGTCGTAACAGGTAAGACCCCATTCTGTTCAGGAGTACATGGCATTATGCAAGTCATCGTTACAGCGGTCGGACCGGATAATGTTGGTTTAGCCGACCCGATTATTCATTTGGTCACGGGCTGCGGAGCGAATATTGCCGAGATTCAAATGTATGATCATGATGAGGCAGCACTTTTTGCGATGTTACTACGTGCGGAACTTCCGGCGAGTGAACTTTCTTCTGCCCGCCAGGCATTGACCGAGATAGGACAGCATAAACAGCTTTCGATTCGCGTATGGTCACCAGAGGAACGTAGCCATTCTCCTCGTCTTGCCATTTGTGTTACACATCGGGCGGAGCCGGCACTGTCGCTTTTACGTTCCATTCGTGACGGCCAGATCCGGGCCGAAGCGGCCGTCATGATTGGAAATCGCAATACGTGTCGAGGTATTGCCGAGCAGTTTGCCGTCCCTTGGTACAATGTGGGGGACAAGCGTGGCCAGCCTGACAATAAGCGTTTGGTGGCACTATTGGACGAATACCATGTGGATTATGTTGTCTTAGCACGTTACATGAGAATTTTGCCACCCGCCAGTTGTTGGCAGTATGCAGGGGGGCGCATCATCAATCTCCACCACGGACTGCTTCCCAGTTTTCCTGGGATGCGTCCCTATCATGAAGCACATGCCAGTCGTATGTTAACGTACGGAGCGACCTGTCATTTCATTGTTCCCGAACTGGATGCCGGGAATCAGATCATTTATCAGTCGACCTTTACAGTACCACCGAGTTTCAAGCTGGAGGAAATTATCCGTCGTGGACAAGAAGACAACGAGCCACATTGCCTGGTAGAGGGTGTGCGACGTGTTGTTGACCGTGAAGTCCAACTGCATTTTCATCGGGTGGTAGCACGTTCCTAGAGCATTTCAGCATATCGTTTTAGTCGTTGGCATCGAATCAGAGAGGCGCCTGACAGGAGTGATCACAGGTTTCTAGTTTCGGGGCCTGTGGTGAATTGGTTGGTAGGTACTCTTCTCACATTAGCTGGAGAACATGTGGGGTCAATGGCAAGAAATAAACTTGGTGTTACACGGTGGTTCAAACTTCGATTTGTTTCCAACCGCCATGAATGAACCGGCAGACGATCAGGATACTTCTCACAAGGTTATCGGCCAGCATCGCATACCAGGCACCTGTGACACCCCAGCCCCAGCCAGCCAGTTCCAGGTTTGTTCCGGGGAGCGGTACAGCGTCCCAGGCCAGCCAACAAGCTCCTGGCAATCGCACACCAAAGAATCCGACCAGAGAGATGGCCAGCGGCCAGCGAGAATCGCCAGCACCACGTAGTGCTCCGGTGAGGATCATGACTAGAGCGAGCGACGGCATGGACCAGGCGACAATCCTCAGGAGAGGAACGGTGGCTAGGGCAGTAGGGCTATTGTTATAGCCTGTAAAGAACGCAGTCAAAGCCTCTGGTGCGCTGTAGAACGCCAATCCGGCGGTCACCATCAATGCCCCGCCGGCACCGCAGGCTAACAGAGCACTGCGAACTGCCCCCTGTGGATTGCGAGCTCCCAACATTTGTCCAGTCATGGTCATGGCTGCCACCTGGAAAGCTGCTCCTGGCAGATATGCCATCGATTCAATGGTCACGCCTAATCCATGAGCTGCTGCGGCCAACGTACTGATACGGTTGATAATCGCCACAAATGCTAGATGACATGCAAGAATGACGGCCGTATCGATCCCGCCAGGAATCCCTACTCGTAGTAGTCGCCAGATCAGCGTGCCATCCGGCCGCAACTGATGCCAACGCAAGGTCAGACCGGCGCGTCCCGCCAATAGGCAGCTGCCGATTAGTAAACCTCCAACGGCGTGTCCCACCGCTGTACCGATTGCTAATCCCTCCCAGCCAAGCGGCTGAATGGGGCCCCATCCGATGATGAGCGACATGCTAACAGTGACATTGATTGCCACGACGATTGTTTTGGCGATGAAGCCAGTTACCGTATCTCCGGCACCTCGTAGACAGGCGATCCCCACTTGTTCCAGCATAATGGCGGGAACCACAGGGGTGAGAATCCACAAGTAGCGAATTGCCAAACTGGCGGCTTCGTCCTGCAGTTGCATGGCATAGACAAAATAAGGCCCACCCCAAGCGGTGGCTGCGGTTGCCAGAATGGACAACACCAGTCCAATGGTCATGGCCTGGTTACTGACTTTTTCAGCTAACGATTGTTGTTCTGCGCCCACAAAGCGTGCTACGAGAGCGGTTGCTCCGATGGCCACGGCGGCAAACATACTGGGCAATAGCCACAGCACGTAGGCGATGAGGCCCATTGCTGCTAGGTAGGGAGCCTCTTTGAGATAATGACCTGCTAACCACCAAGCGGTGTATCCAACGAGCATCGTCAGTAACTGTTCAGCCAGAGCGGGCAGCGCCAGTCGCAGCATGGGGCGAAGAATCATGCGAGAGGCAGGCAGAGGATACGACTTGGCACTTTGCACCGTAGTGGCCTGATGACTTGGCGGGATCGCTATGCAAATAACTCTGAGATAACTTTGCCACTGTTGGCGATTTTCATCGGTCGGCCGTTATTGCTGGTGAAAGTCGTTTCCAATGAAATACCAAGTGCCTTACAGATAGAAGCCATTAAATCTTGTGAAGTGTAGGGCTCAGTTTCCACTCGAGTGCCATCTTGATTCGTTTCCCCAATGGCAATACCACCACGCATCCCAGCGCCCCCCACGACCACACTCCAGCTTCGTGCCCAGTGGTCACGACCACCGTTGCCATTGATTCTTGGTGTGCGACCGAATTCCCCCATCCAAATAATGGCGGTATCCTCCAGTAATCCGCGCTGATCCAGGTCAGAGGTCAGCGCTCCCATTGCCTGGTCCAATTGAGGCAACTTACTTTCCAAAGTAGGGAAGATACCCGAATGGTTGTCCCAACCGCCGAAATCAACTTCGACAAATGGCACTCCAAATTCCACTAGTCGACGAGCCAGTAAACAACTGCGTCCGAAGCTGTTGGTTCCATAAAAATCCTGCATTTGTTGTGGTTCTTTGCGAACTTTAAAGGCTTCCATTTGAGGACTGGTCATCAAGCGTTCGGTTTTTTGCAGGATCTTGGTGTGCTCTTTTGTTGCGATACCACGGTTTTGCCGATTAAAATTATTTTCAATAAGCGATAACATGTTCATGCGCTGTGCTAAACGATTTTCTTGGATGCCCATTTCTAGGTTACTGATACGTCCGTCGGAGCTTACCGTAAACGGGGACCACGCCATGCCGAGAAATCCTGGGCCAACACTTCCACCACCAACCGAAACGAAAGGTGGAATCTCAAGTTCTTTACGATCCAAGCGGAGTTCATGCGACAAAACCGATCCATAGCTGGGGTGCTCGATGTTGGGATTTGGTACGTAACCTGTATGCATGTAGTAACGGCCGCGACTATGATCTGCTTCGCGCGTGCTCATGGAGCGAACAATAGTCATGTGGTGCATGAGTTCCGCCATTTTTGGCATGTGCTCACAAATCTGCACGTCACCAGAAGTACTGATTGGCCGAAAGGAACCAGCGGTGGCAGCACCTGGTTTTAAATCCCAGATATCAATGGTCGACGGACCACCACTCATCCAGAGCAGGATGGCAGACTTGTGCCGTTGCCGTAAATCTTGTGCATGGACTTGAAAACTGTGTCCCAATGTGAGTGCTGGAATAGTCCATGCCGAGGCACCTGCTAAATGGTTCACGAAATGGCGACGCGTCATACCGTTAGGGGTTGGCTGATTCATGGTACACCTTTTCGCAGAGATTTTGGATCAGTTCGTTATGAGAATATGTGGCTCGATTGCAGGCGAGTACGGTTCTCGCCTCAGTGGTCATGCAACAACACGCATGGGTTCCACAACGATGGGTTGTGTTCGTCGTCGGTAATTCTGGTGTTGGAATGTGTTGCTGCGGTTATGCTGGATCATGGTTAGTGATTAAGAATGAACTCGTTAGAGTTAAGGACTGCCCACCATATGTCTTGCAAGGCTGCTATTATGTCCCCTTCACGTGCTATCAGCAACTGATTGGCGGCCGCCTTTTCCTGTTTCGTCGGCTGCCGTGCCAGGCCTGCCAGATAAAGATAGTCGATTTTGCGCACGTCACTGAGTTTTCCCGTCGCAATTTTGTGCAACAGGCTTCCTGGATCGCGACTGATGGCCTGTCGGATCATGTCACCGTTAAATAACATCAGTGCCTGTTGAATGGAACCATTGAAGGTGGTTGACTCGCCTCCCTCGTCAGTACCATAAGCGGATACAAATTGTTGCAGCCACTTGCTTTTAGCGTCTTCCTGTGCTTCATAGCCGGACTGCGCTTTGTGGGCTTGCGTTGCTGTAAGTAATGATTCGTAGAGTTGTTCAGCTTGAATTTGTCGCAAATAGAAGTGGCTGAAGCGAGGTGGAAGTCCCAGCAATGGGGCGTCGGACGCGTTGGTCCGATTGATGCGACTGGACAAGGAATAAGGCTGGCTAAGTACGATCCACTGCATGAGTTGTTTTTGGTCGAAACTGTGACTGGCAAATTCCGTTGCCAGGTATGCCAGCAATTCAGGATGCGAAGGTGGATTATGGGGGCCCATGTCATCCACCGGTTTGGTGAATCCGTAGCCAAGGAAATGTGACCAGATTCGATTGACCATTGCTTCGGGCATCCACGGTGAATCGACTACCAAAGTCGCCAGTTCTTGGCGTCGTTTGACGTCGGAGACAAAGCCGCTGCGACCGATCTCGGTGCCATCTACAAACACTGGGTATGCCACCTTTAAAAGACCGTTTCTTAACTCGTAGTAAATTTCCGCTTCCAGTGGCTGACCCCCTTCGCCGGCAAAATCCTGGTTGGTCAACTCTGCGCCTTGTACCATGCGCGTTCCCGTTTCAAATTGCCGTAGTGCGACGGTCTGACGAAAGAACGCGTTCATCTCCCAGAATTTGCCTTGTTTCCAATCATTGAATGGGTGATTGTGGCACTGAGTACATTGAACTTGCATTCCCAGGAACAGTCGTGATGTGTCGGCAGTGGCCTGTGTCGCGTTCTCGTCCAGTTTGCGGATCAGGAAATTGACAGCACCATTAAACCCAGTTGCACCGGGTGTGTTGGAGCCTTCTGCGCTGATGATCTCGTACACGAGCCGATCATAAGGCTTGTTGCGAGCAAAACTGTCACGCAAGTATTTTTGCATGCCGGAGCGATTAATAACGGAACCGTCATCTGTGCCACCGCTGCGACCGATTAGCAGATTGGTCCAAATCGTTGTCCAGTGGCGCGCGTACTCTTCCAGGTAGTGATCGTCATACAGAAGTTTCTTGACCAGATCAGCACGCTTGGTCCGTGGCGGAGATTTAGCATATGCCTGTAGTTCAGCGACGTTCGGTATACGGCCGATCAAGTCGAGATAGACTCGGCGACACCACTCTCCGTCAGTGGCAGGAGACGAAGGTGCCAGATCATATTCTTGCCACACCCCACTGATTTGCTGATTGATTTCCGCGATTTGAGGGATACCAAAATCTTGTACCCTGTCGTCTGCCATGGCCGAAGTGACCGGAATCCACAGGCAGGCCCACGTTACCGTAACCATGACGTGTAATTTTTGGAAATGCAGAACGGTTTTCAAGTGAACCCACCTGCCAGTTTTGAATGTTTGTGGAACTGTGGTTAGTGACTTGGCGGTTGCTGGTCCCCCCGGACTTCATCAGACAACGAGCCGGTAGCCTTGGCAAGTCGAAAACCGGTTTTTTTAAGGTCTGATGGCGGTGAAATCGTCAAAGGGGTTGTAGCAACAACTGAGCTTGAACCGTTGTAGGTTGGATCTGATTATCGACGTTAGAAATCAAGAAGGACGTCGATTTTACTACGATTTAGTGCCCCTGTAGACGAGCGAAGTGTTTTATTTTAATACACATGTATCAAAATGAATCACGCAAAAAATCGGACGAGTTGGAATGTTCCTGGTCCAACTCGCCCTTGATTCAGCGGACTGGCCGTTTCGCCAATTCCGGTGCGACTGCCTCTTTTTCACAAAAACAATCTCATAAGTCTAATGAGACGAATTGTTTTCGTTTCGGGTTGGAAGTTGCCTCTTCCACAGTCAGCCCCGCAAAACAGCCTCTTTCTCTGTTCCGAACCCCGCTATCACAGTCCTCTTTTCGTTCCGTGATGATTCGGCTTGATCACGGACCAACTAAATAGAGCATAAACCGTACCAAAACGGTAGAATTCTAGATCTTGATTGGCTCAACAATTCCGGATTATCCGACGATGATGGTTAAAAGGGTGGTAGCGGTGAATGAAGTGGAATGCCACCTGTAATAGTTAAAATGGGGGGGTGTTATGATGGGACGACTCACGGCAGGGCTGTCTTTGGCATTAGTAGTGACCGTCGTGGGCACTGGCTGCCAGAGCTCCCGTTTAGGAGAACGGATGTTTGGTTTGAGGTCAACGGGCCCCGTTGGAGCGTCTGTATTAGCTGGCGATGGGAGCGGACCGGCAGGTTTGCGGATTCCTACGTCTACAGGAAGTGTGCCCTGTGCCGTGACTGGATGTGCCGGTTGTGAACAGGGAGTACCGGCAGGCGCGATGAGGCCGGCTCCGACTTCGACGGTAAATTATCCTTACTACACATTACGTGGGCCACGGGACTTTCTAGCCAAAAACCCTCCTAGCATCGGGCCTTAGTTGGCGGTCAGCAATGACGGTGAGTTCTGCTGGGAGTTCTGCTGGTTCGTTGGTATTCAACGGTACTAGCAAGTGACTGCATCATAGATGGCCTACTTGGTGAAGCGCGCTAGTGCGAGCGTGATATTTTGTCCCCCAAAGCCGAAACTATTGCTGAGGGCAACCTCACAAGGGGTTTCGCGTGCTTCGTTGGGGATGTAATCCAGGTCACATTCGGGATCAGGATATTCATAATTGATTGTGGGTGGTAACACTTGATCTCGAAACGCTTGCAGGCAGACAATGGCTTCGGTCGCACCTGCTGCTGCAATCAGGTGTCCCATCATACTTTTGGTGCTAGAGACTGGAATACGGTCTGCTGCGGTACCGAATGCACTACGGCACGCTCGCGTCTCGACCTTGTCATTCACTGTAGTGCTGGTACCGTGCGCGTTTACATAATGGATGTTGGCAGGTGTCAAACCCGCATCTTGCATGGCGAGTTTCATACAAGCAGCTGCGCCGCGCCCTTCGGGATGAATATCAGTAATGCGGAAGGCGTCCGCAGTGGAGCCATATCCAATGATCTCTCCGTGGATAGGGGCAGCATGGGAACGGGCATGTTCAAGTTCTTCAAGAACGAGCATAGCGGCTCCTTCGCCAAGCACGAAACCGTCACGCTGTCCGTCGAACGGCCTGGAAGCCTTCGTCGGATCGTCGTTTCGTGTGGAAAGGGCTGTTAGCAGATTGAATCCGGTGACGCCGAACGGATGAATCATGCTGTGAAGTCCCCCGGAAAGCATCACATCGGCATCGCCACGGCGGATTAACTCAGTGGCTTCGCCGATAGCTTGGCTGCTGGCCGCACAAGCAGTTAAACAGTTTGAATTGGGACCTTGCGCGTTGAACAAGCCAGCAATATGTGCTGCAGGCAGATTGGGTTCCTGTTCCAAGTCCTTAAGCGGGTTGACGATTTCCAGGCCGTATTGGGTAAATCGATCATGGTCAAAACTGTCTTCCGTCATTCCCGCCATCATCATTTGAGAAAACGTGTGAAAATCATTATCTCCTTCGCCACTGCCCAGGTAGACACCAAATCTCACGGGGTTCACGTTGCGATCCAGAATACCAGCCGCAGTCACTGCTTGTTTTGCAGCGCCGACGGCAAATTGGGTATGTCGTGCGCGGTGTTTCCAGCGATTGCAATCTTCGTTCGCCTGACTGACGTCCCAGCCATTTACCTGTGCTGCGATCCGTGTCGGGAAGCGACTTGCGTCAAATATAGTGGTTGGACCTACCCCGGATTTACCTTCTTTGAGAGCGGTCCAGACTGTTTCCACATCGAGACCGAGAGGGTTGATCATGCCGATGCCGGTAATTACAACTCGGCGTTTCATCGAATCGGGTTCCCTGAGGTGGAATAAAAGGAAACAGGTTACCGAAATAACGGTCTATACGACGACGACCAGTTCACAAGGAACATGGCAGACTATCACCTATTGTGACCCAGCTGTTAGGGACAGGTCGATAGGGATTTTTTGGTGGCGGCTTCGGCTTGAAGTTTGGTTGGAATGTTCAACGGGCGTCCGTCAGGTCCGCGACCGACTTCAAATAGATTCCACAACTGTAGCATCTGTAGAAGCTCTGCTGGTTCAAATAGATCAGCGACTATTTCTTGTTTGAGATGGGCAAACATCAATTTCGCTTCGGTGACACACCGCTCGTTGATGTGGGCGGTAGCATTCACAATTGCTCCGTCGGGCTGAATTTGTTCCAGGATTGCCGTGTAGTTTAGGCAGTCACCGGGAAGAGGATCGTGTGCGAATGTAGCCCGGGAAACTTTGGCGAGTACGACACGGTGCTCGAATTGATTTGCTTCGGCGACCAGAATACCGCCAGTCTGCGCGAGACCTTCCAGGATTAGGCTGGAGGGTAGTGTGGCGCGTCCTGGAAAATAGTCACTGACATGTGGCTCACCCAGGGTGACATTTTTTTGGGCAACGGCCCGTTGGCCACTTTGAAATTCGACGAACTTATCAATCCAAAACCAGCGCATGTCACGTAACGGTGTCTAGTCAGAAGGAAATTGGCGGTTTACTTGCCATGACACGAAAGACGAACCAGTTATGCGGCTTTTTTTAGTTTACCGTCCACAAAACTGCACATGTCATTGACGGTTAGCAGGTTGGCAAAATCGGCTACCACGGGATTGCTTTCGAACTTTGTCAGGTCGGCAAATTGCATTCGATGTCTTAATTTTTCCAGACCATCGGCATTTAAACGACCATCTTCCAGAAATTCTGTGTTGGTCAGGATGTCATCTGGAATGAGTTCGCTGCGTGGTATCTCAACATCAAAAGTTTTTTCGAGGTTGTATACAATGTCCAAAAAGTCAATCGATTCAGCACCTAAATCACCGACGAGTGTGGCACCGGGTGTGATTTCGTCATCATCGGCTCCTAACGCATCCACTAGGATATCTCGCACCTTGTTGTGAATGTCTTGTCTAGCAATGGACATATGGCTGAATCTCCTATTTGTTATCGCTCGAATTGTTGGCGGCTATTCGGGAAATGCATCGTGTTCTGCGATGTGCCGAATTTCAAAAAAGGGTACACAGGTTGGATACAGTTTACCCAGGTGGTTTTGAATTACGATTTACAAAATCCAGTGATTGATGCTAGCGAATCGACCAGTAACTCGCATTGAAATTGAGTAATGCTTCATCCTAAATCGTATGATACGTACTCTTGTCAAAAGGACCTATACGTTGTGTGGGAATGATCAGCGACTCTCCGTTATTTCATTGACTAAAAACCGACTAGCCGCATCCGCTGCCAACTGGATCGGTAATCTGCGCACCATCGTAAAGGTGGTGAAAATTTTCTTCGAGTTGCTTTTGATGTCTATTTTTATCTTCCGAATTCACGGAGGGAGCTTCAGACTCGACGAAAAATCGTCCTGTCAATGCGGTCTGACCCTCTACCGTACCGTGGACTTGAAGGGCAGTTCTTAACCCGTCACGTTGCAGGATTTCGGCGGTCAAGATGAGCGTGTTGCCTGGTTGCACAAAGGAGCCAAATTTTACATTACGCACATCATGCAGCCGGGCAATATTTGTCTTGAATTCGTCATGAAACAGTACGAGCCAGGCACAAGCCTGGTAGGCAGATTCGATCATCAAAACACCAGGCATAACGGGAAATCCCGGAAAATGATCTTTTAAGTAAGCCTCATTCGGCTGCAATTGTTTTGCCGCCACGATATGGGACGCATCCAGTTCTGTAATTCGATCAAGCAAGGAAAAATACATCGTTCCTGGGAACCGTCGAAACAAGGCTAAATTGGCTGAATGGGTTGCAAAGTATAGCGAGGTATGCTCAAGACAGCAAGCGAAATCAAACGGACTAAATATAATGACACAAGCTGTGTTACATCAACGAGTTATGGTTAAATTGCAGTTTTCGTTGCCTGCTTATATGACGGCAGTTCCAGGGTGTTGTTTTGGAAAAGAGATTGGTCCAGGGTAGCACGGAAGTAATGTCATTGGCTCTTGGATGGTTTCTCCAAGATTGGGCATGAGCACCCGGAAAAATTTTCTGAAACATGCGGTGATTTTTTAGGGAAGCCTTCCATGGTACATTGCCCCTCATGCGCAAGGGAATCGCGGTATCACCGGGGGTTGCAGTAGGCAAGGCATACTGTATTCACGAGATTTTCGTGGATCCGGACAAAAAGCGTCTAGAGGAACAGGAGATTACGGCTGAACTTGCACGTTACGAAACTGCTCGAGACCGTGCTGGAGTGGATTTGCGCGCATTACGAAAAAAAGTGGAAGCCCAGGTTGGTCAGGAAGAAGCAGCTATATTTCGTGTTCACGAAACGATTTTGTGCGATCCGGCCTTCACAAAACAAGTGCGTGGTTGGATTGTTGATGATCGCCTGACGGCCTCCGCGGCGCTCCATCAATTGTTACACCAGTACTCGACTATGTTCGCGAAGATCAAAGATGAGTATTTGAAAGAGCGCCTGAACGATTTGCGTGATGTGATTGTTCGTATTAGTGCACACCTGAGCGATGTTTTGAATCCAGAGTTCAAAGGTTTAGACGGGCCGGTGATAGTGGTTGTGGATGAACTATTGCCTTCACAAGTAGTTGCTTTAGGAAGGATTGATGTTAAAGGAATCCTGACGCAGCGGGGTAGCCAGACCAGTCATGCGGCAATTATTGCCCGCAGTCGGGGTATTCCGGCAGTTTCTGGTGTGAGTGGTGTGTTACGCCAGGTGAAAACAGGCGATACGATTGTTATCGATGGTCGCGATGGACATGTAATCGTGAACGCCGACATGGAACAACTGAGTGCGTACCGTAAGTTGGAACGAGAGTTTTTTCACCTGAAGGACCAGTTGGCGGAAAATCGAAATCAGCCTGCATCCTCCGCAGATGGCGAAAAGATCCAACTATTGGCTAACATTAACAATCTGGCGGATGCCAACGCAGCCGTGGCAATGGGAGCAGAAGGAATTGGTCTTTATCGGACAGAGTATCTTTACTTGACGCATTCTGATGTGCCCGACGAAGATGAACAGCTGGAGGATTATCGCCAAATCATCGCGGCCAGTCCGGGTCGAATTGTGACGATTCGCACGCTTGATATTGGAGGTGATAAAACGGTTCCTTATTTAGGACATACCCATCAAGAAGCAAATCCATTTCTCGGATGGCGTTCGATTCGTTTGTCTTTTGAACATCCCGAATTCTTTCTAACACAAATTCGTGCTATCTTGCGGGCAGCGGCTACTGACGAGACAAATTCGGCATCCGTACAGCTGATGTGTCCGATGATAGCTACCTATGAGGAAATACGTCGGGTTAAGAATATGGTGCGCCGAGCGCAACGCTCGTTGGAGGAGGAAGGCAAATCCTACGGTCACGTACCCCTGGGTATGATGCTTGAGGTGCCTGCAGCTGCTGTGTCCATTGAATCTATGCTGGGAATTGTCGATTTTATTTCAATTGGATCCAACGATCTTGTGCAGTATTTGATGGCGGCGGATCGTGACAATCCGAAAGTCAACCATCTTTGCCAGCCACTGAGCCCACCCGTGTTACGCATACTGTATAGTGTGATTCAGGCTTGTCGGAGTGCGGATAAGCCGGTTACGTTGTGTGGAGAGATGGCCGGCATGCCCAGCGCCTTTGTATTATTATTTGGCATGGGGCTTCGTTCTTTTAGTATGAGCCCCTCTTTTGTGCCATCGATCAAAGATTTGGTGAGCCACTTGACTTCTGACGCAGCCGAACGGATTTTGCATCGAGCCTTGGAGTTGAAAACGCATGCACATATCCGTCGGTATGTACATGGCCGCATTGCGGAACTCGCGCCGAACGTGGCGTTATTGGATACAACCTGAAACAGGTTGGTACGGCTCGCGCAGCGAGGATTGCGACGATATTGTCTGGTATCGTTTATAGCATAGACTGGGATGGACCAGGAGAAACGGCATTTTCTCATGTCATTTCTGCAGCATGGGATGCAAAGGGTGGTTCTCAAAAATGGTCCATCTCTGCAGTCCTTGGTGCCACCCACGGGAAGGTACTTCCTTCTATTGGTGAACGCTGTGGTCGGCAGAAACGTATAGAAACGCAGGTCACCATTTCTTACTAGTGGTTCCATTGTAAGTGTCAGTGGGCCAATAGTTTATGGTAGTTAGCAAGATTTTCTGCTGAGCGGTAACTATCCACCAGAGCCATGTTCAATAACACGACGAACGGGTCGGTCTGCCCATCGGTGGGTCGACAGAAAATAGACTGGCAAGATGAGCTGGCACGGCATGGTCGTTGGCTGCGCACGATTGCGTTTGCTCGTCTGAGAGAACCAGAAGCGGTTGAGGACGTGATGCAGGAGGTGGCTTTGGCAGCCGTGCGACAGGCAGCACCGATTGCTGATCCTGGCAAAATCGCGCCGTGGCTTTACCAACTGACTGTGCGACAAGTTTTGCAATTTCGCCGTAAGATGGGCCGGCAGCGAAAGCTGACAGAAAACTATGCCCAGCGAGTACAGCCGACCGAACAGGATATCCGTTCCGCTGACCCATTGAGTTTTTTACTGTCACAGGAACGCCAACAGATGATTCGAGAATCGCTCCGTCGGCTTCCAGAACAGGACGCAGAGATATTGTTGTTGAAATACACCGAAAACTGGAGCTACCGTCAACTGGCGGAACATTTAGGGATCAGTCATAGTGCTGTGGAATCACGGTTGCACCGGGCACGAGGACGGTTGCGGGGGGAGCTGATAAGCAGTGAAGTTGTGGGTAGAGGACGCTCGGAAAGATGATTGCAGGACGTGCTATTTTTCAAGCTGACGTTGCCAGCATATTGTTGGTGATGACGGTGGGTTTAAAGATAGGTTTAATTTGTCATGAACGGGTCACTAAATGAGCCATTTGAGCGAGATGATCAGATCAACGTTCATCTGGAACGCCTGGTCGACGGCGAGATGTCGCCGGATGAGTATCGCAAGTTCGTTGCTTCTCTTGAGGACGTGCCAGACGGTTGGCGGCGTTGTGCATTGTCATTTCTAGAATCGCAAGCTTTTTCCCATGACTTGGAAGCCCATGACTTGGAAGCCCATGACTTGGAAGCCCATGACTTGAAAGCCCATGACTTGAAAGCCCATGACTTGAAAGCCCATGACTTGAAAGACTGGGTACGAGACTCACCGGGGGATGAGATAACGGCATCGTCCTTAGTTGTCTGGCGTTTGTTGCCACGACGGTGGCTGGAGTTGGCACTGGTAGCGACCGTCAGCTTTGCATTAGCCTGGGGATCCAGTATTGTCATACGAAGCTGGTGGCCCGCGTCTGACAAGGTAGTACCCCTGGATAGACAACTAGCAGATCATTTGCAGGAAACATTTCAAGAGGAGAGTAGTCAGTATGTTTCACCAGAAAAGCCGCTGGTAAATAAAGTGGCACCTGGAAATAGGGTGGACCCACGATCGGTGCGGCTTGTCGTCAATGGTCGGGAGATGAAGTTACCCGTTGTCGATGTCGAATCGAATGCTTCCAATATGTTTGACCAGCGCCGCTCGATGATCCCGGACGAAGTGGTACATGCTTTGGAACGGTTGGGACATCGAGTGCAACGAAGTCATCATTATATTCCACTGGAGAGTTTGGACGGTCAAGAACTGGTGGTTCCCGTAGAAGACGTTGAAATTGTTCCAGTTTCCAACCGGGCATTCCAGTAACCTACACGGTGAAAGGTGAGTGAGCATTCGATGTTACACATCAGATTGACCGGATCGATCGGCATACTGGCGTTGTTTGTCTTGACCGGGATGGGAGCAGCTCAGGATCGGGATTCAAGAGATTCACTTGATGAAGTGCGTGGCATGTTGTTGCATTATTCTTCTGGAGATTATTGGTTGGGGATTGCGTGTGGTCTTCCCTCCACGACACTGCGTTCGCATTTAGCACTGCAAGATCGCACGGGGTTAGTCATTCACCGCGTGTTTCCGGGAAGCCCGGCTGACCGGTCTGGACTACAAAAACACGACGTGATCATGAAATTTGGTGGGATTGACGTGGGGACTGTTCGGCAACTCACTCATGTAATCGATCAGCGAAAACATAAAGAAACACCGGTAACAGTTATTCGCCATGGTCAGGAACAAACAGTGTTGGTGGTGCCGGCTAAACGAAAGGTTGATGTAGCCGGTACTGGGAATGATCATAGGGATGCTGGTCAAGTGTTACGTTGGTTGGATGAGATCAACCAAGATGCGAAGCGTGGTTTTGAAAATAGTATTCAAGACAACGCATTGAGATTTCTTTTCTTTCATCCGGGAACGGTACTGCCTGCTGAAACAGATCGGTTGGGGATCAAAATCCCCCGGGATCTGAAAATTGTTGTTACGAGTCCAGATGGAGGTCCGGCAAGGATTCTTTTCGAAAAGGATGGTGAATCCTGGGAATGGTCCACCGACAATCTTGACCGTACTAATCTTCCTGTGGAGGTGAAACGCCATGTCGATTTTTTTCTTGGTCCTGTCCAGCCTTCCAGTTCGTCGGTGAAAAAACAGACTCCTGCCCGAGAGCTACCGGAAGTAGAGTTTGACGCTGATACGGCGGTTTCATCGGCTGAAACTGTCGAGGTTCATGACCGATCGGGTCGCGACGGAATTGAGAAAAAATTGAAGACAATGGAAGAACAATTGTTGCAATTGCGCGAACAATTACAGCAGTTGACCGACGATACAGGCAAAAGTGGGACGGTGGATAGTCGGAGTCGGTGACAATGTTGACTCCCTGGGTTTCCCGTTCTAGTGCAGTGTTCGGTGGAACAGGTCAGGGAAACGTCGACGAACACGCGCAAGGTCTGTTTGCAGTCAGGTCCCTGCAGTTTTAATTTTGTAGCGACGAGTTTGTTGGCCTTGACCATGCCAAGCCTTATTTGGCTTGGGGGTAATTACCGGTTCACGAACACTGAATATTTACCTTGCCTCATTACTCTTAGTATGAAACCGGTTGGTGTTTGACAGATAAATTTTGTTCTGGCTTGGTCGGTGATGGGGAGTGATAGGTCAGAGCCCCTTGGCTTTCTGCAAAGGGCCGTATGTCGGGAAAACGCCAGGGGCTGTTGTAGTCAGTCATTGACTGATTGGAGCAGTTGACAGGCCAGTGGTAAGTCGAAAGGGGTGGTACGGGAAATTTATAACTGCCATTGCAACGGCAATTAAACCACGTTCCCGCACCGTTGTCAGATGGAGTGTGCCACCTGGACGGATTAGCTGGTGAGAGAATCGCACGGATTTTTCCACGAATTCTTTCCTGTAATCCACCACCGTGACAGGTTGACCGGTGTTGACAGTTTTCATGACAGCTGATTGGAGACACCGTCACTCCGGATTCCAGGTTTTGAAGTTCAACGGTACCACCATCTGCCACGGTTGTCATATGACTCAATCGTGCTTGGCTCGGATGAACGGCTGTGACATTCTCTGGGAGCGCGATGCATGCAATGCATGCAATCAAGAACGTGACAGACTTTGTAGCAGCAGTGTTCATCGTGCGGTCCTTCAAATGTTGGACGAGGAGAGGAGAAAGGAGGATTTGGTAGCTGGTATCCCGATCATCGGTAGTTGGAGCAGGCCGACACAAAAAGAAATTCTGCAGAATAAGCAAATCGCAGGTACTACGGGGTGATGGCCGGATCGGGAAGTATCGGAAAAATAGGCAAGGTCAGTCGGCTGTCTAATGCGGCGTGAATATTCATTTTTGCAGAATAAAAATGCTTTCTGTTTGTCATGAGAATTTTGGAGCCAGACTCCCTATACGTTCTTTTGTAAGATGGATTCAGAGAGTGTACACTCGAATGGACTGGCTTGGATTGCATGTATTACGTTGAAACGATTCAAGTGATGATCCTGCGCCGACACGACATGCTTGCAGTCTGAACGGACACTCGCGAATGTCACTATTCTACGCTGTTGAAACTACAGCAAGCTTTCCAGGAGAAGGCGCATCTTGCGCAATTCGGCGAAATGTTCAACGTCTGGCATTTCGGTGACATGTACCGAAAACGCACCTTGATATTGCTTCTTTCTTAATTGGCTGACAAGTCGTCCGTATTCGACTTTGCCTTTTCCGACACGGACTTGGAGTTCTGTGTCGCTTGTGTCACGTAATAGCACGTGGTACACGTATTTCATCAATGGGTCGATATTCTTATTCGCGTAAGGTCCGCAGATGTAGTGGCTTGGGTCAAAGGTCAATCCCAAGCCTTTGACGTTGTCACAGAGTACGGTGATCGTGTCAGGGTCCTGTGATAATCGATCGATCTGGCTGCGGATGCTGACTAAGATTCCTTCTACCGAAGCGATTGACACCAGTCTTTGCAGATGTTCAACCTCTTCATTGAAGGGGGTACCAAGTATGGCCGAGGGGACAGTGATTGAAACGACTTTAGTCGCTTTGGCAAGGCGGCAGCAGGCGTCGAATTGCTTGTAGTGTTCTTCTCCTTGTGCTTCAATTTCGACGTTGTACGCGACAATATTCAAGCGATTGGTACTACGGCACAATTCGACGGCGTGATCGATGTTATTGGCGACTTCCGAGGGTTTTAAGTGATTTCCCCGTTCGCTAATGGACATGTCAATGTGGGCAAACTCCAGGTCGACGATTCGGTCGAGTGCATCCTGGAGGGACAGATTGGCAAAACATTCGGTCGAGGCAGAAACCAGCACCCACGACTCCTTCCTTGGAAAAGACAAGATAATAGGAAACCAACAGGTCAAATAGCTTATCGTGGTTGGTCGGTAGAGGGCAACACCAACGTGGAACGCCTTTGTTTACGTGTCTTTTCGGGCATTTGTCAAGTTGTTGGCGTGGCGATAGAATGTGCAAAGCGGCCCTAGGGAGGGTAGTGAGATGTGATACGTTTCCAGACAGACGTTTGAACGTTGGAAAAATATCAAATTCTCCTGAATGCTGGCAGTATTCCGTTCGCAAACGGACCCGTACTAAATCAACGTCAATACTCCTATTTAAGCTTCCGTTGCCTGAGCTAGTCGAGTAGGGACATTTCTCTGTTTGGTGATTGACTTCTAGATCAATTGGTTAAATTGCTGGACACACGAAATTGCCCCAAAAATGAAATATCAATTCCTGATAGGATAGTCCCACTATGGAAACGAATCACGAGTCGAATGAAGCCAGTTCCCAGCCGATCATTCCCGAAATGTTAGATTCTGGCCCGGCGTTTGACCAATCATCACGGCAGGCTGGTTTTGGTCCGACAGTTTCCGAGCAGAGGTCAGGTCGATCGGAACCAGGACAACCACGGCGACGTCGGTTTGGGTGTTTGGGATGGTTTGCGCTGATGGTCTGTTTGGCGGTGATCGGCGTACAATCGCTGTATATGTTAGTGCAAGGGAATTTTGTCGGAAGCTATGATTCGGCACAAGGTATTCAAGAAAAGTATGTTTCACATTCTGATTGGGGTTCTGACAAAATTTCCATCATCTCCGTGAATGGTGTGATCATGGAGGGGGACGGATTTGTCAAGAAACAAATCGATTGGGTGATGAAAGACGATGATGTCCGTGCGGTGGTGCTCCGTGTCGATTCACCAGGGGGCACTGTGACTGGCTCAGACTACATTTACCACCATCTGGTCAAGTTGCGAGAAGAAAAAGGCATTCCAATTGTTGTCAGTATGGGCAGCATGGCAGCCAGTGGCGGTTATTATGTGGCGATGGCAGTTGGAGACCAGGACAATTCGATTTATGCGGAGCCAACGACGACAACCGGTTCGATTGGCGTGATTATCCCGCACTATGATATCACTGGGCTTATGGAGCAGCACGGTATCAAAAATGATTCGATTGCCAGTCATCCGCGCAAGCAGATGCTCAGCATGACGCGCAAACTGTTGGATGAAGATCGCCGGATTTTGGGAGAATATCTGAATGAAAATTTTCAGCGTTTTAAGGAGATTGTCCGTGCAGGTCGTCCAGTGCTGGCCAAGGATGATGCACGGTTAACAGCGTTGGCAACCGGTGAGATTTTTACTGCTACCCAGGCCAAGCGTCATGGGTTGGTCGACTCGATTGGATTTGTGGAAGATGCCGTAGAACGTGCCATTGAGTTGGCGCAGCTTGATCAAGACAAGGTGCGTGTTGTGCGGTTTACCAAACCGGCCAGCTTGTTTAATTTGGTCTCGACGCGCAGTCCAGAATTGTCCTCCATGAATTTGAGGACATTATTGGAAATGTCCGCACCCCGCGCATATTATTTGACAACGTCGCTGCCACTATTGCTTTCCATTCCTGGGCGGTAGTGCGTGATACGATGCAGTTCAGCGAGACGGTACCTATCACGAGCGAGTCGCCGTCTGTCGCGCCGGACGGGCTATGGTTGAGTTTGTGGTACCGCTTTGCGTTGCCGGTTGTTTCCGTGTGGTAGGCGATCTGGGCGGCCATGGTGAGGCCTTTGATGTTCCCTTTGATATTCTCGATACCGCCTTTGTAATGCTGCTTCGGCGGCCGATGGTCGCATGCGATCGATTTCCTCTTGTTCTGCCGGCGTTAGTTTGTAGAAGAATCGTTCCAGGCGTTCAGGTGACCGTCGATGAAAAGGAGGTCGTTGTTTTGTGGGCAAATGATTGATCGCTTTTGACGGTCGATTTCTTCGTAATCGTTTGATTTGTTCCACACGCTGTCGGGGTGAAAGTTGTTTCAATTCGGCCATCTCCGTAACGAAAAGTGTCGTTAGCCAGGTATAGTAGGCCTTCATTGTTTGTTGCAGCTCGGGACGTTGAGAAAGTGCAGCGTGCAACTGCCGTAGTTCATCTTTCTGTTGTGATGTTAACTGTTGAAAGCGACTCCGCTTGATGCGCAACGATTCCTTTTCGGAGGCTGTCATCTGCTCGACTTGCATACGATGTTGGGCGATCTCTTGTTGTGCAGATGTTGTTACTGTTGAACAGGCGAGCAGCAGGCATGTTAGCCAGATCCATCTAGCGATTGGGTTCGCTGGAATTGCTGAAGTCGATTGTTTCCACAAAGGGCAATCCGAAGAGAATGCATGCCTGTGGTACGGGTGAACAGCACCGATAGAAACAGACTCATTGGGATGGTCTGCTTGCAATCTGTGCGGGGATGTAGGGATCGTGTTTGCCGCGATTGATTGTGGATTAGCCGGCATGGCTGCTTCCTTCTTCACGAAAGATTTTCTCATCATGTAGCATCTGCAAAAAATCCAGACTGTCAGCATGGAGATACAGATCGACGTTTTCAATCACTGGTAAATCTTGCAACCACATTTTGTTGCTTGGGGCCACCCACCAAAAGGCAAGTAAAAATCCGGCTGCCGCCGAAACCAATGCCAGGCCAACGCCAGATAGAAAATATTTACGCGCGTTTCCATTGGTCGAACCTTGGGCCTGTTGCCACTCTTCTTCGGCGGCCACTACAGCCATCTCTACAGTGGAGTGTGAAAAAGACTCGTCGACCTGGGCCTGAGGAAGCGAATCCAGCATTTTCCAAGCATGCTGCATTTGTTGAAGCCGACGTTGGTAATCAGCATGTTGGGATAAACGTTCCTCCACGCGTTGTGTTTGCTCGTCATTCAATTCACCGTCGAGATATGCCACGATTTCTTCGTGGACTGCATCCAACTTCTGAGCTCGTGTTCGTTTTTCTTTCGTCATCGCCGCTATGCTTTCGGTTCGTTCAGAAGGAAACGGATTGCATTCAACCCTGTGTCACTCAGCCTTGTTCGTGGGTAATTCACCAAATCTTAAATAGGGCTCGAGTGTTTCACGCAGTTTGTTTCGAGCACGTGACAGAAGTGATTTAATAGCCTGAGGCGACATGTCCATGATATTCGCTATTTCCGCGTAACTCATTTCCTCGAATTTGGAAAGTAGAACTGCCATTCGTTGGCGGTCATTAAGAGATTGCACAGCCAGTTGTACGATTTCAGACATTTCAAAATTGTCTAGCTGTCGAGTTGGCAAATGCCCACTAGCTGCAGTTGCCAGTTGTTCGAGAGGGTTCTGGGATATTCCCTGGCTATCGCGAGATCCCAGGTGGACTTCTGGCCGTCGTGCTCGACTACGATAGGCGTTGCGCGCTACGTTGTTGGCAATGGTGTACAACCAGGTGGAAAATTTTGCCACAGGAACATACCCTTTCCGCGCCCGGTAGACTCGCAGAAAAACATCCTGTGCCAAATCCTCGGCTTGATGCCGTGAACTGACCAGATGCTCGAGGATGGTGATTAGACGCGATTGGTGACGCATCACCAATTCCTCGAACGCACCAGCGTCATCATCGCGTACGCGAAGCATTAACCGTACGTCCGGATCAAGCTGTTCGTATTTTGACGCCGTGGATTCACTAACCGACAACGACGAAGTCCTAGCTGGATCCTGTCAGATTGCAACATAAAGCAATAGCAGGCAGGAGCCTGTTGTGGGGACGTCTTTGCCGGAGCGCCCCATTTTTTGTACACGGAATAAGTGAATTACGTAAGTCTAAGCCACGAACTGGTTGCTGGCCACCGGCATACCCGTCGACGCCACCGGTTTGCAACTTGTCACAGAAAGGTGGGAATTTATCGAATAAGTACTCATGCAGAAATAAAGCCTTTTTTGACAATAAACCCGCAAAACAACAGGCTGTGATTTCACCTGCCTCTACTTTTTGCCAGCCCCAGGTAAGTGGAGCCCTGCGGACAATTAAACCCCGTTAAAGGCTGGTGGTTCCGCTCGCTTCAGGATTTGTTAGTTAGCGAACTTGGAATGGGGACCAGCCGAGACGTCTGGTGCTTTCAGAGGAAGGATTTCTCGTCGCAATTGGCCACACGCTGCGTTAATTTTGTCGCCTTTCCGCTGTCGTACTTTAACCTCGATACCGTGGTCTTCTAGAATCGTTCGAAACGCTGCCAATGTTGCATGAGATGGTGTACGGTAGGGTAGCCCAGCAACCGGATTATAGGGAATGATGTTTAACAGGGCAGGGCGTCCTCTCAGCAAGTTGGCTAGTTCGTGTGCATCGCGGTCGCTGTCATTGATATCTGCCAACAACACATATTCAAATGTTAGCCGGCGACCAGAGCTCTCAAAATAGTGATCGGCAGCTGCCATAATCGCTTGCAAACCTATATGTTCGTTGGTGGGGACTAATCGATTTCGAAGCGGATCATTAGCAGCATGCAAGGAAACCGCCAGATGATAGGCTGTTTTTTGATCAGCGAGACGCTTGATGGCGCTAGGTAACCCGACTGTTGAAATCGTGATGCGCCGCTTGCTGATGCCCAGTCGTTGCTTGTCGCTGGCCAATTCCAGTGCCGGGAGCAAGCCTGACAGATTGGCTAACGGCTCTCCCACGCCCATCATGACGACATGGCTTAACCGTTCGTTTTCTGGGAGCAATTGTTGCAGACGCAGCATTTGTTCGACGATTTCACCGGAAGTTAAATTGCGATCGACTCCGTTTAGGCCGCTAGCGCAGAACACACATCCCATGGCACAGCCAACTTGTGTACTGATACAAATGGTGCGCCTGATGCCATCGCGCAGTAAAACGCATTCGATCCGGCCACCGTCAAATAATTCTAAAACCAGCTTTTCAGAACCGTCACTGGTCTGTTGGTGGCGTACTGTGTGAGTTGTCCAGATAGTAAACGCGTCTGCCAGCTGCTGTTGTAGCGGCTGAGGCAAATTTGTCATCTGATCAAATGTTGTGGCGCGCCGACGATAGAGCCAATCTTCAATCTGACGGATGCGATAACCTGGTTGGTTGTGACGAAGCAACCAGTCTTCAAGAGGATGCTCCGCGTTCAGAAGATGTATCATGAATACTCCGATGAGTGTGTCAGTGCGGTTACCAGGTGTTTTTTCACGATTTGCCCGATTACGTTGACCGTTCATGAGGGTCGACGGAGAATCTTGTGATCACGTCACCAGGAAAAATCTCTTCTGGGTCCTCTGACCTGTGACCTATCCTATACGCTACGATAAAGGAACCAATGGAAACCACAAGGTGATGAGTCATGACAATCAGGAAAACATCGGCCCAGAAAAATGCTTCCAGAAAGACGTTACGAAGACGGGTGACTCAACGTAATGCACCCGTCGTTCAGCCCTCTCGTGAATCCTTGTCATCTATTAAAGCTGATATGGATCGCGCTACGGACCTTGTCACAAAGCTGTTAGTCATTCCTGGGAAAAGTGGGGAGGAAGCGGAGGTAGCCGCTTTTATTCGAGGCGAACTCTGTCGTGCGGGTGTTCCCATGGCGAACTTGCGAACTGATAGCGCACAACGTCGAACGCTACTGGCAGGGGATACCGGAAACTTGATATGTAAACTGCCTGGTACAATACGTAGACCACGACGGCTGTTGATGGCACACATGGACACTGTTCCGATATGTCTGGATTCACAACCGGTTCGCCAAGGAAACTGGGTCCGATCAGGCCATCCCGAGCGTGGTATTGGTGCGGATGATCGCGCGGGTGTGGCGGTGGTTTTATTTGCAGCATTGGAGATCCTGCGTCAAAAGATTCCACATCCCCCTTTAACGTTTTGTTGGACGATCCAGGAGGAAATCGGTTTACATGGTGCTCGATGTCTCAATCATCAGTTGTTGGGACGTCCCCGGTTGGCGTTTAATTGGGATGGTGGGGCACCTGACAAGCTGACCATCGGTGCCACCAGCGGTTATCGTATGGAAATTCGAGTCTACGGTTTGGCGAGTCATGCGGGTGGCGCTCCTGAAATGGGAGTGAGTGCTGTTTCGATTGCGTCCATTGCTATTGCCGATCTTGTCGCGAAAGGATGGCATGGGGACATCCAGAAGGGGCGAAAGAAGGGAACCAGTAATGTAGGTTATTTTTGTGGTGGCGAGGCGACAAATGTTGTGACCGATTATGTGGAACTGAAAGCAGAGGCACGTAGCCACGACCAGGTTTTTCTCCGTCGTATCGTACGTGAGATCGAACAAGCTTTTCGCCGTGCGGTAACCAAGGTGACTAACGTCATGGGGGATCGTGGACGTGTGGAGTTTAGCGGGCGACTGGATTACGAAGCATTTTGCTTGCCAGCCGATGACCCGAGTTTGCTCGTTGCGGAGAAAGCGATTCGTACGCTTGGAAAAACCCCTGTCCGAGCAATCGCAAATGGGGGTCTGGATGCGAACTGGCTGACCCAGCGGGGGATACCAACGGTAACCATGGGTTGTGGCCAGGTGAATCAGCATATGGTCAGCGAAGCATTGGATCTAACCAATTTTCAGGACGCATGTCGAATTGCTTTATGTTTGGCTGCGAATTGTGAGGAGTCCTATGGATCTGGATGAAGAACTTTGTCTGTGTTTTCACGTCACGAAACGAAAAATCGTGAATTATATCCGTGTGGAGAGACCGGCGCGAGCTGCACAATTGAGCGACTGTTTTGGAGCTGGAACGGGTTGTGGCTGGTGTCGTAAATATCTAGCCCGGCTATTTAAGGCTGCTGCTGCTGGAGAACCCTCGTCGGCTGAGATTCCGGCCGCGGACGAATATGCAGCACAACGCACTGATTACGTTCAGCAGGGACAAGGGACTCCACCACCTGGAGCGACACCGGTCAATGGGAGCTAGCCGTGTGATGATGAATCCGCTATGATTAAGGGTCGGCCGTGTTAAATACGGGTTTGGCTTATAATACCGTTCAGAAGAGAAGCTAACTTATGGCTCGCAAAGTTGTAAATCGCAAGGAGTTACGAGCCGAGGCGGAAGCAGCCGAGGCGGAAGCAGCATCTGGTGCTAAGAAAAAAAAGGCGACGAAGAAGAAAACTACCAAGCGCACCAAAAAAGCTGAAAAAGTAGTGCGGTTGAAGATGTTTTGGGGTGTCTTTAATCAGTCTTTGAAGCGAGTGGCCCTGTATGAATTCACCCAAAAAAAACAGGCCGAAAAAAAAGCGGGTGACCTGTCTGCTAAAGGGAAAAGCCCCCATTTTGTCCAAAAGGTGAAAGAAGAAATCAGCGAATAAAAGAAACTGAAATCCAAAGCCTTGGGTCAAAGATTTACTGACTTTTAATGGCTCGGTTTTATTTTGTTCGATAAGCTTCCGGGTGTACGTGAGGTTTCTACTTTTTTTCTTACAGCTCCGCATAGTTTCTTGCCGCTCAACATGGTCTGTGCGGGTATTGTTTGGCGGAGTATGCACCAGTTTTCAACGCTCGCCAGGAAACACCGTGGTGTAAGATATGGTTTTGCAGCGAGGGCAGCGTCAAGATCGCGTCTTAGAAGTACTTTTCGTCGAGGACGAACCTAACACCCGCTGCAGCCGCTGTCGCGTTTGTTCGGATTCTAACGCTGCCTTGCCAAATCCCGGTTCAGCGCCAGCAGCAACTGCTTGTTTTTCGTGGTCAGAAAAATTAGTGACCAACATGACGCAAATAGAAGACAATGCAGGATCAGCTTTCATCTGGCGAATAATTTCCAGGCCTTCGCTTTGATCGCAATCTAATATGCGATTCACAAGAACCAGGTCAAATGATTGTTCGCGGAGTAACGCGAATGCCTCGGTTGAATTATGGGCTCGAACCACTTCGGCATTGAAATGGTTCTGGAGTAAAAGACGAATCATACCGTGATCCATATCGCACTGGCCGATATCCAGAACTCGCTGGGGCATATTGCCACCACCTCTCGAGAAAGCCGATAAATGTTCCATCAACGAATTTTAAATCCATCCCAGCCAAGTTACCACCAGCCAAGTTACGGCCAGCCAAGTTACGATTGTCCATCGAAACATTGGAACAAGCTATGTTCGGAAATGTACGGCGATCATGTTTTCCAGCATTCATCCAATCCAGCCATTGAACGAGCTAATTTTATTCACCGGACTGATTGTCGGCAAGTTTTTCTTGTGGCGTGTTCGACACGGCAAACAAATGGGTCCGGTTGGCGATGAACAATACATCATTGGCTACAATGGGCGTGCTGTAAACGGAATTGTCCATTTCGATTTCTGCAATCGCCGGTCTCATTTCACCATCCTCTTCAACGAGGGCTACGGCCGGATCCGTTGACAGAGGAAACACGGAGACATCCCCTTCTTCGTCACCGATGTAGACTTTGCCATCGACAATCAAAGGTGATCCCCAGGCGGCGGCGAACATGTCATAGCTCCAGTGAACATTGCCATTTTGTGCGTCCAAGCAGTGAAAAATTCCACTGAAATCTGCGATGAAAAGTATGTTATCCTGGATAGCGACGGTGCCACAACTACGGTGCATTTCCTCGTGAAATTCCAACTCTCCATCGTCGTTCTGGTCATGTCCGTCAAAATGCCAGATGACCGCTGAATTCGGATTGTCTACCGCAATTTCACCTTGTTCCTCGTTGACTGCCTGCAGGCGTCGATGGGGAATGGGTGTGTCTCGATTATCGACGTGAACCGCCAATTCGGGACTGACATCACCACGCTTGGTAGGATCGATACACCAGAGATGGCCGACTCCCTCACCATGTTCAGGATCCTGACCCACGGCTGCATAGAGCAAACCGTTGTAAATGACAGGAGTCGCAATAATGTTGTTCCGGGTACCACGTCCGCCCAGAATCCATTCGGATGTTTTTGGATTGGCATCGAATTTCCAAAGCAGTGTTGGCTTACCATCTTGCCCTTTGTCGGCCCGAAAACTGTAGATCCAACCATCTCCCCCGCAGAAAATTACCTGAGGTATCCCACCCAGTGTGCCGACGGTCGGTGAAGACCATTGACCGTGAAGGATGTTTTCGCCAGGCGAATCATCGGTCCAATGGACTTCGCCTGTATGTTTATTCATTGCCATAAAACTGGGGGCATGAATGGAGGGGATATTTTTGTGCGTTTCGTCCACGCCGTTGGAAGTATGCACGAACAAAATGTCTCCCAGAGCGGTTACCGAACAGCTACACATGTTGTGTTGTGAGACTTGTAACTGGCTCATCATATCGTAGACCCAAACCGTGTCTGCTTCATGAAGGTCATTTGGGGTGATCTGTTTTTCGGCAATCAACGAAGGGCCTTGTCGGCGAATCTCGAGCGTCCGAGATATACCATTGACCTCGACGGTCGCTTTCCATCTTTTACCTGGCTCTTCGACACTCACCTGTGGATCTTGATCAAAAGCGAAATCGCGTGCATGGCAGATTGCCCGAAAACCGTCCGACATGCGGCCTTCGTCAAGTCCCGCGTCGAGTTGAGATTCCACCGTCAATATTTTTTCGCCAAGTTCTTCTTGCTCATCCGATTCCAGACGATATACGTCAATCAGTTTGTCGTTCAGCTGAATTTCGTAGTAGGCAGTGTTATCCTTCTTTTTGACCGTTAATAGCCAACGTGCCCCAGCTTCCCGGGCTTGAACTCTCACGCGACCATTCAGGTTAAGACCATGCATGTGAAAGATGGCACGGAGCACATCGGAAAGATATCCGTCGTCCAATCGGTTGTTAAGGGTGGGGCTTTCTTTGAATAAACGCGCCGTTTCATTCTGAACGGGTCCGTCATCTTCGCCGTCTGCGTACCCTTCTGTATCGAGACAGACAACATGCCCACGACTGGAGACAAACCATAGTCGATTTCCGTCGACTAACGGAGCACAGCAGATACCTTGTAGTGGCCAATCGTGTACCCGTCCGGTGGACAGTTTTTCGCTGGAATGTTGCCACAAAAACTCACCATCGGTTTCGCGAAAACAGATAAGACATCCCAAATCGACTTCGGATGGATATCGAGATAAATAAGCGGCAGCATTATTTGTACCAATGTATACGTTTCCGTCGGCAACGACAGGATTACCGTAGGTCTGACTACCGACCCGAGATACCCATTTGATATTTTCCGCCCCCTCAGACGACCACTCGCCGGTTTTGCGATTAAAAGTTCCGACGTTCCAACTCGCGGGAATGTTTTTGCCAATCGGTGTGTTGTTGCGATAGGAAGTACCACCCCACTGCGGCCAATCGCCAGCAACAATGGTCGCATTTTCGTTCGGATTGGTGACAGCAGACGCGTTGATATCGGCGTCCGATTTTTCAACTGTCGCAGTCTCGGTATCGGGGGCAGTTTGTTCCTGAGGCGCTTCGACTGATTCAGTGGTCTCTGCCGTCTCGTCGCTTTGGGTAGATTCTGTGATCGATGGTGTCAAATTTTCCGACGTATTGACCGGGTTGAAGACGTCCGCTGGCGCGTCACTTACATCAACGTCACCCAAGGTGACTTCAGGTAGGGTCGTGGTTACCTTTTCCGCTGCAGGAATCGCCGTCTGCGCAGCGGTGGTTGAATTGGTAGGTTCAGTACGTGTGGCTGGTTGACACCCACTGACCATCGTCAGGGCAGAAAGCAGAATAAACAATCCCGCAACACTTGGTGGCCGGTTTCTGTTTTGGCGATTATGGAGCGCCGATCGTTTTTGGGACAACGATCGAACTGCAGAAGATTGATGGGACATGTCAAATTTTATCCTGGAGTTGTTAGAGAAAATAGATTAATTCCGTGTTAGTTGGTGCTGATAAAATTTTCATACACTCGAATATTGTCGAGGAAAAGTTGTGCATCTTTGGCGTTACCGAACAATCCGGGACTACCGGAACGATTGGGGAAATCGTCGGTGGCTTCTACGGTCCATTCCTTTGGTTCAGGGCTGTCTCGTAACCAGATTTTACCCTGGAGGATTTTTTTGTCGGCAACCGTCGAAGCCTGAAACTTCATCGTATACCATTGGCCAGATTGCCACGAGTAGTCGACGGTTTTGGCCATGCGTAGTTCGGTTCCCCAGGTGCGCACCTGCAGTTTTTGGTGCTGGCCTAACAAGTCCAGTGTATAACCTTGGGCGATCAATCCGATGTCGGGCATTTTTCCGTTCCGAATATCGCCTTGAATGTCCGCCTGGATCGTGTAGTCATGTAAATCAGATGGACCGAACCAACAACGACTGCGGGTTCCTTTAGGGATGGTTGTCACCTTGACCATCACCTGGTTGCCTTTCACATTTCGCACGACGTGCCGATAGCGTGCACCAACCCAAGTCACGGTTGGTTCACCGGTGCCGGTCTGCGGGCTGAGTGGGGTGTTATCGAAGTCGAAATTCCAAGGGAGTGGCGGCACGATGCGTATCCGGGCGGTTCCCTGTAACGTACCATGCCTTGCTTTGATTAACGCGTCAACGTGCTGGTCTCCGCCAGCCGCTGTGAATATTCCGTCGGGTGTTAACTCGCCTTGGCCTGACAACGAAAACTCGACCGCACTGTGTTCGAGTTGCTGTCCCCGTGAATTGAATAATCGTACAGAAAACTGTTGTGATTGGCCGGGTGACATGAGCACTTCGGCTGGCACCAGTTGCACATGGGCGATTTCCGTATCCGTTGTCACGGGCAATTCTTCTGGTGCTGTGGGTCTCTCGGTAACGCCATGTTCCTGGCTGCTGTCTTCCAGGCAGTACAATTGACCAGTGGACGGTATATAGATTCGACCATTGGCACAGATTGGCGATGCGTGACATTCTTCGCCACGCGGAAGTCGGCCACGACTGACGACTTCGATGCTATTTGCAACAGGTCGTAGAATCGACCAACGGCCATTGACGGCGAACGCATAAAGTTTTCCATCTGCCGCCAACAGGCTGGATCGCATCTGGGTTCCTCGCAATGAGATTTCACGCCCGACGGGCTCACCTGACTTTGTTTCGAAAACCATTAACCTGGCCCGGTCGTCAACACAATACAGTCGCCCATCTATTTCAACAGGCGAGCTTTTACCTACCATCAACTCGCGTTCCTGCCATAATTCATGCGTTTCTGTGATGTCACCTTTACCAGTTGCATCAATGGCGGCGACAGCACCCATGGTATTTCCACTGATATTTTCTTCACTGTGTCCGCTGTATACGTAATTTCCAACTACCAGCGGGGAAATATTGAGTCCACGGCGTGAAAAACGATAGTTCCAGATAGGTTTTCCTGTGCGTGGTTGAAAAGACCAGACGGAACCGTCTCCGGAACCAAAAACTAACGATTTTGTACCTGAGATCACGTTGAGTGAGGGGCTGCTGTATGTTGTGTCATAAGGCAATGGACGTGTACCGTTAAACCAGATAACATCGCCTGTGATTTTATCGAATGCGATTAAACGGTGTGCCGGTCGTGCCATGTTCCCCCAACCAATGACCACGCCACTAATGATTACCAAGTCTTCACAAATGATCGGGAAATTTGTGCGGCCGCCGTATGTACTCAGCAGACCGAAACGTTCATGTAGCGGTACGGCCCACAGAATTTCACCGGTTTCACCGTGGAAACATTGGAAAATTCCACAAACACCGAGCGCATAAACATGTCCGGTTTCTGGATCACCCACTGGCGATGACCAGCCAACGCGTTCGCGCGGTACATCAGAGAGCCACACGTTGAAACGCTGTTCCCAAAGTGTTTCCCCCGAGGCTGCATCAAGACAGATGATTCGTTCACCTGCGGGAGCAGGGGCCATCATATACAGTCTCCCGTTTAACACGATAGGAGTGCTGCGTCCGCCGAGATCATCGCGCGACCAGCGGACATTTTTCCCCCCCTTAGGATTCCAATCGTCGATCAATCCTGTTTCACGTGACTTCCCGTTATATTCTGGTCCTCGCCAATGGGGCCAATCCGGCACAACGGGGGCTGACTCAACGGTGATCGGGAAACAGGCGATCAGAAAGCACCAATAAAAGTATCTTTTAAGCGAGGGAAGCTGTAGAAAATTCATATCAATCGCATTCTCTTCCAGATAAATTCGAACGTCAAAAAGGGACGGTTTCATGGTTTGTGCGGGTAAGGTATGGTTTGCGGGCGGAAAATGGGGTGTGCAAGATTCGATTGGCAGTTACCCTTCCACGGTCTTGGTGATTCTACCGAGTTTAAAATTGGCTTTCTGGGGTGGCTTGGATGATCTGACGATATCCAGATCATGTCAATTTGCACTTCTTAGGATACGGTTCCAATGGGCTGGCGACAACCGCTGCGTCGGCTTCTCCAACGATTGTTGGGGGTGGCTTACCGGGAGAAATGCCTGAAACAGTACGAAAAATATGAAAAACCCCAAGTTCTTCTTGATTTGTGCATAACAGGCATTTTCATAACAGTCATTACAACCATTTCAGTTTAAGGAATTGATAATCTTTGCGCGACAGAATGTCCAAAAATTACTCGCTAAAAATTGCTTTTGAACATTCAAGCACCTTGATCGGACAGGCCGATAGGGAAAATGTCGCACAACGGGATTCAGGTGCCTAGTGCGATGCCAAGCGGTGCGTCAGCCAAACCGGACGAACTATTTCAAGTCAAAGGATGACTTGACCGGCTCTGGCGCGAGAAGACGTGCAGGCTGTACGTGGGATTTTCCCGCCCCCCCAACCTGGCCCTCCACCAACCCCACCTTTTTTCCTTGGTTCTTCTTCGACAGAAGTACCAAACCCCGTACTGGATGTCATGTTAACAGGCGGTGTGTCTGGTGTTAGTTTACCTTGGCCGGATCACGGGAAACGTCAGTTCGGCTAGTTTATTTTTAGGAGACATAGCTCGATGAAATGGAACATTATTCTTGGATCCCTCGTGCTGAGCGTTGGTCTCTGTGGCCAGGGCTTTGGCGGTGGTTTGTTGAACAAGGTACTCGGTCACAGTGGTTGCGACAGTTGTGACGAGGCACCGGAATGTGGTTGTGAAGAAGAACCAGAATGTGGTTGTGAAGAAGAAGAACCAGCATGTGGTTGTGAAGAAGAACCAGCATGTGGTTGTGATGCGGAACCATCTTGCGGATGTGCATCCGTTTCACTATGTGCTTGTGGATTACTTGACAGAATTAGTGAAAAAGTTCGGTGTTTGATTCCCACATGCGCTTCCAGTTGTTGTGATGAAGCACCAGAATGTGGTTGTGAAGAAGAAGAACCAGCATGTGGTTGTGATGCGGAACCCAGTTGTGGTTGTGCGGCATCGGCTTGCGGTTGTGGCATTGGTCTCTTGAACAAGATCAAGAACCTTAATCTGCTCAACGTAGTTGCTTGTTGTGCGGCACCCAGTTGCGGTTGTGACGACGGTTGTGACGACGGTTGTGACGACGGTTGTGATGCTGCTGATCCAGGTGAAGCACCCGAAGCGAGTGACGCGGCTCCTATGCCTCCTGCTCCTTTGGTTGATCCTTCGGCCTTCGTTCCCAGCAAACGTTATCACTCTTTCCGCGTGACCGACGTGAATGATCCGTTGGCTCCTGGCACACGTCGTTTTACCCCGGCCGGTGCGGTTTCCCCGTAGAGCCTACTGCACCTCATTGAATTTGAACTCGGCCTGCCTGGTTGTTTCCAGGCAGGCCGTTTTTGTGGAACCGATATACTTCTTAGATGGCCAGAAACCTGGGTGATCCGAAGGTCCTGGTTGACAAAAGTGATTATGCGTCGGGTGAAGTTGTTTGAGGCTCGGCAGATTGTAGTAACCCAGTCGCAAATCCGAGTAAATTATCACGCTGGCGGTAAACCTTGAGAACCTGTTCATAATGTCCGGATTGCCGAGCTAGTTCCAACAGATCAGGAGCCAGGCCGGTAGTGTGAACGTTGTCAGGAATTAATTCGATCGTAGCTGAAATAGCCTCCGCTGGGCGTGCAATACGGGCCAGTAGGTCGATGTAAGTTTCGGCGGCTTGGGATCCTTGTTGATAAGCGTCAAGATTTTTAGCACGATTGTGAAAATAGTTGAGTGCTTCTTCCTGATTCTCTCCCAGTAATGCCTGAAAATACAGCCGATGGCTGGAGTATAAGTCGAGGAACGGTTCTTCGCCCGGATATTGGAATTGCTCGTGCAGTTTCTCACCGTAGTTGGCCATTTCGACAGCCAGCCGGAGATATCGCGGGTCATGCAGACAACGGGCGGCCTGGATAGTTGATGATAGATGAGAGGGATCGAGGTGATAACTTAATTCGCCGAACAACCATGGCCGGTCGGCAATCAGTTGGCTGAGGCTTTCGTCAGCCGGCACAGTTTTTTCTTCCCGTTCAATGTGGGATTGTACGGATTGCAACAGTTCCTGATAAACGTGTTCGACAAGCATTGCAGCTGGTTTCTGGACATCCTGTGAATTTTGTCCGTGGGCAAAATGCTGAAAAGTTGTAATAGCATTACACGTACCGTAGTGTTCGAGTACCAGGCGATAGCCTCGTCCTACGTCGATACCTTCGTGTAATGCGATTTCGATCATTTCATCTCGGTTTTCGTCGTTGACAGGAGCTTGAGCCAAGTGTCGTACCATTTCGGCACGGTCTACAACCGGTCGTAAATACATCCAACTTTCGCGAATTTTTCCATCGTTGAGTAGTGCCATGCCAACATCACGGCAAGCTTCTACTAGGCCATCCTCGAATGACTGGCGTTGCTGTGGTGTTAAATTCTCACTCTGGTCGCTATCGGCCAGCGGTAAACCAAATTTGAACCGCAAGGTTAGCTTCAGAATTTCGAACAGATCGTGATATTTTTTGTCCCGCCGGAAAAATTTTGCAAGCATGGTTAGTCCGGCATCCACGCCTTCTTGCTCAATGAGTGTCTGGAGTGTGTCGAAGTCGGTCGTTGAATTAGCAGTCATTTTTGATGAGCGTCCATTGATGTCGGTTTGGATTGGTTTAGTTGGATCCAGGTAGTAATATACTGTATGTGGCTTTCTATCTTAACATAGAGATACACCTTCAGAAATGACCGGCACTCGGTTAGCATAAATGGTATGCCAAGTGATAAAGCTGAATTTAGTGGACTGCGAGTGGCGGCTTTCGAGAGCCGGCGGGCGGAGGACATTGCGCGGTTGATACGCCGTCATGGCGGACAGCCCAGCGTTAGTCCATCCATGCGGGAAGTTCCTGTGGACGATTATCGTCCGACAGTTGATTTTGCCAATCTCGTGATTACCGGTCAGGTGGATGTTGTCATTTTTATGACAGGCGTTGGTTTTCGGCATTTAATGTCCAGCATCGAAAAGCGTGTTGATTCCGCACGATTTCTCGCAGCGCTCTCCGATATCACAACTTTGGCACGAGGCCCAAAGCCGGTGGTCGCTATGAGAGAACGAGGACTTGTACCGACTTATAAAGTTCCAGAACCAAATACTTGGCGCGAGGTTTTGGATACGGTAGATCGCCAGCTGAACGTCTCGCAAATGATTATTGGACTGCAAGAATATGGCCAGGCGAATGCCAGCCTGGTGGCTGGTTTGGAAGCCCGGGGGGCCCAGGTCATTGCCCTGAAAGTTTATCGTTGGGCATTTCCAGAAAACCCAGTACGTTTGCAGCAAAATATTCAGGCACTCTGTAACAACGAACGGGATGTCGTTCTGTTTACATCGGCCCACCAAGTCACCAACGTGCTAGACATGGCTGAAAAAATTGGATGTGTTGAGGAACTTCGAAATGCTCTACGGCAGCAGGTTGTCGCGTCGATCGGGCCGACGACTAGTGAACGGCTACGGGATTGTGAAATTGCTGTCGATATTGAACCTGAAGTGTTTAAAATGGGGCACCTAGTTGCCGAAGCAGCACGGCGAAGTGCAACAGCGCTGGCACGGAAACGCCAAATTGCTGTCACGCTTTCCGCTCCAGACAGTCATGCCCTGGACAAACAAACTCCCTGGTATGACAGCCCCTTTATGAAAGCTTGTCGCCGCGAACCGGTGCCTCATGTTCCCATATGGTTGATGCGTCAAGCAGGACGTTATTTGCCGGACTACCGGGCTGTACGTGCCAAAACGACATTTCTCGAATTGTGCAAGAATCCGCAATTGTGTAGCCAAGTCATGGTAGAGGCGGTCCAGCACTTGGGGGTGGACGCGGCCATTATCTTTTCGGATTTATTACCAATCCTGGAACCGATGGGTCTTGACCTGGAATATGAACAGGGAGAAGGTCCGGTGATTCATAATCCAATACGAGAAGCAGCTGATGTTGATCGAGTGCTGGAGCTGGAAACGATCGATGCACTTCATTTTGTGACAGAAACAGTGCGTCAGACCCGTCAGGACCTTCCAGAGGATATTCCTTTGATTGGGTTTGCTGGTGCCCCATTTACTCTGGCGAGTTACGTGATTGAAGGGGGATCTAGCCGGAATTATCTGCATACTAAAACGTTGATGTACCGTGATCCAGGGGCGTGGCACGCTTTGATGCAGCGGTTTGTACGTGCTGTTACACTTTATCTCAACGCGCAAATCACAGCTGGTGCACAATGCGTTCAATTGTTTGACTCGTGGGTGGGGTGTCTCGGTGTAGACGACTATCGCGATCATGTGCTTCCTTTTGTAAAGCAGATCACGTCGGGGCTCACCCCAGGTGTTCCAGTGATCAGTTTTGCCACTGGGAATCCTGCGCTTCTCAGCTTGTTAGCTGAAGGGGGTTGTACTGTGGTGGGGGTCGATTGGCGAATTTCGCTGGGAGATGCATGGCGCACCATCGGTACGGAGTATTCGGTTCAAGGAAATCTTGATCCGGCCGTTTTACTGGCTGACCGTGGGGAGATTCGCAGGAAGACGCAAGAGATTTTTTCTCAAGTGGAGGGTCGACCAGGTCATATCTTCAATCTGGGCCATGGAGTTTTGCCACAGACACCGGTGGACAATGTTCGCTTTTTGGTGGATTTGGTACATGAATTGACTAGTTGATATCGCCTATTTAAAAAAGTCAACCGTTAGACGAAATGGAGACACTGCCCCGATTCAAAGAGTCGATTAATTGTCTCAGCCGTCCATGGCTACGTCGGTTGAAGTGAAACGCCAGTCGGTGTAGGTGGGCCAGATCGGCTTGGTCTTGTTCTTCCGGTAAGGCAGTACATGAACGAAATTCACCCTCTACGAGGATATCTTGAAAACCATGATTGATGTTGTCTAACAATTCAGTGGTAGGTTTTTCGTTCAGACGTAGGACAAGTTCCTGTTTAACATACCGCATACTGTGATAGACCTGGAAGAATTGCATGATTTCTGCAACCGCTTCTTGCGGGTCATCGGTTAATTTAAAAAGTGAAATATCTTCTTGAGAAATCATGCCATCCACTAACAGGTGGTCGATGATGAACTTGTGAAATACGTCCCAGTAATTCTTGCCAGGCACATCGATAAAAACGACCGGAACGATCTCTCTTTTTCCTGTCTGTAACAATGTTAAAACTTCTAAGGCTTCATCCAAGGTCCCAAATCCACCGGGAAAGCAGACCACTGCGTCACACTCTTTTACGAACATCAATTTACGAGTGAAAAAATATTTCATGTGGACAAGCTTGGGATCACCGGCAATCACCGGATTGGCATCTTGCTCGAAGGGCAACATAATATTCAATCCCATGGAGTTAGCTCGGCCAGCTCCATAATGTCCGGCTTCCATGATCCCGTTGGCCGCACCTGTCACGACGAGCCAATTGTTTTCTGCCATCGATCGACCGAAATCTACGGCTTGTTGATAACGAGGATCCTCGACCAGAGTCCTTGCCGATCCGAATACGCTGACTTTGCGCTGGTCGCGATATGGAGAAAAAACTTTGAATGCATATCGCAATTCACGCAGTGCCCGACTTATAATTTTCAGATCTCCCCGTGAAGAACCATCACGTGCCAGCTTGTCTGCTGATTCCTTGATTCGATGGATCAAGTCGTCGGCTTGCTGTTGCTGTCCATTGTTTCGGGATGCATTGTTTGCGGGTACACTTTTTCCCGTATCGTCTGACGATAGCATCTCGGTCTGGTCCAATGGTTTTTTGCTCAAGGTGGAACCCTTTTTTCTTTCCGAAAGCTATGGTTAGCATGCCTCGCATTGGTCGTAGATGATGAAGTAGCGAGAATTGGCATTGTTTTGATGTTTTTGGACTAGCGAACCAGTCTGTGTACACATCGTAACCTGAGAAGGCCAACATGAAGGAATACGGAAATGGTTGTCTTAGGCTCACCGCTGCTTCAAATCTCTGATCAGCCGTTTTCTGGAACCTTTGAAACACCAGATGGATTGAAAAGACAGGATGGGGTGCTTAGCAAAACAGGGATAAGTCGGCATGCGATATGATCGTGTTCTGGATGGTAGCTGCAGCCATGATTTTGTTGAAGCTGCAAACAAATCGACAGAATTTTCTGGCGTGAGTAACTATTTAACTTTTTTTACGTTCAGTTTGGTTGGCCATGGGAGTGTTCTGTACCATTCACCAGCAAAAAAGTGATTGGACACGGATGCTACAGGCAACCATATTTGGCGGTTTGTCTCTGTAATACCGCTTGAATTACGCGGATGGCCGACGATAGTGCCGATAAGCTAGCAAAACCTCGTACAGATCCGAGGAGATAGTGATTTCATCGTCCGCAAAATCGTAGGGCCAAGTACGGTTTGATTCGAGAGCGTCGAGAAGAGCGGGAAAAACGTCGCCTAATGGGACAGTTGCCGTGTTTTCACGAACTTTCGAATGGTTGAGGACAGCAGTATTATCCTCTTCCGGACCGTAATAAATGCGCAGCGGCTGAATCACGGAATCCCTTCCATATAACTAAGGAATGACTTTTGTTTGCCGAACTTGCTGGCATCCATGCAAACAAGCAAAGTATCGGCGCCCCCTAGTTCCTCAAGGGTTATCGGTACTACCGGTCGCAAAGGTTTGAGCTTTTGTTGTGAATTTTCATATTTTTGAGATTCGCTTGAAAATGATAGCAGAAACAGTTGCTATACTAGCGAATCTTGACAACTAGCTTCATGATCCCTAGATTGCCAGACTATTAGGCTAGTCTTTCTAAGTCTCTTCCTAAGTCATTGCGTCGGTGCAGTTTACTCCTCTTAACCATATGCACACCTCTGTCACCATTGATCTTAATCCGGTTGCGAAGGATGTAGGTCTTTCCCTTCATCAAGTGGAAACGGTGATCGCGTTGCTGGATGATGGCAATACGATCCCGTTTATTACACGATATCGGAAAGACCAAACTGGAGGTGTGGATGAGGAGCGGATCAGACAGATCCAGAAACAGACGGACCAGTTGCGCTCGCTGACAGACCGCAAACAAAAAATTCTTCGGTCAATCGAGTCACAGGGAAAGTTAACCACGGAATTAGAAGACAAGATTCGATCGGCTTCATCGACGAAACGACTAGAAGATCTTTATTTTCCGTACCGTGTCAAAAAGCAGACACTAGCGACAAAGGCTCGTGAACGCGGGTTAGAACCATTAGCCGAAGAAATTATTAGTGGTGTTGTCCCGGCAGCCGATTTGGAATCACGTTGGCAAGCGTTTACGGACGCGGAAAAGGGTTTGCCTACTACTACGGAGGTAATGGATGGTGTTCGGCATTTGATTGCCGAGCGGTTCGGCGAACAACTCGAACTCCGAAGCACTTTACGACGTATCATCTGGAGTCGTGGTATGCTTGCCAGTGTTCGGATTGACCATTCTCCTAGTGCTGATGCGGGGTCTGCCGCTGAGGTTCCTCGAACGGCTGAGGTGGCTGTTCCTGATGTGTCGAATCAGCTTCTCAATACAACGTCAGGCAAGACGGGGGCCGATGGTCAAGTTGATGAAACCGGGAGCGTTAAGGAAAGTAGTGATATATCCTCTGTGGATACGAGCGCTAACGATGTTCCGTTGAAACAGCCAGACCAGACACCACCGAATGGTTCGGACGCCGAATCGGCTACCGGTGAGGATCCCGAACAGCACCAGACTGAGTCAGTAACCATTTCGAGCCAAGCTGCTGATAGACGGCGAGAATCGTCAAAGCGGCAGACAAAAAAAGATAAAAAGCGACTTAAACTTGAATCGGCCTTCAAAGATTTTTTCGACTACCGTGAATCGTTACAACGCATTCCTCCTCATCGAGTTCTGGCGTTGAATCGCGGGGATCGGGCTGGTTTGCTACGAGTGAAACTGGACATCGATACTGAAATATTGCAGGCCGAGGCGAATAAGCGAACGATTGCGGCAGATCATCCTCATGTAGCATATCTACAAACTTGTGTTCGCCATGCACTTGTGCGGCTGATTATTCCGAGTCTTGAACGAGAAGTACGACGGGAACTAACCGATCGGGCAGAGACGCATGCGATTCAAGTGTTTGCACGAAACTTGCGCAATCTATTATTACAACCTCCTGTAGTGGGCCGACGTGTTTTGGCTATCGATCCTGGCTTCCGCAGCGGTTGCAAACTGGCAGGCATTGACGAATTCGGTAGCATTTTGGGTCATGAATTGATTTATATTGTTGGTAAGTCCGAGCGGAAGAAAGAATCTCGCGAAAAACTCGCATCGACGATTGTGCAATATGACTCGTCGATTGTTGCTATTGGAAACGGTAGTGCCTGTCGGGAAACTGAAGCGTTAGTGGCCGACGTTATCGCTGTGGAACTTGCTGAGCGGAATGTCGAATATACGATTGTGAATGAAGCAGGAGCGAGTGTTTACTCGACCAGTCCACTCGGCAGGGAAGAAATGCGGGACCTTGATGCAACGCAACGTAGTGCCGTATCCATCGGTCGGCGCTTGCTTGATCCCCTGTCCGAATTGGTAAAAATCACGCCGGCCAATATTGGGGTTGGACTCTATCAGCATGATGTGAAAGCGAAGCATTTGCGCAGTTCGTTGGATGCGGTCGTGGAATCGTGTGTGAATGCAGTGGGGGTGGATGTGAATTCGGCCAGTCCCGCTTTGTTGAGTTATGTTTCGGGATTGAATAAGTTAACAGCCAGACGAATTTACGATTATCGGCGGGAACATGGTCCGTTTAAGAATCGTGAGGAATTCAAACAAGTGCCAGGTATTGGTGGAGCAGCCTATGTTCAGGCTGCTGGTTTTCTGAAAATTACTGGTGGGGATAATCCGCTCGATGCCACCTGGATTCATCCTGAAAGCTATCATGTTGCCGAACGAGTGTTAGCACACCTTGGCAGTAGCATTGAAGAAATGGCTCGGCGCGTTCAAGGCCCCACTGCGCTCAAGTCATTGGCTGAAGACAGTTCCGAAGCGAGAACGGAGTCGATTCAGCAGCCCACGACGGACGATATGGCTGACCAACGCAATGCAGAGGAAGTGTCGACGTTGCCAATCGCTGGTGAGGCGGAACTGCCAACGGAGAACATTCACGTGGTCAAACCATCAGCGCCGGATTTACCATCTGACGCATCACCAACTGAGGCTGGAAGCGAAGAAATTCCCGAACGCGTGGTGGAGGCCAATGCACAAGCCGATGCGAACGTTTTGGACAGAGAGCTCGTCCAAGATGAGTCGACAGAGTCAACCCCAGTTGTTGTCAATCGGGATGTTGCGACTCAGGCTGTGGAGACCACGGACCAGGTGGCAGATTCGCAAGAGAGTGGCGATTTAATTGCCGGTGAGTTTGCGGGACTGTCGCTGCCACAATTGGTCCAGGAACTGGGGATTGGTGAATTGACATTGCACGATATTCTGAATTCCTTAACCAGGCCACGGCGAGATCCACGTGAGGATTTGCCACCCCCAATTTTTCGGCGTGGGATCATTAAACTTGATGATTTAAAACCGGGAATGGAACTTGCTGGTACCGTATTGAATGTGGTTGATTTTGGCGCCTTTGTCGATATCGGGTTGCATGACAGTGGACTGATCCACGTGAGTCGCTTAGCAAACCAGTATATTAGTGATCCACACGAAGTGGTCAGTGTCGGCGATGTGGTCAAGGTGTGGGTCGTAGAAGTCGACAAGCAACGTCGAAGAGTGTCCTTGACCGCAATCCAACCGGGTACAGAGCGGCCAGCATCGACGAAAAAACAGGGCCGGCCCGAAAACGAAAAACGACAAGCGAGACCGTCGCACAAACCAAAATCTGTAAAAAAAGGCAAGAATTTCAACAAACGTCCTCGTGAACGAAAACCTTCCAAGCCATCTGTTCCTATTACCAAGGCGATGGAAGAAGGGCGCGAGCCGATGCGAACTTTCGGCGATTTGAAACAATTCTACGATAAAACAACAGAACCGAATCAAGATTCGTCCGGTGGACAAGGGTAATGATTTCTTGACGGCTGTTGTCGCGCAGGACAATCCTTCGGCGATTGGTGTTGTGTTAGCGTTTTGGTAGGCCGTGGCTGAATGACTCTTATTGTCTCTAAGAGCAATAGGGAGTTTGCGTCTGCGAATATTGGCTACCCCAATGGCTGGTGCAGTCAACAACAACTATTCATGTTGGTGGTCGTATAGCATACGGATTGTGGATATTCTCAGTCGGTCGGCCACTTTGAACAGACATCCAATGTAGATATTATCTTTTTAAATAAAAATACAATTTGTATGAAGAGGTCAGACGGAGAAATTCTGGTTTGTAGAATTTACTGTGTGCACCTGGAACGATCTGCATTGAAATTATGAAAACCATGAGTGGAGAACTGTCGGATGGCAGAGTATACACGTGACGAATTGGCGGATCTCAATTTGTTATTTGCGTTCTTGGCATTGCAGCTGAATTTTGTGGACCGTGACCAATTACTACAAGCGATGAGTATTTGGGTAAATGATAAGTCGAGACCGCTAGGAGAAATTCTTATCGAAAAAGAGTTTCTTACCAAGGAACGTCATGCCATGCTGCAGACGTTGGTCCAAGAATATCTACGTGAAAATGATAACGATGCCGAGAAAAGTTTGACAGCGGTTAACACCGTGACGATGTCACTGGCAGCTGTGCGCGAGGCACTTTGTCATGTGGGTGATGAGGATATTGAGAATTCATTGGCAAGGATTTCGCGGTCTTCTAGCCAAGTCGATGTCTTGACGACAATGCAACTGCCGACGTTGCCTGACAGTTCAGGCACGACGCGCTTTAGAGTTTTGCGGCCACATGCCAGGGGAGGAATCGGCCAGATTTCTGTGGCAATGGATGATGAATTGAATCGAGAAGTGGCGCTCAAAGAGATCCAAGACCAATTCGCCGACGATCAGATGAGCCGTGGGCGATTTGTATTGGAAGCAGAGATTACAGGAGGACTAGAACATCCCGGTATCGTTCCTGTCTACGGGATGGGAACCTACCCTGATGGCCGACCGTATTATGCCATGCGGTTTATTCGCGGTGACAGTCTCAAAGATGCGATCTCTCGTTTTCACAAAGCGCATCGAAACAAACGTGCTCCCGGACAACGTACGCTTGAGTTTCGGAAACTCTTGCGGCGTTTCATCGACGTTTGTTATGCGTTGGAATATGCGCATAGTCGCCAGGTACTGCATCGCGACATTAAGCCGGGAAATATCATGCTCGGTCGGTATGGAGAAACCATGTTAGTTGACTGGGGGATGGCTAAAGTCGTCGATGTCAGCGATGAGGAATTGACACTCGGAATAGACCAGCGGCGAATCTCACCTTCGATCGGCAAGGATTTTGTAGCCACGTCGATGGGTTCCACGGTAGGTACCCCTCCGTATATGAGTCCGGAGCAGGCTGCAGGACGGTTAGACCGCCTGGGACCTGTTTCTGATATTTATGGGTTGGGCGCTACCTTTTTTCACTTGCTTACCGGGCGTCCACCTTTTCGTGACAAAGACGTTGGTAGCGTGTTAAAACGTGTGAGGGAGGGAGATTTTGAGCCACCCCGAAAAATTGACAAAAGTGTTCCCAAACCGCTGGAAGCAATTTGTCTGAAAGCCATGTCACTGAGCGAAGAACAGCGGTATCAATCTGCAAATGAATTTGCCGAAGATATCGAACATTGGCTGGCAGATGAACCGGTTAGTGTTTTTCAGGAATCATTGTTGCAAAAATCGGCTCGTTGGTTTCGGCAGCACAAGGCATGGGCTCAGGCAACTGCCGCGTCGCTTGTCCTGGTTTCGATTGTTTCGCTATTTGCCCTGATTTCTGTCCAACAAGCATTACAGCGAGAAACGATTGCCAAAGTAGACGAAGCGGAGGCAAAAGAGGAAGCAGTACGTCAGCGTGACTTTGCAATTCAACGATTACGCGATGCGCGGATAACGGTGGATAAATTTGTAACTGGGGCCGCCGAATCGTTACAATACCATTGGATGTATGCGGACGTACGCAAGCAATTTCTGCAGCTGGCCGTGGATGAATACGCAAAATTGACGGAACAGCAAGTGGACTTGCCTAATCTGGAAATAGAACGTGGCCGTGCATTTCAGCGTTTAGGCCAGGCTGAGCGGAGGCTGGGTAATACGTTGGCCGCCGTTGATGCCTATCAAAGTGCCGTGGAAATTTTTTGGCGCTATCCCGAAGATTCCGCTGCGAAACTGGAAATAGCGCATACGCACAACATGATGGGATTGGTTCAGGCTGACCAAAATCAACAAACTGAGGCGGAGAAATCCTATCGTTTTGCGATTGAGCATTTACAGCCAATCGTGAAAGCGTATCCGGATTTATTTGAATTTTCCCGTGCGTTGGGCGACGTGTATCACAATTTGGGTTTATTGCAACTTCATGCAGGCGATCTTGGCGCAGCAGAGGGTAGTTTGCGAGAAGCGGTCGTTGAATTGTCCCCATTACTAAGTCGAAACTTGAGCCAGAATGAATACGCAATCTCGCTTGGTAAATCACGACTTGTCCTAGGACGGATTTTACTTTTACAAGGTCAATATGCCAGTGCCTTGGAGCAGTTTGATTTTGCCCAGCAGGTTGGAGAAACGATTCTCAAGAAATCGGTTGACCTGGAAACAGTGGTAGAGGGTTCGGAACAGCGTGTCTCATTGGTGGAGGCAGAAAATGAAAATCTTGACGCGCGCGAAGTTGTCGCCACTGCTAGCCTCGAACGCGCTGCCGTATTGGGGAAAGTTGGTAAATTCCAAGAACAACTGATGGCGTTCGAAGTGGCCGTTCAAGGATATCAGGCTCTGAGCAACAATCTCAGACATATGCGGCCCTACAAGGAAAATCTGTCCGCGACCCTTTATAACCAAGGTTGGGCACTTTACCGGTTGGGCCGCACCCGTGAAGCAGAAATGGCTTTGCGCGAGGCGTCGATCTATTATGATCACCTGGCACGTATTTTTGAGTTGCCGAAATTCGTAGAACATAAAGGGGTTACCATCGATGCTACTGGCAGAATGTTTAGTGACCAAGGCAAGGACGAAGATGCTGCCAGAATTCATCAGACCGCGACACAAGTGTTTGCGGACCTTGCTACAGCCAATCCAGACGTACCGCGGTATGTAGAGAGGCGGGCAGTTGCAGAGGCCAATCTTGGACATGTGTTGCACAAATTGGGCCAGTTGGATCTCGCATTGGACCATTTTCAGGCAGCGGTTACAGCACTTGAACCGTTCATTGGCAGTCAACCGGAAAGACCTGAATTAAGTGACACATTGGCCGTGGTCTACAAGCAGTTGGGCACGTTGCATCTGACTAACAGTGACGAAAAAAGGGCCTTGGCAGCTTTTGAAAAAGCCAAGCATCATTGGCAGGAGATTACCGGTTCTGAAAAAGAATCTGCGGCCGAACATTTAAATCATTTCGCCAGGTTCTTGTTGACATGTCCTCTTGAATCCGTGCGCGATCCGGTAGTGGCTCGACAATTAGGTCGTCGTGCGCACGACTCGGCGCCCCAAAACGCATTTTACTGTACTACGCTGGGAATCGTCGATTATCGTACCGGCAAATGGCCGACAGCGGTTGCATGGTTGCAAAAAACCATTGCATTACGGGAGAACGAATCGCAGGCAACGGAGCTTTTTTTCCTGGCCATGACTCTTTGGCAACAGGCGGCCGGACCCAACAATGATGCTGAACAGTATTATCAACAGGCACTCCAATGGACTATCCAACATCGCCCCGGTAATCTCGACCTGGGCCGGGTGCGGGACGAAGCTCAGCGCGTGCGAGAGCAGTTTTCCGTGTCGGAGGTTTCCGAGGCAGCTGATTCAAACGTGGAGTAGGTCTCATCCACCATCCCAGACGCATCTTGGCGACAAGGTAGTTGCTGATGTGTGTTCACAGGGCATCTTCCAGGTTCGATTTGTAGTTCTTGTGCAATCTGGCGCCCTAAGTCTTTTCTATTGAAGTCGTTAGGTAAAAATTTCCGGCATAAATCATGTGCAGAGTTTAACGGTTCTTCCACTGATTCGTTTTCTCCGGATGCTGCCTGCTAGGCAATCTTTAGGTTTGAAGACCGGTTTATTCATTCGTTTTGGTAAAGAAAACGAATTATATCGAAAGGTGCTGTTCTCCGTGAAGTATGCGTTGTGCCTGTTTGGGAAATCGTTCGGATTGCAATGAACTTAGAACAAAGTGATCGCCAATTACAATCCAGCCGCAGGGGGGAAGTTGAAATGACTACTTGGACGTTGAGATTCTGTCAGGGCATGTTGGCACTGGCATTTTTTGGATTGTGGGAAACCCATGATGTCCGTGGTAGTGAAACGAAGGACTTGTTCGAAGAAGAGAGTGAAGTCGTGTTTGTGGCGGGTGAATTTTCGGCGGCGGTCGAATCGTCTGGCGACCAACGCATTGATAGTTTTTTGGATGGGTCGGGCTCGATTCTCCCGGCCATGGCTAGAATGCGGCTCAAACAACAACCCGACCAACCGGCGATAGCGCCAACGATCGAACAGGCGGAACCGACGTCCCTTTCTCTCGCCTCCACTCGATTGTCGAGCGTGTTTTCCGCCAGCCAAGCCAGTATTGTTAACCAGTTAAGTGCTGAACGAATGGCCGAGGGAATCAGACCAGGGAGTGATTTTGTTCTGGGAATTGAGTCTACAATTCTTAGCACCACTGATGCGGGAAACCTAATCAGCAAGTCCAACGCGGTATTGGGTGTAAGTACCGAACAGCGGACACCCATTGTCACCTACAACGTTGCTCGTGGTCGTCATATAGGTCAGCAATCGGGTAGCGGTTCTTATTGGTTTGCCGCGCGGCAGGATCTGGACACGTTGATGAGTAAGATCGACTCACGCATTGTCGACAACTTTCTCGTGATTCAAGGACCCTACTCATCACTGTACGGCCCCGGTTACGCGTTTTTCGATGTCGAGTTGTTGAAAGCGCCTCGGTACAAGCAGGGGTATCAAAGTCACGGTCGCACAAGTCTCGACTGGAAACACAACGGTGATCAATGGTATGGACGGGAAACCTTGTATGGTGGTTCTAATAACTGGGGTTACCGGGTCGGATATGGCCATCGGACCGGGAATGATTACCAAACGGGCGATTCACTTGAAATGCCGTCCAGCTACAAGTCTCGTGATTGGGATATTGCATTGGGATGGGATCCATCTTCACACGAGCATATTGATTTTTGGGCACTGCGACTCGATCAGACCGATGTGGAATTCCCTGGCCAGATTTATGACATGCGGTATTTGGTGACGGACGCATACAAGGTCGAATATGTAAACGATTGTGTTAGTTTTTCAGACGAGCTGGAAGCTGAGGTCTGGTATAACCGCACACGCTTCGAAGGCGACAACATGGGAGCCGGAAAACGAAGACAAATTCCTGGACTGGGAGGTATCAATGTTGATTTTAGTCCATTCATAGGAGTTGGTGATTTTGTCGGTACAACAGATGTTGACGCGATGTCAACTGGTTATAGTGTGGCAACGACCTGGGGTTGTCAAAAATGTGATTATCTTAAAGTGGGTACGGATTTACGTTTCTTGAAACAGCGTCTCAACGAATACAACAGCATTGGTAATATTGTAGGCTTGCCGCCAGGTTTTCCGCCCCAAATTGATTTTGCCAATAATCCGATTGCTAATGCAAGGTCTTCCAACCCTGGTATCTATTTTGAACGAGGACGGGCGGTGAGTTCGTGTTGGAATCTTAAAATGGGTGGCCGGATGGATGCCGTTGCGACCGATTCGGATCCGACGCAAAGCCAGCAAATTGAAAACTCGGTTGGTCAGGATCTGTCCCGTGATTTCTTACTGTATTCGGGTTATTTGACTGCAGATCGGAAGGTCGGATCGCATTGGACACTTGATTTAGGAGCTGGTTATGCCAAACGGCCGCCGACGTTGACAGAGCTTTACGCGGACAACCCGTTCATTGCCGTGTTACCACAACTCGTCGTCTCCCGTGTCATTGGAAACCCCGATCTGGAGGCGTCGGGAATGTGGCAAATGGATGTCGGTTTGACCGCCAACTACTCAAGGCTGCGGACCGGAGCGCGAGGTTTTTATGCCTTCATCGAAGATTATATCACCTACGATTTTTTGGATGACATTGGATTTGGAACCTCGTTCAACCCGGTCAACACTACGCTGGCCACTTTGGTAGGTGGTGAACTTTACGGCGAATACGACTTTGGTTGTCGTTGGACCGGTTTTACGACTTTGAATTATGTCGAAGGATTGGACCGGACCCGTGATAACTCAATCGGTAATATTCGCCAAAGCGTTACGCCACTTGGCGCCCGTAGCGGATCTTTAGCGACCGAGGAATCGTTGGCGGTGATTGCACCATTGAATGGTCGCGCCGGATTGCGCTGTCACGACGCCTGCCCGAATCCTCGTTGGGCCGTCGAGTTGGCTGCTGATTGGACCAATGATCAAGATAAAATTGCCACGAGCCTCGCAGAACTCGAAACACCGGGGTACGTGATTTATGACATTCGCGCCTACCGACAAGTCAGCAAGAATCTTTTAATGACGGTTGGTGTTGAAAACCTTTTTGACCGGTTTTACCAACAGCATTTTGACCCGCATTTCAATCCAGGAGCGAACCTAGGCGTATTCCAGCCTGGGCGGACGTTCTACACTGGTATTGATTGGACATATTGATCGACATGATGCGGCAGGGGGACCAGAAGCCGATTGGATGCTGGCTCGGTTATCGGAAACGATGGTGTTAGGTTGCTTGCTAATAAAAAATTAAAAATCTGTTGGATAGCGACCTAGAACAATTTAAAAATTCCTCGAACCGGCTCGAACTGGGAGTTTGTTTTTCATGCTGAATTGGTTCGGAATTTGCTGTATGGTTGTGGGGCTCAATGTGAGCAGCGATGTCTAACGGGTGTCCATCTTTTGGGTAGGCCCCATCAAGCCTCCCTCGAAAGACAATTTTGGCCGCCAGATTTGACTTAGACTTTACGCGACAGACACAGCCCAGTAGCATAGAAGACCCAGTAGCATAGATCGGTCTGGCATGCTAAACTGGAGAAGATGAAACATCTGTTTGGGGAGACGTTTGGGGAGACGAAGGACAAGTAGCCGATGGGAAAAAAAGGACCGAGAAAAAAAGTTCCCAAGGAACTGGCCGTTATCAATGCCGACAATTGTACGGGTTGTGAGTCTTGTCTGGAAGTCTGTCCCGTCGATTGTATTTCTATCAAGACAATCAATCGGGGAGCCATTAAAGGCACGCAACAGTGGTGTGAAATTGATTTGGAGCGTTGCGTTGGTTGTGAAGTCTGTGTGCATATCCCGCAAAAGAAAACGAATCCTTACGAACTGTTGGTCTGTCCATGGGATGCGATCGAAATGGTGCCGACCGAAAATGTAGCCACGGTCGTTGCACAAATTGGCGGACCTCCGGAGTATATCCACGAGCATTGGGACCGGCTTGTTGGTACCGCGCAACATCTAGCGGAACTGAGGGCGGGGAGCTGAACGGTGGGGCAGGTGTCATGCCCCGAGTCTTGCATCGGGAAGTTGACAGAATGCTTTTCTGTCCCGATCACCATGCCCGTCATCGTCTTGGACTATGGTGATCGAGAAACGGTTATCGGAAAACGATCGTAGTACCTTCTGTGGTCCACCTACGGTTGGGCCGGGATAGTACGGATCAATCTTTGCCTCAGTCTTTACCGTAGTGTTCTATTTTTTTCCAGTATTCTTCGAATTTTCCTTCGATGTGGAACTCTGGACTGTTGTCGATATCATGGCACCCTAAACAGAGGTTATTGGCATCTTGCAGGCGTAGACGCATTTGTTTGTGAATTTGGAGCCGTTCTTCGTCGGAGATGTCGAGGTTGCCTTCTTCTGCTGCCACATGTTCCGATCCGGGGCCATGACAATTTTCACAACCATTACCGTGGAGATTTCGTGAAGCTTCCAGTGCCAGGTAACCGGACTTGTAAGGGAAATACCCTTGTGCGTTCCAGCCAGTGACATGGCAACTCAGGCACTCGGGATCATAATGCCGAGGTACATTGTAACGTTCTATTGGTTGCACTAACGTTTGCGTCGCATGTGCATGCGGTGTTTTGGTCCAAATGGAGTGTGCTGTCGTATGGCATTCGCCGCATTTCTGCGAGCCAACAAACGTTCTTCCACTGGGATGGCTGGCTGGCCGTAGTTGAAGCCCATCGAGGCCCAATGCTTCAAGTTGATGCTGATATTCGGCTAATAGGCGCAACATTTGTGACGAGTCGGGCCATCTGGTGTCGAGCGCCACACGTTGGTAACGTAAAGGTTGGTCGGCACTGTCGTACACACTGAGGATACCCGCGTACATACCTTTTGTGCCAACTTGCACAAGGACTGCGTCACTTCCATCAATCTGCTCCGGTTGGTAGGTCGGTTCCCCCGCGCCACCTGCGGTGACGACGACATCGAATTGTGGAAAATTACGAGCCAGATCTTGTGATTCTTGAATGGAGGCATGAGCCAGTAGTACATACAGGTCACACGATGCTTTTTCCAATTTCGGCCAGATGGTACTTAGTGCGTCCAACGAAGGAATGATTGCCAACTCGTCACTAGCCACGCGATCGAGATAACTATCGCCCAGCACGGTTGTCACACCTACTTTATGTCCGTCTGTTTCAATAATTTGAAATTTTGGTACCACTCCGAGGATGTCGACATTCGCTGATAGAAACGGAGGCTCGCCTTCTTCTCCCACAATGGCAGCCAAAAGTTCCCCAAATGACAAGCGCAGATCATCTGGTCCGAATGCAACCACGTCATATTTCATTTGCCGTAAGCCATTCACGGTCATTTGAAATTTGACTTGCGGTTGCACGCCAAATCGCCGTACCTGGTTGCCGATATCCATAGCCACTGTTGGCCAGCCAAGTTCACGGACTTGTTCCAGAACACTGTGTCGTCTTGCCAGTCCCCCTTTTTGGTTCGTCAATCCTGTGCATCCACAAGGTTCGATGTATCCATGCTGTCGACCGGTAAGGAACAACGTGAACTGTGGCCTAGGCCACTTGGTGAAGTCTGCTAGATCGGTCACGCTGGCGTGTACCGCATGCGCAGGACTTTCGGTTGGCGAACTATTGATGGTGCGGTCGTTTGTCGTGGACAGACGAGAAGCGTCTGATCCTTCGGTTTTAGATGTGAGCATATCATCAGGAACCGATTGACCGGTCACAGATTCATTGGTGTTTTGGATGCTTGTCGGTTCCGTGCAACTACTCAATGAGCTCGTTACGACGAGAAGCATTATTCGCCAGGAGGGCATGAAAGAAGAATGCAGTGTGCGATTGAAAAGTGTTTTGTGAAAACGACGTGTTTGACCTTTCTGCCTGGGGTTCGGTGACAGCTGTTCCACAATGGTGCTCACGGGTGTAGGCGCTCGCTTAGGCATGAAAGGTTCAATCTTGAATAGAAAATTCCACAAAGATTGGCAGGTCTTTGACCTCAGGGTGGTCGGATTGGATATGAATTTCAGCGTAGCTAGATGTTTCTGTTCCCAAACGATTGATTTTATGACGTGTGCCAGGAGGAATCACGACTGAAAGTGGATACTTGACCACTAGCCCATTATTGATTTTAGTGCGTTCTCCCAGTGTGACTTGTAATATGTTACCCGGATCGACGGCCCCCAGTCTCATTTCAATGGTTTCGCGATAAGGGCCTTTCACCAACAGATACAATGTTGTGCTGATCCCTTTTTGTGCTTCAATCGTTCCCAGTCTTAATAAATTTCTTTCGCTCGAAAAACGAGGTCCAACAACCGAAATGTCACTGACCACTGTTCCTTCGATCGGGATTTCCAAATAAGGCGATTCAGGCACATTGGTATGCAGGCGTAATTGCTGCTGGATCCGTCCCAGGGGCAGTCCGGGTTGGATCGTCACCTGCAAGGCGCTAGCCCTTTTGGCAAATCGATCGGCTGCCCGCTCTGTTGCTGTTGGGGTCAGACCCAACTCTACGTCGAAATGACTAGCTAGGTCTTCATTCAAGAACTCGTAGCCTGTTAAATCTCCTTTTTCTTCATGGTAGCCGTAGACTACGATTCGGTGTGTGGCCTTTTTACTGGTGGGGAGTCGTCGTAGCACAATGGCTCCTGGCACGGGTGCTAGCGCCTGTAGAACGCGTCCATGGATGGTTAAATCAACGATGGGCGTCAGCGGATCATTGGTTTCGATTTCGGCTCGCTGCCGAAAATCGACTGACTTGCCATTGGGAGTCCATTCCAACGTAACATCGGTACTTTGGCCAGGGGGAATCTCCTCCTGTTTAAGCTGGCTCACGGTACACTTGCACGTTGTGGATTTTGTTTTGATCAACAGGGGCTTGTCTCCTGTGTTTTGGAATACAAACGAATAAACCCCTTTGCCATGAATCTGCATTGCACCAAAATCGTGTGTTGTTCCTCCTACGACTGTGACCTGTGGCACGTTTTGCCGTAAAGTTTCAGGGTTTTCGTTCGCCGACTTCCGGCGAATTTCTAACGGATGTTCGGGATCGCTGATGTCGACAAATTCTTTCACGGTATAGGCCAACCCAGTGATTGCGCCCAAGATAATAGACAGTAATGCGATGCTGGTCGTTTTCATGCGGGGCATTGAAGGAAAATTCTAAGGGTAAAGGAAAGGTGGCAGTCTTCTGCGAGAGGCAAAACGAGACTAATCAATGATTCGGTTCACCATTTTACAGTATACCGGGTTTGGAGTGGAATGCCTGCAGACGTCAGGAGAAAGTAAATACGAGCCTCACAAATGGAGCCAGTCTTTATGGAGTTGTCAGATCGATCAGTTCCAATTTCAAGAGAGGCTGAAAATAGGTGTCAAAGATTCCACGATCAGTTTGAATTCTTACGCAAAACAACCATGCACTGTTCGGCACTTTGATTGTCAGGAGTGATTTGTAGTGTTGGAAAGTTTCCTGACGGCGGTTCATCGAATAAACGCCTCTGCTTTAATTTTAGTTCTTTGTGTGGGTTGAGGCGGTCGAGTCGAAGTGCTGTTGTTGCTGCTTCCGCAGCTTCCTCCGATCGTCCTAGGAGGTGTAACGACCACGCATAGTCTGCCTGGAGAGCGCTGCTGGTGGGGTAAAGCTGTGTCGCATCAAGCAGGAAACGTTCTGCCTTTTCCAGGTGGGCAGGTGTGTCGGCTTTGATGCCGGCTAGCAAATACCATAAACCAGCTTGGCGCAATGCGTAGGGTGAATGCGCGTTGTATTTTAAAATCATTTCGACACTGTGTTGGAATTCGGAAAAATCCCGATTGTCTTCTTGGGAAAGCCAACGCTCAAAATGCTGCGTTGCTAATTGGTTCCAGAAATCGGAATTCCAGGGGTCTTTGCCAGTCAGCACAGGTTGATAGGCAGTCAAGTAACAGGCCAGGCAGAGTGCGATTATGAGCAGAACACTCACGATGAGTCGCCATTGACCAAGTACATGCAGTGTTAGTGTACCAGGGGAACTGCACATGGAAATTGCCATCAGTAACCAGATCGATCCGACAACACCCGGAAATCCGATACCACCCGTGAAAGCTAAAGTGAGGAACGCCACGCAAATGGCAACGATCGTAGTGCCAGGTGCGAGTCCACCGTGGCAGACCCAACGATGTAGTAACCACAGGCAAAGAGTTGCTGGTACGATGGTAACTACGAAGCATTCGAGTGGTAGTGTGAAGCCGACCAGAACGGACAACGGAAAAGAGAAAACCAAGCCGAGAGCACCTCCTCCGTAGATCCAACGTATTGGCTGCTGCGAGGATTTATACAGGTCATTGCCTGGCTGTTGCTCATCGTCGTCGTTGGAGGTCGCATTGAGGGATCGACAGGTAGACCAGAAAAACAGGATCAGCATTGTTGTCAGGGCAAGCATCGCCGGCGTGCCACCATTGGCCCAGACTTCTAGGAAAAAATTGTGCGGATCCTTGATCTCTTCGCTAGCTTGTGGCAGTTTGTATTGCAGGTAATACTCTTGAAAGTTTCCCAGGCCACAGCCAAACCAAAGATGGTTAGTGATCAACTGCCACGTGGCTTGCCAATATTCGATTCGATATTGTAACGATTTTGGAGCTTCGCTGAGCATTTCCACATCCAGGCCGCCAGAACGGATGGCGATTCCAGTGACCAAAGATAGTATGCCAATCGCTACGATCGACAATCGACCAAATTTTGTATGCAATACGCGCCATTGTAAAACCATGATCAGCGCGCTTCCTGTTAAAGCGGCAAGGATCCCCGCCCGACTTTTCGTTAACAGCAAACAACTACCCATCAACGCCAGCAATATACATGTTGTGACCAGTTTCCATGTTGGGAGGTCGTGACGGTAGCTGGTGTGAGCGACAATCCCTAGAGTCACCACCAGCCAGGGAACGAGAAATGCCGCTAAGGAATTGGTTAAACCGAAAGTAGCCCAGGGCTCAACGCTTTTTAGTCTTTGTTCAAAATGAACCACTTGTGGGCTTCCCTCCGTGGCGTAGACACCTGCATCGCGACGGATTTGAGCACGTTCTTCTGCGGAAGCGTCAAAATAAGAAGTACGTTGGTCCGGTAAACTCACGCTGAATTGATAGATGCCATAGCTGGCGAGGGCCACTGCCAGACTAATCATAACAGCACATACCGCGCGAACTTCGACAGCAGACCGGATCAATTGCAGGCACATGCGAAATCCGATAACGTAGGCGATCCATTCCCAAAGCATATTAATGGCTGGTCGTGCTGCACCATTTTTCGCCATCACGATCACGCTGATTGCCAGCCAGCATACCAAGAACAGGAAAGCGGTTCCCACGGGTTCGAACCGAGCCTCCAGCGTACCACGTAACAGCCCTTGAACCAGCCATGTCAATGCAATGAGCCACAGGAGCATGACCAATGGAAGCCCCGAGCCAAAATCGGCAGCAGCTTCGCTGGGGATCAACGGAGTCGCTACATAGACACCGATTAATGCGGCAAGCAAAATGTGACGAATTCGATTCAAGGGCGGTACATCGCCGCTAACGACATCAGAAAATGTCGTATTAATGGGAGCCATCCGGGTTGTCGATTTGGGACGCGTCATGCTGGGCTGTTACCTTGTGTCGCCGTGCGATGGTTTCCAAAATACTGACCAGGATTAGGATGCTGATCACCAACATGATCACCAGCATGGCGCCCCAATGGTTGACTTGATGTAGTAACAAGCCGGCTAGGCCACAGATGAACGTCAGTAAGTAAATGGTCAGCACAGCCATTGGACGGCTGAATCCCAAATCAACCAAGCGGTGGGAAAAATGGGAAAGGTCCGCGTCGAACAGGCTACGACCACGACGTACGCGAATCGTGATTACCGTCAACATATCGTAAAACGGTACCGCCATGATGCACAGTGGTGCCAGAATGGTGTGGTTGAATGTACCAGTGTATTCAGTGAAAGTGGCCAAAATAGTGGTGACGCCAATGCAATATCCAATGAAGTAGCTGCCTGCATCTCCCATAAACAGTTGGGCGGTGGGCCGATTATGCCAGAGAAAACCGAGCAACGAACCGACCAGTACGAATAAAAATCCTGCTACAAACAACTGTGGATAGGTACTACCTGGCTCGGGAACTACCAACATTGTCACGGCCAGCATGACCGCGGCAATCGCTGCTACTCCAGCTGACAGGCCATCCATGTTGTCCAGCATGTTGAAGGAATTGATTAAACCGACGATCCATACCAGGGAAAGCAAACCAGTCAACAGGGGAATATCAAGATAGACGGTGAGTCGCCAATGGTCATAACAGTAAACCCCCACCGCCACGATTGCGAGTTGCCAAAGCAGCCGTATGCGCCAACCGAGTCGCAACACATCGTCGGCCAGTCCCAGCATCATCAGTAAACTGGCCGATGACAACAAAAACCAGACTTCTGGTGCTTTGGCACGCAAGCCGGTGATGTGTTCCAACATGAAAGGTGGTACCAGTGACTCAGCCCATGTGCCGATCGACACGAACCACAATAAAAGCTGTCCGGTTGCAACTGTAATGCTCACGCCTGCCCAGATGGCACGGCCCCCGCCAAGTGGAGTCGATTGTCGATGTGCTTTGTGTCCTGTTCCTGGTTGGTCGACCAGGCCAAAACGGGGTGCCCAACGACGGACCGCGAACGCAACGAACCAGCTCACGAGACAACTGGGGATGGTGGTACCGAGGACGAGCCAGACAAGATCGGACGATTTCATGGATTACTGCGTAGGTAATTACGGCATTGGTCAAAAAATGTATGGTAGTCAGCACGTCGGTAATCCGGATAGGTCCATTCGCGAGGTTGCCAACGGCGATGCCGGTAATGTAGCGTCACTTCGGCATAAATTCCCTGTTCCAAATAGATCCTATGTGCATGATCTTTGGTCGAAGCCAGTACCAGTTTGGCATTGGTGATATAACCCGGATCCAGGTTGAGAGGTCTTGCCTCAACATGTCCGGCGCTACGCGCGTACTCCACTTCCCAAGTATTTGTTTGGTGTTTTAGCGAAGGCAATAGGCCTGGGTCCATCAAACGCTCAAACGCAACAAATTGTTTTTGCAAACCCGTGCCCATCGTCGCCGCGTAATAATCAGTTTCTACAAACGAAAACGGTAAACTAGTGAGCGCAACCGGACCCCATTCGATCGTTGCCTGCTCGGCCGCCCACTCTAACGCTGCCGTATGCCGACTAAACGCCGCCATGACTACCAATACCGGAGGATGAACATCAACAGATCCCACAGGCAAAGAGAGTTTCCAGGTTCCAAGGCCGAATGCTTGACCAGTGTCGTGATATAGGATTGTTATCCGCCGAGATGTTTGCCGACCCTACAGCGTCAAACATTTTATCCCACGCACTGTGTGAACAGTCAGCTAACAATGAGAAATAAGAAGTAACAAATGGACAACTAATAAACGTTTAATACGCTTTGGCAAACACAGCCTTTGCCTGGCTTGGTTTGCCGGTGAAAATGCATTTTTCCGACTCTTTTTCCGAGTCAAGTGGAACACAACGAACAGTTACTTTCAGTTCTTTGAGCAGTTCATTGACCGCAGGGTCTTCGCACCAGGAACAAAGGGCAAAACCACCGTGGATTTCCGGTTGATTGGGATTACTGGGTGTAAAATAGTCTCGCAAATCATTGATATTGTTGATGGTTGTCGTATGATCTTTACGCATCTGAACGGCTCGCTGGAACAGGGTTTGATGTATGTCATCAAGTAGGTCTGCTACAGTTTTCACAAATGCTTCCCTGTCGACGCCCTGTTTTTCACCCGTGTCACGTCTTCCCAGGAACACTTTATTTTCTGCGATGTCACGCGCACCGACTTCGACACGCAGTGGCACGCCACGTTTGATATGTTGCCATGATTTTACACCACCACCGATATCACGAGTATCCAGCTTGACTGCCACAGGCTGTCCCTGGAAAGACTGGTTTTCCAATTGAATTTTTAACGACTCACAGTACTCCAGAATACTGCTGGTTTCCGCATCGTTTCGTAGGACCGGTAAAATGACAACATGTACAGGGGCCAGGCGTGGTGGCAACACGAGTCCATCGTCATCACTGTGGGTCATAATCATACCGCCAATCAGGCGGGTAGACACGCCCCAGGAAGTTGTCCAGGCAAATTGTTCTGCCCCGTTTTGATCCTGGAATTGGATCTGTTGGGCCCGTGAAAAATTCTGCCCAAGAAAATGTGACGTACCAGCCTGTAACGCTTTACGATCTTGCATCATGGCTTCAATGCTATAGGTCGCCACAGCGCCAGGAAAACGTTCACCGGCTGTCTTTTCCCCTTTGATTACAGGCATCGCCAGATAATTTTCCGCAAAATCCTCATAAACATCCAGCATGCGCAGGGTTTCTTCAACGGCTTCTTCTCTAGTGGCGTGTGCAGTGTGCCCTTCTTGCCAGAGAAACTCGGCAGTGCGCAAGAACACCCTGGGGCGCATTGCCCAACGGACAACGTTGGCCCACTGGTTGATCAAAATTGGCAAGTCACGATATGACTGAACCCACTTGGCGTACATTGCTCCAATAATTGTTTCACTAGTGGGTCTTACGATGTAGGGTTCGGGAAGTTCGGCGGCGGGTACGAGTCCACCCTCTGGGCCAGGTTCGAGTCGATGGTGGGTCACCACGGCACACTCTTTGGCAAACCCTGCGACATGTTCCGCTTCCTTTTCCAAGTAACTTAGCGGGATGAACAAAGGGAAATAGGCGTTTTCGTGGCCAGTCTCCTTGAACATGCGATCGAGGGTACTCTGAATTCGTTCCCAGATAGCATAACCCCAAGGTTTAATGACCATGCAACCGCGAATATCCGAAGCTTCGGCCAAGTCCGAAGCTTTGATCACTTGTTGATACCATTCGGGATAATCTTCGCCTCGAGTTGGGCTAATTGCTTGTTTCTTTTTTTTGGCCATTCGATGAGAATACCTTTATCGTGGTAAAAATCAGCTTAAAAAAGGTGTGACTACGGGTAGCGGATCATTGTAGAATGTCACGGCAGGCACAAGCAAGGTCTTCCGCGATGCTGACGCGCCGCATTCGAGTGATTTCCCTCGTTCCCTTCCTGCGATTGTTCCTTTAGAATCGAAAAAGTTGCTCTCGGTGCTCTGTGTGCCGTAGGATAGTTTTGTCTTTGTTTTATTTTGTGTACTGAAAACTTGCAGGGATTTGCCGAGAAAGGTTCTCTACGTGGCCCGTCGATATGTCAGTCAGTTAAATGATGCGTCGCAGGTGAGTGAGGTTTATCGGGCTTCTGGAAAGCAGCTTCGCCCAAATCGCAACGGTAATCTGTATTTACAGGTACGGCTATCGGATCGGACTGGATCTGTGATGGCGATGATTTGGAATGCCAACGATCGCTTGTACCGGAGTTTTCAAAATGGAGATTATGTTTATATCGAAGGAACGGCTCAAGTCTACAATGGAACGATTCAAGTCATCGCTACGCAAATTGAGCGAGTGGAACCAGTAACGATCAACGAAGAGGAATTTTTTCAGGCAGGTAGCGCGGATATTGGTCTGCTCACTGACAGATTGACGGAAATGGTACGGTCCTTAGAAAATGTGCATTTGCGCAACCTGGCGGAATGTTTTCTTGTAGACGAACTGTTCATGGAACGGTTTAGACAGGCCCCTGCCGGGATCAGAATACATCACGCCTATCGTGGTGGTTTGTTGGAACATGTTGTCAGTCTAATGGAATTGGCCCAGTTAATCGGTCCCCGTTACCCTGGGTTGGATACAGAATTGTTAACCGTTGGTGCATTGATACACGACATTGGTAAGACCGTCGAACTGTCCGATTCGATTGAACTGGAATACACGGACGAGGGCCAATTAATCGGTCATGTCACCTTGGGCATTGGTTTGCTGGAAAAAAAATGTTGCGAGACGGAGCAGTTAGTTGGCGAGGCGCTGCCGCATGATCTTGTGTTGCAGTTGAAGCATATGATTATTAGCCATCATGGTGAGTATGAGTTTGGTAGTCCTAAGTTGCCAATGACGCCCGAAGCGATTGCCTTGCATTATCTCGACAGTCTTGACTCACAGGTTCAGAGTTTTGTTGAACTCATCGAAGGTGATCCCAATGCTGACAGCTGCTGGACGCCCTATCAGGCCAATCTCAGACGTAAGCTGTATAAACGGCGCGGGGAATAAGAGGATATCCACTGGTTACTATGGGTATTGAAACATTGGAATCCCGTTTGTTGCACCATGTAAGTCGTGTGGGCTACAAACCGGTTAAGCCTCGGGTGATTGCCAAGCAACTCAAGCTGAATGACGACGAACGACGCCAACTGAAGCGTCTGGTAAAACAGCTTGTCAAGAAAGGGCGCCTGGCCTACGGATCGAACCATTTAGTACAGCCATTACAAGGTGGTTCGCAGACACACATCAGGGGCATGTTTCGCCGGACGACACGCGGCTTTGGTTTTGTGCGTCCAAGCCACGCTGCGCCAGACAGCACCGATGACATCTACATTCCGGAAAATAAATTACGTGATGCAGCCGATGGTGATACGGTATTGGTTCGGATTCGTAAGTCACGTGGACCCCATGGAAAGCTACGTGGTGAAATTGATGAAGTAATCCAGCGCAAAACATACCAGTTTGTGGGCACTTATCAAATTGTGTCCGGCTGTGGGTTGGTTGAGGTGGACGGTGGTGGTTTTAACGAACCTGTGTCGACAGCTGATGCGGGTGCCAAGAATGCGCAGTCAGGGGACAAAGTTGTCATCGAAATGGTGCGGTTTCCTACACGTGTTCATGCTGGTGAGTGTGTCATCACCGAAGTTCTGGGAAGCCGTGGCGCTCCTGGTGTCGATACGCTTTCTGTGATACGCGCGTTTAATCTGCCGGATGAGTTTCCAGAACCCGTTCTTGAGTCGGTTCGGCAGCAAGCCGCAGCGTTTGACGAGTCGATCAGTGAAGATCGTGTGGACTTGACCGATCTAACAGTGATCACGATCGATCCTGCAGACGCCCGAGATTTTGATGATGCCATCTCACTGGAACGAATCGAACGACAACATTGGCGTTTAGGTGTGCATATTGCCGACGTGTCGCATTTTGTGCGACCTCGGACACTTCTGGATAAGGAGGCGAGAGATCGCGCCACCAGTGTCTATTTGCCTGATCGTGTCGTTCCTATGCTTCCCGAAATTATTTCAAACAATCTCGCTAGCCTACAGCCCGATCGTGTGAGATATACGAAGACCGTGTTTATTGAGTTTACGCCAGAAGGTGCTCGTATTGGGACCGAGCCTTGTGCTGCTGCCATCCGCAGTTGCCGGCGATTTACGTACGAAGAGGTCGATAACTACTTGGCTGATCGCTCAAAATGGAAGCGAAAACTTACGCCTCAGGTATTTACATTGCTTGCGAATATGCGTGAGCTGGCTATGCTTCTGCGAGCACGTCGCTTTCAGCGTGGAGCACTAGAGTTGTCGATGCCGGAAACCAAAATCGATCTGGATCAGAACGGCCATGTTTGTGGTGCTCATTTGGTAGCCCACACTGAATCCCATCAGATCATTGAAGAATTTATGTTGGCTGCTAACGAAGCAGTTGCCGAAATGCTCCATCAGCACAAGCTGCTTTTTCTGCGACGTATCCATGAAGCTCCAACGCCGCGCAAACTGAAGGCATTGGCCCAGTTTATTCGTGAACTTGGGATGGAAACCAAAAGTCTGGCCGGTCGGTTTGAAATGCAGCGAGTGCTTGACCAGGTTCGTGGTTTACCACACGAACAAGCCGTGAACTACGCGATCTTGCGAAGTATGCAAAAAGCTGTTTATAGCCCTCGGGAGGAAGGTCACTATGCTTTGGCTAGTGAAAACTATTGTCATTTTACCTCTCCCATCCGTCGTTATCCGGATCTGACGGTGCACCGCCTGATTGATTCGATTCTCCGTAGTCGCCGGCCGGCACAGGATATGGGTCGACTGGTGAGCGAAGGCGAGCATTGCTCCCAACGGGAACACCGGGCTGCGGAAGCGGAACGAGAGCTGACGAAGCTGAAACTGTTGAATTATCTCAGCAACCGGATCGGTGAAAGCATGGATGCTGTGATTACCGGTGTTGAGGAATTTGGGCTGTTTGCACAGGGGATTGAGTTACCGGCGGAAGGTCTTATCCATGTGAACTCACTACTTGATGATCGCTACCGGTTTGATCGTGCCAGTCATAGTTTGATAGGAAATCGTCGCGGCAATAATTTTCGATTGGGGGATGTGATCCGGGTGGAAATTGCACGTGTTGATCTGGACACACGTCAACTTGATCTCACGTTGTCCGACCGGCAACAGAAACGATCGAGCAAGAGAGAGCAAAAAGGCCACAAGAAAAAGCGTTCGGGTCGAAAAAAAACTGCGCCGGCTACAACCAGTCAGCCAGTTGCGCAAGGCGACAAGGATGATGCTGTTAAAACCAAGAAAATCCCTTTTAAAAAAGTCAAGAAAAAGAAGTCTGTAGGGAAGAAAGCCAACAAACGACAGAAAACCAAGCAGTCGAGGTCACGTAAAAAACGCCAATCATGAACATATGTCGAGGCGTCTACTGGTATCCCCTGGAAAGGAATGCTCTATGCGATAGAATCGCTAGATAGGAGGGGGCAGATAGTTTTCAATCGGCAGTGGTTACACACAGTATGCAGAGGAATGATGAAATTGTGTGAAACAATTGTGTGAAACAGATGTCTACCATCTCCTGCGTTCCGTTGGCAAATCTTGAATGATTTGGTGGTAATACGGAAATCGTTATACTGGTTGTCAAGTTAGGTCAAAACGGTAGTAGAAGAGCGGAGGGTTTCGCTTTTGACAAGTACACTGTCTCAAACATCACTTCATACTTGGCACGCTGAGCATGGTGCCCGTTTGGTGGATTTTACGGGTTGGTCCATGCCGGTGCAGTACGATTCTATAGTCTCTGAACATCAGGCGACACGCCAAGGTGTGGGGCTATTTGATGTTTCCCATATGGGGCGGTTACGAATTGACGGGTCGGGCGCTGTTGATTTTCTAGAGCAGATGCTTACGCGCAGTACGGCTCGTATGCCGATGGGTCGTGTACGGTATTCTCTGGTGTGTAACCCACAAGGTGGTATCCTGGACGACATCCTTGTATATCGTACTGGTGATGTGCACGGCGAGTCTTTTCAGCTTGTTGTGAATGCGGGAAACCGTGATAAAATTTGGCAATGGTTCAACACGCATTCATCAGAATTTGACGTCGAACTGAGAGACGAGACTTTGGAGACTGCAATGATTGCTGTGCAAGGGCCAGCAGCGGTTGGACTTGTCTCGCATTTAACCACTGATGTCGAACCAGAGTCAGGTGAGTCGATTAGTACACTTGCGTATTACCATTGTCGTCCAGGATTGATTTGTGGAGTCACGGCGCTGATAAGTCGGACTGGTTATACAGGCGAAGATGGTTTTGAACTCATTGTGGATACGGACGATGCGGTGGCCGTTTGGACTGAATTACTTGACCGTGGTCATCAAGTGGGAGCGATGTCAGCCGGGCTTGGTGCGCGAGACACGCTTCGTTTAGAAGCAGCCATGCCGTTATATGGACATGAGTTGACCGAAGAAACGAATCCGTTTCAGGCTGGCCTGTCATTTGCGGTGGATCTTGACGAGCGGGATTTTATCGGTCAGGAAGCGTTACGGGAACTACAGCAAGACCGCCAACAGCTACGTCGTGTCGGGCTTCTGCTGGCTACAAGACGTGTCCCTCGCGAAGGGTACCTTGTGACGACCCCTGCGGGGGATGAAGTTGGTTGGATTACGAGTGGAACTCATTCACCGACACTTGGGCAACCGATTGCCATGGCTTATCTTGACCCGGCATGTGCGGTGGTTGCCACGGAGTTGCAAGTTGACATTCGTGGAGAACGTGTACCTGCGCATGTGGTCGAGCTTCCTTTTTACCAGCGAAAACGATAGTAGCAGAGAGGAAATCATGGATCCAACAGAACTGCTTTACAGCGAAACACATGAATGGGTACATTTGACACAAGAAAATGCAGATTCCATTGCCACCGTTGGTATCTCTGCATTTGCTGTCGAAGCACTTACTGACTTGGTTTACATCCAATTGCCCGAAGTAGGGCAGTCCGTGGCGACCGGGACATCGTTCGGTGAAGTCGAATCGGTGAAAGCGGTAAGTGATTTGTACAGTCCCTTAGAAGGTGAAGTCGTGGCCGTTAACTCTGATTTACCTGACGACCTGGAAGCGCTTAGTCAGGATCCCTACGGCCGAGGCTGGATTGTGAAAATTAAAGTTACCAACGCCAATGATTTGGGCGGGCTGCTGGACTACAATGCGTATCAAAAACAATGCGCCGAAGAAGCGTGAGTGAATGTTTTGCTGGACGATCCCAGGGGTATGTTTGAGCGAGTATGCGGTAGGCGGCATACTATCGAACAGATATGCAGACGTAGCTGTAAAGTAGATTCGAATTTTTGATATTCGGCTTTATGGAAAACGGCAGATTCACGTCTCCAGTGTATGTTCGGATTCTGTAGTCTCATTTGTGATTCAAGTCACCATTCATTACTGTTGATACCATTACGATATCATAACCTGTATACGAAAAACGCACGGCCACGATATGCCATACACATTCAACACTGAGGAAGATCGACAAATGATGCTTGATGCGATTGGCATCGAGTCGATGGAGTCTCTTTTTGCAGCCATACCGTCGGATATTCGGCTGACACGGGATCTAAAAATGCCGCCCGCCATGGGCGAATTAGAATTGACGCAGCACATGTCCGCGCTGGCGGCAAAAAACGCACCCGCGGGAGAAAAGATAAGTTTTCTGGGTGCAGGCAGCTACGATCATTTCGTACCGGCCGCAGTGGATGCGATTGCTTCTCGGGGTGAGTTTTACACTTCTTATACACCCTATCAAGCTGAAGTGAGCCAGGGAAATTTACAGGTAATGTTCGAATACCAGACACTCATCTGCGCACTGACGGGGATGGATGTCTCTAATGCCAGTTTATATGACGGTGGAAGTGCCGTGGCAGAAGCCGTTTTGATGTGCATGTCGTCGACTGGGCGGCATGGAAATGTTGTGACGGTGGATACGGTTCATCCTGAATATCGACAAACAGTGGCGACTTATTTGGAGAATTTGAATGCACGTCTGATCACGACGCGTACCTCGAAAGGTGTCGTTTCACCGGCTCAAATTGAGGCCCAGGTAAATCAAGATACGTCCTGCGTTTTAATACAATATCCCAATTTCTTTGGTTGCATTGAGGATATTCAGGCGATTGCCAAGATGACACATCAGGCAGGAGCTCTGCTGGTGATCTCTTTTGACCCCCTCAGCACAGGTATTCTTAAACGTCCGGGTGATTTAGGGGCGGATGTTGTTGTTGCCGAAGGTCAGTCTCTGGGAACAACGATGCAATTTGGTGGACCGTATCTTGGTATCCTGGCCTGTCGAGAACAGTTTGTGCGGCGCATGCCGGGGCGAGTTGCTGGCCAAACGACTGACCGGCTCGGACGGCGCTGCTGGGTACTGACGCTGCAAACGCGTGAGCAACATATTCGTCGGGAAAAAGCGACCAGTAACATTTGTACGAATCAAGGTCTGTTTGCCTTGCGCGCGACTATCTATTTGTCGTTGATGGGTCGACGTGGTTTAAATGATGTGGCACAACTGTGTTTCCAAAAGTCACACTATGCTGCAGACAAAATTCTAGGGGATGCAAGGTTTGAACAACATTGTCAGCAGCCATTTTTTAAAGAATTTGTGGTTCGAGATCGACAGGGACAGGTTGAAAAGTTGATTGATCAGTCCTGTCAGCATGGTTTTCTGGCGGGCGTCCCGTTGGGGCAGTGGTATCCTGAGTTGGAAGATAGTTTTCTGGTCACCGTGACGGAAAAACGCACGAAAATGGAAATCGATGCATTGGCGGAAAATTTGGCCGGTGCTAACACGAAGGCAGAAACAGTTCATGCGTAACGAACAAGCGACTCAGCTGATATTCGAGCTGTCCAGATCTGGACGCGGTAGTACACAGCTTCCTGAGTGTGACGTGCCAGTTCGCAATGTGGAGGACTACTTACCGTGCGATTATCTGGTAACTGAACCACCTCCGTTGCCAGAATTGCCAGAACCTGATGTCATTCGACATTTCACCAATTTATCCACCCTGAACATGTCGGTCGACACGCATTTTTATCCACTCGGGTCGTGTACCATGAAGTACAACTCGAAACGAAATGAACGTATTGCTGCATTGCCGGGGTTTGCCGATTTGCATCCTTATCAGCCTTTGTCGACGATTCAAGGGATGCTGCAGTTGTTGTTTGAACTCCAGGAAATGCTTGCAGAAATTTCAGGTCTGTCTGCTGTGTCACTGCAACCTGCAGCAGGTGCACATGGTGAATTAACTGCGCTGTTGGTAGCCGCTGCCTATTTTCGTGATATCGGGGTAGAAAAATCCAAGGTACTGACACCTGACAGTGCACATGGAACCAATCCTGCCAGTGCCAGTATGGCCGGCTTTGACACCGTAACGGTTAAAAGTATGTCTAACGGATTGGTGGATTTGGACGATTTACGCTCAAAACTTGACGAGCAGGTCGCGGTCTTGATGATTACTAATCCCAATACCTTGGGATTGTTTGAGCCTCAGATTGTTACCATTACGGAGGAGGTTCACCGGATTGGTGGTTTGGTTTACCTGGATGGAGCCAATATGAATGCCATTTTGGGAATCACCCGGCCAGGCGATTTTGGGGCTGACATGATGCATTTTAACCCCCACAAAACTTTTAGTGGGCCGCATGGGGGTGGTGGACCTGGTGCAGGGCCAATCTGTGTTACCGACCAACTTTCTGCTTACCTTCCGGCACCGGTCGTGGTGCGCAAGGGTGAATGCTACGAACTTGATTATGATCGTTCTCAAGCGATTGGGCAGGTCCGCAGCTTTTTTGGAAATGTAGGTGTTTTGGTTCGAGCTTATGCTTATCTGCGCACACATGGTCCGGATGGATTGCGTAGTGTTTCAGAAAATGCGGTGCTCAATGCCAATTATTTGTTGTCACGAATACGACACTTTCTGCCGGTGCCTCAGGGGGACCGTTGCATGCACGAGTTTGTTGCGTCTGCTTCAACATTAAAAACAGATCATGGCATTACAGCCATGGACATCGCCAAGCGATTGCTTGACTTTGGATTCCATGCACCGACCGTTTATTTTCCGCTAACGGTTGGCGAATCGATCATGATTGAGCCTACTGAAACAGAAAGCAAAGAAACACTGGACCGATTTGCCGAATCGCTGTTCCGAATTACTGAGGAATCCGCAGATGTGCTGCACGACGCACCACACTCGACGCCTGTCAGTCGGCCGGATGAAGTTCAAGCAGCGCGTAAGCCAATTTTTAAATGGATGGCTGGTAAGTCAGCTTCATAGGAGAGGAGGGGGACAGTTGGAATGGTTATCCACTGTGCTCTGAATCCACACGTATGGCTCGATTGATCGTTGACTCCGTCGATAGCGGTATCTGGAACATGTCGGTAGACGAAGCGCTCTTAGCTTCGGCAGCAAGCGATTCTTTTCCAACCACTTTGCGGTTTTACCAATGGGACAAGGCGACATTATCGCTGGGATACTTTCAGCAACTGGGAGACCGGGCGCAGCATCCCGCCAGCGGACCATGTGGTTTGGTACGCCGTACTACGGGTGGCGGCGCAATACTTCATCATCATGAATTGACCTATAGCTTGACGACTTCTGTGAAGAATCGGTTAAGCCGTACCGCAGAGGATTTTTACTTTCTGGTGCATGAAGCATTGCTAGCCACTTTGGCTAAACGGAACATACACTGTCAACTCCACGAACCTGGCGGTTTGCCGTCTGTTTCAAGCCAGCCTTTTCTTTGTTTTGAAAGACGATCTCCAGGGGACATCCTCCTGGGGCAGACAAAAATTGCTGGCAGTGCACAGCGACGTCACAAAGGATGTTTGTTGCAGCACGGAAGTCTACTATTGGCGACCAGTACATATGCTCCGGAGTTGACTGGACTGGAAACGCTTGCAGGAGCCCGGATGATGCCCAATGACCTAGTTGCTGACTGGACTTTTGAGATCGAAAAAAGCCTGGGAACCAAGTTCGAATCCGGACAGTTGACCAACGAAGAAATCGGTGGGGCAAAGTCTTTCGTCCGAGCCAAGTTCGGTCTGGAGAAATGGACGGCGCGGCGATAAAAAACGCTATAACTCCTTTGACGAGTGCCTTCTGCCTTGTTATAATAGCTAAAGAGCTTTATTTAGTGAGCGATCGAGGACTTTTAAAGAGGCTGCCGCCTCAGCATTGGAGTCAGATAAGCCACGTAGATTGCCATTGTTGCCTCATTCTTATTTTATACCCGTGCGTCTACTTTAGTTGGCTATACTGCTCTCCCCACTGTGCTGTCAGCTTTCAGTTGCTGTCTTGTTCGACGTTGCTGGATGCATCATGGGGTCTAGCGTTTGCGTTTCCTGTATGAGTTTGACGCTTAGTTCGATTAAACGACCGACTGGGATTCAAACTCGTTGATGGTTTGCGCTGGTTTTTGTGGCATAAGTGGCACAAACCGTACTGTCGCTCGACAATGTTGTGAGGGAATTCTAGGCATGCGAGTAAGGCTCAGGGTACTGGAAGGGTCCAAGGCAGGCAAGCTGCTGCCAATCCAGGAAAACAGGATGTTGATTGGTCGTGGTGAAGACTGTGATTTGCGTCCGCGAACGGGGCTAATCAGCCGACATCATTGTGTGATTAACGTTACGGATTCGCAGGTGCTGGTGAAGGATTTAGGGAGTAAAAATGGAACTTATGTCAATGGTAATCGCATCGAAACGGAACAAGGTTTGCAGGCGAGTGACACGGTTTCCATTGGGCCCTTGAAGTTTGAAGTATTGATTGAACACGGTTCACCGAAACGGCCAGAAGTCAAGGACCTGGCGGATGTCGTTCAGCGAACTGCACAAGATTCAACGAATGATTTTGATATTAGTTCCTGGCTCGAAGAAGTGGACGAGGAAGAGCGAGATCAGCGTTTTAAGGATCCGGCGACACGTCAATTCAAAGTCGAAGAAACAAATAGTCTTTCCGTTCCAGAAGGAAGTGTGGAAAAGTTGGATGAGGTTCCTGCTGAAAACATTTCCAAGGCGGAAGTTAAGAAGAAAAACAAGAAGAAAAAAGAATTTGGTAAACTGCCCCAGGCGGCGAAATTACCACAACAGCACAAGAGCAGCCAAGATGCCGCTCAGGACATGCTAAAAAAACTCTTTAGCAAAGGCTAGGCCGTATCTCGGCCCTGCTCGATGCCTCCGGTCCGGTCGTATCAATCGTGCTATCTGCAACGTTCTCTTGCCGGTTTTGCCCTAATTTTTCTTTCGAGCCGAAAAATTGCTTTTTCCGTTTACTTTACCAGATCCGCACATCTTGCCTATTCGCTTTATTTTATGAGCCGTGCACACCGATGTCAGTCATGTCGCTTTTGTTTGGCGGCTGCTGGCAAACGGATTTGCCCTCATTTGGCAAATATGACTCACCGGCACGAAATGTTGTGCCCAGTTCACGAAGGGGAGTATTCATCCGTGGCCACACCACTCCAGAAAAACGATATTGAAATCCCAATCGATCGACGAACCAAGGCGGAAAGGCGATCCCCAGTTGATCGTCGGGAAAATGACGTGCCCGTAGCCGAAGAACGACGGACTGGAGAGCGCAGAAAGGTGGCACGACGTCGACAGATCGATCCAACGACCTGTGAACGTGACTATACCAACGACGAACTTGAGTTTATGCACGCACTGGACGACTACAAGCGTGTGAATGGGCGTATGTTTCCCACTTGCAGTGAGATTCTAGAAGTTGTCAATAAATTGGGTTATCAAAAAAGGATTTCAGACGAATTGTCTTTTCCGGATGAGAGCTTGATAACGGATGACGTTATCCGTTCAGACGATCCGTTAGAGGAGAGGGCAGAGCAGGATTCGTCAACGGTCGATTAAGTGGGCATTGTGTACAGGACCATGCGGTACCTGTGCAAAATGCTACCAATGATAGTGCCTGCAAGGTTGGTGCGCCATTGGACGGATTCTGGAAATACGCCCCGGTGCCTGGTTGTACATTGATTCCAGCATTGCCCTAACGACGGTCAGTGGTTACTCTCTGCAGCCACTTGCCGTCTATTGATCTTACGCTCTTTGTGGCTCGTTGGCGGCTGCGTGTTAAACCGGCCGTATTTTTCTCACTTCGTGTACTCCACCGTCATTCAAGGTAGTGCTGTGTACCGGAAAATGAAATTAACCACCTGCCATAGAGCGGGAAAGAAAATCAGGGGATTAGCTGTTCTGAGTTTGTTGGTTGGCCTTTTGGCGAGTGGTTGTGGTGTCGCCGGTCGCAACTACAACATGCAAGGTGTACGAATGTATCAGCAAGGTCAACATCATGCGGCGGTCCAAAAATTTCAACAAGCTATCAATCGCAGGCCAAACGAAGCAGATGGATATTACAATTTGGCGGCAACTTACCATCAATTGGGAGCACGAAACACTGACCAGTCTTATCTGAAACAATCAGAAACGCTTTACAATCAGTCACTGCAGTACGATCCAAACCATACAGGTGCCTATCGTGGTTTAGCCGTATTGCTTGTCGAAACAGGGCGTCGTGAAAGTGCTTTCCGGCTTCTCGAGGGATGGTCCAACCGTCAACCTCATGTGGCCGATGCCAAAGTCGAATTGGCCCGGTTGTACGAGGAATTTGATGACAAGGAGGCTGCAAAGCGGTATTTGGAAGACGCGTTGGTGTCCGACACTAACAATGCCCGTGCCTGGGCGGCGCTCGCTAAACTGCGAGAAGAAGCAGGGGACGATGCTCAATCGCTGGCCAACTACCAGCGTTCGTATCAGATCAATTCGTTACAGCCCCAGGTTGCCGAACGAATTGCGTCTCTACAAAAAAAAATGGGTGTTATCGCGGCACCCGCCCCAGTTGCGGGGACGCGTGTTGCCACCCAGCCTTGGGTCCCGAGAACCTATTAAATTGCGTCGGAAACATCTAGCGAATCAATCGGGACTCCTATTCACCAAAGTGTTCTACCAATGAACGCTGTGGGGCGTTGGACTGGCTAGTATGCGCCGGATTGGATGTGGTGTTTCAAGTATCGCAACCGTAGCGAAGATAGAATATCCTGGTTTTCCCTTCCCTGGAAGAGTCTGTCTGACTCCTTCTATTTCACGACAAGAGCAAGTAGAATGGCAAGGGTATTTTAAAAGATTGTGTCTATCCCTGGCTCCCGTTGCTCTGCCACAACGATCAGTGGTTTGTGAAAAGCCACCAATGATGACTGAACGTGTATTTAATTTTTCGCCGGGTCCAGCCGTCTTGCCCCTCCCGGTGATCGAACAGATTAGACAAGACATGGTAGCTTTACCCGGGACCGGTTGTTCGATTCTTGAGTTAAGCCATCGTGGATCTGCATTTTTACAAATTCTGGCACAAGCCAAAGCAGACTTGATCCAACTGATGCAAATTCCCGACAATTACCGCATTGTGTTTTTGCAAGGTGGTTCACGGATGCAGTTTTCCATGGTACCCATGAACCTGTTGCGCGGGGCTTCCCAGCCGGCTGATTATCTGGTTACGGGCTCATGGGGTAGTAAAGCCATGCAGGAGGCAAAACGTGAAGGAGAGGTTCGTGCCGTATGGAATGGTGCCAGTTCGAATTTTGATCGACTCCCAGCACCCTCGGAATGGGCCGTGAACCCGCAATCGCCGTATCTGCATTTTACCTCCAATGAAACGATTCAGGGGGTCCAGTTTGGTAATGAACCAGAAGTGGGGCGGGTGCCCCTGGTCTGTGATGCATCAAGTGATTTCCTGAGTCGCCCTATCCCGTTCGAAAAGTATGGGTTGATCTATGCGTGTGCACAGAAAAATGCAGGGCCAGCCGGGGTGACTATCGTAGTGATTCGGGAAGATTTGCTCGAAAGAAGCTCCGGTCATTTGCCTGGTTACCTTAACTATGACAACCATGTTCAGGAAGACTCGTTGTACAATACGCCGCCCACATTTGGAGTGTATGTTGTTGGCTTGGTTGTGCGTTGGCTACTGGAAGAGATTGGGGGCCTCAGGAAGATGGATCAGATCAACCAGCAGAAAGCTAGCCATTTGTATGAGGTATTGGACAATTCGGAGGGATTTTATCAAGGTCATGCACAAGCACCGTGCCGGTCTAAGATGAACGTCACGTTCCGCCTTCCCTCCGATGAATTACAGCAACAATTTTTGCAACAAGCTCAGGACCGCAAGCTACATAATCTTAAGGGACATCGTAGTGTCGGTGGCATCCGTGCCTCGATTTACAACGCGATACCCCTCGAAGGGGTCACCTTGCTGCGAGACTTTATGCAGGAATTTTGTGACACGCATCGTAGTTTTGTAGGATTGACTAACTCTTAAAATAAATCGAATAGTACCACAACTGTTGTAACATGCATCGCGTTATCGTTCTTGACAATCTTGCATCCCAAGGCCTGGAATTGTTGCACGCTGCTGACTCCGTGGAACACGAAGTCCAGACAGGATTAAAAGGCATCGATCTCCAACAGGCTTTGGCGGAATTTGACGGCGCTATTTGTCGTAGTGGTGTACAGATTACCGAAGAAACATTAGAGGGAAACCGACGGCTCAAAGCGATCGTGCGGGCCGGTGTAGGAACGGACAATATTGACCGCGCTGCTGCTACGCGGTCGGGTATTGTCGTCATGAATACGCCTACTGGAAATACGTTGAGCACGGCCGAACATGCCTTTGCATTGATGTTGGCCTTGTCGCGTAATCTTTACCCTGCCTACCAGAGTCTTGTTGAAGGCCGTTGGGAACGAAAGCAGTTCACTGGTTCTCAGTTGGCTGACAAAACGCTGGGTATTGTAGGTCTGGGCCGGATTGGACAGGAAGTCGCAAAACGTGCAACGGGATTTGAAATGCAGATCGTAGGGTACGATCCTTTTATCTCACAAGAACGAGCAAGTGAACTGGGAATCGAACTTGTCGATACGGTTCACGACATGCTTCCTCGAGTAGACTATCTTACCGTGCACACTCCATTAACGCCGGAAACGAAAAACCTGATTAGTACGCCGGAAATTTCGATGTTGAAACCTGGTGCACGACTGATCAACTGTGCTCGAGGAGGGATTTACGACGAATTGGCTTTGGCGGAGGGTCTTCAGAGTGGGCAATTGGCCGGTGTGGCGTTGGACGTCTTTCCAGAAGAACCGTGTACCAATAGTCCACTTTTTGGACTCGATGGAGTGCTTTGTTCTCCCCACCTTGGTGCCAGCACCGAAGAGGCACAAATTCAGGTAGCGGTCGAGGCAGTCCAATTGTTGATCCGCTTTCTGGTCAGTGGGGAAATTCGCCATGCGGTCAATGTCTCTTCGCTTGCTCCAAAAACACTTACCAGTCTTCGTGGATACCTGGACGTCGCCTATCGGTTGGGTTTGATGATGGCACAGCTTCACCGGGGTAGTTCTTCCCAATGCCGTTTGATCTATCGTGGAGAAGTTGCCGACAAAGATACCCGCCTCCTCTCCTCAGCCTTTTGCGCTGGGCTGATCGAAGCAGCAATGGACGAAGAAGTGAACATTGTTAATTCAGAGTTGTTACTTCGCGAACGTGGCGTTGACTTGGCGGCAGAGAACCATAGTGAAAAAGGTGCTTTTACGAGTTCTATTGTGGCGACGCTGGAGTCCGATCAGACATCTTCAACGCTCGGCGGGACGATCTTTGGTAACGATATGCCAAGGTTGTTTCGTGTCGGTGACTATCGGTTCGAGGCTTACTTGGATGGAGTTCTGCTCGTTTTTTATCATCGGGACGTTCCTGGAATAATTGGCTCAGTTGGTACCACATTGGGTTCCCACCATGTCAACATTGCCCAGATGGCGGTTGGTCGATCCGATCCCGGTGGAGAAGCGGTTGGTGTTCTCAACCTGGACAGTGCGCCTTCTGACTTGGCGCTACAAGATGTCCTCGCAAATCCTGACATCACCGATTTACGTGTGATCCGTCTGCCACGTGCAGGGCAGCTTCCGTCCTGGCTGCAATAGGATGAACGCTACCAGAGTGGTTCAGGATTTGTGCTCCAGTTAAATTCTATTGTGGTTGGTTCTGTTTGACTGGGCACTGCGGTCCACAAAATGTTTGGTCTGTCTGCGAATGGCTTCCACAGTATTTTGCCATCCACGTTTCTCAGGTCTTGAATTGCTTTTTAAAATATACTGTCTCAGACTACCCTTCGAAAACGAGTGAATCAATGAATGATGCACCATCGTTGTCGTTTTAATGGTTTGTGCTCAATGACAGGCAGACGCGTAGTCGTCAGGCAGGTTCCAGATTCAATTTTCGGAAACAATCTTCTAGTAGACGTTGGCAGCGATATTGGACGGTGGACTTAGAAATGTCTAATTTCTCTGAAATCTGTTCCATTGTCAGGCCTTGTTGTCGCAGCTGTATGATGTCACGGTTCGTGCCGTGTTGATTTTTTAACCATTGTTCCATGTTTGTTTGGGCTTCGGCAGTTAGCAGGGCTTCGACGGGGCCCTCTGTGTTGTTGACCTGAATTTCGGCGAAAGCACGTTCTATTAATTTCGATTTTCTGGAGTCTGCCCGTATCCAGTCGACAAAAGTGTTCCGCGTGGCGCGTGCCAGATAAGCATTTTGGGACGTACTAGCCAGCAGTCCGATCTTGTCCCAACGTCCGACGATTTTGATCATGGTGTCCTGGACAACGTCATCACATGTGGCAGGACAGCTTATATAGGTGGAGGCGATGTCATGAACGACATCATAGAGCTGCTCAATATCGCTAGCCAGCAGGCGACGATGTTCGAGTGATTCAAATGTTAAACTTTGCCGTTTATGACGGTAGTTTTTCGAATTTGCCAGTCCTTGTTGTGCCAGTCCTTGTTGTGCCAGTCGTTGTTGTGCCAGTCGTTGTTGTGCCAGTCGTTGTTGTGGCAGTCGTTGTTGTGGCAGTCCTTGTTGTGGCAGCATAGTGTTTCCCGGTTGTCACGATGAGAATATATATAAAAAAAGGCAGTTACGAAGTGCGGAGAATGCTTGCTACATGGAAATCAGTAAAATTCATCCGAGAAATCCAGGAATGTTTTCTGGGGACTAGCTGATAATTTTTGTGTGTCCTTCTGACACTTGCTAAAAGGCTGTCCAGTCCAGGCCAACTAGGAAACCCCCCTTTGGAGTGATTGTAACGAATTCTTCGTAAATTTTACAAAAAAATCCTGGTCGTGGAATCGTGGGAAACGTCTTTGTAAGGGATGTCTAGGAATACTCGCACCCGTTAACGTCATGCCGGAAGGGCGTTTCGTTACATAATGTTGTGCCAGTTACCGATTTATGAAATAGGTTGACCGCCCCAATTTCTTTCCCTGATAGCTTGAATCGCAACAACGAGCCGATATGACCAGTGAACAACCGAATAACCCGGAATCGGCCGGATTGGACCGCAATCGCCCTGCCGGTGGACAGGCTTCGGACTCTCACGACGCGCAGCGCGCAGAAGCCGGCCAGCAGGCCGATTCATCTGGTGCCGCGCCTGCAGCGATGGGTACCGAGCAGGTAACAGGAGCATCATCGGAGGACAGGCTTGTCGAACAGACCAAGCAGCAGATCCGGTCATTGGTTCGTGAAATCGCACAGTTGGCTCAGTCGGATATCGAACCCAATGAGTTTTTTGAGGGATAGGTGCCAAATGTCGTCTCAGAGGTACCCCAAGGAGCGCAAAAAGGTGAAAAAGGC
>CAYMUR010000003.1:112137-122872 GCA_964393615.1 uncultured Pirellulaceae bacterium
GTTTTTTGAGGGATCCATGGTGCGTGTTGTGTCTGCGTTGGCTGCAGAAGGTGGTGCGATCTGGATGCTTGACGACTCAGGCAGGTTGGAATTGCAGTATCAGATCAACATCCAGCAAACAGGTCTTGCGGAAAGTGAAGAAAAGCAGATGCGGCATGGATTGCTGCTCAAAAAGACATTAAGTAATGGTGCGCCGGGACTTATTCCTCCCCAGTCTGGTGTGCCTGATGACGAAGAAGCGGGTAACCCTACTGACTACCTGGTGTTGTTGGGGCCAGTCAAGATTGAGCAGCAGGTCCAAGGTATCGTCGAGGTCTTTCAGCGTCCTGGAGCAGGGCCGGCGACCCAACGAGGTTATCTGCGCTTTGTTTTGGAAATGTGTGAAATAGTTGGCGACTACCTCAAGAGTCGGCGGTTGCGCAGTTTCACCGACAGAGAGTCATTATGGCAAAAATTAGAAGGATTCATCCGCGCGGTACATGTCGGCCTCGACCCCAATGCGACATCGTACACGATTGCCAATGAGGCGCGACGATTGATCGAGTGTGACCGAGTGAGTGTGGCCCGCCGTTCGGGTAGCAAGTATCGTGTTACAGCGGTTAGCGGTTCGGATAATATTGACCCGCGTGCCTCCACGGTACGTGATTTGGGTCGCCTGGCCACTGCGGTGGCTGCGACCCGTGATCCGATTTGGTACACCGGTAACAGTGAAGATTTGCCACCACAGATCGAAAATTCTTTACAGTCTTATCTTGATCAATCCCATTCCAAAATGGTTGCCGTTTTACCGCTCAAGAAAACGACGGATGAAGCGGCACCTGCGCCGGGACAGAAGAAAGTTTTGCCGGAAGTTGTCGGTGTCCTTATCGCAGAAAATATCGAAGACAATCGTGTCGACGTAGCCATGCGACAGAGAGTCGAAGTTGTTGTACAACACAGTAGCAGGGCGTTAGGTAACGCCGAAGAACACAACTCATTGTTTTTAATGCCAATCTGGCGAGCCATTGGAAAAGCCAAATGGATTATCCAGGGCCGGACATTGCCGAAAACCATTGCTATCGTTTTCGCGATCCTGGCCACCATCCTGGCGCTGGTCATTGTGCCGGCTGATTTTGATTTGAAAGGTGATGGTGAACTACAGCCGGTGCAAAGGCGCGAAGTTTTTGCGCAGGTAGACGGAGTCGTTGCCGATGTCGAAGTAGAGCATTTGGAAAAGGTCACGGAAAATCAACGTCTGGCACGGTTGAAAAGTACTGAAATTGATGCAGAAATCGAAGCGGTGCTGGGTGAACATGACACGGTCCAAAAACAGATTGACGCTGTCGAACGCAAGTTAGTGCAACGTGGTTTTACTGACGAAGAAGAGACCCAATTACAAGGTGATCTGGATAGTTTAGAAGCTCAAGCATCAAGCCTCAGCAAGCAGATTGATATTTACAAAGAGAAACAAGCGAATCTGGATGTTCTCAGCCCGATGGACGGCACCGTGGTAACGTGGAAACTGCAGGACCAACTAACGAGACGTCCGGTCAAGACAGGGCAGAAATTGATGACGGTTGTCGACCCGACCGGTGAATGGGAATTGGAAGTTTACATGGCTGAAAGTCGGCTGGGCCACATTGGTCGTGCCAGAGATAAATCGCTTGACGATAATAAAGATCTGAAAGTGACTTATATTTTGGCAACCGATCCAGGCCGCGAGTTCTCAGGCCGGGTAGTCGATATACACGGTGCTGCCGATGTGCATGGCGAAAAAGGTAACATTGTCAAGTTGCGGGTAGCGATCGAACGGGCGGATCTATTCGAACTAGGCCGTGAATTGCGTCCGGGTACTAGTGTTACCGCCAAAGTACACTGTGGACGGCGGTCCATCGGCTACGTGTGGTTGCACGATCTGATTGCCTGGGTGCAAACCAATATACTCTTCTGGCTTTAGGAGGCCTTTTATTATGCATAATCTGGCATCCCCTGTTACTTCGATGGTTCTATTGCTCACGCTTGGCGGAGCGTCCGATGTCAAGGAACCGCTGGAACGAGCGGAGGTCAAACGAGCGGTGGTCTCGTCAACCCAGGAAATTGAAGTGCCGGCCGAGGCCGCTGGTAAGTTGGTGGCCGTTGAAGTACGGGATGGAGATCTGGTCGAAAGTGGTGATTTTGTTGCCCAAATCGATGACCGCGAGGCTCAGATGAAGAAAGAGGCCGCTGAAATTCAGTGGAAAGCTGCGCGTACACAGGCTGAGAGTAGGATTCCTGAGATCTATGCCCGCGCAAGCAAAGCCGTTGCCGAGGCAGAGCTCGACGAAAGCCAGGCAGCGAATCGTAAGGTGACGGGTACGGTTCCCAAAGTAACGATTCGACGTCTTGAATTGAGTGTCGAAGAGGCAGGATTGTTAATTGAAAAAAATATATTAGACCGTAAAGTTGCTGAAATGAATGCTGACGTCCACGAGGCGGATGTCAAGGCTGCTGTCGAAGATATTAATCGCAGGCGGATTAAATCGGTTCTTGATGGAGAAGTTGTTGAATTGATCCGCGAATCTGGAGAATGGGTGCAAGCGGGAGAAACCATCATGCGTATCATGCGGATGGACACTTTGCGTGTAGAAGGGCTGTTGGATTCGAGTCAATTTGATCCGCCAGAAATCAAGGGCAAGTCAGTGAGTGTGCGAGCACAGTTGGCTCGTGGTCGCAGCACCGATTTTCGTGGTACGGTCGTGTTTGTCGATCCCGTTTTACGGGCCAAAGGAAAGTTTCTCGTTCGTGCCGAAGTCGAGAATAAGAAGTCAGAAGGTTCCTGGGTCCTCAAGCCTGGAATGGAGGCAAAACTGACTATCGAGGTTCGTTAGGTAGGATTGATTGTCCGTCCTGGATATGACATTGTGCGGAGAATGAGACTTTTCCGCTTGGTATCGTTTCCAGCGAATGACGAAGTACGCCATGAGGAATCCAATTCGGGTGATAGTAAATTAAAATTACTGCGTACAGTCTCTGATTGTTTTTGCATGCCCCTTTTTTGCGTTTGCTGCCAAAATCAAGAAAACATTATTTGATATCAGATTTCGATTTCACTCCTAATCTTTAAAGAGCGTTTCTGAATTCCTTGTCAGTTAGTGATCCGGTTTTCGTTACCAAATACTGGGTTGGTACCTGCGGGTACGGATTTGGGAAACAGGCTCTCCTTCTTATTCATTCATGGCAACACTTTCCGACAGCATGGTGTCCTCTTCGAGCCGTCCGGTGCGGCTCCGTGCTCGTGCTGATTTGACTGCGGAACGGCAACGCTACCAAGGCAGAAGATATTGGGTCGTCAAAGATCCCATTGCGTTGAATTATTTTCGCTTTCAAGAGGAAGAATTTTCGATTCTTAAAATGGTGGACGGCGTTACTAGCCTGGATGAAATTAAGCTGCGTTTCGAGAAACAATTTCCGCCACAAAAAATTACTGTCGAGGAACTAGACCGTCTGATTGGTATGCTGCACCGTAGCAACCTCGTGGTTTCCAATGTGTGGGGGCAAGGTCCGGAGTTGCGGCGACGAGGCGATGAACGAAAACGCAAGGAATTATTGGCCAAATTTACCAATATTCTGGCACTGCGTTTCAAAGGCATCGACCCGGATGGGATTCTTACCTGGATGTATCCTTGGACACGTTGGATATTTTCATCATGGTCCATTGCCATTTGTCTGCTGTTGATGATTTCTGCGATATCCCTGGTGACGGTCCAATGGGATTTATTCCAGGCGAAACTACCTAGCTTTAACCAGTTTTTTGCATCCAGTAATTGGATGTGGTTGGCAGTGACGTTGAGTGTCACGAAAGTCATTCATGAATTTGGCCATGGGCTGAGCTGTAAGCATTTTGGCGGAGAATGTCACGAGATGGGTGTGATGTTTCTCGTACTGACACCTTGTTTGTATTGTAATGTGTCCGACTCGTGGATGCTGCCGAATAAATGGAATCGTGCGGCGATTGGCGCTGCTGGCATGTACATTGAAGTGGTGATCGCGTCGCTGGCCACATTTATCTGGTGGTTCTCTGAGCCGGGTTTGCTGCACTACCTGTCACTGAATGTCATGTTTATCAGTTCGGTCAGTACGATCCTGTTTAACGCCAACCCGCTCCTACGCTTCGACGGCTACTATATTTTGGCCGATGTTGCCGAGATTCCCAACTTGCGCCAAAAATCGAGCGCTGTATTCAACCGCAAGTTGGGCGAATGGTGCATGGGAATCGAACCGCCACCAGACCCGTTCTTACCAGAACGGAATCATTTTTTCTTCGCATTGTACACGGTGGCGGCTGCCATCTATCGTTGGGTGATTGTGCTGTCAATTTTGTGGTTTCTCAATCAGGTGTTCAAGCCGTATGGATTACAAGTGATCGGGCAGTTGATTTCCATGGCTGCCATTTACGGTCTGGCGATTATGCCATTATGGAAATTATTTAAATTTTTTCATGTTCCGGGGAGGATCGAAAAAGTGAAACCCGTCCGAATGTATACCAGTCTGGCGATTCTGGTGGTGTTTTTTGCGGCGATTCTTTTCGTCCCGTTGCCATTTCACGTGGTTGGCAGTTTTGAATTGCAGCCCCATGATGCCAAGAACGTGTTCGTAGAAGTCCCAGGTATACTACAGACTATTCATGACGTGCGCGAGGGTGATCATGTGGAGGATGGTCAGCCTCTAGTCACCTTGGAAAACATTGACCTGCGGTTGACGGTAGAAAAACTGGATGGGCAGCGCGCGCAGCAGCAAGCGAAGTACGAGCACTTGGCACTGCAGGCCATACGAAACGAATTTGCATTAGCCGATTTGCAGGCTACCGAAGAAGCATTGGAAACAGTAGAAATTCAATTGCAAAAGAGACATGAGCAACTGAAAAAGCTGGAGATCCTGTCCCCCGCTGAGGGGATCATTCTTCCCCCTCCTGTCCGGCCGAAAAAAAATAATAACACAGGCCAATTATCCGATTGGGACGGGATGCCGTTGCAACATAAAAACATTCATTCCTTTTTGACCGATGACGTGATGATTTGCCAGATTGGTGATCCGCGAGACTTGGAAGCCTACATCACGATCGACCAGTCCGATGTTCGCTTTGTCGAGCCTGGCCAAAAAGTTCAACTGTTCCTGGCACAGCTTCCTGGGGAACCGAAGCATAGCGAAATCAGCGATGTGTCTAACGAACGCATGGAGTTCAGCCCGCGCCGGCTTTCTGGCAAAGCAGGCGGTGACATGGCGACCAAGACCGACGCGACTGGTATGGAACGCCCCATCGGGACTTCTTACCCGGCCAGTGCTCCCGTCCGCGACGAAGAGGGTATCATTCTTGTGGGAACCACTGGGACCGCTAAAATCGACGCCGGTTATCAAACCATTGGCAGGCGTCTGTGGCGTTACTTGGCCAAGACATTTAACTTCGAGTTGTAGGTCAAGTTGGTCCAGGTCTTGAAATGTGCTGGCAAATATTTTGCCTTAAGGATTCCGCAACGCTCCTGGTGAAAATTGTCAATCACCGAATGCGACCGTCATTTTGTACCTGTCACCAGGTATTCTCGTCCTGGCTGAGCAATCTTGAGATTGTCCAATCCGAGTGCCTGCAATTCACAGACGATCTGGTCGTGAAATTCGGCTTTTAGATGGATTGCGTAGAGGGGTACGACTTGATCTAGTTTGGTAATTTCATCCAGGAATTGTGAGGTAGTCAAATGTTTGGACTTTTCGGCCATGCTTTGAAACGCATGGGGAAAGCTGGCTTCAAGGAATACGGCTGCCAAGGTCTCTACAGCTCGAAGTTTTTTCCACACGGCCTGCGTAGGACCGGTGTCTGTGATGATCGCAGCTGTGATCCCGGGTTCCTCTATGAGAAATGCAAAACAAGGGACCACGTGGTCTACCGAAATAGGCGTAATTTGGAGAGTGCCGATCTGAACGGGCTGGGCCTCCTGTAAGGGTATCAATTCAATCAACGGGTTTGAGCTATCGGACAATTTTATCAGATCGGGCCACAAGTGACCGTTAAACATGTCTCGTCGCAGGCAGTCGTGAACGGATTGGCTTGCATACAGCCGTACGCATTCGCATTGTGGATCGTAGGCATTGTGTAAAAACATAGGTAGTGTAGCGACGTGATCAATGTGTGAATGCGACAAGAAAACATGCCGGATCTGTTTTTGTCGAGAGGGTGGTGAGACGAGTCCGATCGCACCAGCATCAATGGCTATGTGATCATTGATGATAAAAGACGTCAAAAATTGATACGCTGCGCTGGTATCACTGGCCGAGGGAATGTATTGAATTCTCACAGGGCGTACTCTCTATTGGACAGGGCCCACGATCTACGTCGGATCTCGTCATGACTAGATTTATCCGCGTCGGATTGCAGGTCGGACACAATTTGTCGTCCTGCGTGTTGGCCTTATTCCATTTGACGTGTCATGCAGGCCGGAGTAGTTTTTGATTTCAGATTGTGTCGTCAATGAAAACAGCCGCATGAAGCAGAATTTCCCAGCATGTGTCAATTTGCCTGGGAGCCGTTTTCCCAATACAATGCCCGTCCTTTTTGGTAAGCTTGATTTCGTTGATGCATGATCCTGGCACGAAGCATGTTACCAGTTTGTTGGTAATGCTGGATGAGTGATGCGGCGATTTTTGCAGCTTGGTCAAACGACTTTTGTTCTGCCAGTGCTGCTGCACGTAACTCAAGATCACGTGGATGGATAGGTGATGTCGTGTTAGAGCCAATCAGCCTGCCTGCCATTTTGATCGCTCGAGATCCATCTCGCACCTGGTTGTCCGGCGCCAAAGCATATAATTCTGCCAGTCGCTGAAAACAATCTCTATTCTGATTAGCAACCTGCTGAAGGCGTTTCTGCGCTGCTTCATACTTGCCTTGCCGAATCAGGACATTGGCGTAGCGCAGCTGTGCAGGCGCATAACCGGCCTGGGCCGCCTGATCAAATTGTTCCAAGGCTGCGTCCAGGTTTCCCTGTTCGAGCAGCAAGCGTCCCAACCGATCGTAAGCTCGAGGGTCTCGGCCTCGAAAGAACGTGATCGCTGCGCGATAAGCCGCTTCTGCTTCGTCCAACTGGCCCAGGGCGTGCAATTCACGTCCCAGGTTGTAATGGGCATTGGGATATTCTGGTTTAATCTGGATGGCTGTCCGTAACGAAGCGATCATGTGTTGCCGATAGTCGGCAGCTTCCCGGGACAATTCCAAGGCCTGTTCGATTTGGCCTTCCTGTTCCAATTTGTCTGACTGTTCCGCCAATTTGTCAGCCCGGATGCCATACAACATTCCGAGATTATTGTGAGGCCTGGCTCCGCGAGGTGTATGGGATGATGTTTCCCGCCACAGTTCCAGCCGATCATGAAAGACAAAGTTTCGTTGATGTGTCAAATGCGCCAACAGGACGGCGATGATCACTACCGACCCCCAACTGCAGAGGGAAATGCATTTTTCTGGCAGCTGAACCTGGTTCAGCAACTGTTGACCTATCGACCAGCTGCTGATGACAATCGTCACAATCAGAGCAGCTAATGGCAAGTACATCCGATGTTCGGCAGCGATTTCTTTATAGATCACCAGAAAACTGGAGGAAGGACCCAGCATGAGGAAGAAAAAACATCCCACAAAACCGATCGGCTGACGACGTGCCAACGCCCAGACACTTAATAGTCCCAGGCCAACGACAATCGCAGCTTGGGGTAGCCACTCGGATGCCGATTGTACGATTGGCCAGTCATAATCGAAGACTAGCGGATGCGGCCAGAAAGCCAAGCTCAGGTAGTGTAGTACAATCGGCGCTTGGGTTTTGGCGTAGTCCCATGAAGTAATGTCGATCAAGGGGTGATTACCAAGGAAATTGAAAGCGACGGAGTGGCGTGTCCCCGAATTCATGGTCCATCCCAGAACCAACCATGTCATGGCCAACCCTCTGTAGAAATTCTTGCGCCTCTGCCACAGCTGATGGAAACTGTCTCGACCAAATACCCAGTCGTAGAGAGGTACAATCAGCGGGGCCACAAACATGACTTCTTTGCTGGTCATGCCCAGAGCGCATATGACGCACGCCATAATACTCCAGGAGTTACTTCGTTCGCTGCTGTGGTCTGCCTTGTAGGAACAATACAAGGTTGCCAACAGGAACATCGTCATTAAGCTTTCGGCACGTTGTACGATGTAGGTGACACATGCTGTACACAATGGGTGCACGACCCATAACAGCGCGCAGGCAAACGCCAGCCCGGTGGCGTGTTGTCCAAAACGATCGGACAGACGTGGACCACGCAAGGTCTGTCGCACCAAACCAAATAGCAGTAAGCAGTTGACGATATGAATGGCTACGTTGACTGCGTGATATCCGACGGTCGATTCCTTGCCTTCGAATCGATAGTTAATTGCCAATGTGAGATTCAGCAAAGGACGACTGGTAACAGTCGCATCGCTTGGTGGCAGAAGAATTTTTCCCAGGTTTCTTAAGCTTTGAAATGTTGGATTTTTCAAGATGCTCTGCCCCCGGTCATCGAGGACAAATTGACCTTGATAGCAGTTGGAATAGATCACGAGTGTGACCACTATCAACAGGGCCGGCAGAATTAAACGGAAACGGTCCTCGTCGAACAGGCCTGTGACGGACCACGTGGCCTGTGAGGAAGAAGACGTTTGTGTGTCGGAGAGATTCACGGTAGACCTGCTTGAGGGGCGACGATGTGTTTGCAGTTTACCCGCTAGCCGACAAGCGCCCCAATGGGATTTATAAAAAAATATTGGTTTAGTGACCGTTGCCAGGAGAAATTTCAGGTGGTCTATCTACCCCGGGCTGGAGCAAATGGTTGGCAGAGAAGCCAAATGGTGGCAGCTTGCCAATGTTATATGATTTCACCCCATGTTTTCAGACGTTCATGTTCTCGCGAATCACTTGTGATTTCTGTTTCGACCTCGCCCACATTATTTTTTTTGATAGAACGTCATGCCTACCACATCATTGGAGTTCTTTTCGAAAGTCGTTGGATTGAGCCAATGTTTTTCGTTTTCCAGAAAATCGGACAAATTAAGCCTGATTTTCATCACCACCACCGCGCTGACGTCGGACAGATCATCTAATGCCGGAAATTTTTTGGTTTTCGATACGATCTGCCACATTTCCGGTGGTGCTCTGCGGACATTCATCTTTTGGTCCAGTGGAAATGGATACAAATAAATGTCTCGTGGGCCCACTAATTCATCCCACATGATTTTAATTCTTGTGGCTGCTTGTGGACCGGCCTCTGAAGCGAAAGCAAGTACAATTTTGTCCGAAGGTGCCGTGCGACTTTTCATCGTCTCAAACCAATCTGTGATTTCACCAGAATAGGCGGCGTACATTTTCGCCTTGGTATACGACGTCTGCAGTTTCATGACCAAGCCCAGTGTAATGACTACCAAACACAGCACGTATGGCACCTTGGTTAAGGGATGATGAGTCCGTACAGCATGTTCGTCGGAGGATGGTATGGCACCGTCTGTTTTGGGGGCCAGACAACCAACCCGCAAGTACCTTAAGAGTGAGACCACCAGAATGGCATAGCCTGTCATGGCGGGTAGTAGATACCGCCCTGGATATACCAGTGTGTCATCTTCACGTATAAAACCGGAACTCATGTACAACAAGATTTGAGGCAAAATGATAAGGCCGGCTAAAACAACGGTCGGGGTGGCCATGTCGTGTAAACCGGCCCAATAGCGATGCGCCGTGTGCGGATTGGATTTGACGATGATTCCCAGCACCACGATCCCCAAAACAATGGGAATAATACCTAGCCATAGATTGGCGATACTTAAAAATTGGCCACTGGCAGTTAACAGATTATCGAGGTCGAATCCTTTCCAGCCAGTGTAAGAAAAGTAAGTCCTGCCAATGTAAATTTTAATCACGCTCAACAGTGCCAATGTCAAGCCAAGTAGTGTGAAAACAATATATTTACTTTCAGTGACTGCAGCAGACCAGGCGATGTTCTTGGATTGTTTCCGCAGCCACACGTACCAACAAGCAAGTGCGGGTAGGATCAAAATAAAACTCTCTTTGGAGAGGGATGCCAGGCAGGCAAAAACGACGAAGCAACAGGTCCACTTTCGCGATCGGTTGACGTCCTGAATGCTGTAAGCAATACAGACCAGTGAGAGCGAGAAAAACAGCATTCCCAATCCCTCACCGTGCAACAGTTTCCACCAGATGATCGACTGTTCACCCAACAGCGTCAGCAGTGCAAACAGCAGCCCTTCGGCGACTGAAAACCCTACCTTTCGTAGAAACAGGTACAGAAATACTGCTGTCAAAACGACAATCAGCCCGGTGTGTATGGACCAGCATGCCAAGTTGGTTTGATACAGCGCGACGGCTGCAATCTTGTGAGTCGAATAGACCGGTAGCAGCCGACGGTAGGCCAGCAAGCGTATGCGAAGATCATTGTACAGGACTTTGCTGAACGAGCTCTGTTCCAGTTGGGGTGTGAGCAGGTAAATTTGGTTGTCATCGATGACCCTCGGTCCGGCGGTGAGGTTGCCACTTAGTGACAATACACCAAACACCAGAAAAACAAACAACAAAAAGACAGCGGTTATCTCGCCCAATCGCCGCACGTCATTGAAGAGAGAGGGTGTGTTGAACATCATCAGTTTCTCCGGACGGGACAGGAACGAGCCAAGGAAGCTTGTAAATTAGCAGTGTGATTTTAGCGGATCTATATATTGTCG
>CAYMUR010000004.1:0-14742 GCA_964393615.1 uncultured Pirellulaceae bacterium
CGTTCCGACGACGCCGGCTACCGCGGTGCCCAGAAACCGGCGGCGAGAAGGTGACACCTGATGTAGGCAAGCGATCGTGATAGCGGCACCTTCTAGATTACGTTATTCAAAATGAATCCGCTGCTCCGTGCGAGTCCGCCGACAGCGCACGGCATCTAGAGTCCAGCCCTTGCGCCCTCAGCGCCACACGCCGATGACAAACTGGCCTCTAGCAAATTATAGCTGGTCGCGAGACACAAGTAAACCAACTGGCGTCTGTGGCCGACGGTGTGAGGGCTTTCTGATGTCATAGCGTTTTTTGAGGAATTTGAAATCTTCGATGCACAAATCCTTGTGCTCCACAGATCGGTTCCACTCCACTCTCTGAAAGGTAATCCAGCAAGTTCTCACACTAGATTGACCACGCATTTTTTTCACTAGTTAACCAGCGATGCTAAGTTCACCAACCTCATCATCGTAGTGAGATAAGATTTGATAGAGTGGGTCGTCCGTTATGGGCTCACTAAGCGTTTGGGCCAACCACTTTTCCAACCCATCCCCTGCGCCCCTATGCATCGCGAAGTTGTGAAGTACTGGGTTGCACTATCGTAGCCATCTAAGACAATCATTATGCGTCCGGCTTTGACGTGTTCATAAAGTGCTGAAGTGAAAATCCGATCCTCGTCCAAACGAATAGGCCCTAACATGACACCAGCATGGCCACGACATACGTGCCGAGCCACTTTTATCATCTCATCCCGCAAGATAGCTTGGGGAATACTAGACCCAGAGTAGAACTCGAAGCTGTCGATGATTTCCTGGGCGCCACCAGAGCCCACCTTTTTTCGCTTGGAGGATATTAGGGGTCTCTTCTCGACATAGTTGGACTCCCAACAGAGTGGTACCCAAGAGTTGTTTTAGACGGTCGACAGCGTGTCCATCACCGACGCGAAGAATACGTTGGAAACGGGGCTTGGAATGCGGTTATTATACCGCAAGAATGTAGTGATGAACTTATGGTTCCAGGAGTCGGGGGTTCGAGTCCCCTCATCCACCCATTATTAATCATGGCCCAGACCTGCTGAAAATTATTTTCTGGTTAAAAGCAGCTATCGGCAAAGTGCTTTTACCGTGGAAACCAGAATCTGGACTCGCAGGGCATGGATCAGAACTGCCAACTTGCAAGACGAGTACGGGTTGATCGGTAACCCTGTCCCCGTTCTTTCCTATTTTTCAGGCTGATTTCGTGTGCTGCGACGAACTTACTGGGTCCGCTGCAAGTCTTCGTCGATGGGACGTAATGGGTGAATGTCTGCTCGTTGTAAATCAGCGTGATAGGCACGGACTGCATCGCTCGGTTCGATCTCATCATCCGCTACGGCGCGCAGATAGCGAACCATTGTCAGTTGACATTCGGCGTTATTTATTTTGCGGCCGAAGAATGCGGCGCGGGCTCCGTATTTTTTGGCTTCCCAGAGCATGGAAAACGCATCCATGGTTGTCCCAGCCGAACCGCCCAGAATACCGATGATTATGCTCGAATCATAATGCACCAGCTGTTCCATCGCGGCCGGACCGAAATAGGGCATTTTAATGAATAGTGGCCGAGACCCGCTGGTTACACCGGCAAGCGTGCGAGCAATAGCATCATTGACAAACCGGGGTACGTCCTCGATTGGGTTCAAGGGGGCATTTGGCGCGAAGACTTCGATGAAATGACGAAGTCCCTTCATTTCTGCCTCCAATCGAAAAGCTTTATAAGATTCCAACATTTTCAGATCGTGTTGCGCATCGTTGTTAAAGGTTACGGAAAACATGGCCAGGTCAGCCCCCAGAGTTCTCTGCTCCGGACTACCCGGGTAGTAGCCACACTGGATATGGTCAATCGTTGTCGTGCTGAAAGGTAGTGCTGGTTGTTGTCCGTAGGCACCACTCATTCCTAACCAGATATCGCTGGTGTCATTGGCACGCACGGCGGGAGTCACCGGGCTATCGTCGAAGAAACGTTCTTGAATCGTCAATATTTCGTTGGTGCGCGGGCTTACCAGCATAATGTCGACCAGGTCTTGACGTGTTATTTGACGAATGAGGTGGTGGAATTCCTGAAGAGATCTATAGGGAAGACCTGGATTGGATTCATTGCGGTTTGGACCGGGGCTGGCTAGGCCGAATCCTAAATCGGCATCTTTGGCGTCCGTCAGAATAAAATCCCGTGAAGAGGGATCAGCCTGGAGTTGTGCTATTTTCTGGTCTAGTGATTTTTTCATAGGTTCTCGCAGTGTCTTGTCGAACGAATATTGTGTGCGGTATGCAAAGCCACGAGCGGTCTATCGAGCTTGACAAAACCCATTCCGGCCGTCAACCATTGCTGTGGATGATTGTTAACGTGTCAAAAACTAAATAAGTCCATGTCCCGAACTGGGGACCGAGATGTAGAGTACTAACGTGGTACCAACAGTCATCAACATTGATTCAGCTAAACGTGGCGTTGTTTAACGTAAATAACGGCCGCCGTTGATATCCAATAGCGCGCCATTCATAAAAGCTGCCGCATCGGAAGCAAGAAATACTGCTGCGGCGGCGACTTCTTCTGCCTGGCCGTTTCGGGCCAAAGGAGTCTGTCTTGAATATTCTTGCATTTTCTCCGGAGTACTGAAAACTTCGTGGTGTCGTGTAGCAATCACGCCGGGCATAATGGCATTGGTTCGTATTTCTGGTGCCAGCTCGCGCGCCAGGGTACGTGTCATTACCTGCAACCCGCCCTTGGCGATGGCGTAGGGGCCTGCTCCGCCGGATCCCCCCGTAAAAATAGACAAGGTCAAGTTATTGACGATCGCACCTTTACCAGTGTCACGCAAATGAGGAATGGCGCGTTGCGTGACGACAAATGCACTAGTGAGATTGGTGTTCACAATTTGTTGGAACAAGTCCAGAGAGCAGTCTTCTATTCTTGCACGCTCAACAGGTGAACCGGCGTTGTTAATCAACACATCTATCCGACCAGCTTTGTCAATGAATTGGTCAACCAGATTTGTCGCGGCGGCAAAGTCAGATAGATCCGCTTGAAGTATGATCCCATCGGCACCACGTTGTTGAATAGACGCCAATGTTTCCGCGGCGCCATCACGGCTAGTGTTGTAATGGATGCCCACGAACGAACCTCGATCAGCGAGCATCTCGGCAATGGCGCGACCAATACCGACGCCGGCACCAGTCACTAGTGCGGCCCGACCTTTGAAATCCATCGATGGGTGACTTTGAGTATTCATTTGGTATCACGGTTGTTAAGATGCAGAAGGACAACAGGGCTGGGGTGGATCGCATGGTAGTCGGTCAAAATTCGAAATGGTGACCCTTGTATTGTCATGGTGGGTTTCTTTTTCTTTTGCGTCTCGCACACGTTTGACGCTTGACCGGTGATTTCCGGCTCCGGCATTTCCTGGCCGGTACCGCTATCATCGACGGCTTGCAGTCGTCGGGACCAGTCGTGTGCATCAAAATGCCCGAAATACCATTGCTGACGATCGCGTCCTGCGCTCGTTATAAGTAGGTCCGTGACCAGAAAAATATAATAGCAATCCTTTCTCCGGCTGATGGATGGGGTCGTCAGTCTGGAGTAGTACCCGGCTTCGTACAGACGATCCAGTGATCCTCAGGTGAATCTGCGATGGTTTCTATTGCTAGCAGTAAAACTCATCTGGAAAAAATCTGCTGGATCACCTATGGATTGGCCTGAAATGTGTTGTGGGTTGCGCTGCAAAGCGCGACCAATTCTAGTGATGTCTATTCGTTTTGCAGGCCCAACGGATCCTTTGAGCGGACGCATGTTGTTAAGCGAACCGATTGTAATTACCGGTGTGGGTTTGATTACGGCGCTCGGCCAGGATTGCGAGTCCGTCTGGGATGCTGTGCGACGTGGTGACTGTGGTGTCGGGACGTTGACAGGAATACCTGGTCTTCCTGAAGGGTTGTTGGCAGCCACTGTTGACTTGCCTGAACCGAACCACAAGATTCTTAAAGTCACGCAAATGAGCGAGATTGCCGCAGAGGAAGCCATGCAAGATGCAAAAGTGGATTTTGATCAGATTGATCGAAATCGATTTGGCTGCTGGATCGGCGCACACATGGGAGACGATCGGGGCGCTTTGGCAGTCCAGGGTATCCCCTTTGAGGATCCAAGCATGGAGGCTAACTGGTTTGAGCAGTGGCTTCCTAATACGACCTACACTCATCTGGCACAAAAATTTGGTCTGCAAGGACCCGGGCTATGTCACTCGACAGCCTGTGCTAGCGGACTCATCGAAATGCTATCGGCCACGCGCGCATTACGTGACGGCCAATGTGATATCGCATTAGTGGGAAGTGGAGAATCGGTGACCCGTCTGTTAACTGCCGGATTTCAACGCATGGGAGTGTTGGCATTCGATGAGGATCCAACTCAAGCGTGTCGTCCTTTTGACCAACATCGACATGGATTCGTGTTGGGCGAAGGAGCAGCGATGTTCGTTGTAGAGCGATTAGGACACGCGCTGCGTCGAGGCGCCAAGATTTATGCGGAAGTGCGTAGTTGTCGCTGTATGGGAGAAGCTCATCATATCACGGGTCTGAATGAAAACGCGGCAACGTTAGTGCGATTAATCCATGAAACGTTACAAGATGCGAATCTGACCACGACTGACATTGGTTATGTCAATGCACATGGCACAGCGACCGAACAAAATGACCGGGTCGAAATGCGAGGTATCCATCAAGCCATGGGTGATCAAAATAAATCGTATTGTGTCAGTGCGACGAAAGCAATGCATGGACATTTGCTGAATGCAGCAGGTTGTGTGGAACTAGCGCTTACAATACTTGCTATGCGAGATGGGTATGCACCTCCCACCCTCAATCTGACGCACCCCGATGCAGAATGCCGGTTTGATGGTGTACCTCTGGTCGGTAGAGCGAACCAATTTCAACATTCGCTGAAACTGTCATTAGCTTTTGGTGGTCATCTGGTTGCGGTTGCACTCAGTCGCTGGAACGATGTTCAGTCAGGATTCTCTTATCCCTCTACGTCAGCTGTCAAAGCCGCATAGCACCACAAGGACCCGGGTCCCCCACGGCACTAGAGGAACTCGTCAATATGGTTTGTGTAGTCGTAGGAGATTCAATATTCATGTTGGCCTGAGTATTGTAATCTGGACAATATTTGTAATGTCCTGAGTTCATCACGGTGTGTTTTAAATGGTGTACTGATGCGCTGTGTTGGACTGGCCCTGTGGTCCAAGTTGGATGTTGCACTGGTGGGTATTTTTTTTGTGGGCAAGCTGGACTCACTTCGGCTGTAGGAGTCGACGAAAGCCTATTTTGTCAACACTCCAATCGAGTCTTTTCTTTGGACGAAAATTTTGCTTGGTAGTACCATTCAGCAAATCGGCCTTGGTATTTGAGATTGGTATTGGAAACGGTTTAGTACACCTTGCATACGCCGCAAACTCTGGTTTGGCCGGATCACAGTCATCGATCCTATCTTCGGACAGCGAATCGCTTGATTCAGCAGTGCCCATGACCAATTTGCGGTGGGTCGTTAGCGTCTTGTTTGCTGGTCTCCTGCGACCTGCAGATATCGCGGCTCGTACGAGACCGTGGAAAGCTATCCAGATCAGCGGACCCATTAAATAAAATACACAAAACAGAAAACATAAATCCTTGTCTTCTGAGCCAGGGCCACAAGGTTGTTGAGCGGTTCTAGCACGTCTGATTGGATGGGTACCGTTTTTTTCCGTTTTGACCGCCGAGAATTGTGATTTTTGCAAAATAGCTGGATACGCCCCACCCAGGTCAAATTGACTCGATGATCCTGTTTCTTTCTTTAATTTCCTTGTTTTTTTCCCGCGTGACCTAACGTGTCCACGGCTTGGCGAAAAATGAAAGCATCGGGGTCAAAAGCCCTGTGGGACCTTAACGTAGGGCACCTGTTGTGTTGTTTGTCTCACTGTTTGGCTTGGATGGCTTCTGATGTGATTGCTTCCATCCCGCATTTCCAGGAAAGGAAAACAAAATGTCCCGCTATTGCGTACCAAGAAGACAAAATAATGATGCAGTGATTCGGCACATTAGTGAGGTCTTGCCTCGTGTACTATCTAACTATATCTCGCGCGATGATCCAAAACAAAGGCGCCGACGTATGCCAAGGCAATTGAACTTGTTTGATGATTTGATTTTGTCAATCGGATCTTCCCGGCAGCAGGGGGCGTGACTGGTTAAGTGAGGTTTAAAGTATGGGTGACGTTGTGACGATGGCTTAAAACCAACTGAAATTCAACGAAGATGGCAATCATGCTTGCCAGGAAAGAAAATAATGTTAGTCCTAACGCGTAAACAAGACCAGATGATAGAAATTGATCCGCACATCACGATCAAAGTATTACGGATCAGGGGGCAGTCGGTGCGTATTGGAATTGAAGCTCCGGAGGAGATTTCGATTCACCGCAGTGAGTTATTGGTTTATCCAGTCGATGACGATGATGAGTACCTCGAACAAAAACATAGCTGTAATCTAGCTGGCATTGGCAACCGGACCAGCAAGTAAGGCATGCCTCGATGGTGAATGTTGCTTACGCTGCATCAATGAGCTTGCAGCAACAGGCAATTTCATGTTCTTGGTGTGCTGGAACCATTTTCAGCGAGGTGACAACAGTACCAGAACAGGTATCAGCCGAGGATTTTCTGTTCAGTGAGTTCCGTGATTAATTGTCGCCAAGATGCCAGTTCGCGTTGGGGATCTACGAGGTCGAGTTTTTGTTGGCAGGCGGATTTCAAGCGACCATAAAAACATGGGTCCAATTCGGCACGTTGCAGTTGCTTGGCCAAGCGGTGCGTATCACCGACACGAAAATAGCCCGGATAATCCCGACCGAGTAATCCAATCGTGCCCGAGATTCGCGTGGATATCACTGGTACCTGGGCAGCAATGGCTTCCGATACTACATTCGCACCACCCTCTAATCGGGAGGTTAACACCAGTAGTTGGCTTCGCGCCAGTCGGCGCAATACGCGCCATGGTGGCACGTCACCATGCCAGTGATAACGAGCATTACGTTCTGTTTCCAGTACTGCACGGTGTTGCATTGCTGGTGTCAACGCGGCGCCAAAGTGGTCAACGCGGATTTGTGATGCGGAAGGTAATAGGCGTGCAGCCATGGCAGCTCGAAAAGGGTCTTTGACCGCACGCAGATGGCCAATGACGCAGACTTCAAACACGTTTTTTAGCGGCACGTGTTTTCCCGTAGAATGACGTGCAGACTGGTAAATAACGCGTGTCTTATGCTGTAGGGGGCGGGGCACGTAGTGGATGGCGTCGTTCTGAAGTACTACCAGGCGAGTTGCCCATTGGAGGCTGCGGACCGCTTTTTGATGCTGCCGAATGTCTCGATACAAATCCGTCCCGGTGAGTGCCAAAACGATTGGTCTGTTTGGAAATTGTGTGTGGGATCGCCGCACGGATGCATAGCTGCGGCGAGCGTGTAATGCGACCAATAGATCACACTGTTTCCCATCGTACTTTTGTTGAACCGTGACGCGCGCACCAAGTTGTCTCAATATTTTGGACCAGCGTAGGGTAGTGATCTGGTTTCCCGTATGGGAATCGCGGGAGGATGGGGTAACGATAACAATGTGCATAGTGGAAGGCCAGGTAACGATATCGAAGGATCATGCATGGGGAACAAGCAACGAAAAGCAGTGAATCATGTAGTTCATCCATTGGTGGAAATGTGAAATAGAACCAATCTGTGCAGTAGGTTCTAAAATATGAGTTGACTCTTTGGAATAAACGATTGGACTTTCCAGGACAACGTTGACTGCAGTCGTGCCTTGCCGGACTTGTGAGCGGCCCAAAACTGATTGCATTTCATGGGGTATCCAGAACACCAAATGGAAGGAAACTAATAAAATAACACACCCTCTAGCCGGTATGTTACTGTTTTATCTTATTTGGATGGCCCAGAGAGATACTCAGGGTCATACCAATTCTGGCGACGATGAGCCACGAGGATAGTGGATCAAGAGGTAGCCGCCAAGCGAATACGAAGCCAAACAAGGGTGTAACAAAGCTGACTAGGGAGATTTGTGTTGCGGAACGATATCTTAGCAACTGGATCTTAGCAACTGGGCATCCTTAGCGAAACAGAAACCAGCAATCAGAACGCCTTGATAGAACCAAATAAGGACGCCTGCCAGATAAAAATATGGAATCTTCAAGACGTGATTCCTTCTCGCATCAGGTGGACAATACCAAGACCCAGCATCACTATTACGTCCTGCCAGAAGATCATTGTTGCGGAGACCATTTGTTGTACACCAATTGAATAAGCACGATTAATCCCCAGCAATCCGACACGAAGAAGCATCAAGATGTTCCCAGCAGCTCGGGCTGATCGGAGTGGTGTTGCTGAAATCCAGCAGCTCCTGGTACTGTGAATGTGTTGATCGCTTTGGCCGTTAGCAGCGAGATGATGATCGTCAGTCGGGCAAAGGTCAATCCCGATAATTGTCGTTTGGCCCCTCGATCCGATATTATAAAAACAATATTCAGTGATCAGCACGACCAAAATCAATGTCTGGATTAACATGCCTGGATTAACACAGTGCTGTGAGACGTATTAGAACCATGACATTGCGAATACCCAGGTCGAAGAAAAATATTTGTAACGACTTATACAGTTCGACAAGAATCACTTCAGAGCGATGGGATGCGAGCCGACATCAGTCATCCGATCAATAGGCATACGGTTGCCAGGCCGAACCGTATGCATGCTACTACCATCGGTGGTACTGTTTTCAGGTTGAATTTAGCCGTGACCAAGGCCCCTCTTCGGAGTATTGCGATGAACAGCACCAGCCAGGGGTATTTCAATGGATACCATCAGTTATTTTTGCGATAGGATGTGACTTGTATCAGAAACCAACTCAGGCGCAGCTGTCTGGTCGCTGTGACCGCTGGAAATCAAAACGGTAATGGGATCGCTAGAACATGAGATTTCGCTGGCACGAGATGTCGAACAGTGAAAGCATTGCAATATAGTCACGGGCGGCAAGGGTTAGAGGAGTTCCTGCAGTGAAAACGAAACAATTAAATCATGTTGCGTTGCACGTGGAAAATGTTGAGAAAAGTTGTGTCTTTTATCAAGATATTTTATTGTTGGAACCCATTGCTCGTCCCGCTTTTGATTTTCCTGGTGCGTGGTTTCGGCTTGGAGTCGATCAGGAATTGCATTTAATTGGAGGCCGAAACTATCCAACCTATTCTGCCAGCCGCGGCAACCATTTTGCTTTACTTGTCGAGGATATTCAGGCTTGGGAACGTCAGTTTGTGAAGACAGGCACTCATTTTGAGCCAATGAAAATACGACCTGACGGTGCCTATCAGATTTTTGTACCTGATCCGGACGGTCACTACGTGGAAATTTGCACAGTACCTGGTATGGCAGCGCCAGGATAATCCGTAGATATCTAATGATTGGGGCTACTACCAAAGGGGAGAAGTTTTGTTATATTGATCATACCAATAGTCGGTGCTACGGCTGAAAGGTTCGCAGCTGTTTGGGAGGAAAAAAATAATGGTTAAAATGCTGAATATTATCCCCGAAAAGTGTACTGGTTGCATGCAGTGCGAATTAGCATGCTCATGGGTGCAGACTGGCTCGTTTCAGCCGTCACGCAGCTTGATTCGCGTTAATGTTTTTGATGAAGAAGCAAGTTACGCACCGTACACATGCCTGCAATGTGATGAAGCATGGTGCATGACTGCCTGTCCGGTCAATGCGATCGACATTGACGAAGCGACTGGTTCTAAGGTTGTTAGCGAATCGCTTTGTGTGGGTTGCCATTTGTGTACGATTGCCTGTCCGTTTGGCACGGTGTTTACGACGCCACATACCGACACCGCTGCCAAGTGCAATCTATGTGGCGGGGAACCAGCCTGTGCCACTACCTGCCCAACGGACGCAATTGTCTTAACGGAATCAGATCAAACCGCGGGGGATTGGTTTGGTCCTTGGGCACAAAAAGTTGAGGCCAATCATCGCTCAGCGGTGAGCGACGGCCCTAGTGCAAACTAATGTCGTGCTGACGTTGTGGATGACCAAAATAGATTCGTGTGGAAGGCAACAGGCAACAGTGATTTTACAGGCGACAGTGATTTTACAGGCGACAGTGATTTCGTTGTCTAAGTTTCATTACCAGGGGCAGGTTTGCTCGATGAGGTGAACTGAAAGCGAAACCTGGTAATCCCAGCAATAGCGAGATTTTTCAAAAACGGTTTAACATGATGCTTCAGCGCAAAGTAGCGCTGTCTCGTTATGAAATTTCCAGCAGTAAGGCCTGATCATGGCAACACACAACCTGATTATCGGGGGCGGGCCAGGCGCCACCAATGCCCTGGAAACCATTCGCGAATTTGATGCGAACGCAGCCATCACGTTGGTCTGTGACGAGCCGGCCCATTCTCGTATGGCACTGCCATACTGGTTGGCCGGAAAAATTCCGGCTCAGCACACGCATACGGCTGACGACGCCTACTTTAAAAAACTGGGTGTTACTGCTCGGGTTGGTGAGCGAGTGGTGCAGGTGGATCCTTCCACAAATTCCGTGACACTTTCTGGTGGTGATAAGATCGATTTTGACAATCTATTGATTGCGACCGGATCTTCACCCATGTCTCCACCAATTCCTGGAAAGGATCTGCCGGGAGTGCAACCGATGTGGTCATTGGCCCACACACAGTCTGTGTTGGATGCGACGGCTGGCCTGGAAAAGCCACGTGTTGTTCTAGTGGGTGCAGGTTTTATTGGTTTTATTGTGCTCAATGCGATGTTCAAACGGCAATGGGATCTGTCCGTCGTAGAGCGTGAGTCGCAGGTCTTGCCGCGCATGCTTGATGCTGATTCGGCGGCAGGTGTCCAAGATTATCTGACGTCGTTGGGGATCGGAATTCAAACGGCAACTAGCGTCAAGGCGATTAAGGAAGAAGGTGGTATCAAGTCTGTAGAATTGGATAATGGAACGGTGATCACTGCGGATATTGTCATCCTGGCAACTGGGATCCAACCGAACCTTGAATTGATTGATGGCAGTGGTATCGAGACGGATGACGGGATTCTAGTCAATGATCGAATGCAGACCAATTTCCCCAATATTTACGCAGCAGGTGATATTGCCCAAGGTTTGGACTTATATAGGGACCAACCGGCTATTCATGCGATTCAAACCACTGCTGTCGACCATGGTCGCGTGGCCGGTGCAAATATGGCTGGACAAGATGTACAGTATCCGGGCAGTTTGCTGATGAACATCGCCGACGTTTGCGGATTGCAATGTGCCAGCTTTGGCAATTGGGATGATCCGGATGCAGAGACAATGACAATCAATAATTCGAAACAACATATTTATCGCAAGCTGCTTTGGACGGGAGATCACCTGACCGGTGCTATCTTTACAGGGGACGCCAAAGATGTCGGCATGTTGACGGATATTGGCATGGTGAAAGGAATCCTACAGACCAAAACGCCGCTGGGTGGCTGGAAAGAATTTCTCCGGGAAAATCCGTTTGATATGCGTCGTGCCTACATCGGTGCGGGCGTAGCTCAGAAGCTTGTCGGTACCACGCTGACGGGCAAGCCGTCACAGCCACGGAAATTTCACTTTGGCGGTGCCAGACCGACTGCCTCCGTTGGTACGGCCCATGCTGCCTTTATCAATACGAAATCAGACTAGTGTGTCCTATCCATTACCAATTGATAGGTCGTCACTAGTGTCGTGTGCGTTGGATATGTCATTGTGGTGGCTACCATCTAGTGGGTGTATTTAAACAACAAGAAAAGATGTCCGGGGAGTGTTGTATTCATGCAGATTCAAGTGAAGTTAATGGGCTTGTTGAAAGACAAAACTCCTGCGGATGGCTGTCTTCAACTTGACGATGACGCAACGATCAAGCAAGCACTCTGCGCCATGGACATCCCGAACGAGAAAGCACAGACGTTCACGGTGAATGGTTCATTTGAACGGGATCGGACCAGGCACTTGTCTGACGGTGATGAGTTAACAGTTATCCCACCCGTCGGTGGAGGTTAATGTGTCTCGAGTTCATGTTGACTAGGCTCTGTCAGCTATCTAGGCAAGTCTGTCAGCTATCTGGGCAAGTCTGTCAGCCATCTGGGCAAGAATGATCTCAACGGTTTGCCTCCTTTCACCCTACCGATTCGAATGGGTCCAGCGAATGTCCCAGGGATGCTGCTAAGAAATAGTCACTCTAGCACAATCTTTTCGCTACCTTTTGATGAAAAGATACCAACTGTCGTCCCCTATCTAAGGGCCCAAGCAGTTGTCATTCTCTCGTTGTTAGTCCTTTGGCTGTTGAGGTTTACGTATGGGGTATAGGTTCATTTTTAAAATTTGCCTTGTGTTGAAATTTCGTTGGTGCCCCCTATAATTCACGCGGAACAGAATAGTAGAAGCAGGCGATTGAACAGAGACGATTGAACAGAGATTCTTCCTACCCCAATCGGCATGCAATGTGCCATGGCCATGCTCCATCAAGACGGTGGCTGTGTCGGGTTGTGGATCCTAAAGATTCGCACTTGGTTCTAACTATGTGTTCTCGTTGTCCAGGGAAGGGACAGATTTCCCACCGTAGCTGCGAGAAGCAGGGGTACTTTGGGTAAATGTTGCGCGATGCATACCACCCTATCCATAACGCATATTTATCCTATTGCCGTGACGACCTCGACGCGAAACATTGCGATCAATGAAAGGGACGAACGGATGTACAACCGATGCCACGACATAATGAATGAAGATGTTTTATTAGAAGTTGGTGTGGAACAGCGACGTCGAGAACGAATCAGGATGCCTGTCAGTCGACATAAACGGGCGCGCGGTGCCAGTAAAGAAACATGGCGTTCTGCGAAAGTAAGTAATCATTACTCGCGCACGCGTGGTGGTTTCCATCAGCGTCGCAAGAAACGCATCTAATTGTTACGTCGATTGTAGGGCGCGGTTTCTAGTTTCCGCACTTACCCTTCTTGATTACCATCCTCTACGCCCGAATGATGTTGCCTCATGGGTGGGAATGGCATACTTTTGAGGAAGCAACTCGAAACTCCGACAGCTAATTTCACTGGTCGACGATTCGCAAAAGATCTTTTGCCTGTAGATACGAAGAGGGGTAAGCGGTAGACACCCCACAAAGCCACAGTGTTCGACACAAGGGTTTCCCAGGTTGATGTGGACTTGGTAGGGATCTTTCAGTTTGTCAAAACCGATCCATTTCGACCGAGTAGGTGTTTCAAGTCGCCAGAAATCATGGAGAATAATTGGCGAGAAACGTTGTGTTGATTACAAGTGCCTGCCAACTTTGCCTGCAAACGTTTTTACGAGGATCATTGCATGGAAAAGGAAGCCGTAGTACAAGCGGCAGTCGTAGCAAATCCACAAGTTACTGATTTTGGACAAATTAATGTCCAAGAGGACATGAATCTTCAGACACGCGTATCAAACTATTTGGCAGAACGCTGCCATTGGGCACTTTGTCATCTGAATGTTTCTGCGTTTAATGGAACGGTTACAATCAAGGGGATTGTAGAAAACGTTGATCAAAAACAGTTGGCTACAAAGAGCTGTCAACGCGTGGCTGGTGTCTTGCGGCTGATCGACGAAATAGAAATATCGTGATTCTGTTCCAACGATGATCACTTAAACGTCACTCAATCGAATCGTGCCCAGGGGTGATCTTACCTCCGTGCGGCGTGCTTTGATACGGACGTACGGAGCCACGTGTTGACAACGGTGTGCGAACGATCCCTGCACCGCACCAGGCTTGGTATGCAGGGGTTCGAGCAAATCTTCGATGATAAACCCTGAGCGGCACATGCCTCCTAGAAGCTGCTCCCAGCGGTGGAGAAATTCAAGCGTACCGTACTCGCGATGGGGACTTCCAGCAACCTGGGGCAGAGGGCCATCGCGATAATAGGGTTCTTTGATGTGATAACCGTCCGCGGTTGGTTTCACGTTGGCTTGCAAGCTTACCGGTTGTTTGTGCTGGCTGATATAGAGTCCTCCCGGTTGCATGATGCGAGCAATCTGATGATAGACAGCGATAATGTCTTTGACATAACAGGTGCTGACAGGTTGAATAACGATGTCAAACCGGCCGCGATCAAGCATCAACAGATTGTCCATCGATGTTTCGAGTGTTTCGATCTGCAATCCTCGTTTGGCAGCTATTTGCCGGTCCAATTCCAGCATGGCGGGACTGATATCGACAACGGTTACGCGTGCACCTGCGGCCGCGTAAAGTGGCGCCTGGCGTCCTCCGCCCGCTGCAAGGCAGAGTAGTTCCTGGTCCTGGATATTGCCTGACAACCAGCCTGGTGCGTCGATGGCAGCCAAGGGATTGAGGAAATCTGCTTCTTCGGCCGGTTTGGTAAACGCTTGACCTTGGTGTACTCGCGCGTCCCATGCGCGACGATTATGTTCGCTGACTGGATCAGTGGGAAAAAGTTCATCCATGACAGGGTTTTATCAGTGGTTTTGTGATGACCAACACTTGTCAGTGTACCTTTGGAATCTTCCCAGGGTACGGTTTTAAATGGACGACTTGAAGCTGGTGACGAGCATTCGAGGAATCCATGACGTGAAATCCAGCCACTGTAATCCTTGACTCGGGCCCAGGCATCTGATAACGTAAGCCACACTTAAAAGTTATTATTAGTCGACTCG
>CAYMUR010000004.1:14842-95220 GCA_964393615.1 uncultured Pirellulaceae bacterium
TCGGCGTTGTACTGTTGGTCGACAAACAGGAAACTCTGGTGTCATTTCATTTCGGGATGGCCGCGCCGCGGTAACAAGTGGCTGCTGTAACAACCGGCCACAACAACCGGGTGTCACCAGGGAATGTCATGCAGTGAGCCATTGTTGCATAAATCATAGTAAGTCGCCTACAGCACATCATGCTATGAACCAAGTGTGACAAGAAGGCGAACCAAGTGTGACAAGAAGGCCTTGATTCATTGGCTTGGAAGTCAGAAGACCTACCAATGGACCAAATGCGAACGCTCTAAGAGGGTCAAGGCCAGAGCGCAAGATGAACTGTATTTTGGGAGTCGCTACTTTTCAACCTCAGCCTGACCAGTTCTCTTAGTTAAGCACAACGGATCAGCTTCTGATGTCTTTTGAGTTGAACAGTGCGCGCACTGCTTGTTCTGTCTGTCAGGTTACCTGTAAAGATTCGATGGAAAAACCATGAATTATTTGAACAACCTTGCAGCACCAATCACATTGACTGTGATACTTGTATGTGGGCATGTATATAATGCTGCGAACGCAGCCGACCCATGGGCCGATAAAGTGGTTCGTTATGTCTCGGGAACAGGCATTGTTAACGATTTTGTGACGGGTGAGCCGCTTGATGATCCAACAAAAGCACTGGGTGAGCCTACGCGATTTACCAGCGATCCTGCAAATTTTGGAGGAGCTGTGACACCCTTTCAATCCCCGTTTCGTGGTAATGAGGTGGTCAGTCTCGGGAATGGCGGAGTTCTGGTTTTAGCATTTGATGAACCCGTGTTGGATGATCCAGCCAATCCTTTTGGTATTGATTTGCTTATCTTTGGAAATGCTTTCTATTTCGACGACAATTATCCCCAAGGTGTTGCAGGTGCAGCCGCTACAGAAAATGGAACAGTGGAAGTTAGCCAGGATGGTGTTCACTTTGTCTTGGTGCCCGGTATCGTGCCAGACGGACTGTTCCCCACATTAGGATATGTGGATTTGACGGAGCCTTTCCCTGCAATGGCCGGGAGCGTTCTCACTGATTTTACACGACCGGTAAACCCTACATTCGAACCAGCTGGCAGAACATTTGCAGACATCATTGCTGGTTATGATGGCGCCGGAGGTGGTGCCGGCGTAGACCTGGCGACGGTTGGATTGAATCAGATTTCATTTGTTCGCATTACCAATCCGCAGGGGTCAGACGGGACGCCTGAAGTCGACGCCCTGGCAGATGTCGCAGCGCTGCCCGAACCAGCGAGCGAGATATTCATTTTGATAGGATGGCTAGGTTGCTGGATGACTTCAGGATATTGGCGATTTTCGGATCGTTCTAGGAAGACATAATCATGGTTAAGCAACACAAATGGACCCTCCAGCAGATTTCTATTTCGTTTCATTCGGAGATCAACTTACATTCTCCAGAGGGTCATGCCGGTTGTCAGAAGGACGGTCCATAGCATCCAGCCGCTTGGTTCAGGCACCGCAAGCGACAAGAAATGATGTGGCTGTATCAGCGCTGAACGAATTGTTTTATTTGTCGCATAATTGTCTGGTGAGAAATTCTCTGCCAGAAAATGAAAATCTGTAATATCGATGTGTTCGTTCGCGTCGAAATTCCCAAATTTCCATTGCGGAATGATACCGCTCGAACCGACAGGAGCAAAGTGATTTGCTAATGTATTGAAATCGGTGACATCAATCCGTCGATCCAAATTACTGTCGCCCCGCAAATAAGGCGTGGCGAACCCCTGGCTTGTACCTGCATTCAGCAACCATAGGTCCAGGTCGGCATGATCCATTACATTGTCACGATTGAGGTCCAACGTTGGATCATTGGGTGGCACATCCCACGGTTGATCGTAGAGCACCTGGATATCTACTGTGTTACAGACACGATCAAAATTTAAATCACAGATAAGCGGAAATTGTGCAGGGAAAGGATTGGAAGCATAATCGTCGAGCGAAAAGTCGGCATCATATGCCAAGCTATTCCAAGAGCCATCCGTCAGCACAATATCAGATAGTCCTGTAGCAGCGGCCACCCAGCTATTTTCTTTGTGAAATGGATTTTCGTTGGCGATACTAAAATTCCAATAAGCTTCATACCAACCTTCCGCATAATGATCAGATGCCAGGGCGAATGCACCGTCCGCCGATCCCGAACCACTTAAGGCAATTCCATTGTCGTCGAATGTTGTTCCGTCCGAAATGGCAAAATACCCATCCGCATTGGAATCGTAGCCCAGGCCATAGAGAGCAATGCCCCAGGGATGACTCTCACTAAGCTTGGCGTACAAACGGTCATCTGCCTGAAGTACCGTGCGCAGCATATCTTCTGTCGTAGCAGTCGAATCCCAACGGTAGCCCCATACTAACGATTCGTCTGTACTGGTTGCACCGTTCCAGTCAATTGCTAGTGCTGCTGCGTGAGGTCCGTTGCCAGTCCAGAATAAAATGTCTGTGAGCGAAAACAGGTTCTCTCCACGTGCCGTGTTGGCAGTCAAAAAGAGCAGCAGCAGTAACGTTTTATATCTCATATTGGAAAAGAGTGACTGGGACTAAAAGCAACAATATTTGCCTCAAATCCATTTCATGTAGCATTGGTGGATTTTATCAGTAGATGATGATTTCTCTTTTATGGCCTGGTGGTGGTCTCATTACCAGCTCGCGTTAAGAGTGCAGTCAACACGGATTGCGGTATGGAATCGTCGAGATATCGCACGTGCGCGTCGCAAAAGACGACGCCTACCAACCCAGTGTGGTCACTATGTAATTCGTTATCGGTGGAGACATTGATTCCTGTGCTTTGTTCTTGGGCAAAACAGTTGTGGCCATTGGCCCACTCAGATTGTTGCTGATACGTTCGACCAGCGCTTTCACCAACCATGATCGTCTGCGATAATCCATCTCGTATTTCACTGATTTGTGTGGGCCATTCGTAGAGCATGATTCCCAGCGAACCAGGTTCCAAAACATGCGGGGATTTGGGAAGTGCGTCTCGTCCCACCCCTTCGACACCATAGATACCGCCGTAGTCGGTATACGCCATGTCGTCACCTGGGTCCCATTGTCCGTTTTGGTTGATATCACCTGATGTGAATGATTGGCGTATAGTTGTCGGACACAAAAACGTTGGGACAACGACACTCACTACGGCGCGATTTTGTCGACTTTTTATCGTCTGTTCATAATCGAATTGCTGCCATAGTGTGGTTTGTTCAAGGTATGGGAGTGTGGCTACATTCCAGGCGATTGTTTTCTTGGCTGTTTTAACTGGTCCCGGTAGGAAGGAACATTCCAGACAGCCGGTTGGGAAGTACTGATATGCGTTTTCATAATTGTGAAGCGCGATTCCGATTTGTCGTAGATGGTTGCTGCACACAGAGCGGCGTGCTGCTTCGCGAGCATATTGGACAGCTGGCAAAAGCAAGGCGATTAAGACGGAGACAATCGCTACAACGACGAGCAGTTCGACGAGTGCAAAAGCACAACGTACCCGCTTGTCGGTAAAATGAAACCGGTGGAAACGTTCGCAATTCACCGCGCTGGTATGATGGTTAGAAAATCCCATGAATTCACAGCATTGTAGGATGTAAAACAAGTGAAGAGATGTGTTGGGTCACGTTAGTAAAAACCGGTTCGTAGCCACGACACCTTGCCTGTGGCAGGAATCGACCTGTCTTCAAGCTATTGCCGGTCTGATATATCGTTATCCATTGTGCGTTAATTTGTGCGATTTAGACAGATCCTTGTTCCTTGGCCAAGGCCAAGGAACCGTGTAACACGACTTCTACTCCCAGCTCTGCCGCTTTGATCTGGTAGGTTCCATATCTCGGAGGAAATACATATCGTTCGATCTCTCGCCTGAGTGGGTCGAGATATAATTCGTCGCCGATAAGTGCAACACCACCACCGACAACGACAACATTCGGTCCAGTGAGTGTAATTGCTTGGGCCAGTGCCCAACCATAAGCGCGAATTCCCGTTTGGAAAATGTCCGTAGCCAGTGGATTGCCATTTACCATAGCGGTAGCCAGCATCTTTGTGTCCAGACAATTCACGTCACCATCACAGTAGTCGAGCAATTCGGCAACGGCGTTATCCTTTGTGGCCGAATGGTTTTTTAGCCGCTTGATAACAGCATGCGTCATGCCCCATCCGCTGGCGAGCGATTCGACCGTTTCGTCAGCCGTTTCGGCCTGTAATCCGGGTCGTAAGTGACCGATTTCTTGCGCACCGCCAGAACCTCCATGGTACAAATGGCCATCCATCACCAACGCACCGCCAATACCACTTCCAACGTTACTGTAAAGTACCACCGGAAAACCTTGTCCTGCACCGAATAGTGCCTCACCAAGTCCCGCCATATCAGCATCGTTTCCTAAAAAGGCGGGTCGACCGAGGGTTGTATGAACCCAAGAGACTAGCGGAAACTTGTCCCAACCTTCGATTTGATGGCTGGTGATCACTGTTTTTCGACATGAATCAATCGGTCCACCGAATCCAATACCGATTGCTAATACATCGTAGTCACGAATCAATTCTGTACCCAGTTCTTCAATCTGCTGACAGATTCCCTGTGCACCCTTAGCAGGAACAACATTTGTTTGTCGCAAAGCGACCAAGGGCGTACCGTTTCCTGTTCCAACCCCGAGTTGAAGTTTTGTACCGCCAATTTCAATTGCCAGGTACATCATTTACTGAGTCATCTGATCGAAGGGTTACTGGCATGCATGATTACAAATACGCTTTGTCTCTACCCAAATCATCAAGAATGAAACGAAAAGTGAATCACGGCGGACGTACCTATGAGAGTCACTCGTTTCATTTTCGCGTGACCGGATAACTTTTATTCCTCGTGCAGTAACCGGCCAGGAAAATCGACAAAGTGTAGTCCGCAAAAGCCATTTCTCTTTTCAATGTGTGGCAGTCAATCACGGTTAATGTCTTTTAAGACCGGTTGCTTATCAACGGTTAGTTTATCCAATTTGTCATCTTTGGGAACGGGACTGAAGCGGGTGATGAATTCGATTAGCATGCCAGGACGAACAGGTTTCATGCTACTAGGCAGGTAATACATGTGAATGGACTGCGATTCCGAAAAAACTCCTTGATGACTGTATAGCGAGATAGCCCACGGTACGCAGATCGCAAAATTGTGTTGGGAACTCGGTTCGTGTCAGTGATCGAGACTTATGTTCAGTCGTACCGTTCCGGAATTGTCAGAGAGTTTGTTCCAGCGATCGCGACAGCGCACATATAACTCGCCAGAAACAGGAGCTACAAACTTGCCCGACTGCCCTAGATCTATTTCATCGCTGAGTTGATAGTGCCTCAGAATAGTAGCCGTCAGACGCCCCGTTCCGTGTGTGTCGCCATCTGCAGAGATCTGTTTTGCATCGCGCGTTATTTGCCAGGTACCATCGGCCTGAAAATTGTATACATTGTCACGCGTTACGTAGCATCCGGTTGGTTGGTATCCAGCAGCAGCTCGGACCGACAAAGATTGACCGTTGTCTGTTGTGAGTGGAGTAAATCGTTTGTTCCAATTCCAGCGACACAGGTCGACTCGATATCCCTGATCGACATTTTTCACAAAATGTTGAAACTCAAAATTTATTTTGTCGTCGTCTCTAAAAACGACCTGGTTGAAATTTATATCGTTGTCGCGTAATAGAGATTGTCCCAGTTGATAGAATTGCTTGCTGTAATTTTTGTTGCATGCCAGAAAATGACATACGGCCCAGCTTTGGGCGTATGCATGTTTCACCTGCTGCAGCACAGCATCTTCGGCAACCCCCCATGCGGAGGCTAAAGGTGTCACGCTCGCAGTGGTATCCGTGTCAAATAAAAGAGATGCACGAGTCAGCGCATCTAAAATTGTTGCTGTAAAGGGCTCTGCTGTCACAATCTCTTGGATGGTTGGTCGATCGGATAAGCGCAGGTAAGAAATGACTTCGCCAGGGCAACGAACTGATTTGTTGTCACGAGGCAACAAGCAGAGAAAATCAGCCATACCTTCTTTGTACCAATCAGGTCCACAGCTTCCAAAAGTTTGACAACAATACGCGTGGACCACTTCGTGTTCGGCAATACTGGGTCGAGTGGTAGCGTAAATAATTGCTTGATTTTTCGCCGGGTTGTGACCGCCGTGGATCACTGGAACTGTGACGCCTCCGATATGCTCAAGCATTAAACGCGTGATCGTATGGGGCAAATCTTCGGAGGACCAGTCAGACAAGTTGTTCACAATGAAAGCTTCAATAATACTATGTGGTGGGCGGCGCCAATACTTGGAGACTCGTCGTAAGGTAGATTCCATACGTAGCAGTAAGGCGTGAGCTTTGTCTTTCGATAAATCACTATGAATCCGAAAATGCTCTGATCGAAAAGTTAGGATTTTGGACTTTTTACCGACAGAATCACTGCCAGTTGACGTGACCTTGTCATTCGCATTAGCGCAACACCAATGACCACAACTGGTCAACAAGAACGCTATGAGAACGATCCTTTGTGTCCATAGTCTGATCTGCACGGCTAGATCGCCATGGGCGATAGCCGAAAACTTCCATCGTCCCATCAAGTTGCTCCTCTTCTCCAATAATATGCTGTTTTATCTGTCCTGTTCCGTGTTAGGCTGACGCCTAGCCGTTACTCGTATCTTCATTATGTCAAATCGCATTTCTCCCGTTGCACCCAACAATCCGATTCCAACTACCGCCAGCCTCGCACGTGGCGGGACGTTAAGTTGAATTGTCTTCTGGGACCAGTCGAATGTTCCTTGCCAGCCACCTTCCCGTTTGAATCCAACAGGGGCACGATTTTTGCCATAATATTCAATGATGAAACCACCTTGCTCTGCTAGGGATCTGCCGTGTTTCAAGCCGACACCTCGCGTCCAGAACGAGATTTCGATTTGCCGTATACGTCGACCGTCGATGCCAAATGCCTGCATTGCGTGACTGTTTCTTCCAGGTGTGGCGTTGGTAAACACCATACAACGGAGACCGTCAGGGGCTGTCGAGTCGGCAGTTACACGACCTTGTCGAACATAATACCATCCTTGTGGATTACGAGAGTCGTCGATTGTTTGTTCAAAACTACCATGAACAAAGATTGGTCTGGATGAATCCGGTTTCACCTGTCGCTGTGATTCTGCTTCCCCAGTCATTGGCACAAAAAACGTTGACTGTAAGTGTTTTTTTTGTAGCTTGCCCTCGAGCTTGGTGAAATGGAAGAGTGACTGTTGAAAGCGCTCGCCGACGGGCACAATCATTTGACCACCCTCGGCAAGTTGATCGATCAAAGGTTGTGGTATATTCTCCGGAGAACAAGTGACAATGATTTTGTGAAAGGGAGCGTGTTCCGGCCAACCCAGGTATCCATCGCCGATTCGGGTATGCACATTGTGATAGCCAAGCTGACGTAAAGTTCTAGCTGCCCGATGTCCCAATGATTCGACAATCTCGATTGTATAAACCTGATCGACAATATTGCTTAACACCGCCGCTTGATATCCACTACCGGTACCAATTTCAAGTACTTTATCGGTTGGTAGCGGATTTAATTGTTCGGTCATGTAGGCCACGACATATGGTGGTGAAATGGTCTGTCCACCACCAATTGGCAATGCCATATCAAAATACGATTTGCCACGTTGCGTGATGGGTACAAACTCGTGACGTGGCGTACGTCGCATTGCCGCAATCACCTGGGCATGTTGAATTCCGGCAGCCACGATATCACGGTCGACTAAACGGTTGCGGATGGCTGTCAGCTGGTCGTCACTGGCAAATGTTTGCTGACAGAGAAAACAGGTCAGCATTAACATCACCAGACAAACTCGCCATGGATTGAGTTGGCATAAAGCAGATACTAATATTTGTGCACAGTCTACAAGTAAATTCCGGTAACAATTCATACTTTGTCGTTTCCAAAGAACCGTTTACCTGGAGTGTTACGGTCGACATGTAAATACAACGGGTCATCCAGTCAAGTTGGGGAAGAAATGAAGCCAGGAAAAACGATCGCTGCGGCGATGTTTCACCTGGGCGAGAGAAATTGCAGCTAATTTCAACCAGGACAATTTTGTTGTTAAGGTTTGTTGTTAAGGGATGATGAATGGTCGCTCACAAAGGATGGACCTCAATGACCCAGCTGCCAGGGCATCCAAAAATATATACTTTCAGGAGTGATCGATACTCATTCGCTACACGCTACTTAACCTTACTCAACTTTTTCTAGGCCCGATGTAACCTACTTCATTATAGTCGCTGGATGGTCACTGGACAATCAATGCGGTCTCCAGCGTACGTTTTGTGTCACTTTTGGCGGCTTGTCCTAAGAAAGTTTTTTTTATTTGCCAAGAACAACGGAAGACAAATATAAGTCAACGAATACCTGGTATCTTGGCGAAGACTAGAGTGGGCGCAAAATCAAAGCCTCAAAGTCTGTTCGGGTGGCTGTTATCCGTGAACGGGTATAGCCGGCTGCCATGCCCGCAGTACAGTGCTTCGCCAACAATGCCTTGCACGGATGCGCCATTTACGGATGCCATGAAGGTCATGACCAAATGCATGTCGAAAAGTCATTTGATCTGCAACAATATGTCGCTCGATGTCAGGAGGATGATGTAACGTGCCTAAATCTGAAATAGGGTAATTTGCCAGTCGGTTTTGTTGGTCCAGAGTATGCGTGCCACGGTTATCAAAACCAATGTTGCTGACAAGATTTACGACTGGCAACGCGGTCAGGCCTCCCAGTTTCCAGCAGTTGAAAACCATCTGGTAATCCCATGTATCAAAATGGCCGTGAAATTGTTTGTCCAGAATGCGGGCCCAATAGCACTGTTCGTCATAACTGTCAGCAACGTGTTTCAGTAATCCTGAGCGGTACGCAAGTGGCCAATCACGCATTTGCAAATCGTATTGTTGCCAGACACGCCTCCATGATGCCCAACCCCAGCAGTGGAAATATTTACTGAAAAAGTAACTGTATTCAGAGGTGGCATGCGGACAGTGAACTTTTGTGCCGCTAATAGAACTGACGCGTGGATCGTCTCGGTAGCGTGTCAGCAGTTGTTCACAATAATGGAAAAACCCATTGCTTGGAAGACAGTCGTCTTCCAAGATAATTGCTTCTTGGACATTTGCAAAAACCCAGTCCAGACCACTGGACATGCGATGTTTGCAGCCCATGTTATGTTGCGCGAAATTTTGTAGTACGTGACACGGCCAGTTGATTTGTTTCACAACGTTCCGAGTTTGCTGTACCAGTAATTCTTGCTCTTTGTTTTCCGGGTTTGGGCCATCCGCTACAATCAACAGGGTTTTTGGTCGAACGCTACGGATTGCGTCGAAGACACGCGCCGTAAGATCAGGACGTTGAAAAATAAAAATCGCGATAGGAGTGTTTAAGCCCATTTATTTACGAGTTATTGAGGGGACCGTAAAGCAGCGACGACCAGGCCTGTATCGATGGAGAGAAAAGTAATCCATTTCAACCGAGATGGCGATTACCTGAAGACTCATTACGGATGTTGTCAGAGATGTGTTTTAAAGTGAAGCTGGTCGTAGGGAAATACCGTTTGGTGCTAGCTTCAGTTCTGTGATATGCACCCAATAGAAGTGGGCATCAGCGATCGCTACGGTTAAACACCATGGACGCTGGTTGACACTCTTAAGACATCAAGTGTTTTTCAAGAATTCACCACACTTTTGGCAACAGGCGTACCAGATTGGTGACTTGGTCCCGCACTTGGCACACTGCTTGCCCTGTCGTATGCCAGAACCTCCCGGAAGACTAACGCTGGATTCTTCACTCAGTAAATTGTCGTGCACGGACCCCTCGTCGTGTTGGTCGATACTGTATGGCATGTCACGTGTTGAGGATCCTGACGACGGCCCCGTTGGTACTCTGTCAGTCAACTCTGGCACGTGGACCACGACTTCCCCATTGCAGTGCGGACAAAGCCCTTTTTTTCCGGCGTACTTGTCTTTTACTTTAAAAACATGACCGTGGGGACATTGGACTCGGATCGACATAGTAGCTGGCTCCTACAAAACAAGGTTGCCCTCCTCTGTAGCCAGCGCCCAGCACAATGTTGGGTAGTTGATATTTGAATTCTACCACGATGACAAACCGATTTACTACTAGGAATTTGTGAAGAATGTGCTGGCTGAAAAAATGACGTAAAACAAGGTACGAGTGATAGTTTTATCTGTTGGTGCCGCAGAAACAGGCAGGGCCAGGGTGTTCCAAAATCTGGGAACTGTAGCATGTTGAAACACGCCGGTGTGAATGTTCAAGTTGTTTCACTTGAACCGTGAATCAATTCAGAGACTTGTTCCTCGACGATCTCACATTCGGGCAGCGAATCCAGAAATAATCGGCCGTAGCGTTTTGTGCGCACGCGGGGATCAAGGATTACAACGATTCCTCGATCGAGTTGCCCCCGGATCAATCGTCCGAATCCTTGCCGTAACTTAATGATTGCTTCGGGTAGCTGGTAATCATTGAACGGATTACCACCTGCGGCGCGAATTGCTTCCAAGCGGGCTTCCAATAACGGATGGTCGGGTACACTAAACGGCAAGCGTGTGATAATCACGTTTTGTAATGCATCCCCTGGTACGTCGACACCTTGCCAAAAACTGTCGGTACCAAGCAAAACAGCCCTTGGATTCTCTTTAAATCCTTCCAGCATCTGGTTTCGCGGTAGTCCATCTGCCTGACTGTATAGTGCATAGTTTTCAGCCGCCAACCAGGGAGTCATGGCGCTAGCCACTTGGCGTAACATGTCATAGCTCGTGAACAGCACGAATGCATGACCTTGTGTCATCGCGACAAAATACTGGATCATGTCGACGGATCGTTTTAAATAGTCTTCTTTTTGCTGAGCCGGGTCGGGCATACCATCCAGCAGTACAATTTTGGCTTGTTGTCTGTAGTCGAAAGGGCTCCCTAAACGTTTTGTTAAGCATTGTGTCAATCCAACACGAGTTTTAAAGAAATCAAAAGAAGGTTCACGTCCGACGGCCAAGGTGGCGCTAGTCATAATCACTGTCGATCCATTTTCAAAAAGCTGTTGACGAAGCGCAGTGCCGGTATCGAGTGGGGCAGCGGCCAGGGTGAGTCGCGGAGTGCCTCGCCGGACGGCATGTTGCTCGACCCAGTAGACGGCATCAGGTAGTACCTGGGTGCGCCAGTTTTCAATCTCATTGGCAAGGGCCTCCAGTCGATTGGCGGCAGCCTTGAAATCGTGTCGTTCTGATGTGCCGGGGATTTTGTCTCCAGCTTCCTGGACCATTTGGCATAAGATTCGGATTGCTGGGCTCAGTTTGTTGGGGACAATCTCCGGTATCCGCACGCGTCCGTTTGATCCTTGCTGATCAAGCCGCCATGAATAGATGTCATTGAAAAAGTCGGCGGCGGCATAACGACATGCCATTGCCTGTTGCTGTGCTTCTGCCAAATGGTGGTGGACCAGCAATCCTTTATTCGTGTGGTCATTGTATAATTTGTTCAAATTGTATTCGACTTGGCCTGATGTGAGGCGCATACCTAGGTGGTCCGCCGCCACCGAATCGATCGTGTGAGCTTCGTCCAAAATAGCCGTGTCGTAGTCTGGCAAGATACTGACACCGGCGCGCCGCAAGGCAAGATCACTGAAGAAAAGAGCGTGATTAACCACAAGAATTTGTGCATGTAGCACACGTCGTCGTGCTTTGAAATAGAAGCAAGTCTGGTGAGTATCGCATTGGCGTCCCAGGCAATTACCGCTGTCGCTGGCAACTTCATCCCATACATCGCGTGCCGGACGCTGGGGTAGGTCACTGAGGGAACCGTCGTCAGTCTGTTCCGTCCAGTTTTGCAGATCGTTTAAACCTTTGAACTGTTGTGGATCATGAAACAGGCTCCCGGATCGCTTGGTAGCATTTAGGAGACGTCGAAGACTGATATAGTTACGGCGTCCCTTTACCAACAGCGCGGCAAACTCTCGTGGGATGACACTGTTTAAAAAAGGCAGGTCTTTACTGATCAACTGTTCCTGTAAGCTGATAGTATGCGTTGAAATGACGATACGCCGTCGTTTTTTTCGTTCTTCGTCATCTGTTTCATCGGCAGTTACAGGTTGTGTGGCATGGAGAATTGCGGGGACCAGGTATGCAAAACTTTTGCCGACACCCGTACCTGCTTCAACAACCAGATGATTCTGGTTGGACATGGCTTGCGATACACAGGTAGCCATTTCGAGTTGTTGGGGTCGCTGTTCGTAGTTTGTCAACCGGTCAGCAATGCGACCATCGGGCCCGAGAATTTTGGCAGCAGTCAGCAGCGAATTGTCCATGACGATGATGCTGGTAGGGGGTGGGAAAGAATCGTTTAAGCTACCAGCTTTGGAATGATCTCCAAAGAGCAGGCTCGTCTTGCACGGATAAGTGGGGACTTACGGCAAAAGTTGGTCCGAACATCTGGCAATTTTTCAATCTCATGGAGACAGGTGACAAGATTGGTGTTAGCGTGGCTTGGCGGAGACAACTCCTTGATCTGGGCTACTAGCGGTAGCATACAATTTTCTTGGAATCCGGCCCGCCTGGTATGCCAGGCGACCGGCATGAACGGCAGCTTGCATGCCACGAGCCATTTTTAATGGGTCCTGGGCATGGGCAATTCCCGAATTTAACAGTACTCCGTCAACGCCCAGTTCCATTGCGATGGCGACATCACTTGCGGTTCCCACCCCAGCATCGACGATGACAGGGTACTCAGGGTCGTCCTCCTTGAGATATTCCAGACAGATGCGAATATTATTCACGTTGAGGATACCTTGTCCGGAGCCGATGGGACTGCCAGCAGGCATCACGCTAGTCGCTCCGGCTAATTTCAGTTGTTTGGCAATAATCGGATCGTCGCTTGTGTAACACAGAACCTGAAAACCATCATTGACCAAGCGGTGTGTGGCCTCAAGCGTAGCAACCGGATCGGGCAATAAAGTTCGTTGATCAGCGAGAACTTCGAGTTTGACCCAGTCGGCGCCTGGGTTTTCCAGTCCGAGCAAGATTTCACGACCCATGTGGGCCACTCGTACTGCATCGTCTGCCGTGAAACATCCGGCCGTATTAGGAAGAAGTGTGTAACGACCTGTATCGATGAAGTCCAGAATATTATTACCCGCCGAATCGACGAGTCGTTCTCGTCGCACGGCGACGGTAATACATTCGGCACCCGCCAGGTCCAGCGCTAATGCCATTTGTTCATAACTGGAATATTTTCCAGTCCCCACAATAAGGCGGCTTTCAAATGCATGCGTGCCAATCTGTAGTTGATCTGTCACAGTATCCACCGTCGACATATTTATCCTCCTCCCACCAAGGTGACAATCTCCAACCGGTCGCCGTTGTACAATGTATGTTGATCGTGCAGTTGACGAGGCACGAGTTCGAAATTCACTTCCACCGCCACATATTTTGGCTCCAGCTTCAGTTCTTGTATTAAATCGGCGACCGTTGTGCCTTCCGGAAGTTCGCGATCCAAATCGTTGTAAAAAACTCTCATAAAGTGTTCTCTTCAGCGGCAAATCGCGGGTGACGGTTATTCGCGAATGTCTTCCATGCGGGCTTTTCCGATATCTAGTAATTTTAGCGAACCACCTTGGGTTGTCCCACGTGAAACCAAACTGGCGCTCCAGGGAACTCCGTAGACCGCAAATTTTCCTGTATTGCCGTCCACGACATAAGCGACACATGTTGCTGGTTGCATGTTACCAGAGTTTCCTCGTCCCCGGGTCAATTGTGCGAATCCAGTCAGCAGCAAGTAATTAGGTTTTTTTGCACCATCCACGCTCATATCCTCAAATACGTTGGCCTCGTAGACGGCACCAAACCTGTTTTGTCGCGGACCATGCGTATAAAGGATGGCACACTGGAGTCGTCCACTTAAAGAATCCAATGTGAAGAGCCCTTCCACACGGTCATCGATAGGACCCGTTGCTGCAGCGATTGTATTGCTGGAGACACTTGCTGTTGCCGACACGGGAATTTCCCAGCTGCCAAGTGTCCATTCTGATTGCTGTCCGATTTGACCGCCGAGGAAACCGACTAAAAGTCCAATGCCGAACACCAAGCCTACTACCAATCCTGCTATAAAAAAAGTTCGTCGAGGCCAGCGAAGTTGGTGTTTCATAACAGATTTTCCCTGTGATAACGATACATACCCCTAAGTCCATGAATCCTACAGCTTTTAGCTGCCAGTTTCCAGCCACCTTTGGATGCCGATAGTTGTGTTGCAAACCTTGGAGCGGTGTAACGTATGCATTTCGACTTCCCAGGTTTTGCTGAGAAGATAAAAAGTCAACCGTAGACACTCAGGCCGTGTCTGGCTTTGTAACTGGGTTGTGATACACTCACCGATACGAATAAATTTTCTTTAAAATATGGAAGGAAGTGAGAATGGCGACAAACGGTTCTCTGGATCGCAAATTACGCATGGCATTGATCGGAGGAGGGCAGGGTGCGTTCATCGGTCGAATCCACGCGATTGCAGCTGTGCTGGACAATCGGGCCGAGATCGTAGCTGGAGCACTTTCGTCGGATCCAGAGCGTGCCAAGGCTTCCGCACCTGACTATGCCATTTCGGCCGAGCGAGCCTATGGATCCTACCAAGAGTTGCTGGCTACAGAGCAGGAGTTGCCCGCTGACCAACGGATCGACTTTGTTTCCATTGCGACTCCTAATCACACCCATTTTCCGATTGCCAAGGCAGCCATCGAAGCCGGTTTTCATGTTTTTTGTGATAAGCCGATGACGCTTGATCTGGATGAAGCAGAACAACTTGCCGATCTGGTTGAGCAGTCGAATCGTGTTTTTGTCCTCACTCACAACTATACCGGTAACCCTTTGGTGCGCCAGGCCCGTGAAATGATACTGGGTGGTGAGATAGGTGAGATCAATGCAATCCGGGTCAGTTACTTACAGGGGTGGTTGCGAACACGAATCGAGCTGGAGGGTCAAAAGCAGGCTGCCTGGAGAACTGATCCGGCACGCAACGGCGTGGCAGGTAGTTTTGGAGATATTGGTACACACGCCTACAACCTGGCTCGTTATATGACCGGACTCATCCCCGAATCGATTAGTTGTCAACTGAATATCTTTGAATCGGGCCGTGCTGTGGATGACCAGGGTCATGCCAGTATTCGTTTTGAAAACGGTGGTTTTGGTACTGTGAACGTTTCCCAAATCAGCCATGGCCGAGAAAACGAATTAAGTATTCAGATCGATGGCACCACTGGGTCGATTACCTGGAACCAGGAGGATCCGAACAAGATGTGGCTGCGCCGGAACAGTCAGCCGCACCAACTTTACACGCGCGATCCGAATGCGTCATTTGCTAACGATTCTTGTGTTTCCGTTTGCCGCACTCCCAGTGGTCATCCCGAAGGTTACTTGGAAGCATTTGCCAATGTTTACCGTAGCGGTTTCGATGCCATTGCCAGCCAAGCAGCCGGAGCGTCGATCGAACAGGTCAACACCATCTATCCCAATGTTCAGGATGGTGTCGAAGGCATGTATTTTTTGCAACAGTCTGTTGCCAGTAACCAGGAAAATGGCGCCTGGCTACCTCTCAAACACAAACGGGCAAGGCGGTAAGAGAATTGATTCTGCCATGTCCGCCGAGAGAAGTTCTGCCGTTTGAGCGTTGGGATGGCTTGCTAGATGGGATCCAGACCGTGTGATGGAGTGAGTGCCCCAATCCACCGAATGTTTTCTGACAGCGGTAACCCATCCCGTCACCAAAATGCCGCGTGACGATTTCGCCAGATGGTAGTATTTCCTGTGGATCCCGACGAACTTCAGGACGCGTCTTAAGGCGAACATTGCCACCGCTGTTCCCCATGATGTTCAGGCGGCACGTTGGATGTTAGCTGGATTAGGGAGTGAAAACAGACCAAAGATTTCGTCCTGGGATAATCCCATGGTTCGTGGCGCTTCCCGGTTGGCCAGAATTGTATCAAACAATTCTCGTTTTTGTTCTAGCACTTCATTGATGCGTTCTTCGATCGTATTGAGCATGATGAAACGTGTGACCGTTACGGGTCCAGCGACACCAATGCGGTGCGCACGATTAATCGCCTGGTCTTCGACCGCGGGATTCCACCAGCGGTCGAATAAAAAGACATAATTAGCAAATTGCAGGTTGAGTCCAACACTACCTGCCCCGTAGGTCATTAGCAGTACTTGGTGCTGACGGTTGTCACGGAATGCTTGTAGTACACGGTCACGTGTATGATGTGGGACTTGTCCGTGGTATTCCAAGGGACAAAAAGTTTTCAAACGATTTTTGAGCTGCCGCAATGTATTGACCCATTGGCTGAAAACAATGGCTTTACCGCCGCTGGCGGCCACTTCTTCTAGATCAACTGCCAGGCGATCTAACTTGGTACTCTCTTGAGTCAAGGGATCGAAATTACATATTTGTTTAAGCCGCAGCACGAGCTCAAATATATGCTGTACGGTGACGTCGTTTCCCATACCGGTAAGCCGAACGACTCCATCTTTTTCGGCCCGTGTATACGCTTCATGTTGGGAACAGCCAAGGGACAGCTGGGCATCACGGAATAATTTGGGCGGTAGTTCTGTGAGGACTTTATCTTTCGTTCGACGCAGCAGGTAGTCTTGGGTAGATTTTCGTAGTCGTCGAGGTGTAAGTTCTCCGTGGGCCATGCCAGTGCGGAGAAACTCAAAAATATTACACAAATCTTCTGAGCTGTTTTCAATGGGAGTACCAGTTAAAGCCCAGCTTCTTTGCCTGGCAATACTGCGTACAGCACGGTTCGTCGCACTGGACCGATTTTTGATGCGCTGGGCTTCATCAAGTACGACGAGGTCAAACTGAATATTACTGTTTTGGAGCAATTTAGCGTCGCGGACCACCAACTCGAAATTGGCGATCTTGATCGGTTGATCTGACATTTTCCATAACCATTCTCGCCGCTGTCCATTTCCCTCAATGGTGGTCACAGGCAATTCAGGAGCCCACATCTGAAATTCTCGCTGCCAGTTAGTGACCAGTGGTTTGGGACAGACGAGTAACACATTTTTTAATTCGCCCGCAAAAACTAACAGGCGAATCGAAGTAATTGCCTGCATTGTTTTTCCTAAGCCCATTTCGTCTGCCAGCATGGCCGCTTGTCGTGGATAGAGGAATGCCACTCCTTCCAGTTGGTAGGGAAACGGCGGAAAGGGGAAAGTCAGGGATTTTGAATTAAACATTGTTTCCAACGGCGGTTGCAATGCATAAAAAAGCCTGTCCTTGAGTTTGATCACATCGCGTGGTACCTGCATGCGCGTTTTAGGGTGTGCGGATGTTTTGTGGGAGCACTTAGAGGATGGTGCTGTTTGGCGCACAAACGAAGGTGGTGAAAGATCTTTGTCAACGCCGAAACGAAAACTGCACGTGTCGACCTTCTGGCGAGCAAAACGGATGGATACAACATCAGGGATAGAGAACGTGACAGGTGTAGTCCGCAGGGAAATGGAAGGTTTGCGCTGCAATGCTGTTTGCCAGCCGGTGGCCAATACGCACGGACTTAGATTCAGATCGACGGTCGATTCCCGAGTTGTAGCCATCTATCGATCCTGTCTTGGTGTGACCCTGAGGTGTGACATTTCCCTGGATCACGTGAAGTGACTACTGCAGCTGGGCTTCTTGAATTGCGCAGCGGATGCGGTCTAAAGGTTCCTGCAGATCAAAACTTTCACCAAGCGACTCGCATTGTTCAAGCACAATTGTTTTATCCTCACTGTAGGCTTCTGGAATGGCCAATGCATATTCGCCCGAGCAGAATGATTGAAGGTGATCCACATGAGGCGCTCTGTTATTCGTATGGGCCGTGTCAACACGGGAGTGGGCTGGCATCCTGGAATGGTTCATGGTGGATTTGTTTTGATCAACGATCAGGACGACAGGATGTGGTATGAACTGCCGCACTTGGAGGACTTCCACTAAATCCGTGTAAATAATATGAGGTACCTTTTTTGACTGGGACCAGAGAGTTTGTCCTATCTGGTCTCCGAATAGATAGGGTTTGAGGGTCGTACCATAGAGAATTTCTTGGGCACGATTAGGTCTCACGGGGGCTGTACAGTGAAATTCTAGTGGCCGACCGTGATGGTTCAACACAAGATATCCGCCCAAGAATCCATGCTCTGCAGATTCGAGTACTGTCATGAAACCTATGTACGGTAATGATTTGGAGCAGCTTGCAGTCATCTTAAAAGGCAGAGGGGTGGGGCAGCGGTGAAAAAAGACCAAGCGTCGTTCCGTCTCATCGGGCGGGCGGGAAAGGAGACTTTAGATGCAACAACGTGGTTTGCGAATTAACTGCTAGCTAGATACCAAATCGGGCTTTGCCAGTCAGAGAAATGCTATTATGAAAAAATTTCTGTGCATAGCTTGCCTGTAGTGATTCTGGTATCTCGACAGCCGACCACTCGTTTGTTTATACTGAAGGTGATAGCTGCACGGAGATTTATTACCTAAGCCAAGATGGCAGCAGTTTTCGTACTTCTAGGAGTCTTACAAAATGGCTGAGGAACCAAAGCAAGTCCCCCCGTTGTTTACACAATATGATGTTTCACCTAGGGCCTCTACAAATCGCAGCGACGAGTCGGAAATTCCTCATGCAGAGATGGTCGCGTTGTTGCAAGATATTTTGGCTGCCCAGGACCGTCAGAACCAATTGATGGAAGAGCTTGTCACACAATTGGGTGCCACTCAAAAACAGCGAGCTAGCGAATTGAGTCACTGGAAACAACTGAATCCTCACTTGTCTGAGGAGTGTCATAGCGCTGCCGAGCGGCTTAGCCAGGCCCAGACAGAATACCTTCGTGGTGTCACTGAAGAAGTCAACGGAAATGGTGAAGGTCTCGTCGAAAGCGATTTTTTACTGAATGAATTTGTGGATCGTTTTGGACCGCGATTAGCCCACTTGAATGGTGTATTACAGATTCTTTCACAATTGGGTCAGCCGACCAATCCGCCCAAAACGAATGATTGAAACAGAATTTCGAATCAAGATCGTTGTGTAGTTGTCAAAAAAAGTGGATGGACGATTTGTCCAACAACATCTTGACTTTGAATGAAAGCGGTTTGTGACCGTAGAACAACTGTCACGAGCCGTGTGAGAGATTTGCAAGTCGTCTTCTGAATAGGGTGCTTGAGGATTGTCTCGGGTAACGCAGATCACCTCACCAGATCCCCCATCGACTTGGTAATCACGCCCCTGGCTGCCCCATATCCGTCCCTCTCTTCCAATTCCACAGCACCTTGTCGATTTATCGGTTGGTTCATGCGATTGATTGGTCCTCGAAATAGATGGCACGCTCGTTTTGTGGCTTGGTTTACCATCGTTAGTTCTCTCTTTTTGTGGGCTGCCTGTGGTGAGTACGTATCAACGGTGCCCCTCCGTGTGGCAATATTCCCATCCAGCTCATTAACTATGACCATGCAAGAGGCGTTCAAAAGTCTTGGCCTGATGGGCGCGGGGCGGCTGCGAACAGTGTGTCGTCAAGCCACTGTCTACCGCTGCGGTGGAATGCGAACGCTGTAATGATTTGGAATGAACGCCTGCAGGGCACTGGCAATTCCTCGCCCGTCGTATGGTTGGACCGACTCGTATTGACATCGGTGGTAACTGCTGAAGAAGGACATGTCTATACAGTGAACCGGGTCGGATGCACGTCTTGGAAGCGGCAGATAAATTTCGCCTGGTAACAACCAATTGGCCGACCGAACGTTGTTTGGCCACCCCGGCGATAACCAACGCTGACCTTGATGGGCATACCGTTGGTCACTTAATCCGGGTGGGATTGGCTGTTTCTGGTCAGGCTCGGAGAGAGATTGCACTTGATAAATAAGGGCCGTAAAGGGTCTCCGAGGAGGTGAGAAATGATTTGTAAATAAGGTGTTCCCTGGTCTGCCCGTTGTCTTTTGTCTGTTTGTCAGTTATTTTCGATAGAAAGCGAAAGACATGTAGTTTGTAATTTCAAGCCGTTTACCGTGGAATTTTGGAGTATCCCCCAGGGAGACTTTTGCCAACTTGAGGCATACCGGAGATAGTTTTTGTCGAAAAATGTTCGGTGATTCGACCGAAGGGCTGTTTGTGGCTGTTAAATGAAAGAATGATTTGATGAGTGTTCTTGAATCGAGTGATACGCCTACAGCATCGCAGGCATTGCAGGAGAAAATCGCGCAGGCTCGCGACCGGCTGGATGCGCATACTTGTGAGATTGTGCAGTGGCATTTTCATGAATCGACGGGAAGTCCGTTCTGGCTGGCGAAGAAATCGGATTTGCAATTCGATCCGCTCACGGAGATCAAGAGTTTTGATGACTTGCACAAGTTTCCTGCATTTGAGGATGACTGGTTGCGTGGCGGTCCGGTGCGACGTTGGGTCCCTAAAGGACTGGCTGACAAGCCTGTTTATGTGTTCGAAACAGGCGGTACGACTGGTGTTCCCAAAAGCCGGATGGTCATCGATGATTTTCGAACCGACTATGAACTTTTTAGTGAAACATTGCCGGATGAGTATTTCCCCCATGGCTCCAATTGGCTCATGCTGGGCCCATCTGGGCCGCGGCGCTTGCGTTTGGCTGTTGAGCATCTCACACAGCATCGTGGGGGCATTTGTTTTTGTATTGATCTCGATCCACGCTGGGTAATTAAATTGATTAAAAAGGGTTGGATGGAACATTTAGAAGAATATAAACGGCATTGCATGGACCAGGCTGTGACTGTTCTTACAGCGAACCATGAAGTTCGTTGCTTGTTTGCGACCCCCAAACTGCTTGAATCGCTTGCTTTGCGATTAGAGGAGCTGGGCACAAGCCTACCTGAAATCGGAATTACCGGGATTTTTTCTGGTGGTACAGAATTCACACCGCAATGGACCCGCTTTGCCGTGGAGGAATTGTTAGGTGGTCCGCCGGAAGTGAGCGGTGTTTACATGACACCTACTTACGGAAATACCTTGATGGGATTAGCCTGCAGTAAACCAGTTACCGCTGCAGAACAGTATAAGATCACCTATTATGCCCCGCAGCCAAGAGCGATGACAGAGGTTGTCGATTTTGACGATACCCAGCAGGCGGTAAGTTATGGAGCGACTGGGCGGGTGAAGTTGACGACGTTAACCAAAGAATTTTTTGTGCCAGGTTTTCTGGAACGAGATGAAGCCGAACGTGAGCCACCTTATGAGCAATACCCTTGGGATGGGGTGAGTGGTGTGCGGCCGTTCCATCGTCTAGCCAAAGCAACAACGGTAGGCGTTTATTGATTCTGTTTCTGACCAGCAAACACTGGCAATTGATAGAATAGTCGGATGAGTAAGCTTGAATTGTTACCGAATGAAGGAACTTAACTGTGCTAAATATACCTGTGCTGCGTTGGGGGCAACCGTATGATTCTCTCGAATCCGAAGACGTGGTGCACTTTGCAACGGGTGAATCAATTGCCCGGGTGAGTCAAGCAGGTGGAGGAATCATTCAGCGTGATATGCGCCAAGCACAACGTGCCCGTGACGTGTTACGTGATTTCTCCCCATCCGATTTGATCGAACGAATTGGCCGAGCAGCGGATTTGTATGTGAATGGTGACCTGCCAATCGGCGATGGAGTCCAGACGCCAGATGAGTTTGTCTATTCTCAGTCGGCCAGCACGGGATTACCGGAACACATGTGTCGCGCGAACATGCAGAAGAATGCGTTTGTGCTGGAACGCATGGAGGAAATCCTCGATGCTTTGACACGCGGTTTGAATTTAGATATTTTAGCTCAGGGTTTCGGTATGGAAGACCGTGGTGTGGTAGTGAGCTACCAATCACAAGCGCCAGTATTAGGTGCCGTATTGCCCTCGAATTCACCTGGTGTCCACACGCTATGGTTGCCGGTTGTGCCCCTGCAACTTGGTCTGGTTCTCAAGCCTGGTCCACAGGAGCCATGGACGCCCTATCGTGTAGCTTCCGCATTTTTTGAAGCAGGTATTCCCAGAGAAGTCATTTCTATTTACCCAGGTGGTCCGGAGGCGGGCGCGGCGGTACTGGCTTCGTGTGAAAGGAGTATGATTTTTGGTGGTACACCAACGGTTGAACAATACCAGGGAAACCCTTGTGTCCAAGCTCATGGCCCAGGTTTTACCAAGATTTTGTTGGGTGATGATGTGGTAGATGATTGGGAACAGTACCTCGATTTGATGGTAGAGAGTGTTTTTATCAATAGTGGTCGCAGCTGCATCAACTGCTCTGGTATTTGGGCTTCACGACACACCCGTGAAATCGCTCAAGCTATCTCCGAACGCATTGGTCCGATCGAAGCCAAGCCGCCGCAGGATCCGGAGGCAGGACTGGCTGCTTTTACAGTTCCTTCTATGGCTCAGGGGGTTTGGGGGATGATTGAGGCAGATTTGGCCGAGGAGGGGGCCACCGACATGACGGCCGAATATGGAGAGCGTTTAATTCAGCAAGAACGTTGTGCATATCTCAGGCCAATGATTATTCATTGTGCCACACCAGAAGTTGGGGTGGCAAAGAAGGAATACATGTTCCCATTTGCTACAGTGGTTGAATGCCCCCAAGACCAGATGCTCAAGAAGATCGGAGCGACACTTGTATGTACAGGCATTACAAATGACCCTCGCTTTATTTCTCAATTGAGCGACGCGGTCCATATTGACCGGCTTAACGTGGGTGCTATACCGACCAACCGGCTGAATTGGAAGCAACCGCATGAAGGAAACATAATAGACTTTCTCTTTCGCTCGCGCGCCTACCAGATCGCCGACGACCAGCTAGCTACTCTGAAAGCTTGATGAACGCTTTCGACTATGAATCGCGTACCAGAATTGTTTTCGGTCGGCAAAAAATCGACGCGTTGGGGGACTTTGCTGCAAGTTTGGGTACTCGACGAGCTTTGATCGTAAGTGATCCAGGGATTGTCGAAGCTGGTCATACAGTTCGAGGCTGTGAATCATTACGAAAATCAGGCATTGACTGGGAATTGTTTCAGGGTGTTCGTGAAAATCCGACCACAGAAGACGTGGAATCGGGCCGGCAACTAGCCTCACAAGTTTGTCCTGACCTGATTATTGGCTTGGGAGGTGGTAGCTCGATGGACTGCGCCAAGGGAATTAATTTTCTCTATACGGGTGGCGGCCAGATGGAAGATTACTGGGGTATTGGACGTGCAGTTCAGGAAATGTTGCCGATGATTGCCGTGCCTACGACGGCCGGGACGGGAAGTGAAACACAGTCGTTTGCATTGATTTCTGACGCCAAAACACATGTCAAAATGGCGTGTGGTGATAAAAAAGCAGCATTTCGTATAGCACTACTTGATCCTGAGCTGACGTTGACTCAACCTTCTCGCGTGACTGCGTTGACTGGAATCGACGCCTTGGCTCATGCCCTAGAGTCCTACGTGACCACACGTAGGAATCCAGTCTCTGTGGCGTTTAGTCGCGAAGCATGGCGGTTGTTGTCGGAGAATATTTCACGAGTTCTCGAGGAACCCAATGATCTGAAGGCACGTTCTGGGATGCAATTAGGAGCGTGTTTTGCGGGAGTCGCCATTGAGAATTCTATGTTAGGGGCAGCCCATGCGCTAGCCAATCCGCTGACGGCAACATTTGGAATTCCCCACGGCGAAGCCGTGGGAGTGATGTTGCCTCATGTTATCCGATTTAACGGAATCCAATACGACGATTGGTATGCTGATCTGTGGGAGATGACACCAGATGGGAAAGGAAGTCTCCTGAAAAACAACAATGCTGACGCCTTGGCGCAGTGGGTTACAACGCTGATACAGCAGTCATCCTTGGCCAGTCGACTCACGGATTGTGGTGTGAGTGAGGACCAACTTTCGGACCTGGCTGTTGGAGCCGCTGAACAGTGGACCGGGAAGTTTAACCCTCGTCCAGTTGACACAGAGTCACTGCTGGAATTATATCGTCAAGCGGTTTAATGATTTCAATAGCAATAAATCGTGGGACCCAATGTTCCTCTGCAGCATCGTGTTTGTCAGAAATAAAAAGGTGTTCTAGCAGGAATTCGTTCCGTAAGCGACACAACATCCGATCATGAATTGCATGTTCCATCGGACCTTGTTGTAGATGAATTAAGCATGCAACGATTAGAATGAGACGAAACACCCCTGTGCTCTGCGGAGGTTCAATGTGTATTACGACGGAAGGCTAGTCATTTTATTATTGACTGGATTCATTGGTTGTCAGGCGTCAGATGTAGAAACTGTCGGAAGGAATGTGACGACGCCTCAGGCGTCAGATTCGTTTTCGATTCAGCGTAGTGATTGGCCTTTGTTTCGAGGTGATCCATTGTCTTCCGGTGTATCACGTGGCCGTCTCCCGGAATCTCTTTCCCTGTTGTGGACATTTACGGTAGAGAATGGCGGTTTTGAGTCAACGGCTGCTATTGTCGATGGTGTGGTGTTTATTGGAGATCTAGATGGACGTTTTTTTGCATTGAGATTGTCGGATGGAGAAAAGCTATGGAGCTGCGAATCGGAAGAACAGATTGGGTTTGGCAGTTCTCCGGCGGTTTGTGACCATTTGGTCTATATTGGAGATGTGGATGGAGTGTTTTATTGTTTCGACGCGACACAAGGGGAGCGACAATGGTCACATGCCACACAGGCAGAAATCAACTCGAGTGCCAACTTTTATGGTGACAATGTGCTGGTGGGTTCTCAAGATGCTACGTTGTACTGTTTGAATGCAAAGTCCGGTGAACTTGTTTGGAAACATGCAATTGATGATCAGGTACGGTGTACGCCCACCGTTGTCGAGGATAAGGCGTTTTTAGTGGGTTGTGATGCCAAACTTCACATTATCGACCTAGATACAGGAACCATGGCACATGCTGTCCCCTTGGACAGCCCCAGTGGGACAACACCGGCTGTCCTGGGAGACAGCGTTTTTTTTGGCACTCATGGAGGAACGTTTTACAGTGTTAATTGGCGTCAAGGAGAGGTCCAATGGACCTTTGAAGACCCAGAAGATGCCCAGTCATTCCGAGCATCTGCTGCTGTGACCGAACAGGTGGTTGCCATTGGTTGTCGAAATCGGCGCATCTATGGACTGGAGCCAGCCACTGGCAATCTTCGTTGGACATTTGCTGCAAAGCGAAGCGTTGATTCTTCGCCTGTCATTGTCAACGATCGCATTTATGTCGGTTCCTCTGATGGGCGGTTATACGGCCTGGACGCTGAAACAGGTAGGGAAGTCTGGCAATATGAAGTGGGTGGTGGGATTGTCGCTTCGCCAGCGGTAGCTGATGAGAGATTGGTGATCGCTAATGACGATGGCAGGGTGTTTTGTTTTGGTTCGCCACACGACGCCGATCAGAGTGGCAAAGACCCTAATCTGTGAGTAACACTGCTGTTTGTGTCAGCGATTTACATTACGATTGTGAATAGGTGTTCTATTTGTATCAAGAGGCTAGTTTGAACGGAATAAGTCTGTGAGCAATCGGTTTCAGAACTGTTACTTTGAACCATGGGCAAAACTTCAGAGATCTTGTTTGCGACATGCCACGACACTAATTTTTTAAATCCTCTTAAAGCTCAAGTACAATTATTATGGAATTTGAAACACGATTACAGCGGGCCATCCAGCGCGGTGTTCATCAGGCCCACACACAACAGGAAGAAGCAGCTGCGAAAAAGATGAGCGAGGATGAACTTCGCTCTCTTCATACCAGGCATCGTCTTAACTTGTCGGAAAAAATAGAGTCTTGTATTCAACACCTCCCCGCTCATTTTCCCGGATTTCAATATGAAACCATCTATGGCGAACGGGGTTGGGGTGGAGCGATCAGTCGAGACGACATCCAGATCAGTCAGGGTGGCAAGCGAAACAATCAATTTAGTCGCCTTGAAATGACCATTCGTCCCTTTTCTTCGACGCATGTCCTTGATTTGACAGCCAAAGGTACAGTCCGCAACCGGGAAATCTACAACCGCAAGCATTTTGAACAACTTACGGAGGTCGACCCTGATAACTTTGTGGAGTTAATCGATCTCTGGATTTTGGAATATGCAGAGATCTTTGCGACAGACTCCTCTAAATCAAAATAGAGACAGGGCGCTACTGCCGCTGACGACCCGTTGGATCATAGTTCCTGATGAACAGAAATGGGTGGTGGGCATACCATAGGTGTTGCTACGACCAGCTGACTGTGGTGACGTGACGGATCGGTGCGTATTTTGTTGATAGAGCGGACAAAATGCCCTGGGATGGCGCCCGTTTCAAATATAGGGGTTATAACGGTTAAATCGATTGGCGCGAGTTCTAGTAGACAAAAATAATTTGTCATGCATACTGAAATTTGAACTGTAAATTATCTTTGATCGTGCCATTGGGTATCGGCTTTTAAAATGTCGCACATCCTTACTGCCATTCTTGCAACTTGTTTCACCGCACCGGGTGAATATGAACCGCGTAGTAACTATATTGTGTTGAAGGTACAGGGTTGGGACGTTTACGTAAATCAACGTTTGACCAATCAGCATCTTGCTTTGTACGAGGGTACGCTCAAACTGCTGGATGTGAAATTGGATGAAATTCGGCGAGTTGTCCCGGCGCACGCGTTACAGCGCGTACACCATGTGCCCATTTGGATCGAGTTGGACAACGACCATATCTATCCATGTATCTGTTATCACAACTCTGCGGACTGGTTATCGGCCAATGGTTTTCATCCCGAGAAGGAAGGAGCGGTGGAGATTTGCAATGCTGAAAAATTTCAGCATTGGGCGTTGGGACAGCCATGGCTCGTGTTACACGAGTTAGCTCATGCCTATCACCATCAGCATTTGGGTCACGAAGAGTCCCGTTTAAAAGTGGCATATCAAGCGGCCCTAGCCAGCAATAAGTACAATTCAGTGTTACGCTACAATGGCCGTCGTGAGCGACATTACGGCTTGAAAAGTGTGCGCGAGTATTTTGCGGAATCGACCGAAGCGTATTTTGGAGTGAACGATTTTTATCCGTTCAATCATGCCGAATTAAAGCGGCATGATCCAAGAATGTTTCAATTACTACGGGATATTTGGGGTAAACCACAGCTCAAAAAACAGTATCCTGTTTTGAAAACCAATGCCCAGTGAATGGTGGGGCAACTGCTGCTGAAACCTGAAAGTGAGCGTCGTGAACCCAGGCACAACATTGCATCCCGGGGATGAAACCGAAGTCGTCGCTATATAAAATGCTAGTTTCTTACAAGCAGGTTGCATTCCTGGGGCACGAGAACCGTTTCTTTTCAGTGTGTTCAAGGAGTCCCCGTTCAAGGAGTCCCCGTTCAAGGAGTCCCCGTTCAAGGAGTCATGGTGCGTCAGACTCGACCACTGCATGGGCCAATTCTTGTAGGGATTCTAAAACGTTCACCACATCGTCACGAGAGCAAGTTTCCCAGGATTCGGCGCGGTAACGCAAGATCACCAGTTTGAATGTCTCAAACGCATCTACCAGGTCATCGGGAAGACTTGACAAGTTATTGATTCGTTGCGCTGTTTGGGTTGTCGATAACGGTGACTGGTCCACGAGTGAATCGTTTTCGTTCTCTACCCTGGCTGGTGCATCCGCATCCGTAGCAGGATTATCTTCTTGAACAGCGCCCTCGCTGTCAGCTTGTTGGACATTGGTCGTTTTTTCAGAAAGCGTAGCGGGTGTTGTCAGCTCCATGTTTTCATTAGGCATTTCATCCGATTCGTCCAACACGTCAGCATTATCTTCCTCGTCGGCATGATCCAGTTCACCCAAGGTGTCGGCACGCTGGCGGCGCATGATGGCGACAGACCAGCGATTATTAGCGGCACCCTCCAACCACATTTCAGCATCATCCCAATCGATGGCCACCTGAAAGTGGCTCCAAAAGAGGTTTTCATACTGATCGTGCACACCGTTGAAACGTTCGAAGACACGCCGCAAACGACCGACGTGCTGGCCTGTTGTACCACTTACACGTTGAGCCCAAGCATCATCAGAATAATCGCTGACTGCCGCATTGTCTGTGATCAAAGTCTCACGCCACGCGAGAATGATTCGTCCTTTTTCCCAGTTTGTCGTCGTAATGAGGCGATTCCAGCGACCCACAAAAGGTTGAGATTTGGTGTCCAGTGATGTTGTTGGCGACTCAGCTTTACTCATGCCGTGACGTCCTTTCCCTGATCGGCTGACATTCAAATGTAGAAAACTAAAAAATAATTCTACGATTGACGTCAAAGCGGGGTCACCTGGGCCAGCGCGCAGCGAGTTCGCGTGATGTTTAAACAGCGCAAAAAAGCCCTGAAAAAAGGCATGGATCAGATATAACCAATCCAGTGATGGACCGGCATAAACTGTTGGTAAAGTGTTGGCCTGACAGATCCACTATGATGTGGGTGCCCTGTCGGCCGCATTGAAACCGGCATCGCGATGGGCGCCGTCACAAAATGGCTTATTTTTGGAAGCACCACAACGACAAAGTGCCACGGCCGGTTTGTCCGGACTTACCGGAAACTCATTACCATCGGTGTCGGTAATGGTGATGGAGCCTTCGACCACAAGTGGACCATTATCTCGAATTCTTATGTTCACATCAGACATGCTTCGTTCCTTTCGACCATAGGTTACACGTGGAGGCGATTATTTTATGGTGCACTATGATTTGTGCAACATGACTAGGTAATAAGTTAAAATAAGATGGAGATTTGCTGACTGGTCTAATCTTGCTTGGTGGCACGAACGAGAAATAACACCTGAACCATTCTATCAGAATTTACAGTGTCATCTGCAAGTGGTTCGGTTTTGTCTTTGACGGGATTGGTTTGCAAATGGTGGGTATTTGGAGGATTGTTCTGGTTGGCATCGAGTCCTGGTGGACCTCCTTCCTGCAGTATCTCGAGGTCCTGAAGTGATAGGGGAGACGGTGATTGATCTGCAAAGGTTAGGTGGGACAGGCCAAAAGTCTTAGGATTTAAACGTTTTGCCGAACCATGCCTGCGAGTGTTTGTGTTTTTGTTATCAATAACCGCTTTCCCGGAGACTTGTTTTTGTGCCCGCTGGAAAGTCCGAAATTCGGGGTTGGTATCTGCAGAGAGGGCTGCGTTGAGATCTTGAGAAGGTACGAGGGGCCGTGATTGTGCCAAAGGACTGTTTGGAGTCACTGTACGTACTGTAACACGCAGAAATTTGTCCGTGTGTTGTTGTAAGTCTTGGAGCGTCTCCTGGATCTGGTGATGTGTCGCTGAGACGAAGATGAGGTCGTGTTGTGGTTGTTTCGTGCTGTCGGCAGCAGCGTCAGCTGCCGTAGCAGGGCTAGGTTGTACGAGGTCCTCTTTAACCTTTTCTAATGTGTCACGCAGTTGATCGTTCACAATATCGTCACGGTTGCTTTGCCCAGCATCGCTGGCAGGATTGTTTTCTAACGCATTAAAGAAAATACCGTGCCGTACCAGAGAATAATCTAGATGACGTTGATGAATCATTTCACCTGGGACGTCTACCAGGATGATCAAGTCGGGAGATCCGCTTGCCACGATGCTTGATGGAAAAGAGGGGTCGTCCGCAGAAGAATGATCCGGTTCCAAGCTGCGGTTTTGGGGCCGTCCTCTACTTTTATGTTTTTCCTCTGCGCTTGGTGCGGCCAAAATCGCTTTGAAAGGGACAACGTCTTCTTGGCCTAAAGCGTGTTCCGGTGGTGCGGTTTTTGACTGTGGACCTTGCGGGCGGCCCTGTTCCGGCTGGTGAACTGTTGTTGCTGGGGACTTGTCGCTGGAATGCTTTGCTGAACGTTTACGGGTGACCTCGTGTTCCGGTAGTGTCGCATCGCCTTGTTCACTCCGAAGATCGAATTGTGGAATGTTATCTCTTTGCAATTGTGCCAAAGGTTGCATATTCCGAGCGGATTGTCGCGACCATAAGAACATGCATAGCAGCGAAGCTGCCATGGCTGCAGTTACTCCCCAAACTGCACGCGACCAACGTCGACTTTTTTGAGATGTTATCCTCGTTGTGGCAGGCGGTAGCGACTTGAGTTCTGCGAGTTGCAAAATGCGAGCACTGAGATCGCTCGACAATTTGCTGTGCGGTAATTCTTTTAGTCGTGTTTGCAACTGGAGCAGATCCTTTGCCAATTGGCTATAACGATCATCCGTGGCAATCAGGTGCTCTATTTTTGCACTCTCTTCGGCCGACAATTCGCCGTCCAAGTAGGCGCTCACACGATCATCAGGAGGTGGGGTATTATGCTGGTTCATATTGAATCCTGGCTTGTCCCGCACATGGCATGTTATTCCTCGAGTTTCTGGCGCAATTGCAATCGGGCGCGATGTAACCGGCTGCGAACGGTTCCTAGTGGCAGATCCAGAATACTCCCGATTTCGTCATAACTCAAACCGTCTATTTCTCGAAGAACAAGTATTGTGCGATTTGCTTTATCCAGTGCTGCCAGTGCAAGATGGACTCGATGTATCGATTCTTTTCGATCCAACTGCTCTTCCGCTGTGTCACCATCCAGCACCGGTTCCATGCCGGCAGATTCACGGCCCGCATCAATGGACAATATAGGACGCTTACGGCGACGTCGACTGACAGATATATTAAATGCAATCCGGTACAACCATGTATAAAAAGTACTGGCTCGAGCGAACGATCGCAGTTTGACATAGGCTTGGACAAATGCATCTTGCACGACGTCTTCTGCTTCTTCGGGAGAACCGGCGATGTGCAACATCGTGTTGTACAGTCGATTCTGATACTTTTGGACAAGTTTGCCAAACGCTCCCGTGTTGCCGGCTAACGTTTCATCGATAAGCCGGCAATCATCGTTCACAACTGCTCCCAAGATATCAGACGCTGTTGACTGTCAGGGAGTTCCCGCAGTCTTGGTACTCGCTACCGATGTTTGTGTAACCCTGTTGTCTGACATATCTTTACGGTTTACCGATCGCATGTCAAACCAGCGGTATGATGTTCTCATTTTGGCTGGAAATCGGGCTCACTTGGAAAGCACAGACAACCCATGATGTTCTGTGACATCCACCCCTGGCAACGCACTACGACGGGGCTGTCGCAAAACAATCACCCACAGCACCAGGATTGCCAATAACAGCAGACAGCTCACAAGCTGAGAAATGGTTAACCCCCAGGCGATGCTCTCATCGGCACGGATCATTTCCAAGAGGTAACGAGCTATGGGATAGATTGTCAAACAGGTAGCAATAACTTCACCGTCACGACGTCGGTAGGGATAATAGGCCAGTAAAAACAAGCAAAGCAGTAATGCGTGTATGCTGCTGTAGATTTGTGTGGGGTGAACGGGTAACGAATTAGGGGGAAAATCTGCCAGTGACGACACACTGCTTTTGCCAGTATCGGTGGTGATCACAAGTTGTGGACTGGACTGCATAATAGCCTGATAAGCATTGTCGAGTGTGGTAACAGGCTGCCCCCCAATGGAATGCACACGATCTCCTCTATGAATCCCCGCTTGGTCCGCGGAGGAACCGGCTTTGACCCTCACTACGACTGGGTGTTCGTTGGTTTCGTTCCGGATTGTTTTATCGATACCGATTTGGATTCCATGAAACTGTCCCGACTGGAACTGGAAATCATAGGCGGGGCTTAACGAGTGATTGTCGATTCTGGAACTTGTCCTGGGAAAGGTAATAGCCCATGGTGCATCAGACACTTGCCCAAAACAACATCCATTTAATAGACAACCGATTCGCCCAAAAGCGAGGCCAAGTGCCAAACTTGGTGCAATCAGATCTGCCGTGGCAAGAATCGGTAGGTTGTTACGAGTCAGACAGAAATAGGCAGCCAGCAGGCCTCCAATCAACGAACCGTAGACGACAAGTCCACCTTCAGTGACTTTAAGCATCGCCACTATGGTTGCAGTAAGAGTGTCTTTCTGAAATTGATCCCAGAATTCGATAATGAAGAATAGGCGAGCTCCGACAATACCAGCAATCAACATCGAGAAAGCGAGTGACATTATTAACTCGGGATCAACGCCCATTCGCCGGGCCCGATACATCGCCAATCCGACGCCGCTGGAAATGCCTAGCAAAAGCATGACACCATAACCGCGAATAGGAAGACCAACCGGTAGGTTATTTGCGTCCCTGGCTTCCAGGTGCTGTAAAAAGTAGATGACGATTCCGAACACAAGCACGATGGTCAAGTGATTCAACGCTTCCGGTTTCCATCCATGTTCGCGCACGACCAATACGATCATCGGTATTGCAATGAGAGCCCATAAGACCAAGCCCCATCCCCATCCGAACAGTGGAACCCCTAATATTTCATGCGGTATATGAAAGATTGTTTGAAGCATGATCGCGTGAAGCAAGGCACGATGCGTTAATTGATAGAATTTGTCAACGTTTGGCAGTCTGGCTCAACGATGGGATTGTCAGGAAATAACCCTGAATGGTTGACCGGGGTTGTTGTCTGTTTCCAGGGCCTTAGAATCATGCCTTCCAGCCAATTACGGGACAAGCAGTTCATTATCGATTAACCGGGTATTTCCCACCCATGCGGCGACCAAGGCCATGGTAGGTTGGGTCACGTGGCGTGTATCAGCTAACGTTTCTGGGTTTGCCAGTGCGATATAGTCAATTCGCGCGATCCCTGCATCAGCAAATACCTGCCGCATCTTCGCCACGATGGCAGCTGCATCACGTTGACCTTGCTGCACTAAATCTGCTGCCAGATTTAGACTTCGTGACAGTGCCAGCGCTTGTTCTGATTCATCCGGGGACAGACATGCATTGCGCGAACTAAGGGCGAGTCCTTTTGGTGTCCGTACGGTAGGACAGAGTACCATTCGGACGGGGACATTTAAATCATGAATGGTTTGTCGAATAATCAGCGACTGTTGATAATCTTTTTGTCCAAAGTATACGATGTCGGCAGGGATGAGATGTAATAATTTCAGTACAACAGTACTCACTCCTTGGAAATGGCCAGGGCGGCAGCGGCCTTCGAGTGGTTCTGCAATCGCAGGAGGATTGATGGACGTGGAAAATCCGGGGGGGTACATCTCATTGACAGCGGGAATAAATACTACATCCACACCTAACTCGGTTAACCTCTGAATGTCAGTTCCTTCGGAGCGAGGATAGGTTGACAAATCTTCACCGGACCCAAATTGAAACGGGTTAACGAAAATGGTTGTGACCGTCATGTCACATTCTCTCACGCTTGTTTCGACTAGGCTGAGGTGTCCGTCATGCAGGGCACCCATGGTGGGAACCAGGCCGATTGTTTTGCCAGCCGTGCGGGCTGCCTGTACGATGGCAAATATTTCAGAGGTATTGGACAGGATCCGGGGTGGACGTACGTCTGTACTCGTTGATTCAGCGAACATTTGAGCAGGTCTCATCAAGACAGTTCAATTCGAGGGAATTTGTTCGACGTGTAATCAAACTAACCCGGTTTATCCGTTTTGTCTACACGTATCGCTGGTTTTCAGAGACTGCGTTTGACGAGGTGGTTACCAGGGCAATAATAGTAATGCAGGCAGAGTATTTTTCATGAGTCCCTCAGGTGTCCATTGTGACCTTGACAGCAGCATCGTTGACGATCTGGCAATCGTACTTTAGGCACCGCATGCGTTGTCTAGCTGTAGGGATCGTTGTGATATGTGCATGGTGGAATGTTAGCTTAACCTTGGGAGCCAAAGTGTCCTGGCGGGACAGTTTTATTTTTCAGGATACGGTGGAAAGGATTTCTGGCTACGACGCGTATGCAGTGAAGCCCTGGTCACAACGTGACAAGCAGAAGACTTGGCAAGCAATTCGTACTGCCAGAATAATAGCCCCAGGGGTGATTCAAAGGGTAACTGCCTACAGGCCAGTGAATTTGTATCGAAGTCGAGATCCGCATATCGATGGTGCGTTAGGCATTGCTACACCGATTCGAAATGGAATTTATATTACGGATCGCCTGTTGGATACACGCACTCACAAACGGGTCGAAGATACATTGATTCACGAATGGGCCCATTTGATCGACGTGGCGCATTTACTCGAGATTGACCCGCAATGGACTGAGACAGTTTTGCTGCCGATGAACCGTGTGCGCCAAGCTGTACGAGCACAGGGCAGTCATTATTTTGACATCAGTTTTTACCAGATGTCACCCGGTTACGCACTCACCCAAGACCGTAAGTATCGTCAAATTGCATTGAACGAAGGAATGCCAGCATTGTATGCCTGTACCAATTTGGCGGAGTCGTTGGCCGTATTTGTGGAAAGACGGGTCAAAGGATTTCAGCCCCTGCCGAAAATCGAAATGTTTTTGCGAAAACATTATTTGGGCACTCCGTTTCAATCGGATCCCAACATGCAACGCATCCATACCGCCATGGGATTGCATGTGGATGGTCAAAAAGACGCTGCCATTCAGGCATACACTGAATTAATCGAGCTGTCCGCTAGGTACCGTACATTGACTCGTTTTCGATCAGCAATTTACCAGGACCTGCGCCAGTGGGATGCAGCGATCAACGATCTAAATTTGGCACTGGATGTTTTTCGAGTTTCACCGAAAGCAACATCCGATGTCTATAAGCAACGGGCACGATGCCACATGCTTAGTCGCAGCTACGACGATGCCATTGTGGACATCACGCATGCCATAGAAATATCTGGTTCGGAACGCAGTGAAAACTTCATGGCTCGCGCAGAAATCTGGCAGCGCATGGGAAAGATAGAAGATGCCATCGTGGACCTGACGCACGTGATTCGTATCGATCCGGAATCACGGCATGCCTACCGGAAGCGCGCATACTTATGGCGCAGAGAAAATAAACCGGATCGTGAAGAAGCTGACTGGACAAAACTCATTGAAACGGACCCGGAAGATCTCTATGCATTACGAGAACGGGCACGTTTAAGAAAGCGTCAAGATCGTACTGATGAGTCAGTAGCAGACTGGACCACGTTATTGTTGCACCAACCCAATGATCAAAACGCATTGAACATGCGCGCGCGAACTTATGAGGCTGTTGGTGAGTTCCGGCAGGCGGCCGATGATTACAAAACACTGATGCGCATCAACTCAGTCGCAAAACATCGCTATGGTACCGACCTGGCGCGTTGTCTGGTTGAATTGGGAGAATTTCGCAATGCGGTACAGGAACTGGATGCGGCGCTGCAACTTCGGGAGAATTATTATTTGCCATACCAGGAAAAGGCGTGGTTGCTTGCCACATGCAGTGATCCATCCATTCGAAACGGTGAAAAAGCTTTGCAACTAGCCAAGAAAGCGTGTAGCTTGACAAAAGAACGTCAATTTCGTTCTTTGGAGTCATTAGCAGCTGCCTATGCCGAATTGTTGCTGTTTGAACAAGCTGTAAAATGGCAATCCAAAGCGATCGAATTGATTCGTGATGAACAGGCTGCCCGTGTTGCCCAGAGCCGAATGGTATTGTACGAATCAGGGCAAAGGGCGTACGAGGCTCACTGATGCAATCAACTATTCACGACGTGGTCATCAGAAGCGCTACACCTATGATTGGAAACGCGATGTAAATAACCGTTCTAGCTCTTGACGCGTGAGGCTGGCACCACAGGGGCGTAAATGGCCTGTAAGGCGGCAGTGACTTCCGCGGTTATCTGAGGACTGGTTATGTCGAGTTCAATGACCGGTCCTGTTCCTAATTCCCTAGCGCGATTTCGCAATGCATGTGTCAAGCTAGTTAACCAATCGCTGCTCAAGGTCTGCTCATAGCTTCGATTGCGGCTGCGGATTCGTTCCAGCAGTATCGAAGTTGGTGCATGTAAAAGAATGACTAGCGTCGGAGACAATACCTTGTCACGTTGTGCACACATTGTGGCTTCCAAGCGAGTGAGGACATCATCCTGCATCCAGAGATTGGCATATGCCAGACTTTGTTCCCACCAAAAGTCGCTGAGGATGAGCCGTGTTTCATTGGCTAAGCCTTGATGGCAAAGTGCTAAACTCCGTTGATTGAGCAATTTGTTTTCTGTTTCCCAGGCAGAATCCATTGGTGATGAATAATATTTATGCAATGTGTTGTTGGAAATTGTATCGTGAACGAGATGTCCAGGAACCTTTTGTACAACAGAATGCATCAGGTCAGTTTTTCCAACGCCAATCGTTCCAGTAATTGCAATATAATGTGGCTGTCGTACAAGATGGTTAAAGAGTTGTTGTATTGTCCAGCCAGTTAGTGGATGGATCATTTCTGCAGCGATCTCGACCGAAGGTGCCAGGACGAATCTACGATAGATCATCCTGGGATGCGGAATGGAAAGCTGGGATGACGTACATATAATGTGGTCATACAAAAGCAAATCGAGATCGACTGTACGAGGGCCCCAGTGTATATTTCGTTGACGCTGTAGAGTTTTTTCAATACGTTGCAGAAGTCGTAAAACCTGCTGTGGCGAGAGTGAAGTTGTAAAACGGACGGCGCCGTTCAAAAACTCTCCCTGAGAGCCAGGCCCCCCGATCGGTGGTGTGGCATACCATTGACTGCTGCGAACCCTGCTCACTTGTGGATGTTTTTTGAGCTCTATTACCGCCCGTTGCAAGAACGCGGCGCGGTTTCCTAGATTGGATCCCAGGGCAACAAGGCAATCGTGCATGGTGGTCCAATAGATTGAATGCCAACAAAAAAGGCGACGGAGAAAAAAATTTCTCTGCCACCTTTCTCGATGTAAAACAGCACACTCGGATGTGCCAGCAATAAATTCAAAACACGGGAGGGACGTCCGTACCACAATTTTGGGATTTTTGAGGATCCCTTGTTGTCGGCGGTCGTTCCGATCAGTTGCCACCTCCCATGTAAATGTCTCTTTGCAATAGCATGTAGACAGCCCTCTGCGCGCACCTCAAGCGTATACACATTACAGGGTGACAAAACTACGACTCCCGTACTAGAACCGCACGATATTCAGTTTGTCACGATAAACAACTTGCCGCATCAAGCTGTGAAATTGGATTGCGAAGTGAAACAAAAATTAAGTAGTACACATAACCTTTATGAACACATTTTGCGGATGAAAGGAAACTTGTCAACCAACCTACGAAAAGTTTTTTTTAAACACACAGAACATCAATGTTGAAATTTCGATTAGCATTTTTTCTTTTAGTTGGTTTTCGCTTGCGTTGACTTGGATGGTGTCAACATCCAACTTGATAGCGTGCTGCCTTGAGAGGGCTTGGTGGTATTACGTCGTTGTTGGTGACTGTTCTGATAAATAGAGTGCAATTGCACTAAACATAGGGCGATTTTTGATCGTACCGTCCATTGCTACGAAAACCGTACAAGTCGTATTGCTTTTTTAAGAACCGGTTTACTCGTTACTCATTTATTTCTGTGATGGTTTTGGTGCTAAGTTTGTGGCAGTTAAAAAAGTCAAAGAAAAAATTATTAAGATTGTGAAGCAGGTAGAAATAAATTGTTTCTTGACAAAGGAAAACGTATCAAGTCGCTTACTTGGTATTTTTTTGAGGAAAGTGTTTTGTTCGTGCTGGGACGCAGTATTACAATGAAAACGAGCGTTTGTTGATAGCGGTTTTGGTCGCTTGTTATGGTGCCGACAAGAGATTCACAATGGTGCTGACGAAAGCGATTTGGCGACTGGGGCCGGTGTTTATTCCCTCTTTCAGGAAACAGCGGAGCTACGCTCTCTGAAACGAAGATCTATCATGAAAATAACACGACAGGTTTTCTGGATCATTACAACTCTGATGCCGGTTGGGGCGGTTGTGGCAGAGAACAACGGGACAACTCGATCTTTAGGAGACAATCTCAGGAATGAATCCGTTCGGCAGTTAAGGCAACTTGGTGCGACCGTCTTTACGCGTGCTAACCAAGTCATCGAAGTCAATGCGAATCGCACAACAATAACAGACCATGATTTAGTCTGGGTATCCAAGTTGGTGCGCATGACGGATCTTTCGCTTGAAGATACGATGATCAGCGACCTAGGCCTGATTCACTTGCAAGAATTGCAACAGCTCGAATGGCTTAATCTCTATCGGTCTCGCATCAGCGACCAGGGCCTGAAAGCAGTCAGCCGACTCAAAAGCGTGAAGCACTTACCAATTGGTGAGACGAAAGTTACCGATGACGGGATGGTTCATTTAAGTAATATGCAACAACTTCTTTATCTTGGACTGCGTGGTAACAACATCACGGATGATGGTGTGCGGCATTTGAGAAAACTTAACCAACTGAATGGATTACATCTTGGCAATACCAAAGTGACCGATGCAGGAATAACTCATTTGGTGGGGATGAACCAACTTCAGACACTGTGGCTAGACCAAACCACCATATCAGATCATGCAACGGCATCCTTAGCCAAACTTCATTCCCTGCGAGAGCTTCACATTAGGCAAACAGAAATCACGGAAAAAGGAATGCAAAGGATGGCCATCTTGCTGCCAAGATGTCGTATTGTAAAGGAGCTGCCTTAATGTGGTGGCATCCCAAGTGTGGTGCAGTTTTCCAGAGGTCTAGCGAAGACGGCGAAGCACACCACTTTGAAATGGATGTCCGTGACGTATTTTGTTAATAGTTGTTCTAGGAGCGGGAGATGCCAAAGGGCTCGGTTCATGGGGTTTAGCATGCCAGGGATAATCAAACGCATGACGGTAATGGTAAGGCCTGCGATAGAACCAGCCATGAAACGCTGGATAACGATGCATAAACCGTGAATTGGCTGGCGAGCAACCGTGACGAGGCCCATAACACGTTTGTGGCATCGGGCCCAAATAGACATGTACTGCCCCATGTCCAAATTTTGCATCGGGGGGGTAAGCGCCTCCATAATCCTCACCGACACCGTTTGTCAGGCCATCGTATTGAGCAGAACGCACTGGATGACTATTGGCATTCACCAAGTGCGCATTATTCATGACGGTCGATAGGATGACGGTAAACAGTGCAGCTTGCATGAGCCTAACTCCTGTCGGCTTTCTCTGGGGACCTGGGTGTGCCTAGCCGCCCTTAGTACGAAATTGATGATCCCAATTCGTCTGTCATAAAAAACAAATCGACCGGAAAAACCCAACGATAGAGTTTTTTCGCGGCCTCCTGTTTAACCCCTACTAACTGTTACAGGCAACAAAACTCCACTTTTGCTCTGCATCTTTCCTGAATTGCAATGCAACAGTCCCGCCAATGAATGCACAGGGCTGCTGCGGTCCCTCTTTTGCTCGGTGCACCTCCTGACATACCCAAGAGCAGCGATCCTTAAGGACCACAACCTTATGCAATGGTTGGTATTGGCGGGTGACAGACCACACTCTGGTTAATTGGAATAATCGTTATATTCACCCCACCCCTTTTTGCTGACCCAAAGCCTACTAAGTGGAATGTTTTAGTTCCTTTTGATTGAGACAACAAATTTTATCACTTGTTCATCAGAACCGTCCAAGTAGTCTGGAAGCTAGCGGATAAATTGACGGGTTATACAGCTTTTGAAACGAAGCAGTGACTTGGGTGATTCTGACAACGGATTATCGTTACAGGATCGTGAACGACGAGTTGTTTTACCTCACAATATTTTGCTTCCCGGCTGCGAAGACATGTCCAATTGAAAAGTCTGTCTGTCGTGGATCGCTGGTGAGTTCATACAAACAAGAGCTGAATGGAGTGACTCATGAATAGGACCGGAAAATGAGCAGTGCAATAATTTTACTTAGCCAGGACACTGACTTGTTGCGAGATCTTCAAGATCAGCTTAACGGTAAATATGATATTCATTGTTCTGAGACATTGCAGAGTGCGTTCGATCAGCTTGCCCAAAACGGATCGAAAACAGTATTAGTGCATCTGCATCCAGATATTCTAGGTGACCTTTCACCAGGACGCTTTGTGGCTAGGATCAACGACGTGGTGCAAAACGCGACGATTGTTGCGTTAGTCGACGAAGATTGTCCTTCCAATCTGCGCCGTTTGATGGAAAAAACGGCAGATCATTTTCTGAATATACCAGCAAAGTGGGAAGAACTTCGCATGGTTTTAGGAGAGGAAGTGGATCCTCAGGAAGAACTGGCTGGTTTATGGATAGGATTACCGCACAAGGAACTTCGGGGGCATTCGCGTTCGTTGGTGACATTTACCCCGGAAATGTTCGAGACGATGGACGAAGTGAAAGTGGCTGCCAAGCATGACGTAACGGTACTCCTGATCGGCGAAACGGGCAGTGGCAAAACGCATTTAGCCCGACTGATTCATGAATTATCATACCGTCGTGATGAACGATTTTGTACAGTCGCTTGTGGAGCGCTACCCCCTGATTTGATTGAAAGTGAACTTTTCGGATATGTCAAAGGAGCTTTTACTGGAGCCGATCGTGATAAGGAAGGAAAGTTTGCTGCAGCAGGAACCGGGACGTTACTTTTGGATGAAATTGACGTTTTGTCACTTGATCAGCAGGCTAAATTGTTGCGAGTTATCGAAACGGGAGAATATGAGCCTGTGGGCAGTAATGACACGGAAATGTCACAGGCGCGGCTGATTGTTGCGTCCAACTACAACCTGGAGGATCTGGTCCACAAAGGAACGTTTCGAATCGATTTATATTATCGGTTGAACATTTTGAAATTTGGGCTTTTGCCACTGCGTGAACGGCCTTGGGACATCGAGTACTTGGCACGTAAATTCGCACTGGAACATAGTCGAACGCATGATATTGCTATCCGCGAAATCGATTCTTCATTTCTGGAAACGTTGCGACAATACACGTGGCCAGGTAATATCCGCGAAATGGAAAATGTTATTTGCCGTGCCGTGTTGTACTGTCAACGTGGTGTGCTAGCGGTTGGCAATCTGCCCGAGAATATACGAGATGCGAAGCCGATCGACATGGAGACCACCCGCGGAAATCCATCTTCCGGCCCTCGTGGGTCCTTATTGAATTCCGGTGTGATGTCCAATGCGAACAATGCGTTTTCAGGTCAGCCCCTTGGTGGTTTCAATAGTGGTCAGAGTACTGTAGAAGTCAACGAGTTTGCATCGCAGGATGAATCCTTGGAGAGTGGTTCATCAAAAACGTTAGAGGCTCGCGTCGATTTGATCGAACGTCGCATCATCGAAGATTGTTTGAGGCGGAATAACCATCGACGCAAGGAAACGGCCGCTGAATTAGGCATCAGCCGCGTAACACTCTACAACAAGATGAAAAAATTTGGCTTGATGGATTAGTTCCAAGATTTTTATCTCGTCTTGTCAAACGGTCGATCTGACAACAAGGTGCGGAGATAGCTGATTCAGGATATGCGTTGCCAGCCAGGGGCGATGTTGCTCTCGGATTCAGTGGGCAGATGAGATAGAATGGCGTGATGATCGCACGCTTGATACGTTTTGCGTTTCCCGTTTTGGTGATTGCGCTCCCTTTAGGCACTTATCACATACTTGGTAAATTTGCCGATAAGTCCCAGCTGACCCTGGCCCGACGCCACCCTTGGGCGATTCGTTCTCAACGCCATGTGGATCCACGCATCGTCAGCGACGAACAACTTTATGGCGTGTTGCATCGTTTGCGGCCTCCGCTTGGGTCGAGCAATACCAACGTATTATTACACGCATTGCGTTTGTGGGGCCCACTGGCAAAATTTGACGATGTACGTGTACCAACGGGTGAATGGTTGCGGCGTTATTTTCTGGATGATGCCGTGTTCCGCGAGAGGGTCGGTAACACAGCACCTCCACTCTATCGAATCGACACGGAGACAGGACAGGTTCGTGTGCGAGAATGGTCTTCGGCAGATCCCGACCGGAAGAACTCTAGCTATCATTTGAATGATATCCTGGCCACATTGGCTGAAACGGGAGTACCATTGGATACACCGTTACGGACTCGAGATGGTGATACAACGGTCGAGCAATTGCTGCGAACAGCGATGGGCCAGTTTCATTTTCGACAACACGAGTTCGAATGGTCAGCGATTAGTTATCTGCGCTACGTTTATCCCGAGTCGGGATGGTCGAATGATTATGGTGAAGTGATTACGGTCAAGGGCGTGGTCAGTGAACTACTTGAAAAAAGAAACCATTTAACGTACGGACCTTGTAATGGCTTACATCGTTTGGAGGCTATGGTAGTACTTTGTGGTGCTGCAGAAAAACAGGAAACACCAGGCAATTCGAGTGGACGTCGTACACAAAAAGAATGGTGTGATCGAATGCTTCTTCCTCACATGGATCATGTGGTGGATTTGTTGAAAGCTTCCCAGCATGTAGATGGCTACTGGACCCGATCTTGGGCGGATGATGATGCAACTAAGTCTCCAGCCTCCGCACCCTTGTTCGATCGAATGCTTGTTACGGGCCATCATTTGGAATGGATGGCCCTGTCTCCTCCGGAGATCAATATACCCAATGAAATGGTCGTGAGAGCAGCTCAGTGGGTGGTTCGCGCTATCCAAGAGTGCGACAACGAAAGCATCCTTCGAAATTATGGTCCTTTTTCCCACGCTGTCCGGGCTTTGTGTTTGTGGCGAGCCAAGGTTCCGTTCCAGGCGTGGCGGGAATATAAAGACCGACTAGAAATTCCAGTGGACCCGACATGACATGAACAACTCAACCACATCGAATTCAGCGGCTTCACCCGATGCCGTCCGCAACACGTTCCCACCCGTACCCAGGCCAATCACTTCATCGCGATATGTACCACAGACTTCGGCAGCCGCGTTGGCCATCGTGGTTGCACTCTGCGGTATTTTTTTGCTGACCAGTTTCAACCGCCTGAGTCATGTGGATCTTTGGAGCCATCTCAGTTATGGGCGCTGGATTTCTGAGACGAGGGACTTGCCCTCCAGTGATCCTTTTGCCGCAAGGATGGATCGTGGAGAGTCGGTGAATCAATTTATTAATGTTCCCTGGTTGGCTCAGTGGTCTGTATATCAACTTTACCGAATAGGAGGGGCCGAAGGTTTAGTGCTGATCCATGCGGCATTGGTCACGACAGGTGCCGGACTATTGATGCTTGCTATTGTTGTGCGCGGTGCAGGTTCTACAGGAGCTGTGGTGGGTGGTGTCATGATGTACCTGTTGGTGTGGCCCCATGTTGATACTTTTCGGCCCCAGCTTTGGGGAATCGTCGCATTTCCCTTGGTTCTGCTGGGCATTCGTCTACTCTACCGGTGGCGTCACCCCATGTTTTGGTTGCCCGGAATATTTTTGTTGTGGGCCAACCTCCATGAATCGTTCATTGTAGGGCTCGGGTTGTTGGGGATTTTTGCCGTGGCATGCATGGGAGTTGTCGGGCGAAAAACGGACCCATTAGAGACTCGTCTGGGGCTTCGGGCTTGTTGGGTATTTGCGATCTGCTTCATCGCCGGTTGCTGTAATCCTGCTGGCCCGCGACTGTTGGTGCAAGTGGCATCAACAGGTGGAAATCTTGCATTGGAGCCGTTCCTTGAGTGGGAACCAATAATGATCAAAAGTATTCACGGCCTCTTGTTTGTGGGTTCGCTGTTGATCATTTGCCTTGTGATTTGGTGCGGCTCGAAGAAATTTGACCGAGGAGAAGCGGTCTTGTTGATTGTTTTTGGATTGTTTGCGATGTGTTCGACGAAAATGTTGATCTGGTGGTGTATGCTTTGGCCTGGAATTGTGCTTCCGCATTTGATGACTTGTTGGCCACGCGCTGAGAAAATGATAGAGGCCCCAGCCTATGCCCCATCCAGTCGTGCTACGATGCGAACATTTTATGCTTTGGGTTGTATTCTGATTGTGCTCTGCTGGTCGCCTGCCAGTCGTGCCTTAATTTCCAGTCAGTCGCTGCGCATTGGGCAGTGGACGACACGAGACACACCACTCTACGTGGCAGAGCAGATGCGCCAGTGTGGATTAACTGGTCGCATTATGAGTCCGCTGGATTGGGGAGGCTATCTGATTTGGCATACCCAGGGGGCCATTCAACCAATGGTTTATTCTCAGGTACATTTGCAGCAACCGAAACTTCGGGACGATTTTTTATGTATTTCCCGGGGAGATAGTAACTGGGTCCAAGTGGTTGACCAGTACGATCTGGATTATCTAATATTAAGCCGAAAGCGAAATAACACCCTGCGGCACGACATCGAACAGCATCCCCGGGCGAGTATTCTGTACCAAGATGAACAAAGCTTGCTGGTGCAATTACTGAAAACAGCATCCGCCCATGCAGGGCGCGTGTCCACTGCGCCATAACGCCAGAGACCAACTGTCCACTAAGGTCGTCGCTGTATCTTCTGTGAACTCTGCAAGGATTTGTGATGATGAACCATTCGGAACCTGGACCTTTGCGCTACAGCAATTGACGATTTGATTTTTGCTGTGATTGATTGGTGTGTATAGGGTTGCCCTTAGGTAGAACTCGGACGGTTCGAACAAAGAAAACTTGATCACGGCCGTCCATGTGGGCATACTGAGCGGTAGTTTTATTTTGGAATCCACTTGAGTTAGTTGTATGCCCTTATTGCCTATCGTGCCTACGATCCAAGTCAGACGCTGCAGGAGAAACTTGACGTGGTTCCAACACGTGTTTTTTTATTGCTATTATCGCTACTGACAGCAGCGGGAGATTCTCTCCAAGCGATAACGATCAGCGAGATGGTCTTTTTCGGTGACAGCCTGTCGGATGTTGGAAATATTTCCAGTTGGTCGCTCGGTTTTGTGCCGGGCTCCGCCTATTGGAACGGTCGTTTTTCAAATGGCCCGGTTTTTCCAGAATTGCTTTCGGCTCAATGGGGTCTGGGGTCACTCGCTTCGAGTACCGATGGGGGTAATAACTATGCTTACGGTGGAGCACAGACTTCTGGAACGGGCGGACTGAACGGATGGTTGATTGACGACCTTGATGAACAGATCGATCACTTTCTGGCAAACCGGACTGCCGATCCGGAAGCCCTGTTTGTAGTGTTGGCTGGTCTCAACGATTTTCTGAACTCCAGCCAGGTGAATGTTTCGGTGCCCGTGGCAAATATCGCTGACGATCTCACCCGGTTACACGCGGCCGGCGCGCGGCAGATGCTAGTCATCAACTTGCCGCGCCTGGGCGATACGCCACGCTTCAATGATAGTGCATCCCTGGCGAACACGATGAATGGAAGGACTGATGATTTCAACCGTCAGCTGGCAATAGCCCTGGGTGGTCTTTCCGAGAGCCTCTCGGACATATCGCTCATTCAATACGATCTTGCCGCGCTATTTCAGGAGGTACTTTCCAACTCTACCCAGTATGGATTCACAAACGTGACCGATCCAGCCGCGCCCGGGCTGGACGTGGGCGACTTCTTTTACAGTTCGGGCAACGTGGTTTCTAGTCCCGAGAATTATTTGTTTTGGGATGAAATTCACCCGACCACAACGGCGCACGCAATCCTTGCCGAAGAGATTTGTGACATGCTTGAGAGCCTCGAGGCCAATGGTGATTTTGATGCGAATGGCGTTGTGGATGCGGCCGATTACACGCTTTGGCGAGACAATTTCGGCTTGGACTCCTGGGTACTTAACGGCCACGGTTCGGGTGCAACCAGCGTGGTCCAGGCCGACTACCAGCTTTGGGTCGACCACTTTGGAGAAATTGTCGGCAACGATTCACAGGCAAAGCACGTACCTGAACCGATCAGCCTGTTCCTGGCCCTTTGGGGACTGCTTGTGTGGCCGTGGGCACACGGGAGGAGAAATTGAGTCAGGCAATTGTTTCTGGTTTGAAACCTGTTGGACACCTACTGAATCGGAGAGCAGTTTTCCAGGGCGACAGGTTCGAGGAAAATCTAGTGATTGAGACGTCGGGGCTACGGCTGGATATTCCACTGGACGCAGAACGATTTCTGGGGCCGGGGACAAGCCGTTGCCGAATTGCACAGAATCGTCTGGTGGCGACGTTGGCTGTAAACTTGATCTCGCCAGGCCCTGCCGCGCCCGCCCGCTGCTGGAATGAGTCATCGTTGGGTTGTGTCGTGCCACCTGTAATGCAGTGCGTTACCAGGGGATTGCCGCCAGCCGCATTCATTCCATGGCATGGCGATGAGGGTCTCCATCTTCGAGGTTTAAGTCGCTGGGCCACTGGAGTTCTATACCCTGCTGGACCAGCGAGTCCTGGAATGCGACCAGCTGACGGCTGTTGTGGAGCACGCCACGCGGCGAGGTGTTTTGCGCAAGGCAAAAACAGGCCAGTGTCCCGGCGGCCTCGCCCACATTCCATTCCACTGGGTGCAAGCGGTAGCAACCGTTGGTGATATGAGTAACCCCAAGATTTTTCGCTGCGGGCAGTAAATTTTCCACTCGTACAGGAATCAATGCCCCCAAGGGAATTTGAAATGGTAACGTGGGCACATCGAAATAGTTGTCGCCACCGGTTGTGGGATGTAGGTCAATCCTATAGCTGCCAATACCCACCGAGTCGTGAAAAGTCTCAGCCAAGCGTTTTCCTTTTTGCAAGTCGGCCGAGAGGTGTTGCTCGCACACCGTAAACTCTGCCTGGATGCGACGCGACTCGCGGATGTACGGTGCCTTGGCCAGGCCGTCGTCGGTTCCCACGACATCAGATCGAAGTCGCAGGCCAGGTAACCCCTGGCCACCATCCTCCCGTTCGTATTCGGTTTGCAGCCAGTAAAGCAATGACAAGCTCAACTGCTTGGCCCGCTGGATGTGCTTTGTGGCTTGCTCGGCATCACAGGTACAAAGATCCCCCAGAAAATAGTCGGTCATTGGCCAGTTGATGAGGCAGATATCACTAGAAAAACTACCTGGTGTGAACTGCTCGCGGGCCAGAATTCTTCGGTAGGTCCACAATCCGCTAAATGCCACCGGCGGCTCGCCCGTTGGGTCGAATCGATAGTGCACTGGTTCTAAGGTACGGGGACTAAGTCCTGTCAAACGGAGCAGTTTACCTGCCCAGGGCGGATTCAGCTGGGGAATGAAATCGCGCCAGAATTCGTATTCGGCCGGCCGATCAATGGTGTGATTTTCGCCCACCATGTGGTCCACGGCAAAGCAGGCGGTAAATGCCTGAGAATTTTGTGGCTTGGCCACACCCGGCGCACCTGGTTCGCCGGTTTGCGACTGCGACTCTTGACCCGTGACAAACTCCATCCCAGCTAGCGGCAGCAGGTCGCCAAGTTCCGTGGCGTCCAGGACGTAGTCTGCCGTAACGGTCAGTTGCCTACCTGAGAGCAGGTTTTCCAGCGTGACCGCGGCGATTCGATCGCCCGCAGCCATTTCGCTGGAAACTGGCACATGCTGCCGCAAAATGGTTAGCAGGCCACTCGTTTGGTAGGGGGCCAGCATCGCCTCGAGGACTGCCAGGGCCACGCGGGGTTCGTGACAGAGGGGCGACACCCATCCGAGGCCAGGATTGAAATACGGATCGTCCTGCGCCGGACAGGTTAATGGATAATGGTCACGGTAGTACTGACGGACCAAGGTTCGCAGGCGGCGGTAGCTGGCAGTCGAGCCAAGCTGCTCAATCCAACCGTGTTCATCAGGGGGCACCGCCTGGGCGGTGAGTTGCCCGCCAATCCAGTCAGTCGGTTCAGTTACGATCGCTGGGCGCCCACTCCGGCAAACCGCCAGCGCCGCGGCGCATCCTCCCAATCCTCCTCCAATGATGAGAACATCGGTCCGAATTTCTCTGATCATTTCCTGACGTTTTCTCGCAAAGAGTGCAAAACCTGATGCCTACGGATGGTTGCTTGATGAACTGTTAAAAACTTATTCGGTTATCTTTGTCCCAGAAAGCCCCCCAGCGAAGACCTGGTTCCCCAATCTGGCCACCGTGGACCCATTACCGGTTGTTTTGCTCGACTTTTTACAGAGTTGACCTAGCAGGTCGGACGGCGTAATAGCAAGCCGTTTGTAGCAGGACAGATCGTCGCTATGCGTAAACTGAGTCGCCAAAAACTATCGGATTGGCGTGCCGAAAATCGAGTGCATGGATGGGGTGAATTGCCGAAAGGATGTGGGAACTGAAAAGAGCCGTAGGTCTTCCAAAAGATCATCATTATGACCATAGGGACATCCTACCAGCCTGCCGGGGGGATCGTAGAGCGATACGAGTCAACCGCGGCTAGGGTTGAGCAGACGGTCCAACCCCTGGGGATCGTTACGGAGATCGTTTGAAGTGTTAAACAATCGGTGAAAGAATACTATTTTGTTCAAAAACAAGGTATTAAATAGCCTATTTGTGGCCCGTTGGGTAGCAATCCTAGGCGAGTGGTTCATCACCAACCGAAGCGACAGAAAAATTTTGGTCGTCCAGGAAGCCTCATAGTAGATAGTCAGTTGTAATCTACAGCACACGATCACAAGATGGGTTGAATAGTCAAAATCGTTAAACAACATGAACATTTTGTCAAAATGAATAATTCGTTGTTCTGTCATATGAACAGATGGAGGACCTGGATGACCTGAATTTGGGTGAGATTAAATTGGTGTAAAGTGTTATTACAAAACATCTTTTGGCGCTTGTTAGGGTTTCAGCACGGGACAGCAAGCAGGTTGGTATGAATTATGCTGGAATATAACCATAACATTACCTAAAGGGCCGATCTGTCTCGGCACCACACAAATGGTCTGCCACTGTAGGTAGAATGACCATTTTGGGTTTACCCGTACCTATGTGTTGATAAGGAGTCACCTGTGAAAAGTCTTATGAAACGAATGTGGACGGAGGATGACGGTATCCTGACGTTCGAGTGGATTCTACTGGTTACGTTACTGGTGATCGGAATCATTGGTGGTGTGGCAGGTGCACGAGATGCAATCATTGACGAGTTGGGCGATGTAGCTCAAGCCATGTTGGCACTTGACCAGTCCTATGGGGTTGCACACCCATTAACAGTAGAAGTTCATGACACGACGAACCTGGGTGGTGGTAGTAACTCAATCTTTATGGATGCAGCTTCCTTCCAGGATTGCAATCGTAATGACCGCTTCAACGGTCAGTCGGGCAATCCTTTATTAGACTACGATTCACCTTCGTAAGAAGTTCCATTATTTGGATCTTGGTGTTTGGTTTTATACGAAATAATTAGTTCTATTATGCTTACGGGTGATGTGGCCGGGGTTTCTCATAATTAATTGAGAAATTCTGGTACGCTTGTTAGCGTGACTCCGCGATACGGACGGCTCTTCGTGTCGCGGAGTTTTTTTTGAGTCTAGATTTCGGGTGAGCCCCCTCTTCGATTTGTGGCCGAAAACCAACAGCGATGGAAAGTTGTTGGATAGGCGTTCGTGGTGACAAATGCCATAAGTCCCTTCTATTTATTTCTTTTACGGAATCGTAGCCATCTTTTAACAGGAATAATGTTTACAGGTGGTATGCCAGTTGCCACGATAGCTGGCCACGCAAGATCACCATCTGGAAACCGGCGTTTTGATGAAAAATAGAAACCTATAATCGTTACGACCGACGACATGTTTTTGCATTGAATCAATGGAAGATTGTGTACTGCGATAATTTCATGGGTGCACACTCTATTTAAAATGAGAACTTGACAAGGTTTAGATGAAAAACGATCTGCCAGGGACATTGTTTACCAAATTCGGGCACAAGAAATGCTTTAAATGTCGGATGAAAAAGCAAGTGCCGAAACGCAGTGGGTGCTGGCTGGCGGGTTGATGTGGCCCTTGAAAAGAGTTTCCGTGGTCTTAAACACAAAGGAGTCAATCGTGAAAACATTATTGCACCGTATTTGGGTCGAGGACGAAGGTATTTTGTCCTTCGAATGGGTTTTGTTAGTGACTTTGTTAACAATTGGCGTGATTGGTGGTATTGCCGGTGTGCGAGATGCGATTATCGATGAATTGGGAGATGTAGCCCAGGCGATGCTGGCGATTGATCAGTCTTATGCAGTTTTGCATCCATTGACGATCGAAGTTCACGATGGGAGTAACCAAGGAGCCAGTAATTCTAGTTTTACGGATAGCGCTGCGTTTCAGGATTGCAACCGCAATGACAGTTTCAATGGCCAATCTGGCAATCCGCTACTTGACTATGACTCCCCCTCGTAGAGCAAAAAGATAGTATGTTTCTCGTAAGGAGTCACTTGGTCTTTGTTGACTAAGTGGCTTCTGTCGTATCCGATCAAGACACATGACTTATTAGAACCCGCCACAACGTTGATCAGTGAGCTGGCAGGAGGGAAGTAGGGGATGGTTGTCACCTGCATATTTGTTGGTCTGGTGACTTGTTACACAGCATTGGCCGCCGTCGTCGATATCAAGTTGCATAGAATTCCCAACGCGATAACGGTTCCGGCAGCCTTGATCGGGCTGATTTTCAACACGGGATTTACCAATATTGGTTGGGTTGGATCACTGGCCGGGTTTGGTGTGGGATTTGCGCTATTATTGATCCCCTGGTTGCTCGGTGGCAGTGGCATGGGAGATGTAAAGCTTTTGGCAGCTTTAGGAGCATGGTTAGGTCCGCTGTACATGGCCTGTGCTTTTGTACTTAGCGTATTTCTGGCCGCGATGATTGCTTTGGGAGTGATGATGAAAGTGGCTTGCCTGGAAGGTGTTTCACAATCCAAACGTCGTTATTTGCAAAAACGGTCCAATCCTCAAAAAAGTGTTACCGCGCGAGTAACACACAAGTCTTCCAACTCGCGACGACAGCGCGTGTTGCCTTTTGCCGTACCGGTCGCACTGAGCACTTGGATCGTATTAGGTTGGTTGGCCTATTTTGAAGGAAGTATGTTATTTGCAAGATAAAGGGGCGCAGTCGTGTTGTATGTTTAATAGGACAACTGTCTGCATTCCCGATACGAGTGTCAATATGTTGAGGTATGATCACTTCAGATCGCGAACCCAAAGACACCAGGTAACTGACAGGTCCCGTCGGTTACGCAATGGGGTTCTCACCTTAGAAATGATTTTGACGCTTCCAATCCTGCTGGTAGTTGGTTTGGCTATTGTACAGTTCAGCATGATGTTGATGGGATCGCAAGCAGTCAGTGCTGCTGCACACGCAGGCGTGCGGGCAGCCGCTTTGCCAGGTTCCAGTAACGCTTCAGTGGTCGAAGCAGTCCATCGTGCCTTAGAGAGTCGGTCTTTTCAAAATGACGTTAATGTTTTGATACTTGTCAACGACAAGACGGAGTTAGCGAAACCATTGATCACAGCGATAACAGGTGACAAAGTGTCTGTTACTGTCAGTGTAAATGCGACAAAAGTTGCGCCCAATGCACTGCGGTTGATTGGCATCTCGGTTACAGATACTGAATTACATCAAACATTTATCATGCGAAAAGAGTAGTAATACGAAGCTACAAAAAAGAACATTTGTCATAGTAGAACGTACACGATGAGAGACGAGAGCCGAACCGAGCAGCGTAGTCCACAGTGTCGGAAAAACAAGGCAACCGTCAGCCCCTCAACGTAAAGGAATAAAATTGTGAGACGAATCAGTCCTGGCACCGTGACGATCTTTGTGATTGCGATTTTAGTCGGTTTAATGGGGGCCTTTGTACTGAAGCAACAAATGTCACTACAACCAATTGCTGAAATCGTCGAACCGGAGCAAATGGTCGTAATATCGCGAATGAATCTGTCGGCCAATGAGAGGGTCAGCCGTTCCATCTTGGAACTGAGACCGGCACGTGACGGAGAAGCAGTGGCAAATGCCATTTCAGAGATCGATGTTGTTGTCGGAAGGTATATCCGGGACATTCTTGCCGCACAAACTCCGATAACAGAAGAGGATCTTTTCCCGATTGGCGAAAATCCAATTAAACGACTCACGGAACGCATTTCTGATGGAATGCGGGCGGTTACGATTCAAGTGACGGGACTTGTTCACGGAAGAACTCTGATACAACACGATTCAAATGTAGACATAGCGCTGACGATCGAAACTGATCACCCCGACGTCAAGGAAGTTGGACTGAAAGGAATCGGTACAAAAACTTTGCTGCAGACGATCAGGGTCTTGGCGGTCATTATCCCGCCCGAACCTCCCCGTAGCAGTGCGGCGTTCAATGCCTTGACGAGCATTGTTGTGGAGGTCACTCCAGACCAGGCCAACACTTTGGCACTGGCCCAACAGATCGGTAATTTATCGGTGAGTGTTGTTGGAAATGGAAGTGCGGGGCCAGGTGCCCAAGAAAGGGTCGTGAAACCAAATGATCTGATTGGACTGGTAATTTCCACGCCGCCCGAGCCTCCTGCGTTACCTCCACTTCCGCCTGTGGAAGAAACGTTCCAAGTCGAACATTATCGCGGTGACAAAATGGAATTGCAAACATTTGGCCCCGATAAGATTAAAGAAGCTCATTCGCTAGAAGAACCCAAGTCAAATCCATCAGAACCATCAGGATTCCAAAGCTCATCGTCGACACGACCGGTTCGTCAGCCACGGTCAGATCGTCAAACGGTAAGGGACCAATACGAAGTGGATAAATCGACACCGCCTTTGGCAGCACAGGCATCGTTTCCTACCGCTGAGAAGAAATCGCTGTACACTCGATTTGCAAAATAAAAGACTTATCCAACCGAGATTTATGTCAGAATAAGATGTACTTTGCGCGGTGTCACACAGGAAATGATCCAAATGTTGCCCCAGGTTCAACTTGAAAAACAGACTGAATCGGGTGCAGGGCGATCCGCAGACGAAACACGTATCCGTTTACCCTGGCAACCGTGAGCTTCGATACCGGATGAACGGTGATGATTATGTTCCAGCCAGTCACCAAGTCGATAGGGACAACGCATCGTGCGAAAGCATTTCATGTTTTCGAGCCGCCGGTTCGGTTTTCTCAATTCCCATCTCGTCGGAAGGTCAGAGTTAGTCGCTCTGGTGTGTTAACAATATTTGTGCTGTTGATGTTGGTCATCGCTATCGGAATGCTGGTACTGGTGGTGAATTTCACTTGGCTAGTGCTCAACAATCGAGACATGCAACGTCGTAGCGATCTACTAGCCCTGGTGGCGGCGGAGGAGTTGCTCGATGAACAAATATTATCGGATCAATTTCCCAGCCAAGAGGATGATGTTCTTCAAGCAGAAATCACAGTCCATGAATTTCGGTTGGCGAACAACCAGGTTGTAGCGGGTGCTCTAAGAGTGAAATCCTCGAATGTGACGGTGACAGCAGGCCGGGTAGAAGATGTTACCCATCCCGTGTTCGTTGACATGCTGCCATTTAACTCGTTACGTGTTGAAATACACCGTTTTGCTCAGGGGCCCAATCCGGCGCGTTTATTAATTAGAGGATTTGGGGCACCTGAGGCTGCAGATGTCGCGACTGCCTCGATAGCGGCACTTGACAATCGCCTAATAGGGTTTCGTCCTACGACTACGGTGGCGACGCCACTGGCACCTTTGGCCATTAGCGAAAAAGCTTGGTTTTCAGATCGGCCCAGTGAAAGCGTAGACCGGAATGCGAATCATCGACTTGAATTGGACGTACTATTACGACCTTCCGCAGGGGATGGCACGGCCAATGGTGCGTTAATCGACGTTGATGGCTCGATCCCACTCGATTTCAGATTGATTCCTCACCAAGTATCGAACGGAATCGAGCCGGATGATCTGGGCACGGAGATGCTTGGACCAGCCATTCCGGTGAACCCATTGCCATTACCGGCCACTGATTTAAGTCCGAGTAACACGGATCATATTGTGGAAGCGTTCAACGCAGTAGCGAACAGTGCTGATTCACGTCGTGTTTTTGCCGTCTATACAGGGGACTTTAGCGATCCGTTGCCAATCATTGGTTTTGTTGCCGCAACGGTGTTGGAGGCAGAAAATACTGGTGGGTTATACGACCAGATTCGTTTAGCAGTGGAACCGGTATTTATTGTTCACTTTACAGCGGTGACGGCAGCAAAAAATCGTGAGGTGCCGGAGAATAAGTACATTCACAAGATTCGATTAGTGCAATAGTCGAACATTCCTCTGAGGAAATAGCGAATATGAACTGTTTTGAATATGCCACCACTCAATGTGACGCGGAAGGAGTCGAACGATGAAATTCAATTTGTTTCATTCCGGCAGCGGAACCGAGACGGCCGAAATTGGCAATGAGCATAGTCAGCATGGTGCGGAGGCGACAGTCCAGGAAGGTGAGTTTCAAAGGTTTAAGACGGAAATTCACCGTGAGTTGCTTGACTCACTTGACCTGTCTCGCATTGCTGATCTTGAAGAATCCGCTTTAAAGAGCCATGTGCGTCAGCTGGCGGAAGGGATTTTACAGAACCGTCCGGAATCCTCAACTCACGTTGACGAAGACCGACTGGTTGACGAGTTGATGGCGGAATCGTTCGGTCTAGGACCTCTTGAGCCGTACATGCATGATCCTGATGTCACCGATATTTTGGTCAATGGACCCAACGAAGTGTACGTGGAACGGTTTGGGCGATTGCAAGAAACCAATACGATGTTTGCGGATGACCAGCATTTAATGCAAATCATAGGACGCGTTGTGGCCCGTGTCGGGCGACGAATTGATGAACATAGCCCTATGGTCGACGCACGGCTACCCGATGGGTCACGTGTCAATGCAATCATCCCCCCGTTGTCGCTAAACGGTCCAATTCTTTCGATTCGTCGCTTCGGCCACACGCCGTTGCAAATGGGAGATCTGGAACAGTTTGGATCGATTTGTCCAGAAATCGTCCAACTTCTAGCGGCTACAGTAGAAGGCAGGCTGAACATTTTGATTAGCGGTGGAACGGGGTCGGGAAAGACGACATTACTGAATAACGTGTCACGGTTTGTACCGCTTGGAGAGCGGTTAGTGACCATCGAAGATTCGGCTGAATTGAAATTGCAGCGAAAACATATTGTTGCCCTGGAGACGCGGCCTGCGAACGTCGAAGGGAGTGGTCAAATTACACAGCGTGAACTGGTACGTAATGCACTCCGCATGCGTCCTGACCGAATCATCATAGGAGAAGTGCGAGGTCCAGAATCGCTTGATATGCTGCAGGCTATGAATACTGGCCATGAAGGTTCTCTTTCGACCATTCATGCTAACGACACGTTGGATGCACTCTCGCGGTTGGAAGTCATGGTCTCGATGGCCGGTTTTGACCTGTCAGTTTCGGTAGTGCGCCGTTATGTGGCGTCAGCGATTACGCTGGTTGTGCACTTGTCGCGATTACAGGGTGGAGTACGTCGAGTTATGAGAGTTTCGGAATTGGTTGGTCTGGAAAACGACGAATATCAATTGAACGATATCTTTCAATTTCGACAACATGCTGTCGACGATGATGGAATCGCGACAGGATCTTTTTATGCGACTGGTTATCGACCTGCTTTCAATAATCGTTTGGAGCAATTGGGTATCCAGTTACCGAAAGACTTGTTTACGGAACGTAAACTGGTGATGCCGACGACTGTGTCCAATGACAAGGGGCACGAACGACGGATGTCGCAATCCATGCCAGAGAATGACATGGAAAGAGAATCTCCACCACAGAAACCAGACGGTCGTACTTCCGAGGAGGACTTGCCGTGATCGCGATTATGGCTGTCGTTCTAGCATTTTTGTTTATTGCGGGGTTGGTCTTGGCAATCGCTTCGCTATTGTATGACCTGTTTTCACAGCGTTACAACTATATTGGTCGACGGCTTAGCCTCCATGCTAATGAATCAGACATCAAAAATTACTATCGTCGTCAGGATGTACACAACGGGCCAATTGATCAATGGTTTTACCGGATCGTGCGAGAGTCTGGCAGTGATATTGATGTTCCCACGTCGCTAGTAATCGTTTTAGGCGGTGGCTTGATTGGCGTGGCTTTTGCATACGTCATCACGGAAAACTTTCTGGTAACAGCATTGGGACTGATGACAGGTATTTTGGTTCCTCTCGTCTGGATTATGTTGAGGCGCTGGAGGCAAATCAGCATGATGCGGGATCAGTTGTCCGAAGCGTTGCAAATTATTGCCGAAAGTGTTCATGTTGGGCATTCTCTAGAACAGGCTGCGGAGATGGTTGCTGCTGAAATTTCTGATCCACTTGCGTCGGAGTTTCAGAATTGTGTTTCGCAGCTCAAATTAGGTAATTCACCTATGCTAGTCATGCAGCGCATGGCGGACCGTATACCGTTGCCGGAATTTCGCGTATTTGCAACAGCCGCGATGGTGCATCAGACCGCTGGAGGTAACCTGCCATTGCTGACGGAACGCTTGTCACATGCGGCAAGACAGAGGCAAGAGTTCAATGGTCATGTGAATGCCGTAACGGCTGGTAGCCGCTTGTCGGCCATTGGTCTGATACTTGGTTCGATTGTTGCTGTTGGAGTGCTGGCTTGGCTCGAGCCAGATTACGTTCTTGCTTTTGTGAATCACTCGCTGGGACCGACTTTGCTGGCAATGGCTATCGCATTGCAAATGCTTGGAATATTTTGGGTCTGGCGTGTTATTCGAGTGAGTTATTAAAGGTGGGGAGGGTGCTATGGAAAACTTGATTTTCTGGCTAAGTGCCGCAGTGATTGCGATTTTTATCTTTGTTGGGTTGATGTTGGTGAAGCGTTTTTTGAGTCCCGACGAGGAAACACGCGAACCGGAGCGGCGACTGGAAAAGGATTCAACAGATGGAATTCTTGGTAGTCTGACTCCCGCTTTAGCTGGAATTATTCCTGAAACCGCAGAGGAAGCAGCCGAGTTCAGGCAGCTTCTGCGGCGCGCTGGATACTATCGGCCTAGTGCGCGTGGTAGTGTTTATGCCCTTCGGTTTTTGCTACTTTTTATCCCTCTTGTGACTACGTTTGTCCTGGCACTCGTGGCACCGACAGATTTCGGCGTACCTGTTTTGATGGCGGGAGCTATCTTGTCGGTTCTTCTTTCCATCATTCCGCGGTTTTACATCTATTTGCGACAGCAGGCGAGGGTTCTGGAAATTCGCCATGGGTTAGCCGATATGATGGATATGCTTAGCATGTGCCTCAGCGGTGGCCTATCGGTCGGTGCCAGCTTGGAGCATGTTGCCAGGAACTTAACCAGCTATCCGGCGTTATCACAGGAACTGCATATTATCCAACGACAAGCCGAAATGGGAAGCCTGAAATACGCTCTCAGTGAGTTTGCAAAACGAATTGATATACCTGATGTGCGTCAGTTGTCAAGTCTGTTGTCACGCGGAGATCAGTTGGGTTCCCAATTGTCCGATTCATTACACGAGCATGCGGATCATTATCGAGAGACACGCAAACAGGTAGCGATCATGCAGGCCAATCGTGCTCCAGTCAAATTGACTTTTCCACTGGTATTTTGTTTCGCGCCCGCGGCCTTGATCTTGCTGTTGGCTCCAGCCATGCTGGACATCAGCGATTTTGCGAGAAATAGCGAGGAAATACTCGGTCAGAGTCAGATCGTGCAACAAATCGAACAGCTAGAGCAACCTACTGCATTTGAAGTAGGCCAAGCACGATCCGACACTGACGGCCAACGACTGTTACCATAATGGATGATCAGGTATGTTGCGAAGCAGTCCGAAGACGTCGACCGCAAATTGACGTCGATCCAAGCGTTGGAATTTCAGATACTATGAGATATCTTATCTCGCGTGGCGGTACTCCCAGCAAGATTAGTGGCATACCAGAGTATCTGCATTTAGTTCGCGTTTGGAGAAAGAGTAGTCTGCTACCATAACCTCAGTCCGAAAAGGTGCCTCAGGTGTCTGATGTTCCTGGCGCAGTACGACAGGGTGTGCGGGCTGTCGTCGTTGCCCAAGTGATCACGCAGGTGTTTTCACTAGTCGTGCTTGCCGTGTTGTACCGTCGCATCGGGCCGGTCCCATTTGGCTACATGGGGATGGCCGTACCGTTGATTCTGTTATTACGTGTTTTCTCCAGTTTCGGCTTGAATATTGCTATTATTCAACGACCTGACATTTCGCGCGACGAATTGAATGCACTTTTTTGGGTACAGCAAGTCTGCGGTGGCCTGACATTTCTGTTGACGGCTGTTTGTGCACCATTTCTGGCTGCCATTTATCAAGTGGCTGATTTGGTGCCGATTGTTCTTGCTCTATCAGGCACGACGATTTTGGTCTCCTTGGCAGCCCAGCATCAGGCGTTAATGGAACGTCACCTACGCATCAAACAACTTACTTTCTTACGTCTCATCGCCCAGTTAGTGGGGGGCATGGTGGCCATCGTGGCTGCCTATGCTGATTGGGGAGTTTGGGCACTGGTGAGTCAACAGTACGTCGAATGGTTGATCATTTTAGTGTCTGTTTGGACTTTCGAGCCGTGGCGCCCTCGGCGTCCAGGCCCAATAGGTTCCCTCGGGGAACTGTTGGTGTTTGGTGGATACTGGACTGGTAGCAGTTTGATTTTGGCCTTTGGACAATACGTCGATAAATTTTTGTTAGCACTCTGGATGGCTGCTTCACCAACAGGCCTGGCTGCGGTGGGAATGTACACGCAGGCATTTCAACTGATGCAGAAACCTGTTTTACTCGTAACGGCACCCATCAGTGGAGTGATGCTTCCTGCACTCGCCCGCGTTGTGACAGATTCTGTGTCGTATCGGTCTTTTTTGCACTCATTCTACCGGATGGTCGCCATTGTTCTTTTCCCTTGTGGTGTGGGACTTGCTATTGTTGCGGGAGATACCATGCAAGTTTTGGGGGGTCAGCGGTGGGTATCTGCGGGATGGATTCTAACGTTGCTGGCTCCTGCGGTTATTGCGCAAGGGTTTATTAATTTGTCAGGATCTGTTTTTGCCGCTGCTGGTCGTAACGACCGTCTCTTGCGGGCTTCCCTGGTGATGACTTGTGTTATGACAGTTGGCTATCTGATCGGGATTTCATTAGGGTCGCACTGGGGACCCAGCGAAGTTGGACCAGCGATTGGACTGGCAATGGCCTACTCGTGTCTGTTGCTAGGTTTCGTTTATCCCTATACGGCGTATGCTTGGAAATCGGCAGGGGTTGAACTGCATGGTTTGATCGTGCATTTGCGTCGTCCAGTGTTGGCAACTTGTGTCATGGGACTTGCCGTAATAAGTCTTCGGGCTGTTTTGAACTGGCTTCCCGTCTGTTCGGCTTCTTGGCGTGTGGGGGCGATGATCCTGTTGGGTGCTGTCATTTACAGTTATATCGCATGCAAAGATTTGATTTGGCTGAGACAGCAAATGCTTGACAAATCGCACCAGGCGGTTGAAGGGTCTGATCCTTGCTGAACAATCTTTTTTGCCAGGCTGGAACCGGTCCTGTTTCATTCACGCGGTATTTCTTTTCATCCTGTCAATTGGATTATTCCGCGTGTGTGAAATGATTCGATTGGAACGGCAAGCACGGGACCCACGCGTGACCTACATTTCAATGGATGTTAACCGTCGGTCACTGTTCGTGTTTCCATGAATACGTTTGTTTTGGTTGGGTGCAATCGTACTTCCATGTTTCATTTCGGAGGCAGGAACAATGGAACGCGCAATGCTAGAATCTAAAATACCCAGTGCGCAATATACAGAGGATGGAACTGACATTGCCTGTGCGGAACGTTCCGACAACAAGGCAATCGTGTTAGTTGTCCACAACAACCCCTCGACAGGGCTGTGTCTTTCCCAGTGGATCAGGAACAATGGTTTTGACTGCTACTCAGCGACCACTGTTGACCAGGCAATGGTCTATCTGGAAAAACATGACGTGCAAGTCGTGGCTGCTGAAATGAACCTGTCTGATTCGAATGCTTTTTCCGTCTTATCTTGCATTCGCCAAAGAGACGAACATCTGGGGGTCATTGTGATGACCGACGGGGAGAGCAATAACGTACGCCAAGCGATTCTTCGAGGTGCCTGGGGCCATCTTGTCGAGCCAGTGCAACGCGACGAATTTCTATTTCACATCAATGCGGCAATTGAGCGGCGACGATTAATCCTTGACAACCAGCAGTATACAAAACACTTAGAACAACAAATTCAAAAACAAATGTCGGTCATTCATGGGGCATACGAAGAAACGATCTACCGATTAGTCACTGCCTCACGATATCGGGATGAAGAGACAGGCGCCCATATTCACCGGACTGGTTTGTGCAGTGCGGTGTTGGCCGAAGCAGCTGGTTGGTCTTCGGGTTACGTACGACAAATCGGATTGGCTGCACCAATGCATGACATTGGTAAAATCGGTATTCCAGATGTCGTATTGCACAAGCGATCTCCTTTGATACCGTCGGAAATCGAAATCATGCGATTGCACGCAATGATTGGTGCCGGGATGTTGCAAGGGTCACGATCGCCTATTCTGCGAATGGCGGAACAAATTGCCAGGTGTCACCACGAGTATTGGGACGGCTCCGGATATCCTGTTGGATTGGCTGGCTACGCTATTCCCGAATGTGCTCGCATGGTTGCTATTGTAGATGTATTTGATGCCTTAACCCATGATCGCATCTATCGTCCTGCGATGAACAGGGATGAAGCGTTAGAAATTCTTTGCCAGGGACGTGGCTCCCAATTCGATCCGGACTTACTTGATTTGTTTCTGGAACGGATTTCAGCGATCGAACAAATCGCCCAGCGCAATCCGGATCGAGTGCAGGACGACGTCGAGTTTCATGCATTGGCGGGTCTGTCTACCGTAGAGACGGTAGCATTTTGTTGAGACTGTGAACCCATTTCAGACAATCGCACAGGTCAACATGTAAAAAGCAGGGTCTGCTCTAATCGGATCGAAATCCGATTCATGGCTGAGGAACTCGCGATAGTTGGAGTTGATATCCAGCGCCATGCCAAGATGATGCAATGCATGATTTGAGTTGTTTACAAGGCTCCAGTAACACGCCAGATTGTAATGGACCAGTCCGTCGTGAGCGTCTACCGTGAGGGCATCTTCTAATGACTCAATGGCCAGGTCAAGTCGTCCAATACGTTTGTAACACCATCCGAGTGCGAGCCAAACGTGGATGTTTGCTGGATCTTTATTAGCGGATTCTCGAAGTGTTCGTACGGCATCTGGATATTGTTCCAGACAACGTAGCGTCTGACCTTGCAAATAAAGGATATAGGCAGATTCTTGGTCAGGCACTTCTGCCTTTTCTAATGCTCTTTGTGCACGCCATGCAAGTCGATCGCGTATTTCAGGCGCTGGCTGATACTGATCAGAAAAGACCATGAGCAATTCGAGATAGCCTTCGGCTTCGCGAATCACGTGCTGTTGAGAAGTTCGTTCAAATCCAGACATTTTCACACCAAAAAATGGTCCAATGTGCTGTGGTACAACAACGCCACTGCATGGCATATTCTATTTTACCCGCCTCACGACAAATGCCTAAGACTTTAAAAAAAAACAACCATATTTTTACGTGATTACCAAACGGTCGGGTAAAAATTTCCGGCAAGACAAAAAGAAGGGCCGAATGAGTTGCGCACTTGCGTGAAACGGTGGGGCGAGATGAAGTGTAACGATCAGATCAGTTGGCTTGTGGTACGACTTTGCCACAGTCCGATTGTTGTCCAGGATTTCTGGGCCCTGGTGGCAAGCAAAATGGTGGCTGGAAGACATGTTGGTAAGATGTTGTACGAACCTTGTCCCGGTCATCCGGGGACTTTCAAACCATGGAACCGGAGAGCCAGAAGTCTAGTGACGCTAAACCCTTGTCATGTGTCAGAACATGGTAAACATGTCACTGCCCCGGTTCACTTGCCTGCCTATATTCGCTAGGTTACTGCGGCCAGTTTTCTGGCCCCTGTAGTTGGTGCCCGAAACTAGCTTTTCAAGCCACAACACAAGCAGGGCGCGAAATGTGTAAGTGTAAAAATGGTACAGGCTTAAGTTTTCCAGATCGAGACTATTCTGAACTTCGCGTCAATTTTTTTGTACGGATCCTATTACCAGTTCCCACTAACTACTAACAGACTATGAGGTGCTAGTCTTTTTTTGATAATGTGCCGCGATATGTCTGGGTGTTGCTTGGGATGGAGTCGGTTGCTGGTATTGATATCAACAGGAACACTGTGAACGATGAGCGATACAGAAAAAACAGCTTTCAATTGCCCAGGAAGTGAATGGTTGTTGGAAGAAAAAGTTTCGGGAGTTTTGAAAACTGTGTGCCAAGTAAAAGGGTGACCTTATGCGTCTCACATTGCGTACGATGCTGGCTTATTTAGACAACGTTTTGGAATCGGACGACGCTGTAGAGATTGGAAAAAAAGTCGAAGAGAGTCAGTTTGCCACTGACTTGTCTCATCGAATTCGAAGTTGCATACGTCGATTGAGGCTGTCGTCTCCTCCGCTAGATGACCAGGGTGTGGATTTGGACGCGAACACCGTTGCTGAGTACTTGGACAGTACGTTGCCAGATGAACAAGTTCCTGATTTTGAAAAAGTATGTCTGGATTCGGATTTACAGCTTGCCGAAGTGGCTTCCTGTCACCAGATTCTAACGCTTGTTTTGGGTGAACCGGCTCGGATTGAGCCTGCTACTCGGGAACGAATGTGTCGTGTTGGTCAGGCGGAATTGGACGATAACCGGAGGCCAGTTGCTGCCGCAGTGCAGAAATCCAACGATGTGGGGACCACTGCCGAAGCTGCTTTGCCAACGGATGAAGCGGAGAAAAGTGTCGCTGTATTGCAACGTCATTCAGAAGTACCGGATTATTTACACAAGGATCTGGCTGGTAACAAATGGCCAGTAGTTGCTACGTGTTTATTGGCTGCGTTACTCACCTTGGGAGTATTCCGACTCCTCGGTCCGTTGGACCGAAGTCATCCGTTTTTCCAAGCGATCGGTCAGTCGAATATTCATGGTCCTTTGGCAGATCAGGAGTTGCTGTCGGTGGAAGCTAGTATCGAGCCAGACCAACCTGATACAGACAATTTGCCGCGCAGCGAACAGACGGCGACTAGGGTATCCGCTCAGAATAACCATGTGGATGAAATAGGAAACGTGGCGCTGGATGACTCTGGATTTCATGAGATTACCGCGCCACAATCAGGGAATCCTCTGACGGCTGATATCTTGTCGGACGATTCAGGCAATTTGTCCGAAGATACAGCACTTGATCGCCAAACGGTTGCACCGGCAACAGCATTCGTGCCTGCCGTGGATAATGATAATGCAGATATATCAAACCTGGCCGTCGAAACGCTGCCTGCCGAAAGCCCCATCGAACAAAAAGTCGTAGAACCGGCTAATTCATTGGTTGATGAGGTTCCTGTTGAGAAGCCATCCTCGACGGAACCTATCGAGATTGGTCAGTTTCGGTCAGACAACGAAGTCCTTATTCGCTTTGATCCAAAAACAGCAATCTGGCATCGCCTGTTACCCGATACGGTCTTGTTGACTCAAGATGTATTATTCTCATTACCCACTTACCGCTCCCAGATTGTGCTGAGTACGAACGTTCAGGCAACAGTTTATGGTGGTTCACGAATTATCATGAATGGAACGGTTGAGGATCCGGGAATTGAGGTTGTTTTTGGCCAGTTATTGTTGGAACCGGTTGGTGACGAGGGTGGCAGCATTTCTCTGCAATTACCTGGCCGCAACATCCAGGCGGTGTTTCTTGATGCCGAGTCCGAATTGGCTGTAGAAGTTCAACGCGTTCGTTTACCGGGTGCTGACTTAAGTCAACCGATCCCTCACGATGTGCGATTGATTCCTATAAGCGAAGGCGTTGAGATTGTCTCTGATTTGACGTCGGTCCAGACCATCAGCGTCGGTGAATGCTGGCGGTATCGTGACGATCTAGAACCTGAAATCCATCCGGTTGACAAACATCCAGCCTGGGTGGCAGGGGACGATTTACGCGACATTGATCGACTGGCATCAAAAATTCTCGAGTCGGTTCTTAAAGACGAGCGTCCTGTCGGTCTGATGTTAAAGGAAAAAACCGATGCAACGCAGGAAAGACGCATCGAAGTTCGTACCTTGGCGATTCGTAGTCTGACCTATCTGGGTGACTTTGAACCGTCGATTCAAGCGCTGGCTGATCCGGACCAGCGAAACTGGTGGCAGGTGCATTTCTCTGTTTTGCAGGAGTCCCTGGCGCGTCGACCAGAAACGGCAGATCAGGTGCTTGCGTCATTGCAAAAACACCGAGGTCAAGATGCTGAATTATTGTTGCGTTTACTTTTGGGATATTCGCCCGATGAGTTACAAGCTGGTGGTGCCGCTGAATTGGTTGGATACTTAGACCATGACAAGCTTGATTTTCGTGTACTGGCCAGAGAAAATCTTCGCATGATCACAGAAACTCGTCCGATTTATAATCCGGCTGATACACCCGCCAAGCGAAAGCGATCCATTCGTCGCTGGGAGGACAAACTGGAGCAAGGTCAGATTGTCTATAAAAATCCACCGGCAGATGTGCCAGCAAAAAAGCGGTCGACAACGGACGATCAGCTTTGAATGTTTTGGATGGACCTTTGGTTTTTGTTGGAGGGATGCAAATCAACTTCTGTGTTGTGTCAAAAAGAATAGTCAATGTTCGCAAGTCATTGTGTTGCCATAGACAAGTAGATCTGCTGTTTTTCCGAGACGAACCATGTACAGGTGTCAATGCATGAAGTCATTTCTACCTTTTTTTGAAAAAGGTTCTTGCCCTGGAAGATATTATTTTGTCACTAAGACGTGGAAAATAGCACCCATGGTCTTGGGCGACGGTGGACTAATCAAACGCCGCACAATACCCGCAGGGCCACCTTAAATTACCCAAAGTGTTATATAGGGTATACTTGTGACTATTGAACTAGCTCTTGACTTTGCGTTTGTCCAACGCGTTCCCACGGGTTACAATGACTCTTCTCCTGGACGGTTACTACAGACAGACGAACGCTGTTCGGTGTGACTTGAGTCGAGGAAGGATACACGTGCAGATCAATATTTCCACGCGCCATGGTCACCTAAGTCAGCAAGTCCAAGCGAAAATTAATGAAAAGGTTGCACGCTTGCCCCGTTTGCTTGAGCGTCTGACCGCAGCCAACGTTTTGGTTAATTTGGAGCATAAGGATGCTCCCGTGGTTGAGATTCGAATTTCTGTTGAACATGCCCGGGATTTCGTAGCGACGGAGACATCTGTGGACATCCTGACGGCATTGGACGGAACGATGCGTAAAATGGAACAGCAACTTCGCAAACATAAGAAAAAGATCAAAGACCACAAAACAACTGGTTTGAAGTACCAATCGTTGTTGGATGAGTCCGACGACGAATCAGCAGAGTAAAACGACGAATCAGAGTAAAACGATGAATCTGGATGGAAAGAACCTGTCAGTCAACGATGTCAAAGCATGAAGGAACCATTGGATGAAATTTGCTGACTTTGTCAGCCCCGAAGCAATCAAGGCTGGATTGGAGGCGGACACGAAAGATAGTGCCATTGAGGAAATGTTGGCTGCATTAGTCGCGGCCAATCGGATCGCGTCGGAAGATACCGAGAGCATTTTAAAGGCAATTAAGAAACGTGAAGAGTTGGGGAGCACGGGCATTGGACGCGGTGTAGCAGTGCCACATACAAAACATCCCAGTGTCGACAAGCTTGTTGCTACAGTTGGAATTAGTGGAGAGGGCGTGGATTTTGATAGTCTGGATGGTGAAAAGGTCCAACTTTTTTTCCTATTGATTTCCCCTCCAGATCGACCAAGCGATCACCTTCGGGCTTTGGAGAATATTTCACGTCAATTACGAGACGAAAGGTTTTGTCGCTTTTTAAAACAGTCCAAAACGGTTAATGAAGTTAAACAATTACTGGAAGAAGCCGACAATAACCAGTTTGTTTCATAAGGATGACACCGCTCGATTACGGTCGGTGACAAAGATAATTTGATCTGCGACATGGCCCAACAGACTGCCAGCCGAAATGTGACGATTGTTAACCCACAAGGGTTGCACGCTCGTCCTGCAGATTTGTTAGTCAAGCTGGCAAACCAATTTGAGTCTAAGATCGAAGTAATCAAGAATGGCGAGCGGGTGGACGGTAAAAGTATATTATCCGTTCTAACACTCGCAGCTGAGCACGGTACAGAATTAACGATCGAGGCGACTGGCTCTGATGCCATTGTCGCGCTCAATGCTTTGACGGACCTAGTGAATAGTAGTTTCGTTGAAGAAGAAAGAACCAATCCGCAATAGGTGCTACAGGAATGTGGTTGAGCATGAGACGTGTTGGCCTGACTGACTCACCGGCTCTTGTGCACCTGGAACCAAATGAATGATGTGGCGACCCAACGTGGTTGGAGTAATAGCCTGATAGAACGATGAATTAGGTGTCGGGCTATCTACCCAGCGTTGATTCGGACGCCACGCGAGAGCGATGCATATACTTCAGGGAATTGCCGTAGCGCCCGGCGTGGCGATCGGCGAAGCACTTATTGTAGATAGTGAAGGGTTTCGGATCCCCCAGCGTTTCGTGACACGCGACGTTGTGGAGGACGAAATAAAGCGGTTGGACCGAGCCGTTATCGCTGTAGGTAGCGAAATCGAAAAGAACCGAGACACGGTTGCAGCTCAACTCGGTGATCAGTGCGGTGCGATTTTCTCTGCACACCTGCAGATATTGCGGGACGAACAATTGAGGGATGCTTGGCATCAACGTATCCGTCAACAACACAACTCGCCCGAATACGCGGTCAGTCGTACTTTAAGGGAGTATGCTAAGGTTTTTCAGTCGTTGGACAGTGGAACACATCAAGCACTTGCGTCGGACATTTTTGATATTGAAAAACGTTTGTTGCGACATCTTCTGGGGCACCGCTGTGAAGAAATCTCACATCTTGCTTCTCCCGTCATTCTGCTAGCGCATGATCTGACTCCGAGTGAAGCGGCTAACTTGGATCGAGAAAATGTTCTGGGATTTGCCACAGAAATGGGAGGACCTGGTGGCCACACGGCTATTGTGGCAGAAGCGCTGGAATTGCCAGCAGTAGTAGGCATCGGACACTTTGTGGTGGACGTATCCGGTGGTGAATTGGTGATCATCGATGGTGATCATGGTCAGGTTATCCTTCAGCCGGACGAAGAAACGATTGCTCGATATCGGCACGAAGTCCAAGAGCATCGTGACCTTGCCTTACGTTTGATGTCACTTCGCGACTTACCTGCCGAAACGACGGACGGTACTCATCTTGAGTTACTAGCAAATATTGAATTTCCCTACGAAGCGGAAGTCTGTCTCGATCGACGTGCAAGTGGCATCGGTCTTTATCGTACGGAATTTCTTTATCTTAGCGCCGATAAGGTACCGGACGAAGAAACACATTACGAAGCATACAGCAAAGTCGTTAGGACGATGGGTGACTTACCAGTCACCATAAGAACTGTTGATCTTGGTGCCGACAAGATTCCGCCGGCGGAAGGACTCGGTACTGCAATGGAAGAAGTCGGACGAAATCCGGAGCTTGGGCTCCGGAGCATTCGCTTGAGTCTGCACAACCGAATGTTGTTTCGGACCCAATTGCGCGCTATTCTGCGAGCCAGCACACTGGGAAATGTTAGTGTAATGTTTCCGCTGGTTAGTACCCTGCATGAATTACGGCAGGCAAAAATGATGGTTGCTGAAGTCATGGAAGAGCTTGTCGAAGAAAAGGTTGATGTTCAACGTGATATTCCCATAGGAATTATGGTTGAATCGCCGGCGGCCGTTGTGATGCTCGATGTGTTTTTGAACGAAGTAGATTTCATCAGTCTGGGGACCAACGACCTGATCCAGTATAGCATGGCCGTTGATCGCACCAACAAGGATGTAGCGGCTTTATACGATGCGGGTGACCCTGCCGTTCTCCGGTTGATTGACATGGCGCTTCGGGCGGCGCGTAAAGCCTCGATGTCCATTACGATGTGTGGGCAAATGAGTGGCAGTACAACATACACGATGTTACTTCTGGGCCTGGGATTTCGCAGTCTTAGCGTTGCGCCCAGTGCTATTCCGGAAGTCAAGAAAATTTGTCGTAGCGTGTCCATTAAGCAGTGCGAGGTGCTGGCACAGCGCGCTATGCAGCTTGATAACGCGCGAGATATTAACCATTTATTGAAAACGGAACTGCACCATGTTGTGCCGGAATTGGCGATGTTTGTGTAAACATGCTGATCGATTCCAAAAAGAAAATATGAATTTTAACCGTCAGGTTGGCAGTTTCCGCATAATGTAGAATTGGAAAAGTTATGAAAAAAGAAATGTTGATCAATGTGTCGCAGCCGGAAGAATGCCGGATTGCGATCGTCGAAGATGGATTGTTGGAAGAACTTTATATTGAGCGTAGCAGCCAAGATAATTATGTAGGGAACATTTACAAAGGTCGTGTTGTCAATCTGGAACCAAGCATTCAGGCAGCCTTTGTCGATTTTGGCGTGGGGCGCAATGGATTTCTCCATTTAAGTGATGTCGAGCCACAATATTTCCGTCAAGGTGGTTACGATCCAAATCAGGAAGTTGAAGATACAAGACAACGCCGTTCCACGAAGGACAAATCGGAGAATGATGAAAATGGGCGTAGCAGACATCGACGCCGGCCTCCTCGAACTGGTGCTCGACCTCGTATAAAGCCGCCTATCCAGGATATCTTTCGTCGTGGTGACGAAGTGGTAGTACAAGTAATCAAAGAGGGTATTGGCACCAAGGGCCCAACCCTGTCAACGTATATCAGTATTCCCGGTAGATACCTTGTGCTAATGCCGGCCTTGGGTCGGGTTGGTGTATCGCGCAAGATTGAGGATGAAGACATCCGGCGTAAATTACGCGACACATTGTTGGAGCTTAATCCGCCAAAAGGACTTGGTTTTATTGTTCGCACGGCTGGCGTTGACCGTTCTCGAAAAGAATTGTCACGCGACATGGCCTATTTATTGCGTCTTTGGAAAGTGATTGACCGTCGCATCCGAAAAAATTCGGCGCCGATTGATATCTACGAAGAAAGCGACATGATCATTCGTACCATTCGCGATATTTTCAGCTCCGATGTCGATGCAATTTACATTGATGAGAATGAATCCCATGAGCGCGCCAAGGAGTTTTTACAGCTAGTCATGCCACGACATGCTAATCGGTTGCACTTCTATGAAGGGAAGGAACCGTTGTTCCATAAATATGATCTTGAACAAGAGATTGCTTATATTCATCAACGAGAAGTCTCCTTGAAGGATGGTGGTTCTATCGTTATTGACCCAACCGAAGCGCTGGTAGCGATTGATGTTAATAGTGGTAATTTTCGCACGGATGATTCTGCTGAAGAAACAGCGTTCCAACTAAACTTGGTGGCAGCCCGAGAAATTGCCCGACAGTTGCGCCTACGGGATCTTGGCGGTGTTGTCGTGAATGACTTCATTGACATGCGCAAAGAAAAACATCGGCGTGGTGTTGAACATGCACTGCGTGATGCTGTCAAAAGGGATCGTGCACGGACTAAAATATTACGCACTAGTCCTTTTGGGCTCGTGGAGATGACGCGACAACGTATTCGGCCCAGTCTTAAACGAAGTGTCTATCAAGACTGCCCAATTTGTTCGGGAAAAGGAGTTGTGAAGTCTGATGAAAGTATGGCGATTGAAGTGATTCGCTTGTTGTTGTTGGCCAAGCATGACGAACATATTGCGAAGGTTGAGATTCGGGTTGCCGAAGATGTGACCGCCTATTTGAATAATAAAAAACGTCGCGAATTGGCCTCCATTGAAGAAGATGGAGAGATGACCGTACATATTTTCAGTGGCGAAAATCTCGGACCTGAATTTCTCGAAATCAATTGTACAGATCGTGAAGGTAACGGGGTGCCCACTCCCACGGTTTGAGACAGCCCTGGCGGATCCGACTTTCGATGTTCAAACGACAGAGATGTGCTTCGTGGCAATCGCTGGATACAGTGGCAACCTGTTAGCATGGACTAGCCGTTAGTGAATCAACATCGATGTCCCAGATGAATCATCCGAAATGATTGACCTGTCTGCAAGCCAAGATATTTTTCTGATCAGCTTGGTGTTGACGTCGTGGGTTCAGTGTGCGTTTGTGCGCAATGGTGACACAAGACGCCGTGGCTGCTGACTAGTTTGTCGTTTTTGCTTCCGATGACCGGATTGATGTAGCATGTGCTGATGAATGCCGACTTGCTGTTTGACCGTTGGGAGATCTCTGTCATGAGCGTAGAAATCGATCATCGAGAATTTGTGGGAGGGACTGTCGCGACAGCTATTCTTTCGGGTGTGCGCGAACAATCGCATTGTGTGCCACAGAATCTGATGCTGTACCGCAATTGTTCTGGGGAGATTTGCATAACCATAACGCGGTTGGTTATGCAAAAGGGTCATTGGAACGATCGATAGATTTAGCCCGTGAACATCTCGACTTCTTTGCGTTCACCGGACATGCATCGTGGCACGACATGCCAAAGATGCCCGGTGATCGCCATTTGAAGTGGGTCCGTGGATTTGAGGTACATTCGAAACATTGGCCCAAAACTCGGCAACTGATCCACGACGCAAACTCAGATAACTTTGTTGCATTATTAGGCTATGAGTGGCACTCCAGTCACTTTGGGGATTATTGCCTGATATATCCTCATGATCAACCGGAATTGTTTTTACCGGATGATGTAGAAAAGTTACTGGACTTTGCCGAGGCAAAGGACGCACTAGCGATACCTCACCATGTTGGATACAAGCAAGGTTGGCCTGGCGCGAACTTCAAACATTTTCGACCATCCACGAGTCCTGTTGTAGAGATATTTTCTGAACATGGCTGTACGGAAATCGACCGTGCCCCTTATCCGATGATCCGCCATAGCAACGGCGGAAGATCAACGTCTAATACGATTGTTCCTCAGTTGCAACAAGGAAACCGATTTGGATTTATCGCGTCCAGCGATAACCACCGAGGTTATCCAGGTGCTTACGGTGAAGGGTACTTGGTGTGTGGGTAAATGAGTTGACACCGAGGGGAATATTTTCTGCCATTCGATCACGGCGAACCTATGCTGCGACGGGGGATCGCATCACATTGGAGCTAACCTTGAATGGCCAGCCGATGGGATCACAATTGCCAACCACTGCCGAACGTCAAATCGACGTCCGTGTTGAAGGTGAAGATGCGATCCAAATGGTAGAACTCATTCGGAACGGTCAGGTCATCGAACGATATTTTCCGGATGACCATGCAACACCTGTCAGGTTTCCCGGGAGAGCAAAATGTCGCATCCAATATGGCTGGGGACCCTGGGCTGCGCTAGGATTGGGCCGGACTTATTTATGGGACATGTCCATTCTGATGGACGGTGGTCATTTCGTCCGTGCGACGCCTTGTTTTCAATCAGCACCGTACGAGGAGGCCTTGCGAGATAAGCTTCAAATTGTCACAGAACGCGAAATGCGAATTGAATCCAACACAACACGAGTGCAATGCTATACCGAAGATCCAACCAAGTCGGTCGTGTGTGAACTCGATGCTTCTCGGGATGCGACGTTAACGGTGAAGATTAGAAAACCCGTAGAGCAAGTCGTTAGGACCACATTTGCCAATTTGATCGATGATAATGTCGTGACGTTTACAGGCCCTTTCACCAGTGAAAGTTTTATTCTTCAGCGGCTTGTGAGTCCCAGTGAGTACGGTGTCACGATCCGTTGGAACGACCATCGCCCGAAAACTGGAATATCCGACTGGTATTATGTTCGCGTCACACAACATAATGGACAGTTGGCCTGGTTGAGTCCCATTTGGGTAGGATAGGACTCTGAACAGGTGTGGTTGGCTTGGATCGAGAAAAAGAATTTCCTGCGAGCAAACAAATTGTTCGAAAAAGTTCACGTTTCTCGATTTGTGGAAGCGAACCATCTATGTCGACAAAGTCGGATTGCCAGGAACTCGGCAGCAGTCCAACACAGGACTGCTATGGACCCTGGAAGAATCCAGGGTTCTCTGCGGTTGGCCCGCAGCCTAGCCAGAGTTGGCTTTGGGATAATTAATCTTGACGCTGTGCTTCCCGAATCAGGTGACCAAGCTCGGGCAAGATCAATTGTTCCATGGCTAATCGCACGGCTGCGGGCGAACCGGGCATGCTGAGCAGTAGCGTATTCCCGACCAACCCACCGGTGGCCCGACTCAGCATTGCCGCAGCACCGATTTCCTGATAGCTCAATGTGCGAAATAACTCACCGTATCCAGGTAATGACCGTTCCAGCAACGATGAAATCGTTTCGTAAGTCTGATCTCGGCCAGAAATTCCGGTGCCCCCCGTCATCAAAATCGCGTCCACGTCAGTCCGATTGGCCAGTGATCCAATCAGGCTTTCCATTTGCGTTGGCTCGTCAGGGACAATGGTACGTTGGACTAATGTGTGTCCATTCTTGGCCAGATAGTCAACAACACATTTCCCCCCCGTATCAGTTTCGAGAGTGCGCGTATCGCTGACGGTAACGACTGCTACACGTATTTCTTGAGGTGCAGATGATTTATGTTCTTCTAGACTCATGACGGGCCAGTTGTGTATACCCTGCGCACTGTCGGGTGTTCTGTACGGGCAAGTATGCCTAAAACATGGTAACGAACCTTGTCCGTTCGGGAAAAGCAATAGGTCAATGCGGTGTGTGAGTTCAAGTTCGATCCAAGAAATGCCGGAAGTGTGGTGGTGAGAATTCTTCCTGTCCTGCGATATTGGGGTAACTGAGCTCGATCCAGTCCGCTGGATAACCGTGTGCCAGTGGTAAGGCATTTGTCAATGTTTCGTGGTGTTCCTTGGCAAGATCCCAGTCACCGACCACCAGCGATCCATCGAGATGCTTTGCATGTCGAGGGCCAACCAGGACGGACGTGATTCGCCGATCGTGAAGTAACCAACCAAGCGCTACCTGGGCAGGCGTTTTATCAACTTTCTCTGCAATAGTCCGCAGTTGGTCCACGAGATCAAATGCACTGTCACTATAGTAACGTGGAATGTCAATGTTTTTGCGGTAGGAAATACGCGATCCCTGTGGCGGATCCTTATCACGTTGATATTGTCCACTGAGAAATCCACTGGCCAGTGGGCTCCAGCAAAGCATTCCCATGCCTTGGTCAGCACAGGCTGGTAAAATTTCGCGCTCAATATCGCGGCGCACAAGGTTGTACATGTACTGTCCGGAAATGAACCGCTCCAGATTCATCTGTTCTGCAAGAGCATTGGCTTTGACAAGTTGCCAGGCATAGTAGTTACTACAACCGATGTAGCGTACTTTTCCGGAACGTACGAGGTTTTCCAACGTACGCATGGTTTCTTCCATAGGTGTAAAGAAATCAGGGCCATGTACTTGGTACAAGTCAATGTAATCCGTATTCAGCCGTCGTAGACTTGCATCGACTGACTCCATGATATGTTTTCGTGACAAGCCTTTTCCAGTCGGTGTTTGGCGAACCTGAAACCAACATTTTGTTGCCAGCACAAGGTCGTCACGGTCGAGAGGCTGGATTGCTTTACCGAGCATTTCTTCGGAAAGACCGTTACTGTACATATCGGCCGTATCGAAGAAATTACCACCAGCTGCTGTGAATCGCCTGACCAAATCATTGGCCGTTTCCTGGTCGCATCCCCAGTCTTGCATGCCAAACGCCATGGTGCCAAGACAGACCCGAGAGACAAGCAATCCGGAACCGCCTAAATATCTGTATTGCATTCTTCCTAACTCCAAAAATCAATGCCTACTGTCAAAGTAGTAAAGTTTTACCATCAGAGAGTGATTTTGACAGAAAAAAATAAAATCTCACCTGGTTCTGGCTTTATGTGACTTAAGAGGACCCCGCAATGTTGGCAGAGGGTGGTCGTTTTGTTCCATGTCCCGTGGCTTGTTCAAACGCATGTGCCAATTGGAGCACACCCCAGTCATCCTGGTGTCGACCGACCAGTTGAATTCCTACGGGAAGTCCTTCTGAAGTAAATCCGGCGGGCACGGATATTGCCGGCAGTCCAGTGACCGTAATGTAGTAACACGATCGCATCCAATCGATATAGGTATCTAATTTTACACCGTCGATTTCTGTAATATAAGGTTGTGTGACATCAAATGGCGGAACCTGGCTGACAGGCAGTACCAGGAAATCGATGTCGCGCATGAATTCCCTGACACGGTGATACAATTCGGTTCGTTTTTTTTCCGCTTGACCGATTTGCGTTCCTGTGAGCTTAGTCCCTTCTTCAATATTCCAGATGAGGGTATCTTTGAGTTGATCGCGATGTTGTTTTAATAAATGTCCGTAACCCACTTCAAACAGCCAGGCCCGCCATACGCGAAATATTTCATCCGCATCACGTAGATCGGGTGTTTCGTCCACAAGGACACAACCTAGTGACTGGAACACATTTCGCTGTTGTTCGATGACCTCCTGGACCCGCGGATCGAATGGCAAACCACCTAAGTTGCCACACCAGGCGATCCGGACGTCACGAAAATCCCGTTGTAATGGACGAGCAAACAATTCGCCGGATTCGGTGATGGCGATCGGTGAACGTGGATCGGGCCCCGCCATGACACGTAGTAGTAGTGCGACATCCTGTACCGTACGTGCCATGGGTCCTTGGACACCAATCGGAGACCAGCCAACGGTGGAGGGCCAAGCAGGAACCCGCCCAGGTGATGGACGTAGTCCGACAACATTGCAGAAACTAGCCGGGTTGCGCAACGATCCACCCATATCGCTTCCGTCAGCGATGGGATGCATGCCACAGGCGAGCGCTACTGCGGATCCACCACTGCTGCCACCACAGGTTTTGGTTGTATCATAAGGATTGAGTGTGGCACCGAAAACAGGATTAAAAGTCTGTGATCCAGCTCCAAATTCTGGCAGGTTTGTTTTGCCGATGGTTATGGCTCCCGCTTTGCTAAGTCGCTCAACGATGAGATCGTCGGTTTGCGGAACAAAGTCTTCAAAGATGGGGGAGCCAAAAGTTGTACGAATACCGGCAGTCAACAAGGCATCCTTGTGTGCAATGGGCAAACCATGAAGCAGGCCCAACTCGTCTCCGCGCGCTACAGCATCATCCGCTTGTTTTGCAGCAGCCATGGCTTGCTCAGGTAACAACGTAACGATCGCGTTGAGTGACCCGTTAAGCTGGTCGATTCGTGCCAAGTGTGCCTGCATCACTTCAACGACTGACAGCTGCCGTTTGCGAATGCTATGCGCCATTTCGGTCGCTGGCATAAAGCAGATATCGTTCGACGGTTCGGTCTGTCCCGTCACATGTTTTCCTTTATCCAGGCCAGCTGACCGGTCGATGAGGTGGTATCCAGGTGTCGCCGGAACGGGGCAACGGGGAATTCCATAGACGTTGGCTGTTGGTTGTGTTTAGTCAACGTTCCTGCCATTTAAATCAATTCACTCAAAGGTTCCCGATGATCTAGCAAATAGTGGGGTCGACCGGCAGGATCATTGATGGTTGTCGTTCCAGGATGGATGCCCAGCTGGTTGTAGAGGGTGGCAAACACATTCTGATAATGTACAGGGCGGTCTTGGGGTTCTTCACCTAAGCGATTGGTGGAACCGATCACTTGACCCATCCGCATTCCTCCACCGGCGAGCAAGGCACAGGAGGCACGTGGCCAGTGGTCACGGCCAGCACCCTTGTTGATTTTTGGCGTGCGGCCAAACTCACCCCATGCGACAACACTCACGTCATCTTGCAGACCGCGATCGTGTAGATCCTGAACCAATGCCGTAATCGCCTGATCAAAAAGCGGTAATTGAATTTTTAGCCGGGAAAAATTGGCGCCATGTCGGTCCCAACTGCCGAATGATAAGGTCACACATCGCACACCCGCCTCGACAAGTCGGCGCGCTACCAAAAACTGGTCCATCCAATGGGGACCCGCATCTTCGCCGAACGCCGGATCGGAACTTCCTTGGCCATAACGGTCTCGTAATTTGGGATCTTCTTTTTCCACGTCCATGGCATCAACAAGTTTATTGGACGAAAGGACTTCAAATGCACGACGTTTGTAGATGTCCATTGGAATATTGCTGTCGAGTAGCGCATCGGCCTGACGTCGGAACTTGTCAGCGCTGGACAACAAAGTTTTGCGATCTGTCAACCGTTCTAGCGAGATCTCTTGCAATCGCAAAAAGGCAGCGTTTTTTTCCTGTGGCTGAAGGGGTGCGTGAGCGGGTCCGAGGAAACCCGAAATTCCGGGATTCGAATACGGATTATGTCTTGTTTTGATCGTCAGTCCCATGAACGGTGGGACGGCATCATGGACAGGACCTTGCTGTGATGAAACGACGGCGCCCAAAGAAGGTCGTCCTGATTGTCGCTTGCCTTGGGCGATTGGATAGCCACTCATGCACATATCGGACGCATGTTGGTCCGGACCACCGTATAAGGATCGAATAATGGTGACCTTGTCCATTATTGTTGCCAAGCGCGGCATATGTTCGCAGATCTGGACACCTGGCAAATTGGTCGAGATCGGTTTGAATTCACCACGAATCTCGCTTGGCGCGTTCATTTTTAGATCGTACATGTCCTGATGAGACGGCCCACCGGACAGGTAAATCATGATGATGGCTTTGTGGCCCAGACGGCTTCCGCTGGTAAGCGAGGGACCAGCCTGTGACTCAGCCCTGAGGATGTCAGGCAAGGAGAGTCCCCCCAATGCCAGCCCACCGATTTGCAGAAAATGGCGTCGTGTAGGGCCTTGGCACAAAGAACGTTTTTGGCCAACGATACTCAACATTTTGGAGTCCTTGTCGGCAGGACGTCGTGGGATAGGGGGGGCAAAGTCATTATATTTTAACTCGGCTATCGAATACGGTCATTTTAACAAGATTCCTACGCTTGTCAGACACGAATTGTGGAGGACGGAAGATTTTTTCTATTTTCCAAGCAGACGATTCGCAAACCGCGTAACTATTGGGCATAGCAGTACTTTTGCAGGTCACCAGAGGCCGAAAAAGTGGTTGGCCCTGGAGGGACTCGCCCTCGACGACACCCAAATTTTGTGATAAACTTGCGAGATTCTGGTCTGTATTCGGCGTTTGAGGAGATCAGGTAGTGTGTTCACGGTGTCTTTTTCACTGCGAAAGCATACCTTGTTGACCCTCAGAGCACTCCTTTTCAGTTGAAGATATAACAACTATGTACGCTATTATTCGTGAGAGTGGTCGACAGTTTAAAGTCGAAGAAGGTCAGAAAATTAATATCGATTACCGTGATGTAGCAACCGGCGCAGAATTGACATTCGACAACGTTTTACTTGTTTCAGGTGACGATGGTGTGTCAATCGGTCGACCAACCGTAGCGGGCGCCAGTGTAACAGCAGAAGTACTCGGTCCCGAGTTAGCCGATAAAATTACAGTACAAAAATTTCGCCGCCGCAAAAATTCCCGACGTCGTACTGGCCACCGGCAAATGTACACTTCTGTGAAGATCAACCGCATCCAGTCGGAATCTTAGTCATCAGTTGCGGCAGAGACCGTGCTGAATTCTTATTAGTTCATCGGCCGTACTGGCAGGCCACGTTGGACCCTGTTCGCTAAATTAGACCCTATTAGCTAAACTTCTTCCGGCACGACGAACGGCTTGCGATAAGTCCGCGACAGCATCGAATTCGCCTGATCATCCTCCACGAATCTCTCGGTTTTGGCATCAAAATCGAGGACTCTTCCCATGTTGCCAACAGCTTTTTCTAAGGAGATGTCGACCGTTTGCAGATTTTCTTGCAGGGCCTGATAAGCTTCACCTACCTGTGGATTGTTTGCCAGGTAAGTACACGGTTTATCCAACGTAGTCGGCTCTCCCAATTGATAGGAGATGTTACCCAAATGACAGAGTGCACTGGAGTAATGTCCAACTTCTGCATCGCAATTAATATCTTCCGGTTTACGACTGCGCACAGCGGCAATGAAACTACCGAAAGGACCTCCAGGTGTAATCGAAGCGTCGCCTGTGACAGCAACCGGTTCGCCACCATTTTTGGGATAAAATTTCCAGTCTACAATTTTACCCTCACTGGTGTAGAACTCATTGCCAACCTTTCTGGCTGGTGCGCCTTCTTTACCGACGAGTCCACGGGTTTCGAAAACCAGCAGTACATCTCCAAATTCGAACACCGACAGCTGCATGTTGGGAGTTTGGCCTTGATCAACGAGATCTTTTTCGCCGGGTGCAAAACGTCCTCCCAGACTCCAGATTCTGTTGGGTAACGTTCCATGCTGGATTGCCCATTGAGCAACATCCATTTCATGGACGCCTTGATTGCCAGTGTCACCGTTACCTATTTCCCAGAACCAATGCCAGTTGTAATGAACGAGGTTTCGATGGAATGGCTGATCGGCTGCTGGTCCGAGCCAGAGGTTATAATCGAGTTCGCTGGGTGGAGCCTCATTGGACTGAAAACCGATCGACCAGCGTGGCTTGCAACAATATCCTTTGGACACAAACAATTTTCCATATTTGCCGGACTGGATGGCATTGATCTGTTGAGCACGTTTTGCGCTACTTCGCTGTTGGGTACCGTGTTGCACGACCCGGTTATATTTTTGTGCTGCTTCGACTAATTTGCGACCTTCAAAAATATTGTGACTGATCGGTTTTTCAATATAAGCGTCTTTGCCAGCCTGGCAGGCCCAAATACCTATCAGTGAATGCCAGTGATTACAGGTTGCCACTGACACGGCATCCAGATTGGGGTCATCCAGTGCATATCTCACATCCTGGACACATTGGGGTTTGTTACCCCCTTGGGACTGAACCTGTTCGGTGCGGCGACCAAACAGACGGCTGTCAGGATCGATCAAGTAAGTCACATCAACCTTTTTCATGCCGGCGAAGGCACCAAGGTGCGCACCGCCTCGTCCGTTAATTCCGGCCACACCAATCCGAATCGTATCATTAGCACCGATGACACGACCGGATGCTTTGGTTCCCGCTATGGTAAACAGTGGAAATGTGGTACTGGCGGCGGCAGCTGTCTGCAAAAAGTTGCGCCGGTTCAACGGTGACATACAAGGTTGTGACATACAAGTTTCCTTTCTTAAATACATCAGCACGAACAAGAAACCAGTATTGGTTCGGTCAAGTTGTATTCTGTGTATCGCATTGGTAGCATTTCATTGAAAAACGTATGGCTATGAATATCAGTGAAAAATATGCGTTTCAACAAATCCGTCTCCTCGATTATACTCGCGGCAACTCGTAGGGTTTGCGGTATTCTTTCGTAAGCATTTTGTTTGCCGGATCGTTATCCACGAACTGCTGCGATTGCGGTTCAAACTCCAAGTTTCCACCAGTGCGGTAAGCGATCTCACCGAGGTGTACGAGGGCGCTTGACGCATGGGCAATCTCTACCGACGCGTTGGTGGCGGATCGAGTACGGACTGCTTGTAGAAAATCATCATGGTGCTCCTCGTAACCACGATTACCCCGGGACATTTTCAATTCCGTTGGACCGGGTTTGCCTTTTCTGCCCAGGTACGTTTTGAATGCACCACGGCGGGAAAAGACCATGTAGCCTTCGGTACCGTAGAAGACATTGCCATTATCAAATCCATGCATGCCATATTCGGTGAACGGATAGTTTTCATATACCAACAAGCGTCCATCAGGATACTCGAACGTCACGTGAAGGTTGTCTGGGTATTCGCTGACGTGTCCATGCAGCATCATGCGACCACCACGTGCCGTGATGTATTTAGGTAACTCTGGATCGCCTAACCCCCATCGCGCCATATCGAGGTCATGGATGCCATCATCGCCGATCTCGCCATTGCTGTAGTCCCGGAAATAACGCCAGGAACGATGAAATCGAATAGGATTAAAGGGGCGCTTTGGGGCAGGTCCCAGCCAGCGATCGTAGTTAACACTTGCGGGTGGCTCACTGTCTGGAACAGGGTGTCGAACGTTGCGCAGCTCAGCCGTCCAGGCGCGTGCCACCTTGACCTCGCCAATAATGCCTTCTGCCAATAATTTTCCAGCTTCCTTGGTGACGGGACTACTACGCATTTGAGTGCCATGCTGTAATACACAGCCGTATTTTCGAGCTGCTTTGATGAGAAGTTGTCCCTCGTTGTAGACGTGTGAAATCGGTTTTTCCAGGTACACATCCTTGTTAGCAGCCATGGCAGACAGAGCGATGGGGACATGCCAATGATGTGGAGTTGCAATAATCACGGCGTCAATATTTTTATCGGCAACGACATTTTCATAATCAGCCGTGTGTTGAGGGGCAGTGGACTGGAACGCTTTTATCGGGCCGGTCACCTTTTCCATCTGGCGAGAGTCTACGTCACAGACCTGAGTAAAAATCACATCTGCTTGACGATTTATCAGTCGTGTGACATGACCTCTCATCATGCCGCCACAACCGATCAAGCCAAGTCGGATTTTCTCCTCGGAGGCAGCAGCTTCGGAATGGACTCCACCAAGTGTTGAAACAACGGCGGTAACGGTAGCGGTTTCGCCGGAACGGACAAGAAAGTTGCGTCGGGATGTGTTGCGGTTGGTAGATGT
>CAYMUR010000004.1:95230-116092 GCA_964393615.1 uncultured Pirellulaceae bacterium
ATGTTGTATTTTTGGACAAATCAGATTGTGATGATGTCATGTTCCTTGCCTTTGTGCATTCTTTGCATCAAGTCGAGTGCCTTGTCATTGATAATCGAGTGGGAAGCGGGTTCTCGAATACCAAACCAGTATATCACGAACCGAGAAATAAGACATGTTGATCTTGTCCACTTGTGTTAACCTCGGAAATATAAACGAATTACAACTCAGACAGCCAGTTGGGATGGATTTGTGCAAACAACTATCGAAATCCAGTGTGATGCGATTCCGGTTTTCTGCAGACTTGATTGGACTCAGAAATCGATGACCATTTCTTGCTTTGATCTTGCTTTGTTCGGTGGCTGATACGGTTCGGTCATTATTGCGAACCAACCAATGATCATTCCGATGAAGCAGAGCGCAGCGTTCCAGCTCGCTGACCTCCAGTAGAGGCTTTTGCGTTATTATTTCCACGGAAGTATTTGCTAAAATCGCATGACCCGATGTTGATAGCATCATTTCTTAAAGATGACAAAATTGTCTGGCAGGGGAGCCAGGGCCAGATTCTGAGTGCGAACTATTTCCCGTGGACGTTGGCCGGTTTAGTTGTCTCGTTAAGATTGTGGTGGTAGCTTTTTGCGCCGAACAACCCGTAGGTCGGACCATTCGTGTGTCAGGAGATCCATTTCACCGAGTGGCCCTGAATTGGAACTTTCGGAACTGGTTGTGTCGTAAGCGAATGCATCCAGGAATACTGCATCTACCAACATCGATCCCTGCAACGCGCTGTGTGAGATGTGTGGTTGGTCATGCTTGAAAAGGCATGGCCTTAATGCATGTACAGAGGCAATTCCAGGCAAGCTATCGACTACGTACGCTATTGGATCCGGTCGATTATTTCAGCAAGGAATCAAATGTTTCCGAGGCATCATTTAAGACCTTGAGCATGGCTGCGAATTCTCCAGCGTGAGGCAGCAACTGAGCTCCTTGATCGATCAGTACTTTCAGTTGCTCTTTAGTGCCTGCTGGCTGTCCCCAGGCTTTGCCATGCTGGCGGCAGCAATCGGCTATAATCTGCCGGGATTCATCCAATGTCGGTGTTCCGTCCGGCGCGTGTTCCAAACGTAATGACAAATCGGCGGGTCCCAGGAATACACCATCTACGCCTTCGGTTGCAATAATCGCATCCGCGTTTTGTACCGCTTCGGGTGTCTCGATTTGGACGATAAGAAACGTTTCTTGATTCGCTTCTTCTGCATACTTGATCGGATCGGGCAAACTGAACTGAACGTCCATCCCGGCGCCGTCCATGCCACGATCTCCGACGGGTGGAAATTTGACGGATTGGACTAGGGAGGCGGCTTTTTCAGGTGTCGATACGTGTGGAATCATGAGGCCAGAAGCACCGTCTTCAAGGTATCGGTACAATCGGCTCTTTTCCAACGTAGGAGGCCGTAGCATGCAATCGATATCAAACAAGTGACAGAACGCCATCAATGCCTGAATCTCCCTGGCGTCCATGGTGCGATGTGCCAGATCAAGCCAGATACAGTCGAATTGATTTTCGGCAGCCCAACGGATATACGCTGGAAAGTAGTGGCCCAGGCCACAGGTTCGCACGACTTCGCCATTTCGAATTTTTTTTAAGGTCTTACTTGGTCGCAATCGTCTGTCCTTTCAAAAAAAATAATTTCCAAAAGATCACAAAGCTAGCGCCACCGGTCGTTGTTCAATTCCCGGGGGCACCAATCATTAGTCAGGTAATTCTTCTCCACGCGTTTCGCGAGCAGCCAATACGATTAGTACACCGACTAAATAAAGCGGTGCCAGAATCAGGGCTTTGTTTTCGGGGGTTGTATATTCCTTGTATTGCTCTACCGAAGCGAGCCAACCGAATCCAAAAAAAGCGGCTGCGGTTGCTAATCTTCCCATGTTAAAACAAAATCCAGTACCCGTTCCGCGTAGCCGTGTTGAATACAGTTCTGGAAAATAAACAGCGTATCCTGCGTGCATGCCTACTGTAAAAAAACCGAAAACAGGAAGTGTAATGGCGAGCCAAAACGTGGATACACCGTTGGCGATCAAAACTTGAAATAAGAGCAGAGTCATAAAGAATGCAATGGTGTGGTAAAAAATAAATGCCCCTTTGCGTCCTAACTTGTTGGAAATTGCCCCGAAAAAAATCAGTCCTAATCCTCCGCCCATTGTATTCAGGACCATGCTAAACATTTCGGCACGCTTGATCGTGGTTTGATGTTTGTTCAGGGCGGCAAGTTTAGCATCTTTGTACTGAGATTGTTCATGGTTATCGGCCTTTTCCACAGGGGCCTGCAGTGGGACTCCTTCGGCAACCAGTGCATTTGTCTGGGCATCACGCAGGAGCGCATTTTTTCCGTAGATGTGACCTCCCCAAAAAGTAACCAGACCGATGGACGACAGGCTGACTCCGACTAATGTGTTGCGAAGATTTTGACCTTGGAAAAGTTCGATGAGGCGTCCGGTCGGTTGCAATGTCCCTTCTGCGGCGAGCTCACGTGCCTTGACCCATTTTTCCGGTTCACGTAATTTCCAACGCACCCATAATGTTAGTAATGCGGGTAAAGCCCCAATCGCAAATCCCCAGCGCCATGCCGAACTGCCCAACGCCGGATTACCGACGACATATGCGCCGGCTGCGGCTGCCAGAAGTGTGCCGAAAACGCTGGACCCGTGAAAAATACTACTCATGATGGGTCGAGATCGTTTTGGCATGACTTCGGCTACCATGGCGGATGCCACCGCCCATTCGCCACCGACTCCCATGGCGACGAAAAAACGTAGAACGACCATGTGCCATGGCGCTTGAGCGAGTGCCGTAACACAAGTGAAAACGGAGTAGAAGAGGATCGTAACGATCATCGTTTTTGACCGTCCGATCTTGTCGCTGAGCATACCAAATATGACACCTCCCAGTGCTCCTCCAAGTAAGAAGCTACCGAAGGCCCAGTCGTTCCATTTTCCCACGGTTGGATCGTCGGCTCCCACACCCAGTAGGCTGGGCATCGCATCGCGCATGGATGCTACGAAAATCTGCCCTTCAAAAACGTCGAAGATCCAGCCCAGAGAAGCAATGGTCAGGACCAGCCACTGGTAAGATGTGATACCTTCATACCAGCGTTGATCTTTGTGGAGATGGTGTGACACGTGATGAAATATTTCTTGGCTATTGCAGGGAGACGAACAGGACCGTGGTCAAGAATATCAATAAGCTCACCCTATTGCACGGCGTTACAATTTGCAAGTCGACAGATTGGGATTATAACAAACTTCTCTTTGATAAGTTTACCTCCGTTGACTTGCCTTGGTTGATGAGACAGGGAGCCAGGCCTGCACAATGATAAAACAAGGGCATTCCCGATGAAGCTTGCAAAGGCCGGTCCATGATGTGCTAGATGGCGATCAGCGGGCTAATTAGGTTGCCTCTTCTGTCACCGATACATATCCGAGACCATCACCGTCTAATTCAGACGAGGCAACCGTTCCGTCAGATATCTGGAACATTCCCGGAAAGCGTTTGTCCCAGCCCTGATTTCCAGCAGGACAATATTGTCGGCCATTTCCTTCGATTGCTGCGACGGTTGGTATGCGGGCTGCCAGGCTGGTGGAATGCAGAAATGACGCACCGACACAGGTCAGATCCTGTACACACAAGAACATTCCGAATTTTTGAGCTGCTGCCCCCATTAATAGAGCTTCACTGTGGCCTTTGCATGCTTTCAACGCGACCCCTGAATATCCTTGTTCACGTGCCAGCAGAAAACTTTCGATATCCACCAATGACTCATCGATTACCACGGGCTTGATTTCAGCAGCCTGATGCATGCGGTTTTCAGGATTGGCCCGTAAATCACGATGGGTTGGTTGCTCGATGTACTGCACACGGTTCCAGGCAGTCGGTGATTGCTCTTGCAGTTGCGCCAGAAAGTCGAGCACGTATTCTACATTGGCACAGCGTTCGTTGAAATCACAAGAGTACCACCAGGCGTCTCGTCCCATGCGGGATTGTGTCGTCGTGGCGACCTGTTCGATACCTACAACACGGTTTACATCCCATGCCAAGTCATCTCCTGCCAACTTGATTTTCAGGTGGGTCAAGCCGTCCGCTTCGATCCATTCTCCCAACGTTTCGGGCAGTCCATCATTGACCCGCGTTTCAATATCCGCGGGGGTTAACGGGTCCAAGGCTCCCACCAAATGATACAGTGGCATGCGCGGTTTCGGTGACCGCAATGTGTAGCGATCAAGAAATTCACCCTGGAACGCGTCTGTCAAATAGTGAGACAGATCGGTACGGATAAACTCCTTGCCCAATAGGTTGTAACTATTTTGTTGCAGCGCGTGGCCGTATGCATCATAGATGGCTGCTTCGAGCGGACTGGCGCACACCAGTTGTGCTAGCCGTGGCATTGCTTCGTCCAGTTCCAGGTGTTGCGTTACCTGGCCGGTCGCCGCTGATTGTCCTTCAGCCAGCTCGGTCATGACTTCTAATGGATGGCCGCTGCCATGATACGCACTAGCTTGTGTGGCAAGTACTTCAGCTAATTCGAGCATCGCAGCCAATGTGTGCTCACCCGAAAGTGTCGTACTTGGCCAAGACCAGGCATTTCCTAGCGGCATGGAACCGTGCCCTCGACCACGTTGGCCAGCGATTGTTTCCAATTCCACATCCACGTTAAACAATAATGTGTCCACCACAACCTTGCCACCGAACTTAATCGGTGTTCGGTAAGAGATCCGGTCGTAAGAGGTGGTAACGTCCTTGATTTTCAGGTCGGTCGAATTGGCCATGAAACGGTTTTTGTCTCCATCAAATGATTTAGCCGGTTAGCGACTATTGTGGGTTTCGGCTCACGATTCGGATCCATGAACGAGATTGACTACCAACGATCTAAAACCATTGTTCCGTATCGCATTTAGCCACCGTATTTAGCCATTGTCGATTCCCACGACGACGCAACTGAGGTCTCCGATATCGTTACGACAATAGATCTGACCGGCAACCAAAACTGGTACGGTCCAACAACGTTCCGGGACAACCGCTGCCCGTGACAGTTCAGTATATTGTTCCGGATGGGCGGCTGCGATTACAAGCTCACCATTTTCGCATAAGATAACAAGTTTGTCGCCTGCGCCCATTAAGGCACCACACCCTAACCCCACTTGTGACCATTTGACTTCTCCCGTGGCTAATTCCATGCATACCAGGCGTACGGTTCGACCACGATGTGCATTGCCGTCGAATCCGAACAAGTGGCCTTTCCAATATACGCTGTTGTTCATGTGATTACACATTTCTCGGTTTTCATAGACTGTCTCTAATCGATTGCCATGCCATTGCAATAGTGCGCAGCCACGTTGGTAACCTGTTGATAGGAAGATCTTGTCATCCATCAACAATGGACTGGTGGCATTGGTGTCGAAGCTGGTTTCCCAAGGAACAAATTCAATTTCCTGTCCATCTTGTTCAGTGACTATCAGCAGACCTTCGTTGTTCAACACAGCCACGCTATCGATACCAGCGACGGTTAAAGGGGTCGGTGACCCATAACCGGCCCGAGACGTGTTGGTTTTCCATTGGAGTTTCCCAGTCCGCTTATTGAACGCCGCGACACATCCTACTTCGACAATCAGCCGTTCTCCAGAAACCAGCGGTGAGCATGTGAATCCCCACTCCGGAAGGGGAACACTTAGTAGATCCTGTAGATCAGCTGACCAGACAACCGTACCATCGTGAATTCGTAAACAGTAAAGCTGACCGGCACGGCCCAAAGTGTAGACAAACTGTCCGTCAATCGTTGGCGTGGAACCCGGCCCTCCTCGATGTAAGTTGTCGACTAAGTCACCAGTGTAGTGATGGCTCCATACCGCCTTGCCAGTTTTTGTGTCCAGGCAGAAGACCCACTCTTCACCAGCGACATGTCCCATGGTTAACAAGCGGTTCCCGACCACTGTCATACTGCTATAACCAATTCCAACATTGGTTTTCCAGCGAATGACTGGTCCTTCGTCTGGCCATGTGAACTTCCAGTTTCTTTCGGAAGAGTGAAGTGTCAAATCGGGTCCACGCCACTGTGGCCAGAAAGCCTCGTCAGCCACGGTTTGGGCATTGACGTAAACCAGGAGTAAAACAGCAAACATTCCGCTTCGACGATTGTGCCCCCTATTGGGCGACCAATGGTTCATCATCATGTTCTCATCATGAAAAAAGAATTGTCATTTTATTGTGTCGACCGACAAGCGAGCCGGCCATGGGATGGCGGTGAATTGGTGACGGTACTGCCGGTAGCATTCTTCGATTCAATCGGGTGAATCATAAACCAAGCCGATTGGTTACCGTTGAATCATACGCTGTGGTGCATTATCCGCGTAATGGTCGTTGGAATCAATGGACAGCTGGAGCCGAACGCGAGTTGCCTTGACTCAATTCTATGGTAAGTTACGCCCTGGCTGGGAAGAGTTTATGCGCGGTGCTGAGCCTGGAATACCGTTACTAAGCGAAAGTGGTTGTTTACCCGACTATGGTCGATCAGTGGCAAAGAACTCTCACATGAGGGACACCATCAGTCCAAAGAACGTTGTATAACCGAGACACTCGTGGGGCGTTTGACTATATTGGTTGCCTGGGTCCCTGGTGGTTTGTTTCCGGTCAGAAAAAAAGACAACCGGGCAAGAAACCAGGTGGGATATAACAGGATAACTTCAACTTTTTCGGTGGGAACCATTGTTTCATGATTTTCTCACGTAAAGACGCTTGGGATTTAGTATGTGAATACACGCAAAGTGAAAGTTTGCGGCGGCATATGTTGGCGGTGGAGGCTGCCATGTTGGCCTATGCACGCAGGTTTGGCGAAGAAGTCAATCAATGGGGTGTCGTGGGCCTGCTCCACGATTTTGACTATGAACGCTGGCCCGACCCACCCGATCATCCGCTACGCGGAGCTGAGATTCTCAGCCAGCTGGGATACCCGGAAGATGTTATCTACGCCATTAAATCGCATGCAGATTATCTGGAGGATTGTCCGCGTATCTCCCGCCTGGACAAGACTCTTTATGCCTGTGATGAACTAGCGGGTTTTATTTCTGCTTGTGCGGTCGTACGACCCGAAGGTATCCATGGCATGAAGCCCAAGAGTGTTCGTAAGAAAATGAAACAGAAGTCCTTTGCAGCGGCTGTCAGCCGTGACGATATTGTCAACGGAGCGGCTGATTTGGGGGTCGACTTGGACGAGCATATTCAAACAGTGATTCAGGCAATGGCCGAGATTTCGGGCCTATTAGGCCTCGATCCAGCAGTTTCAGGTTAAAGATTTCGGTAACGCTTGTTTCCCACTCCTGTTGATTTGCTTACAATGACTTTCATAAGAGGTCCGATTTGTAAAGATCTCTCACCGGTTTGTTTTTTGTTTTGAACGAGATCCGGGTGTGGGGAATGTGGGATTGTAGAATTCATCGAGCAAAGAGAATGGTGGATTGTTTTACACTTTGGGATGAATTACTGGAGAAAAGTCATGGAAATCCAAGCAACTGATCAACTGGTCGCCAAAAAATGTAAACCATGTGAAGGGGGTGTCGATCCTTGCACGCTTGGTGAAGCGGAGCAACAGCTACAGAATCTAAGTGGCTGGTATCTGACACATGATGGACAACGAATCCGCAAAGACTGGACCGTTAAACATTTCATGGCGGGAATGAATTTCTTCCACCAAGTGGCAGAGGCTGCCGAAGAAGATGGCCATCATCCCGACTTGCACATCGAGGGGTATCGAAATGTGTCGGTGGAATTGTGGACGCATGCCATCGGCGGACTGAGTGAGAATGACTTTATATTAGCAGCTAAAATCGATCAAATTCCTGTACAGTTGAAAACGTGAAATGATGCTGGTTCTGTGGTTGGGCAGTTCCAGCACATTGCAGTTGGACTTTCACCTTTTTAACGTTTTTGCCACGAAAGTTTTCCGTTGTGACCAGACCTTCTATTTTTCGAGTTCGTCAGCAATTTGAACGTCCCGTGGTGGATGATCTTGAACAGACCGTTAGGGATCAGGTGGGTCGTCTTGTAGAAACGAGCGAATTCCGCGCCGGTCAAACGGTCGCTGTGACCGTGGGAAGTCGTGGAATTGCTAATATTCATCTGATAGTCAGGCAGGCGGTTGCTGCGCTGAAGCAGCTAGGTGCTGAACCATTTATTGTGCCTGCCATGGGCAGCCACGGCGGTGGTACGGCGGAGGGCCAACGCCGGATCGTTGAGTCGTACGGTGTGACCGAAGCATTTTGCGGTTGTCCCATTCGTTCCAGCATGGAGACGGTAGTGGTTTGCCGTGCTACCGAAGGGTTTGATGTCCATTTTGACCGTTTGGCTTACGAGGCGGACCATGTGCTTGTTTGTAACCGTATCAAGCCTCATTCTCGCTTTGCCGGCGAAATTGAGAGTGGCTTGATGAAAATGTTGTTAATCGGGCTGGGCAAACACGAAGGTGCCATCATTTATCATCGTGCCATCATGGATTATCCATTTGGCCAGATTATCCGTAGCGTAGCAGGGGAAGTGTTGGCCAATTGCAATATTCTCGGTGGGCTGGCAATCGTGGAGAACGCTTTTGATGAAACGGCGCACTTGGAGTGTGTGCCCGCGTCGAATTTCGAGAGTCGAGAAAAGGAGTTGTTGGGCATGGCTAGGCAATGGATGCCGAAATTGCCATTTACCAAAGTGGATGTATTGATTGTGGACGAAATGGGCAAAGAAATTAGTGGGACAGGCATTGATACGAACGTTGTTGGAAGAAAAGACGAAGACGATGGTTGGGTTCATCCTGATGTACGTCGTATTATCGTACGACGACTTAGCGACGCTACGCACGGAAACGCTTGTGGTATTGGAATGGTAGACCTCGTGACACGTCGGGTCATTGACGAGATTGATCTGAACACGACATGGATTAATTGTTTGACGGGCGGTCATGTGGAAGCCGCTCGATTGCCAATGTATCGCGATACAGATAGTGATACATTAGATGCTGCGCTTTCACAGATCGGGATGACCGAACCGGTCGATGCAAAAATGTTATGGATTCAGAACACCAAAAAGTTGGTCGAAGTCGAATGTTCGGCGGCCTATCTGGAGGAATCTCGAACACGTGACGATCTGGAAATTTTAACCGATCTAAGGCCTCTGCCCTTTGACACTCACGGCAATTTTCCTGCGACGTTCTAGCTGGCGTTGACGTATGTTCCGGGTAGCTTTGGGGGTATTGCCATTCCTGCGAGTGCGTCGACATTAGCGCTTGTCGATTCCTGGCCAGGGGACCAAACCTGTTCGATTCGCAGACTCGTTATGTATTCGTTTCCGGCAATTTCTACATAAGGCATGTGAAGTGGTTTGCTTTCTGCCACCAGGCTGAACTGATGTTCTCCTCGGGCACTAAAAGCTGTCATGTGTAAACAGTCAGCCTGAACGGTCGGCGATGTCCGGATCAGCAGGGGAGAAGGATTGTCGGACAGCATTGAAACGAGGGCAGGGTTTATTGTTTGCAGGATCGAAAAATCGTATTGCCGTGTCAATTCATCCCACGACCTTTGTGAGGTACGTAAAAATACAAAATCGTCAGCGACGCGGTATGCATCTTCGAGTGCCACAACTCCGTGCCGTGCCGTGGCACCCAACTGGGAAACTGAAAATCCGAGATCCGCCGTCGCATTCCAGCCAGCCTGCAAATCCGTGGTTTCTAGCGGAGGCGTTGTCCATGATTGTTGACACAACCAATCCCAGCGGGATTGAGCAATTTGTTGACTGAATGCGGGATAGGAAAGCAGTACCGTACGGTCCACTTCACCTGGCGGTTTCAAGACACCCAGTGGCCGATCCAGAAAAACTGCCATGCCCAACTCACGTTGTTCACGGACATCGGCCAGATCGCAAAGGCTCTGATCTAATACATCCTTGATTTCGGCAGGCAGCAGGGAGTCGGTGGAGGTGCCAGCATATAGTCGGGTATGCCTGGAGTGGGGATCTATCAATTGTTGTTCGGGTACGGGGGCCAATCCATCGGGCAGGACGCGTTGGTTTTCACCTGGTGATGTAGGCCTGTCGGGAACAAGATGTCCCTCGTATTGCTGGCGGCAAAACCAGGCCTGTCGCAACGCCCGTCGACGAATCCGTCCGACAGCGCCCAAGGGAATTCCGTTGGGTGTGTCGAGAAACAGGTCACGATGTTGCGTGGCCAGTTCGATATATTCACGGAACATGGTGTCCAATAGCAAGGCGTCCGGATAGTTGGCACCGAAATGATGAAAAGTGGTCAAGTCATAGGCCGTTAAGTGGCGTACTAGATGGCGCAATACATAGCTGAGAATGTCAGTCACTGCTGGAGCACCGAGCAAGTTGTCAGCGGACCAAGTTCTCAGTAGACAGGTGAAATGGTCGACAAAATCGGTATATGGCGAGAGGGAAAGATGGTGAAACAGGGAGAGGACGACTTGTTGTAGGTCCACGGGTGTTAAGTGACGCGCTGTCCATTGCTCGAAAAGGCGGACTGCTAATTTCGGAATGTCCTCACGATCGGCGGTTCTCAGAACCGTTTCCAACACACGGTAATGTGTGTTCAAGCTGGGTAAATCTTCGGCAGCCCACCACTGGTCGATGACTTGGGTGGGATGGCTGAGAGTTTTTAATGGACTTGGCCCATGAGCAACCGGAAAAAACGAGAAGTTTCCAAATGTATAAGCAGGCAGCGGTGACTCCAGCGAGGTGATCGGTAGCCGACTTCCGCCCAGTACAGCTTGCGAGCAGGCGTCGTGTATCATTTGTAACATGCAACGATCGTCAATTTCAGGACTAGTGGGAATGGTCGCCACCAATTCGGGCAGCCAACATTGGGTTGGCCGTGCTTCAATCACTTTTGGGCGACTTTCATGGGTTTCCCAGGCATGTGAAAGAATGTTTCGCACAACGTAGAGCCGTGAATTCGAAGGATCCCACTTAAGTGACAGGAGAGGCGTGTCTGTTGCTGCCTCGAGCCGATCCAGAAAAACGTTCCAGCTTTGAAATGGTTTTGTTTGCCGCGTTTGGGTAGCCGACAACAAGTGACCCTGAAACAGTTCCCAGGCACACTGTTCACACGGATCGTACGTTACTCGTAGCTGCCCATTACCTACGAAAAAATTGACCGGCGACAGGGCAGCGTCGATTAGCTTTGGTAACGATTCATTTGACAAAGGGAACCTCTGATGGTTGATAGCAGTCTATCGGCTTGCGAATCATAGTGGTGGTCCTGGCAGAGGGCAGGGCCATTGGCAGTGGTTGTCTCACAAAAAAGCGACTGCGAATGCCGCACGGGGTCTCGCTCCTTTGCGCTGGAACACCTTTTGTTGGCTGTGACGTGTGGTGATGTGCACATGGCTTCGGCCGGAATGTATGGGGCAATCTACTGTTGCCAGCATGCATTCTTGAAACGGCCAATCGTGGCGACTCATGTCGAATGCATTTGCGAACATGTTGTTGCATTCGGCTGCCAACCCAATTTCATTTGGCAGTGTTGGGTAGCAGTTTGCAGCCATTGCCAAGCGATTTTAAGAAGTACTTACGGTAGTTGAATCAGTTGCGTGTCCTTTGCGTACCCATTCATTCAACCCACCTTTCATGCTACGTACGTTGCTAAATCCCAGCGATTTCATGTACAGCACGGTGCGTTTTGAGAACTTTCCAATATTGCAAACCATGACTAATGGTGCATCTCGATCGGAAGGCAATGTGCTGACCTGTTGTGGTAGTTGTTCTTCCGGAATGTTGACCGAATCCGTGATGTGCATTTCGGCAAACATTTCTGGAGTGCGGATGTCGACAACCAATGGCTTGTCTGGTCCCTGCAATTGCTGCTGCAAATCGCCGGCTTTGATGGAATCGTGTGGATTCTTTAGGTTTTCCATCAATTCGGCAACAAATGTATCGTTTTCACTGGGAGCGTTCTGTTGTGCATCACCGGGAGGAGCGTAATCAGGAAAGTGTCGTACAATTGACGACGCGTATTTAAAGATATCATCCGGAAAAATGACAACGACGAGTTGACCAGGTTTATCTGGAATCATCTTCAAGGCACCGGCCAGGGCCATTCCTGAACTGGGTCCGGCAATAACACTTTCTTCGCGGATCAAACGAGAGCACATATTGTAAGCATCCCGATTAGTGATTTCCGTTTCACCATCGTATTCTTCTGGGTGGTACAGCTTGGTCTGCTGCAACTGTCGCTGACTTCGTACGCCGGGAATGTCGTGGCCTTCTTCCGGACAAATGCCGAGGACCTGAATCTGGCTGTTTTTTTCTTTGAGGAATCGTCCTGTTCCGGTGATTGTCCCACAAGTTCCCAGGCCCGCCACAAAATGAGTGACTTGACCATCAGTCTGGCGCCATATTTCTGGTCCAGTCGTACGGTAATGGGCTGCTGGATTGGCCTCATTGGAATATTGGTCCAGTAGCTGATAATCTGGATCCGATTCGGCCTTTTGCTGAGCTCGGGCAATAGCACCTTCTGGTGCTCCCGGTGCTGGACAGAGCGAGTCGTCCAACTCCACGACATCGCTTCCAAAAAAACGTAATACGGTCCGTTTTTCTAGAGGAATTCCCATCGAAAGTGGTGTTTGCAGGGCGTAGCCTTGTTGGTTAGCGATCATGGCCATGCCCAAACCAGTGTTTCCCGACGTTGCTTCCACCAGTTTCTTGCCGGGCCCCAAGATGCCTCGTTCTTCGGCATCTCGAATTAAATTAGCGGCTACACGGTCTTTGATGGCGCCAAATGGATTAAACCATTCCAGCTTGGCGTAGATCTGAGTGTGCTGGAACGGCACAATTTTGTTCAAGCGAACCAGGGGGGTCGGATTCTCTTCATTGGAGAGAAGACCAAGTATCGAATCGTATACTCGAAGTCCATAATCATCTGCCATAATAGGCCACTATACCAGATTTTGCCTTCTCATTCCATGTCGCTAGTCCTGCAGTCGTTGGTTGACCACGATGGCGGATTTCGTGATTAAATCGGCGACCAGCCCGCCATGACAGGACGGGCAGCAATTGCCTTGACAGCGCGCTTCTGGTAAGTTGCCCAGAGTAAGCAAATCCATGTATTAACACTGTTTTGGTTGCAGGAAGTAGCGAGTACACGGATACGGGCACGACAGCACCCTCTAGGAAGACCTTGGTGTTATTGCCTCGGTGTTGTTGCCTCTAAATCCGTCCATCAATCGGGAGATAGTTGCGATGAAGGCTAGTAATGAACTCTGGAAGTCAAGTCTGGCAGAAAACCTCTCTGAGCAACTTGCCGACGAGATTCATACCTTTGAGCAAGAAATTGAGCTGCGCCGCCAGGACAAGGTCGACGAAAAAGTCTTTGCTGAAACTCGTCTGCGAAGAGGTGTCTATGGTCAACGGTACGACAATGGTCAGCGGCATGATGGCAACGAATCTCGGACACTTGCTTATGATTCTGACAAACTGACCAAAGGCCCGAATACGGTGTGGGACGCGCCTGGTATGCAGCGCATCAAGATCCCCTACGGAGGCCTGAATCCAGAACAGCTGGAAGTGTTGGCTGAACTGTCCGAAGAATATTCGGACGGAATTGCCCACGTTACCACACGTCAGGATGTTCAACTGCATTTTATTCATATCGACAATACTCCCCCGATCATGCGCCGTTTAGCAGCGGTTGGAATTACGACCCGGGAAGCCTGTGGTAACTCGGTCCGAAATGTAACTGGTTGCCCGTTTGCAGGTGTTTGTGCGGATGAGGCATTTGACGTGACTCCGTATTCCCGGGCGCTTTCCCGGTTTTTACTGGGCCATCCGGACGCACAGAATTTTGGCCGTAAATTCAAGCCGACTTTCAGCGGTTGTGCAGAACATTCTTGTGGCTTGACTGCCATGCATGATTTGGGATTCACAGCGGTTACCCGCGAGGTCAATGGCGAGCTGCAGAGAGGATTTAAAATGTGGGTGGGTGGTGGCTTGGGCGCTGTCCCCCGCCAGGCCAAAGTTTTCGACGAATTTCTTCCTCCCGAGGAAATGTTGCCGGTGTCCCAAGCGATTTGCCGTGTCTTTGGGAAACATGGCGAAAAAAAGATGCGCAGTCGTGCCCGGATCAAGTTTCTGATTGAGAAGATAGGCATGGACAAGTTTCGTGAAATGGTTCTTGATGAACGTCAAAAGTTGCCTCAGGATCCGGCATGGACCGATTACTTGTCGGATGTTGACCAGGAGCAGGAAGCACCGCTTAAGCCGCCTGGTGAATTGCCTGCTCCCAATGGAGATCAGCAATACAACCACTGGGTAACTACTAATTTGCGACAACAACGACAGCCGGGCTATGTGACTGCCACGGTGGCCTTGCCATTGGGTGACATCACCGCCGACCAACTGCGGTCGTTGGCAGATATCGTTTGCGAATTCACCGCTGGTACTATTCGGGCCACGGTCGAACAGAACTTTGTCATTCGTTGGGTCAGCCAATCTGATGTGCCGGCGCTGTATCAGGCATTGGATCGTTGTGGATTAAGTGAGCCGGGAGCCAGTAGTGTTACGGATATTGTTGCTTGTCCAGGCACCGATACGTGTAAGCTGGGAATTTCGTCGTCCCGTGGTCTCGCTGCGGAACTGAAAAACCGTCTTGATCGTAAAGGTGTGGAACTGGACGAAGCTATACGCAATTTGCACATCAAAATTTCCGGTTGCTTTAACAGTTGTGGACAGCACCACGTGTGTGACATTGGATTCTATGGCGCAAACCGTACCATCAACGGCTACAAAATACCGCACTTTCAGGTGGTGCTCGGTGGCCAATGGGAAGAAAATGGCGCTTCGTATGGACTGCCAATAGTCGCTGTTCCTTCGAAACGCATACCAGATGCTTTAGAACGGATTACGGATATCTATTTGCGGGAACGAAGTGAGGGAGAACGATTTACAAAGTTTGTTGCGCGGATTGGAAAAGCTCGCATCCGGCAGGCACTCGACGATTTGACTCAGGACATCCCAGAGCATGAAATCGATCCCACGTTCTTTGCCGATTGGGCTGACCCACGACAGTACAGTATTGGCGACATTGGTAAAGGAGAATGCGCTGGTGAAGTGGTGACCCAGTATGAGTTTGAAACGACGGCGGCGGAACGAATGGTATTCGGAGCTCAAATTCTTTTAGAGGATGGCAATGCCCAGCAAGCCGGCCAGGATGCTTATGCGGCAATGATTCGAGCGGCTCGGGCCCTGGTGTTGATTCAATACGATGACGTGACCAATGATACCGATGAGATTGTCGAAGAATTCAAAGAAAGATACTTTGATACTGAGATGTTTTTTGATCCATTTGCCGGTCCCAAGTTTGCCAATTACCTGTTCGATGCCTATCAGCAAGCGAAGCCTGGTGACGTGGGCTACACTGCCGAAGCAGCACACCACTTGATCGAAGAATCACAGTTATTTATTGAAGCAGTTCATACTTGCTACAACCGAATTCGTTCAGAACCTGTCAGTTAGCAGATGCAGCACACCAAAAAGACTTTGAAGTTCGTGATTTCGCTGATTGGGATTGGGCACTTTACTCTAGAAACCATTTAAGACATCGTATCAACAGCATGGAACTACAGCACGTCAACATCAAGATCTTTGCCGCGGAACTGCAAGTCGACCTGGAACGATTCATTGAAATCTTTCACCGTTGGATTGCGGATAAAATTACTCCTGAAATGCTGATTGACGTGGCTGACTATCGCCACGTGCCGGACGGTCCTGGTGTGGTACTCGTTGGCCACGAGGCGGATTATGCGCTGGACAATGCGGGCGGCCAACTAGGTCTGCTGTACAACCGTAAGGATGCCATTGCCGGAAGCAACAAGGAGCGACTGAAACAATCGCTCCGCTCGGCTGCTTGGGCGTGTCAGCAGCTCGAATCTGAATTGGAAGGGGAAACCTTGCAATTCAATCGACAAGAATTTGCGATTATCATCAACGACCGCGCCCTGGCTCCCAATACGGATGAAACGATGGCAACCGTCAAGCCGGAGCTAGAGGCGTTTCTCTCGGAGACTCTCGGCCATGACCAGTTTAGCATGGAACGTCAGTTCAACGATCCTCGCTGTCGTTTTGGTGTTGTTGTTCGTGCCGCACAATCTTTTGATCTGACAGCCCTGGCAAGTTAACACGCACTGCCGGTGCTGTGATGGCCATAAGCGGTGCAAAGAACTTGTGGTTACATGAGGTTGTGAACCGGTCCAGCCATGAATGATTCTGGTGCGGGGCGCTGGCTAGTGCTGGTGGCCAGGATGTTGGTGATGGTTATATAATTCGCATCAGAAACGGATCATGTTTTAGGGTTGCCAGTTATCGGAAGCATGTTTTTGAATAAAACGAGAGGATGTCGATGGCGCAAATACTGGATGGCAAAAAGATTGCACGTGAAATCCAAGAGGAAACACGGGGTGAAGTGGACCGTTTTATGGCCACCAGAAACATCCAACCTTGCCTGGCTGCTGTGTTGGTAGGTGAGGATCCTGCCAGTGAAGTCTACGTGCGTAACAAACGGCGTGATTGCGAGCGAGTTGGTATCCAAAGTCAATTGCATCAGCTTCCCGCAAACGCTGCCACAGAAGAACTGAATACATTAGTCGACCAGCTCAACGCCTCGCCTGATGTACACGGAATCCTGATCCAGCTTCCTTTGCCGAGTCAGATGGAGGAGACATCGATACTCGATCGTGTGCACCCACTCAAGGATGTGGATGCCTTTCATCCGCAAAACGTGGGTCGCCTTGCACAAGGCAGGTCCCATTTTCTGCCGTGTACCCCGCATGGTATCCAGCAGTTATTGCATCGCACCGGTATTTCCGTTTGTGGTCAGCATGTTGTGGTTGTCGGCCGCAGTGATATTGTAGGAAAACCGCTGGCGATGATGCTGATGCAACGGGATTCGACCTGTGGACCCGAGGCAGCGAATGCGACGGTAACCGTTTGCCATAGCCGCTCAAACGACTTGAAAGCATTGACCCGGCAGGCTGATATTCTTGTGGCCGCGATCGGACGGCCTCGACATGTGACGGCTGATATGGTCCGGCCGGGTGCCACGGTCATCGACGTAGGTATCAACCGTACCGAAGATGGTTTGTGTGGTGATGTCGATTTTGATTCGGTGTCTGAAGTGGCAAGCCATATTACACCCGTTCCGGGCGGTGTCGGTCCGCTCACCAGGGCGATGTTGTTGCAAAATACTCTGATTGCGGCCCGACTACAAACCAATGCTCAAAACGGTTGACTTTGTAGTGGCGAGGTAATGACTGGCGATGAATACGTCAAAGAGTCAAGCTTTGCTTTGCCGTTGACGGAGTGCTTCGTAGAGTAGAACGGCGGCGGTTGCGGATACGTTTAAACTGTCTCCTGCGCCACACATGGGCAGCCGGATTGGGCGGATGTCGTTTTCGTGCCAGATCGACGACAGTCCTGCGGATTCACTGCCCAGTACGATTGCCGAGGGCTTGGTGTAATCCTGGTCTGTATACGACAGCGCACCATCGACCCGTGCTGCGAAAATCTGAATGTTTTCTGTTCGTAACCTGGTCAACGCCTCATCGTTGGAAGCGGCACAGACTGGCATCGTAAACAGAGTGCCCATGCTGGCCCGGATGGCATTGGGGTTATACAAATCAGTTTGGGCAGCGGTCGTGATCACCGCCGAAGCACCTGCACCGTCTGCGCTACGAACGACAGCGCCCACATTGCCGGGTTTTTCTACCGATTCCAGAATCAAGAGCAGTGGGTTTTCTGGCAGTTGGACAGCATTCAGTGGCATCTCTGGCATTTTGGCAATGCCCACGATGCCTTCGGAGCGCTGGCCGTAGGCGACTTTGCCAAAAACATCTGCTGAAACGGTCAAGATAATGGCAGGTGTCATCGACAGCGCGCTCATTGCCAGATGAGCATCTTCATGAATGCAGAGTTCTGCACAAAAAAAGACTTCGACAAACTCAAGCCCACCTTTTAATCCTCTTAGCATTTCACGTGCGCCGTCAACAATGATGCGCCCTTGTTGATCACGACCACGGCGCTCACGCAGTCGAATCGCATTCGTGATGTGTGGGTTCCGGTGGCTGGTGATCGTTTTTGCCATGGTGTTAAAATGAGGGCCAACGGCCTATCACTCCGCTAGGAAGTCGTCTCCCATCGTTAGTTTCCAGGTAAACACGTTTTGCTCGAGCCCCTGATTGGCAGCTGCCAAACAAGGTATCGGATAACAGGGCTTCAACTTCTGCAGCTCCCAATCCTGTGGAATGGCATGTTAGCATAAAAAAGCAACGTTGTTTTGGCGTCAGATCGTTACATAATTTGAGTAATGTGGAAAGATCCTGTGTTAATTTCCACACCTCACTGTGTGGACCATGGCCGTAACTTGGCGGGTCGAGGATGATTGCCTGGTAGAAATTCTGACGTTTGACCTCTCGTTTTACAAACTTTGTAGCGTCTTCTACGATCCAACGGATGGGGACATCCTGCAGGCCCGATCGTTCGGCGTTCCGCCGCGCCCAGGCCACTGTCGTTTTTGCGGAATCCACATGGACCACTTCAGCACCGGCCGCTGCCGCCGCTAATGTAGAGCCACCCGTATGGGCGAACAAGTTGAGTACCTTGATGGGAGTTTTTGGTAAGGGATTGTGGCGCTCGATCTGCTGGGCAATCCAATTCCAATTGGCCATTTGTTCTGGGAACAGGCCAACGTGACCCACATCAGTTGGTTTCAATTCTAAGGTAATTCGGCCATGGGTTATCGCCCAGTTCTCGGGCCACCCGTGGGAGCATTTCCACCGGCCTGATAGTGTTTTATCCCGCGAAAAGACGGCGTCTGCCTTGCTCCAGAGGGATGGGTGGCTTGGCTGCTGGCCCACGGCAGCTGGTGCCGGACGATCTAGCAAAATACCACCGATTCGCTCGAGCTTGCGGCCGTTGCCAAAATCAAGTAGTTCGTACTGATTGCAGTCAAACATAATATTCGAGCATAATGGTCAGACTGGAATTGTAACGGAGTCATGGCGAGAATAGAAAGAGGGCCTTCACTATTTGTGGCGACCCGTCATACTCAGGAGAAGCCGTTTTACCGCCCACGTTGTGGTTTTGCAGACAAGCCATTTCCTGCAGGAAATCCGATGTCTACGTTTCTATGGATGAGCACGATTATTTTATTCGGACAAGTCGACACGCCACAGGCACAACAGGTGTTGCTCGAAGCAGTGGAAGTGACGGACGAACAAATTGCTACCTGGATTCAAGCCCTCGATGCGAATCGGTTTTCAGACCGTGAATCAGCGACGGAGCAGCTCGTCGCGGTGGGGCGTCGCGCCATACCGGCCCTGCTGAAAGAGGCCGGTCAAGATAATCTCGAGGTGGTTACACGCGCGGTTTTTGTTTTGCAACAACTGGCCATTTCTTCGAAGCCCGGGACCGAATCATCAGCTCATGAAGCGTTACGGGAGTTGGCCGGCAAAAGGAACTCGAGGGCGCAACGTCCAGCACGACGATCGTTAGATCAACTGGCGTCACATTTTGAGGGACGCGCATTAGACGAATTGCAACGGCTGGGCGCTGAGATAAAAATAGCGATCCTGGCCACGGGTGGACAGCGTATCGAAGCGATCAATTCCGTAGAAATCGGCAAACGTTGGAAAGGTTCGACAGCCGATTTGAAACATTTACAGTGGCTCCACGATCTCGGAGAATTGAAGTTGTTAGGAGATCAGGTACGGGACGAGTGGTTGCAGGTTGTTGGCATGATGAACAACCTTGGTCGACTACGACTGAAACATACGGGGATAACCGATGCTGGTCTCGCACATTTGCAGCAACTTGCCCCGGTTCAGTTGGAAATCTGGTACTCAAACTTGACAGATGAATGCATTGATCAATTGGCAGCAATCAAAGGGATGCGGTTGATTCAGTTATATGGCACGCGCGTCACCTCCCAAGGAGCAGATCGGTTGGCGGCGGCGATGCAAGGAGTGCAGATCGATTTTCGGCCAGGTGGAGCATTGCTCGGCGTACAGTGTCACAATGAAGTTGACAAGTGTACTATTCTTGGTGTCCAGCCAAATTCGGCAGCAGCGAAGGCTGGTTTACAAAAAAACGACATCATTTTGGAATACGATGGACATGCTGTGAAAAATTTCACCGCACTGCGTCAGTTCATCGGTAAAAATGCTCCTGGAGACAAGGTTCAGGTTCAGGTCCGTCGTGGTGAGCAGATGATTTCGGCGGAAGTCAAATTGGGTGAATGGCAGTGGTAAAAAAATGACCATTTCTACCCCTGCCAGCTTGCTGATGGTAATCTTTTTTTAGTAGTCTACTGAGAGAGCTTGCTGATTTGATGGTGAGTCTCCGTAGCTCAATTGGATAGAGCGTCGGCCTCCGGAGCCGAAGGTTGCAGGTTCGAATCCTGCCGGGGATACTTTTACTAAGTTCCGCCAAACGCATGACTTAGCGTACCTGCTTTCCCTTGGCAGCGTGGCCGGAAAGGTTGCTGAAAGTGGTAGTCCTACCACTTTTGGCTGCAGCCCTTTTCTGGAGACATGCCATGCCACGCAGGTTAGTGCCTTCGTACCGGCTTCATAAGCCGTCAGGCCAAGCCCGTACCATCGTCCGTGGGAAACACATTTACCTGGGCAAGTACAACTCATGGGAAAGCCAGCGAAAGTACGCCCGCCTGCTGGCAGCCGTTTTGGCCGAAGGAGCCGGAGAAAAATATCTGATCCAACATTCGGCAGGCTCGGGAAAGACCAACTCGATTGCCTGGTCCGCTCACTTCCTGGCGGATCTGCATGATGCGG
>CAYMUR010000005.1:0-34323 GCA_964393615.1 uncultured Pirellulaceae bacterium
AACCCGTGTTGCCGGCGTGAAAGGCCGGAGTCCTAGACCGCTAGACGACGGGGCCTGACTATGGACGAACCATAATATTGGCTCGGTATAATGGGCAACACCCAGGCTCTAGTCAAGTGGAGATTGTCGTATAATCGACAGAGAATCGCATGCGAGAAGCAAAACTAGCCAGATGTTGGGTGGCTCGGTTTGCTATCATGTCGAAAAAGCTGCCCAAAACTTCTATATTGACAGAGTTATTCCGCATTTTCAGGATTGGGAGTAGTGTTCGTTTGGGAAGACATTTCCTGCTGAATAGCATCGAACACTTCTTGCCGGTGCACGGGAACTTCTTTGGGAGCCTCTATGCCAAGACGAACTTTGTCTCCGCGAATTTCGACGATAACGACAGTAATGTCGTTATTAATAACAATGCTTTCGTTTTTTTTGCGGGATAAAACCAACATGTACCATTCCTTGTTTGAACCGCTAGTTTTCCACCTCCAGTTATCCGCCAAGGAAACCAGTATCTCTTAGATAAGCATGATGTTTAGCACATGAAATGAATACTAGCGTGGTACGATTCCGAGCATTCCCCTTCTTTACTCTACGGATTACGTGAACAGAGTCAAGAAAATCATCCGGGCCGAGTGGCATTTGTTGGTAGGGTTTAGCGAGGTAATCTAGTGCTTCAAAGTGAGATTGGCATAGGAGGCTGATCGATCCGTGTAGAAATGAAAGCTAGTAACGAGGAACTAGTATTCCATGAAGAGTCCATTTAAGTCATTGAAGTAAAATAGTTTATGTTAAATGAGCAAGGTCTTGATGAGGAAGTTTTTTTGTGATTGGAGAGTTTTCACACCCTAGGCGGGCCAAACTTTTGCCACCCCTCCCACTCCAACCCCCCAATGGAACTAGAAATTTTTGACGTAACCCCGCTATGGGAATCATTGGAACCCCTTTCTTGGACCGACCAAATTTTCACCCAGTGTCGATTTTACACCTGATCCTAGTTGTCAGCTGCTCATAGACTGATTCTGGCGCTACCAGAATGACGCATAGGTTGAATGGGTGATGACCGGTTCCTTGGGTGGTACTAAATCAACAATCCTTCCCAGGAGTGAATGCGTGTAAACTCTTGCCAGCGGTTTCGTTGGGGACGTTTTGCACGAGTGTTGTCACTAAGCTCAGCGAGTCGGTTGCTTGGTTTGTTATGAAAATTGAAAGCGTGTTGTCAAGCAATTTTTTTCGTTTGGTGGCCATGAAGTCTTATGCATGAGGTGCAGTTTTTCTCAGTGGGGATTTAATTTTTAGAAACCAGGGAGCTTGCAGATGCACGGGGGCTGTTTATAATTTACTAGGAGTCGGGCTTGAATTGACTTTAAGTTAACAATGGATAGAGCTAGGACGCAAAAGTAATGTGGAAATGGTTCAGCAACATTTGGCTGACTGTGAAGACTGTCGCCAAGGGCATGTACGTCACGTTACGCTATTGGTTGGTTACTTACCGCGCGGATCGAGGCGCTTTTACGCAGAAATTTGAATATCCGGAGCTTCCGGTTCCGATCGCGCCTCGGTACCGAGGGTATCATCGGTTTGATTTGACCACGTGTATTGCTTGTGATCAGTGCGCAAAAGTGTGTCCCGTCGACTGTATTTACATTGGAAAAGAACGCGTTGAGAATGGGAAAGGATTCAAGGTCACGGGATATACGATTGATTATTCGAAGTGCATGTTTTGTGCTTTATGTGTTGAACCTTGCCCGGTGGATTGTATTTTCATGGGAGGAACACTTGATTTGAGTTGTTACAGCCGTGATGGTTGCATCGTGGATTATTCCAGGTTACCGGTCAATGTGGCCTGGGGGCGAGCAACAGTGAATCCGACGGTTGTGGCGGAGTCAAAAATGGTTATCGAACCGGTTCACGGGGGACCGAACCAGTAGTAGGAAATGTTTCAAGAAGAAAATGACTTGAAACGGCGTTGGTCGCCGTTAAAATTCAATACTGACAGGAAACTGGCAATTTGGAATCACCAATGTCCGATCTGGAATATAATCCGAAAAAAGTTTTTACTGTCGAACAAGTTAATGCCATGCTACCTTTGGTGGGTGCCATCGCATCGGACCTTGCCAAGCTGTCTCGTGAAGTCATTGAACGTCGGCAGCGACTCGCACATATCACCACGGACCGTGAATTGGCGACTGGAAATCCGTACGATGACGAATTAGCCTTGGTGGAAAGTGAATTGGAGCGTGATACTCAACGACTACGAGAATATGTGCGTGAACTTTGCGAATTGGGTGTGGAACCCAAGGGAGCCGAGGAAGGATTGGTCGATTTTCCTTGCATGGTAGACGGTCGCTTGGTTTATTTGTGCTGGAAAGTAGGTGAACCGGAGGTCTTGTACTGGCATGAATTAGATGCTGGATTTGCCGGCCGGCAACCCTTGACGGTTGGTGCCGTAGTGGCTGATGCTGCTGATTCGGCAGGGATGTTGGACAGATAACTTGCCGTTTTGCATGGTGCTGTCGCACCGCGATCTTGCTGGATGCCTCCGGGTCGATAAAATTCTTGGTACGGCGTTTCCTGGCCAAATTTCACGATCTGTTACCGGCAAACAATCTACCGGGGCTGCCTTGCAATGTCAGGCAAGGCCTCTACAATGCGTGTTTCGGCTAAAGCGGTGGGACTTTCGCTGATTGTCCCAATCGGAATACATTTGGCCTGATCGGAATCGTAGCTTTCTGTGTGGCCGTTTTTGGAAGGTCTTGTTGGATCATGACATCGTCGATTGGCATTGTGGCCTATCTTGCTCTGTTTGCATTAGTGGGATTGGGATTTGTTTTGGTCAATCTCTTCGTCGGACGTTTTTTGCGTCCCGCCGATCCGCATCCCGAAAAGTTAGAAATTTATGAATGTGGTGAGCCGACGATCGGATCCAGTTTTGTTCAATTTGATTTACGTTTTTACGTGGTAGCTCTTGTATTTATTGTTTTTGACGTAGAAGTCGCGTTCATGTTTCCCTGGGCAACAGTGTATGGCAAAGCGGTCAATTTAATGCGGCTAGTGGATAGTGATACAAGTGATACAGCTGGCAGTGATACAGCTGACAGTGATACAGCTGATAGCGACAGTTCAGTCGCAACAATGTCTGCAAGCCAAGTACAGCTGGTTAAGTCGGCCAGAGGCTTGCACCGCGAACTTGGAGTGGCAGATCCGAATCTTTCCACTGAAGGTGGCTTCACAGAGTTACAAAAAGGTTCGCGGAACTTGGTCCATTTGGCAGCCGTTTCGATGTGCGTCTTTTTCTTTGTATTGTTGCTCGGTTTTGCCTATGAATGGAAAACTGGCGCAATGGATTGGGTGCGTGCTGTGACAGAGCCGGATACGACGAACATCGTACGAGGCCCGCCCGAAGACGTGCTTGATGAGGAACCTGTTTTGTCCGTATAAAACTTGTATTGCAAAACAGTACTGAGTGTATACGGTGTAATACTTTCAATTTTCAATCGTGATTTTCATGACCGGTGAACAGTTTGTAGATCGTCTTAAAAAGCAATTCGGTGACGGTATCACGGGATCTAACTTGACAGCCTTGGATCCTTGGATCGAGGTGGCACCGCATGCCTTGGTCGACGTTGCCCGTTACGTACGGGACGAAGACGATTTGCAATTCGACATGTTGAATTGCATCTCTGGCGTCGATTATTGTCAAACGGATCCCAAAAAAGCCAAGAAAACAGGTTGGGATCCGCATGTCGAAGTTGTTTATCACTTGTCAAGTATTGAGCATAAGCACAACATCGTCTTGAAAGTGATTTTGCCGCGCTGGAAAGACGATGTTTCGGGTGAATTGCCAGAGTTGCCCAGTGTCGTGTCCGTCTGGAGTACGGCGGATTGGCATGAGCGAGAGGTCTATGATTTGTCCGGTGTTTGGTTCACTGGACATCCGGATCTGCGCCGTATCCTTTGCCCTGAGGATTGGGTGGGATACGCGTTGCGCAAGGATTACGAGTTTCCCTTAGAATATCACGGCATTCGAGGTCGTTAAAATATGGCGACGATTGACGATCCGAGAATCATTGAGTTCGACGTTCGCACGGACGAAATGTTGGTTAACATGGGGCCTCAGCACCCCAGTACACATGGCGTGCTGCGCTTGGTGTTGCGTACCGATGGTGAAGTGGTTTCCGAGGTGACACCGCATATTGGTTATCTGCATCGTTGTGCCGAAAAGATTGGCGAGAATCTTACGGCACGTCAATGGGTTCCGTACACCGACCGTATGGATTACCTGGCAGCGATGAACATGAACTTGGGCTGGGCGTTGGCCGTCGAAAAGTTGCTTGGCCATGAACTTTCTCAGAAAGCCAAGCATTTGCGGGTCATCATTGCCGAACTATCGCGAATTGCCAGTCACTTGGTTGGCATGGGGGCCTACGGACTGGACCTGGGGACGTTTAGTCCCTTTTTGTACGCATTTCGCGAGAGAGAAAAAATACTTGATTTGTTTGAGGAGGCCTGTGGAGCGCGTCTCACCACCAGTTATCTGACGCCAGGTGGTGCCACGGCTGACCTACCGGTCGGGTGGCTTAAAAAATGTGAGGAGTTCCTCGACCAGTTTGTGCCGGTCATTCAGGAATATCACACGTTGTTGACATCGAATGCCATCTTCATCAAGCGGACTGCTGGGATTGGTGTCCTGTCACGTGAGATGGCCATTGACTATGGATGTACAGGGCCTGTGTTACGCGGTAGTGGTGTTGATTACGATTTGCGCCGAGACGGTGAAGAGCGTTACACAGAGATGTATGATGGTTATGCATTTGAGGTAATTTGTGAACGCAATGGTCACTATCCGAGTGACCATGAATATCCGGCCGTGCCCGAAGAGACAGTGCTTGGCGATTGCTGGCATCGTTTTTATGTCCGCATGTTGGAGGTAGTCCAGGCGATTGATCTGGTGCGTCAGGCAATGGAGCGTTACAGCGTTGCTGAAGGTGACTGGGGGATACCCATTAAGTTGGCCCAAAAACTGCCTCCTGGTGAAGTCTACTTGGAGACCGAATGTCCGCGTGGACAGATGGGCTTTTATGTTGTCAGTCATGGTGATGCGATTCCATGGCGTGTCCGAGCGCGTAGTAGTTCGTTTTGTAATCTCTCGGTGTGCCATGAAATGTGCCGTGGTTGTTTGATTGCGGATGTACCTGCGATCGTTGGGTCGCTTGATATTGTAATGGGCGAGATTGATCGCTGACAAAAAAACAGAGATTCGGGGGTTGCCGTCCAGGGATGCCTTGTGACATATTTCACGGACTTGTTGCCAATATCCGTCCGTTGAGGTTTTGTTCAAATGGTGGAACGGCCTTTACGGGTTGGCGAAGGGTGCCAAGATTTGATGGCGGAAGGCGGAAGGCAGTTCGTTGATTCGATGTTCATGTTTGGTGGTCGATTGTTTAAGTTTGGTTTCTGTTAGATAAGGGCGAATTCTGCGTGGGTGAGTCGATCAACAGATTTTTAGATGCGTATGCTAGTTGGTTGATTCCCGCCGAGTGGGAAGCACTTGGCTATATCGTCGCTGCGCTGATTCAGGCGGCATTGATTATCCATGTCCCTGCCGTAGGTGCTCTGGTTTTTATCTGGATGGAACGCAAGGTTTCTGGGCGTATCCAGGATCGTTTGGGGCCGACCCGTGTGGGGGGGAATTTTGGTTGGTTGCAGACGCTGGCGGATGGATTGAAGTTAATTACCAAAGAAGACATTACCCCCGGTAAAGCGGATGTGATGTTGTTCAAGCTGGCGCCTTATTTGAGTTTTACGGCCAGTTTTGCTGCCTTTCTGGCATTACCATTTGCAACAGGGTGGGTTGGCCAGCATATCAATGTGGCGGTGTTTTTTGTGCTGGCGGTTCTTGGTCTCGAAGTGTTCGGTGTTATTCTGGCCGGATGGGCTTCGGGGTCAAAGTGGTCACTGTTTGGTGCAATGCGCGAAGCCGCCCAGGTGGTTAGTTACGAGGTTCCGATTGGGCTGTGCGTGATCGTGCCGGTAATGATCTGTGGCACGATGGACTTGATCACGATTAGCAATATGCAAGCCGGACTGTTTACGAATTGGCTGATTTTTCACGATCCCTTTACTTTTCTCGTGTTTTGGATTTATTTCACCTGCGCGACAGCAAGTGTGAACCGGGCTCCCTTTGACTTGGCAGAGGCGGAAAGTGAGCTTGTGGCCGGTTTTCACACGGAATATTCCGGACTCCGCTGGAGTATATTTTTTATGGCGGAATATGGTTCGATGTACGTCGTTAGTGCCTTGGCGGCTATTTTGTTTTTTGGTGGTTGGAATGGTCCCATTCCGATCTTTCATATGATTGGCTGGGCCTATGATGCTGCTGGTGAACCGATTCGTCTTACGGGTTGGATTGCAAACTTGTTTGGCTGTGCCAATTTGATTGCCAAGGCAGTAGTAGGTGTGACCGTTATGATATGGGTACGTTGGACGCTGCCGCGGTTACGCATTGATCAGGTGATTACGACATGTTGGAAATATTGTGTACCGTTGGTGGCTGTTTTATTTTGCGGTGTTCTTGCGTGGACGACCTATGATGTACCATTCATTAACGACTTGGTACCGCATCAGGCGCGAAGCAATGTTAGGGAAGGCTGGGTGAACGAGTTAGCACCGGCGGCGATTGACGCACCGATAGAATCATCAGAAGACGACCAAATTGAGACCGCTCAAGCTGGTTCGGGAGGGAATGCTTGATGGTCATTCTAGCGGCGGTTAACTGGTATTTTTCGTTGTTTTTGTTGTTTGCTGTTTTGGCATGTGTCTTTTCCCTCCTGATGCTGTTTACAAGCAACATTGTACGTATGGCCTTTTATTTGACGTTGGCCTTAGGTGCGACTGCTGGATTGTTCATGTTGGCCGGTGCCCACTTTGTAGGTGCGATGCAATTGATGATTTATGTTGGGGGCACGTTGGTGCTGCTGATTTTCGGTGTCATGCTGACGGCTCAAGAAGGTTTTGTCACCATGAAGACACGCAGTGGCGACTGGGTGCTGGCTGTGGTTGTCGGTGGTACCTTGTTGTTTTTATTGGCATTTGCTGCCTTGTATATACCGGGTGCTGACCAGGCGGCCGCAGCGCAGGAGGCAGTGACAGCGGACGACAGTCAGGTCACGACACCTTTGGGACTCGCGTTAATAGGGACGAGGGTTGACCGAATGAGTGAAATGGATAGCACGCTGCGCGGAGGGTTGTCGGGCTATTTATTACCGTTTGAAATAATTTCGGTACACCTGCTAGTAGTTTTGATTGGTGCGGCGTATTTGGCTCGCGCCCGGCGGCACGGAGACGTAACCTCATGATTTAATTTGTTTTCCATGGATGGGGCTGGTAAAGCACCTGCTCGTCACTCGATGGGAAACGTCCACGAGAGAAATTTCGGAAACCAAACATGGATCCGTTTACAGTTGGAGTCTCACATTATTTGATTGTCGGCGCCGTGATGTTTGTCACGGGGGTCATTTGTATGGCCACCAAACGGAACGCTCTTGGTGTGTTGATGGGCGTTGAGTTGGTATTAAATGGAGCAAATGTCAATTTTGTGGCGTTGGGTAGTAAGTATTTCCGTACGGAAACACTGGGACTGGATGGGCAGTTGATAGCGTTGTTTGTCATTGTGTTGGCGGCTGCCGAAGCGGCGGTTGCTTTGGCAATTGCATTAAATTTTTATAACAATCACGCTACGATCGATGTGGATCGGGCAGACGAGTTAAAAGGCTGATGTTTTCACCGGATTCCCTACATGGGTTGCTCGGATTGGCGGTGCTTTCGCCGTTGTTCTCGTTTGCGCTGATCGTGCTTTTTGGTCGCAATTGGGGGAAAGGCGCAGCGGTTGTGGCGACATTCGCCATCGCATTTTCCTGTATTTTGTCGCTATTTGCCTTGTTTGCAGTCTGGTTGCCAGTCCATTATCCAACGAGTTCGCATGGCGATGCCCAGCATGCAGTTGCGGGAGAAGCACATCAAGCCGAGCATTCGCATGACGAGCATGCGCATGACGAGCATGCGGCAGGCAGTAGCCACACCACTGAACATTACAGCGGATATTGGTACCGGCTGGGGCAGTTTGGGGAGTTGCATCTCGACATTGGATACTTCATTGATTCTTTGACGGTCTGTATGTTTTGCATGGTGACTTTGATTGCCACCTGTATCCATGTTTATGCGATGGGATACATGCATGACGAACTGGAAGAGTATACGGACCACGAAGTCACGCTTGCGGACGGATCCCACCTGAAACGGCCAGGCCGCTTTCCGCGGTTCTTTCAATATTTGTCGCTGTTTTGTTTCAGCATGTTGGGGCTGGTTATTTCTGGAAACATTGCCCAGACATTTGTTTTTTGGGAATTAGTGGGTATTTGTTCGTACTTTTTGATTGGCTTTTACGTGGAGCGGCACAGCGCGTCGACGGCTGCCAACAAGGCATTTATTGTCAATCGCGTGGGTGATTTTGGTATGATTATCGGTTTGATGGTTCTGTGGTCAGGGCTGGGGACCTTTAATTTTGGTGATATAGAGACTGTCGATGATTCGGGTCAAAAGGTGGTCGAACTCGGCATGTTCAGTTTGGTGCGCCCCGCGGATGCGAATTTTGCATTAGTCGTACCAGATGGAATGGTCCGAGCCAGCAAGCGGGACGCAATTGCAGAGATTGTACAAGATCATTTGCAACATCCTGATGGTTTAATGGCAGCGAATTCAGAGGTGAATTCTCGTTTGGCAGGATGGCGTGACGAAGGGTTCGGCTATGGCCTGCTGGTTGTTGCTGGAATCGGAATTTTCTGTGGTTGTGTCGGGAAGAGTGCTCAGTTTCCACTGCATACCTGGTTGCCGGATGCCATGGAGGGACCAACTCCAGTTTCGGCACTGGTCCACTCGGCTACGATGGTGGCAGCCGGTGTTTTTCTTGTGGGCAGGTTTTATCCTGTGTTTGCCCCAGAGGTTTTGCTGGTAATTGCTGTGATTGGTTGTATTACGTTGTTCATGGCCGCTACGATTGCGATTACTGCCACAGATATAAAGCGTGTTCTGGCTTATTCGACAATCAGCCAGTTGGGTTACATGATGTTGGCATTAGGTGTGGGTGGCTGGTTGGCGGGCATGTTGCATCTGTTCACACATGCATTTTTCAAAAGTTTATTGTTCATGTGTTCTGGTTCAGTCATTCACGCGGTCCATTCGAATGAAATGACTGATATGGGCGGGCTACGGAAAAAGATGCCGATCACGGCATACACGATGTTGGTCGGTTGTCTGGCTATCGTAGGTGCAGGGATTCCGCTGTTGATTGGTTTCAGCGGTTATTACTCGAAGGATGCGATTCTGGAACAGGTTTTTTCGTTTTGGCGACATGAACCCGGAAATGCCACGTTGGGGATGGTGTTCTTTTTAGTTGCCGCTGGCGGGGCGTCGATGACTGCCTTCTATATGTTTCGTTTATGGTACCTGACCTTTGCTGGAGCACCTCGCGATTCACAGCGATTCGACCACGCTCACGAATCGCCAGGCGTCATGTATTGGCCCTTGGTAGTGTTAGCGGTTTTTGCCGTAACTGTGGCTTGGAAACCTTTTGATTTAAATCTTTCTAATTTATTGGAAGCATCCCGTCCGGCAGGAACGGCTGCTACGGTTAGTGGGGAGTGGGCCGGTTACGTTTGGCCCGACGAGCATATAGCACATCAAGGTTCGAACTACGGGACCATTGTCGTACCGGTAACATTGATCGCATTTTTTACGGCATTAGGTGGTTTTTCATTTGCTCTGTTCTTTTATGGGTGGCGAATCTTAAATCCAGAGGATATGCGCCGCCAGTTCCGGACAATCTATACATTTTTACACAACAAGTGGTGGTTTGACGAATTGTATGACATCCTTTGGGTACGACCAACTCTTTGGATCTCCGAAGGAATCGCTGCTATCGATCGACGGTTGATCGACTGGTTGTTGGAAGGTTTGGCCATGACTACGGCTGCTTTTTCCCGTGCGGTCGATCGCTGGATTGATCGTGGTGTGGTCGATGGATTGGCAAACGGACTGGCTCATTGGATCTACAGTGTTGGTCTTGCACTGCGACGTGTGCAGACAGGCCGACTTCGACATTATGTGATGTTTATTGTGTTAGGCACGGTAGCCATTTTGATTCTGATCACTTGGACCCGCAGCATAGCGGGCCACTGACACGGCGTTGCAATTATGGACAATCCAACTTTTCTACTCAGCTTTATCGTATTCGCACCTGCCGTTGGGGCCTTGGCCCTGGCGTTTTTTCCCAAGGGAAATACAGAAGCAATGCGTTTGTTTACTCTGGCCGTGACGGTCGCGGTCTTGGTTCCTGCGGTGCTCCTGGCATTGCCAGAAAGCGTGACAGGACTTAGTGAGACGGGTTTTGATTTGTCGGCAGAGTCGATGCAAAACGTTTGTCGTCACCAATGGATTCCCTCGTTTGAAATTGAATACTTCATGGGATTGGATGGAATTAGTTTTCCATTGGTGGTGTTAACCGCAGTGATTAGTGTGTTGGCAATGGGAGCGAGTTGGTCTGTCACGAAATACGTCAAAGGATACTGCATCCTGTTTTTATTATTAGAAGCGGGCATGTTGGGCGTCTTCATGTCTTTGGATTTCTTTTTGTTCTATGTTTTTTGGGAAGTCATGCTGTTGCCGATGTATTTTTTGATCGGTATTTGGGGAGGGCCCCGCAAGGAATACGCGGCGATCAAATTTTTTCTTTATACATTGTTTGGCAGTGTCCTGATGCTGGTCGCGATATTGATGTTGTACTTTAATAGTGATTTAACCCATCTCAGTGTTGATCAACTTGAAACAGCCAAGCTATTCCCACGTGGAGAATTTAGTTCCAGTGAAGAGGCGTTTCAGGATTGGACACAGTCGGATCCGTCGGGTGTGAAATATGCGGAAAAGCAGGCGGCTGGCGAACCGGTTCATACTTTTAATATCTTGGCCTTGCAGCAGATGGGACAGCACACGGATTTATTTAGTGTCCCGATGTTTGGCTGCACGTTGCAATGTTGGGCATTTGTATTGCTGTTCATTGGATTTGTGATCAAAGTGCCGTCAGTACCTTTTCATACATGGTTGCCCGATGCGCATGTGGAAGCTCCGACTCCAATTTCAATGATTCTTGCCGGGGTGCTGCTGAAGATGGGTGGTTACGGCATCATCCGCATGTGTTATCCCATTTGTCCAGCAGCGGGTTTGGAGCTGGCATGGTTAGTATGTCTGGTAGGTGTTGTGAGCATGGTCTATGGTGCGTTTGCTGCGATGGCTCAACGAGACTTGAAGCGATTGGTTGCCTACAGTTCGGTCAGCCATATGGGATATGTTGTTTTGGGCTTGGGAGTTTGGTCTGCCTATATGGGAAACGCATATGTGAGCGACTATTGGAATATGGGCGTGAAGGGTGCCATGTTCCAAATGATCGCTCATGGTGTTAGCTCCGCCGGTATGTTCTTTATGGTGGGTGTTCTCTACGATCGTGTTCATCACCGCAACTTGGAGGAATTTGGTGGTATTTATGGAAAGATGCCAGTTTATACCGGTTTAGCAATTGTGCTGTTCTTTGCCGGTTTGGGATTGCCTGGGTTGTGTGGATTTATTGGTGAAGTATTGGTGGTGTTGTCGGTCTGGGAATACAGCCAGATTTTGGCCGTTATTTCAGCTGCTGTTGTGATTCTGACTGCTGGCTATATTCTTTGGGCAATCCAACGCGTGTACCTGGGGGCGGAGTATCGTGGGCCCCACGAGGAAGCATTGACACCCATCAAGGGGCGGGAATTAGCGGTTGCGATACCGTTAGTTGTTTTGGCTATCTGGTTTGGTGTTTATCCGCATATTGTGTTGCGGTACATGGATCCCACGATTGACCACCAGATCAACGAGCTCGTTGACTGGCAAAAAAGGCATGACCAGCTTATGCCGGCTGAAATAGAAACGACGACCACAACATTACCGTTTGGAAAGGTTGTGAGTCGTGGGGGTGGCGCCGCGGCGTCGAACCAGGCAGTACTGCGGAGTATAGAGCGAGCCGTCAGTCCTGGTGAACTTCATGGATTTGCCGCTACCAATAAGTTGTCAGGTCCAATTTCGTTGAACAAAACGTTGAACAAAACAACGACAAGGAGTACACGTTCAAGGGGTCTATTGGAACAATAGTGTCAGGCTATCTGGCTCATGTTGTGGCCCTTTGTTATCACAAAAGTGGAATCGAGGATATTTGACCGGTGGGATTTTACGATCTGATTCAACACGTCATCAGTGACACGCTTCAAACAAGTCTCCCAGTGTTTTTGCCGGAGATTGTTTTGTGCCTTACGATTTTTGTGTTGCTGGCAGCTCGTGTTTTTTGCGGACGAATCGAAATGTCGTTCCATTTGGCATTGGCTGGTCTAATCGTCGCATTGGTGGTGCCTTATGGGGGTCAGCCGTGGCGTATTTTAACAGAGTCTGATGCCTTGGTTCGGACCGAAATTTTTACCGGGATGTTAGTTTACGATGGTTTTACGTTATTTATGCGGGGCCTGTTGATCGTATTCGCTATCCTGTTGCTAATGTTGATACGCTTGACGAATATCTTTGACCGACGTGATGGCACTGATATTTACACGCTGATTTTGGGTGCCACGCTTGGTATGTGCTTGATGGCTTCGGCCAACCACTTGTTGATGGTCTTTCTAGCTGTTGAGATGGCGAGTGTTCCGTCATACGTTTTGGCAGGTATTCGTAAGACGCGTCGCATTTCCAGCGAAGCTGCCTTGAAATACTCTGTTTATGGTGCTGGAACGGCTGGTGTCATGTTGTACGGAATTAGTTTGGTAGCGGGGGTCGTCAATTCAGTGCATTTACCGACCATTGCGGACAGACTGGTGGAAATCTGGCCAGCGATGAGTATGGAAGAGTCATTTGTGTTGGGATTGGGCGGGTTGATGATCATGGTCGGCTTGGCGTTTAAACTTTCCGCTGTCCCATTTCATTTTTGGTGCCCCGATGTATTTGAAGGGGCCAGTGCCGAAGTCAATGCGTTTCTTTCTGTGGCGTCCAAGGCTGCTGCGTTAGCATTGCTCGTTCGTGTCTCGTTGGGAATCGGTGTTGCTGTTGACACGGCACTGGAGGAATCGCACACGATGACTCAGCCTGCTGCCGTTGTCCAACCCTTCTCGGTGCAAGAGATACCGTTTGATTCTTCATTGGCAGTTTTCAATTTGGGAGCCAGAGAGGATGCGAGTCTTTCTGATACCAACACAACTTCTGTTTTTTCAGCCAGCCATGAGATAGACTCGTCGGATCAACATGAGTCATCGGCTGACCAGGCGTTGGTATCCCAGGCGACATTGCCCGGATGTATTGCGCTGATGATCGGCGTATTGGCAGCTATTACCTGTACGTTTGGAAATCTTGCGGCATATGGCCAAACCAATATTAACAGGCTTTTGGCATACTCGACGATTGCCCATGCAGGGTACATGATGATGGCTGTACCTGCCGCAGTCGTAATGGCCGATGCCCATCCCGAACAGGCCGAAACGGCGATTGCCTCGCTGGCAATATATCTCGGAATCTATTTGTTTATGAACTTGGGGGCATTTGCGATTGTGGCTTTTATGCGAGGCGCTATCGGTAGTGAGCAGATTGCCGACTATGCTGGACTGTTTTGGCGCGCCCCGAGTGCGGTTGTGTGTTTGTCTCTGATTCTTTTCAGTTTAGTTGGCTTACCACCTTTGGCAGGGTTTGTTGGAAAGTTTGCGGTGTTTGCGGCATTGATGGATGGTTATCAATTGACACAGCACGGTTATTTATTCGCGCTATTGATTGTAGGAGGTATTAACACCGCAATCAGTTTGTTTTACTACTTGCGAATCGTGAAAGTCATGGTCATCGATGGAGCACCGGGCGAACGACCGTCTGTCGATTTTTCACTTGCCTCACCGGCTGGAGTCTATACCTTGCTCGTGACACTTCCTGTTGTGTTGTTTTTTCTGCGTTGGGATTGGTTGAGTAAGTTGGCAAGGTCAGCTGCGGACCACCTGTTGTCGTAAATAAGAGTGTAAGAAAAAAATGAGTTCCGACATTGTCATTGGCCCATTGAATCGGCTGTTGGCCATTCACTGTCAGTCGATTTCCAACTACCTGACTCAGACCAGCCCGTGGTCAGCGGGGTCTAGTGACCGATCCCGAGAGGCGTTGGACCACTTGGTAAAAGACCAACAATGGCTGATAGACCGTATTGCGCGCTACATTGATCAACTCGGAGGAAGCCCGAATCCTGGCCACAGACGAGATCTGACCTCGTTGAATGACTTGTCGCTTGATTTTTTGATTCAGCGAGTTATTGAATCTCAACGCGACGATATTCATGCCATTGAGAACTGTGTTCAGAGTTTGGAGCGAGATGCCGAGGCGAGAGGACTTGCCCAGCAGGCCCTGGGGATCGCCAAAGGCCATCTGGAAACGTTGGAAGAAATCGTCCGAGAGGTAGAGTTGCCTGGCGATGGTGACGTTCCAACTGAAAAGTAGAAGTGTCTAGCGTTTCACCAGTTACCGTTTTCTCCAGTCATGTGTTGGTTTGAGTGTGTGACGTTGTCTGTGCTCGAGTCTGACGGACGACTCTAGTTGCGTTGTTGCAAAACCCACTGACTGGTGAATCATGAACGCGCCTTATTTTCCAGGAGAAGATTTCGCTTTTCGTTTTGAATGCGAATCAGGTTTGGCCATACGATGCATCTATACGATACTCACGCCCATTTGGACGACGAACCATTTGCGGCCAACTTGGAAGAAGTAGTAAGCCGGGCGAACGCCTCAGGGGTACTCGACATTGTGGCGATTGGTACCACGGTCGATTCCAGCGAGAAGACCGTCGAGATTGCAGAGCGATTTGAATGTGTCCAGGCAGCAGTTGGGATACAACCAAATTACTGTGCACAAGCCCAAGATAGTGACTGGGACCGGATCGTTTTGTTAGCTCAAAAAAATCGGGTCGTGGCGCTGGGCGAGACGGGATTGGATCGCTATTGGGATTATACTCCATTTGAGATGCAACAAGATTATTTTAAGAGGCATTTGATTCTTTCCGGGCAAACTGGCTTGCCCTTTATTGTGCATATGCGAGATTGTGAAGCTGACATCCTGGCAATGTTGCGAGATGAGCGAAGACGAAGTGTATTGTCAGGCGTCATGCATTCGTTTACTGGCTCGGCTGACACGCTTCAGGAATGTCTTGAGTTAGGGTTGTACATCAGTTTTGCCGGTATGGTAACTTTTAAGAAGTCAGATCTGTTACGCACCGTAGCCAAATCCGTTCCAGCAGACCGGTTGCTGATTGAAACAGACGCCCCTTATCTTTCGCCACATCCCGTCCGGGGAACGCGTCCAAATGAGCCAGCATTGCTAGTGCATACGGCGCAGTGTCTGGCAGAAGTGCGAGGTGTGGAATTGCAGCAATTGGCCCGTGAGACAACTGCGAATGCGCAGCGGTTGTTTGGTTCGGGCAGGTATTAAATGAAAAGGAGAAAAGACGATGGTAAAGACTGCCAGCACGATGTTGCCTTTAGGTACCAAGGCGCCTGATTTTTCCTTGGTCAATGTGGACGGACAAGTAGTTTCACTTGGTGACTTTGAGGAGGCGTCAGCATTACTGATGATCTTTATGTGTAACCATTGCCCGTTTGTTCAGCACTTGGCTGACGAATTGGCAAGTTTGGCCCGAGAATTTCAGGCGCAGGGTGTGGGTGTTGTGGGAATCAATTCCAATGATGTATCGACCCACCCAGGTGATTCCCCAGAACAAATGGTGCATGCCGTCGAAGAACGAGGTTACACGTTTCCCTATTTGTACGACGAAAACCAACAAGTCGCCAAGGCATACCAAGCTTCCTGCACACCAGATTTTTATGTATTTGATGGTGACCTGAATCTTGTTTATCGTGGTCAGTTCGATGATAGTCGTCCCGATTTGAATATTCCGATAACAGGTTCAGATTTGCGGGCGGCTCTCGCTGCCGTACTGGCTGGACAACCCGTTTCGTCCATGCAAAAACCAAGCATCGGTTGTAACATCAAGTGGATACAGAATGCCGAACCCGATTATTTTGATCCGCAAGGCGTCAGTTAGTCTATGGGATGGGTTGTGTTTTCATTGGCCTGGTGGATTCCTTGATTTGTTTGCAAGAGAGTGCTTGCGGTGTTCGCGAAAGCATTGGATCAATCCGGTGGTGGTTACCTCAAACGCTGCGCTCGCAGTGAACGCCGATGGAGGTTTTTTTGCCGGCTGTAGCTTGTCGGGCCAGCAAATACCGTATTATGACCATCGCTCAGCGGTGTCTCCCCAGCGAAATGAAGATAAGCTACAATACTTGAATAGTCGATGAGCCTACTGGGCGAGAGCGGGGCGTACTTTTCAAGCATTTTACAGTGTTCTTGATGCGGTTGTGTCAGGGCAAAGTATCTACATTTGCTACACTGGATTTTGTGGCGATTCCGGAAAGCTGAACATGAACCTGGAGTGGGAGAAAAAATGACTGTTCCGCGAACGATGTTTCAGAAAATCTGGGACGAGCATGTTGTGCATACCGAAGAAGGTGCACAGGCGATTCTATATATTGATTTGCACTTGGTTCACGAAGTAACAAGTCCACAGGCATTCGCAGGGTTACGGTTGGCGGGGCGTTCTGTTCGCAGGCCCGAATTGACGGTTGCCACGCCTGACCACAATGTTCCCACCATAGATCGTTTGTTGCCGATTGCAGATGAGATTTCACGGAAACAAGTTGATGCGTTGCGAAATCATTGCGCTGAGTTTGGCGTGAAACTGTATGATTTAAATGACATTCGCCAGGGAATTGTTCACGTAATCGGTCCCGAATTGGGGCTTACCCAACCGGGGATGACAATCGTTTGCGGGGACAGCCATACGGCAACACATGGTGCTTTTGGGGCGTTGGCTTTTGGGATTGGTACGAGTGAAGTGGAGCATGTCTTGGCGACGCAGACTTTACTGCAGAGTCCGCCCAAAACCATGGAGTTGTGTGTCGAAGGCGATTTACCACGTGGCATTACAGCCAAGGATATTATTTTATATTTGATTGGTAAAATTACGACGGATGGTGGCACGGGCTATGTCATTGAATACACTGGCACAACAATACGTGCCTTGAGCATGGAAGAACGTATGACCGTCTGTAATATGACTATTGAGGCGGGTGCTCGTGCGGGGCTGATCGCTCCTGATACGACAACCTATGACTATGTGAAGGATCGGGAATTTGCGCCAAGTGGTGATGATTTTGAAAAAGCTGTTGCACGTTGGAAACAACTTCCCACGGATCCAGGGGCGACCTATGATCATTCGCTGAAATTTAATGCGTCTGATATTGCTCCTCAGGTGACTTGGGGGACGAATCCCGGTCAGGTTATTTCGGTATTGGAGTCGATACCAAATCCTTCTGACTTTGAAGATGAAGTCGATCAGAAGTCTGCGGCAGGTGCGCTCGAGTACATGGGGTTGTCACCTGGCACGCGACTGGATTCGGTGGAAGTGGAACGTGTTTTTATCGGTAGTTGTACGAACGCTCGTATTGAAGATCTGCGTCGTGCTGCCTCTGTTGCCAAAGGCCATCGAGTCGCTTCGAATGTCAGTGCGATGGTGGTGCCAGGTAGTGGACAGGTGAAACATCAGGCGGAGGAAGAAGGTTTAGATTCGACTTTCGTCGAAGCAGGTTTCGAATGGCGAGAAGCGGGGTGCAGCATGTGTCTGGGTATGAATCCAGATCAGTTGTCACCGGGAGAACGGTGTGCTTCGACGAGCAACCGAAATTTCGAAGGACGGCAGGGCAAGGGTGGCCGTACACATTTGGTCTCCCCTGAGATGGCAGCGGCCGCAGCCGTGGCGGGCCACTTTGTCGATGTTCGCGAGTGGGAATTTAAATAACCAGGTACACAAGAAGGTTGTTACCAGGACCAAGTGTGTCGCTAGGTCGTTGACACGGGTGGTAGGAATTGAACCGGATAAGGTTTTACAAGGTATGCAAGCATTTACGACACACACGGGTAGGGTAGTCGCGATGGATCGGGCAAACGTCGATACCGACCAGATCATTCCCAAGCAGTTCTTGAAGCGAATTGAGAGAACAGGATTCGGTGAGTTCTTGTTTTATGATTGGCGGTATATGGAGGATGGATCTGAAAAGCAACAATTCGAGTTGAATCAAGCCAATGCGCGTGGTGCTAGTATCTTGTTATCACGGCGAAATTTTGGTTGTGGTTCAAGCCGCGAACATGCCGTTTGGGCGTTGGAGGATTATGGGGTTCGTGCCTTAATCGCTCCCAGCTTTGGAGATATTTTTTACAATAATTGCTTCAAAAATGGACTGTTGCCCATTCGTTGCGATGAGTCAATCGCGGATGATCTTTTCCAGCGTGTAACAGATCATCCTGGATATGAATTGACAGTTGACTTGGAGCAATGTTTGGTCAGCGATGAACATGGTTTGTCGTTCAAATTTGCGGTTGAGGGATCTCGTCGCAATTGTTTATTGAAAGCGTTAGATGATATTGCGGCGACGCTTCAACATGCTGATAAAATTATGGCGTATGAGATCGCACACGGATTTAGACTTGAGTGACCTTTGCTACAACGACTAGCCCGTAAAGAGTATGCTACTTAACGAAACTTGTGTGTTGATTTCTGCTGTTCTCCAAAAAAACGTTGACGACCGAGCAGGGTGGCATCGGTCAGGCCGCACGACGAGCGGACGGTGGTGGTGGAAAAGCTAGCCGTGTGATCTCTTGACGGCTGACCAGCCGAATGTGATTTTCGGTGTCTTCTTCAGAATTCTGCACGACAAACACGCATGTGTTGCTGTGTAACATCCGGGGAAAATAAAACCAAGCGTCCCGCAGCCCTTTGTCTTCAGTATTCCCCGTAACGACAATAATATCAGACTGAACGAGTGTGTTAGCATGTCGTTTCAGTACGGAGTAAGGGTCACCGGGGGCTAGTTGCAATTTTCCAACAAGTGGCCGTAAAAGTTGGTGGCTATATTTGAGTGAAAGTCCCGCTGCGCTTGCGGGTCGGTCTTCGAACAGATCGATGCCCGTGTAAGCAAGTTCGTTTCTGTCACGAAACCGGCGTGCGACTGCTAGCATGCGTTTGGTGCGGTCCGCTTGTCCAATGCCTATCTCTACGAAGCGTCTCGCTTGCTGTCGGGCAATCGCTCGATAAATTTTACGTTCATCCACTGGCTTGGAAAAGAATCGTAAATATCCATATTCCATCAAACTAGTGTGTTTCAAGGTGAAAGTCCTCGCGATAACGCTGGGCGACGTACAGTCGCTTACACAGCAGGCGGTAGTGTTTGTAAGTTAAATGGTCCAACCGACTGAGAGCGAGAATCGTACGGTTAACATATTATGGGGAGAAATCGGTATATTCCAAAATGATTCCGAATGGTTGATTCGCAAAAGTCGACCATTGAATCGTTTTTTTTCCAGTAGGTATTCCTCGATGATTCAACGCTATAACCATGAATTTCGGCTATGAAGAGTCATTCGGTCAACAGAAAATCAATTTGCGATTTCTTCGGGAATAGTTTCACCCATGAGATATCCGCCATACGACAAAGTGATTTTTTCAGGACCGTGAAAATAGGCCAGTTCAGGCAGCTTTGCGTAATTGGTGTGAAAGCCATTCCGTTGTCGAACCGTCTCTTGGTTTCATGGGTGCGATTGTCAAGTTTGACTGGGAGGTTGGTTCAGTGGGCCACGGTACGACAACGTCTGTTGTTTGTTGGTCGACGGGCCAATGTTGGCTGATGACATCCATTAGTCGAATCAGTTCGGCCAATTGTTTGCTAGCAGGCTGTGCCGACAGTCGTCCAGTTGCTGATATGGTAACACAGAAGTCTCTGTCACGTATTTGAGATCGGGAAAAGTGCCAAGCTGTTGAGTCTGGATTGGCTGGATGGTTACCTTGCCATTTTACACTGGAAATAAGGTGTCCGTTCCGTTGGTCACGAAACGAAAGTTCCAGGTCGACCCCACATGCATCAGTGACATGTGATTGAATCTCATTTTTTATTTCCAGCCAGTCGCCTGTTGTATGGCCCGACAAACGGGCTGCCAATAATTCCGTTTTAAAAACGATTCGCAGGTTTGTGAAGAGAGAGCGCACAGCACGGAGGTGTCGAAAGAAAAGGTTGGTTTCCTGTTGCGCGAAAACACGACCGGCGACAAGAAATACCAAAACAGAAATACAGCCCAGTAAAGCGAACACATCTGTTTGGAGGAGGGCGGAAATAACTGCCGCCATACCCATGAGGACACAAATGCCGGTGAGTAGGAGTAAGGTTTGCGACGAGGATAAGCCTCGGTCTTGCAACTGATGGTGAATATGGCAACGGTCTGGGCGTGAGATTTGCTGGCCTTTGAGTTTTCGCCGTACGATCGCCAGGAATGTGTCAAAGAATGGAACACTTAAGACTACCAATGGCATAATGAGAGTAAAACCCGTTGCCGTCTTGAACGCACCACCGATTGACAACGCACCAGCCATAAACCCGATCAACAAACTACCAGCATCTCCTAGAAAGATCTTGGCCGGTGGCCAGTTGTGGACCAAAAAACCGGCAAGTGATCCAGCAAAAATCAAGGAAAGTGTAGCGATTCCAATGTTTCCGTTAATCATTGCGATCGGAGCCATAACAATTGCCACGATCAGGCAGATGGTGGACGCTAACCCATCCATGCCGTCAATCAGATTGACGACATTCACACAAGAGATTAGCCAAAGGGTGGTGAATGGAATTCCCCAAAATCCAAAGTCCATCGCAGCCCCGAGAAATTCTACGCGTTCAATGCTGTGACCACAAATCGCGAACGGTAAACAGGCTATCATTTGAAAAAGCAATTTGTAACTTGCACGGAGAGAGTATTTGTCGTCATAGAGCCCAATACCACAGAAGGACGCAGCAGAGACGAGCAGTACGACTACAAAGTGAATGTCTGTTTGTAGTTCGATCCATTGGGAATATTCCAGTAGTAGTACGATTCCACAAGTCCCCAGTATTGCCAAGAACACTGCCAGACCTCCCATGAGGGGGGTCGGTTGACGGTGTAATTTGCGATCTCCATCGGGCTGGTCAAGAAATCCTAAACGGGGCGCATATTTTCGCGCCAATGTTGTCAGGAAATAAGAGCTGCACCCTGCCAGTGCGAATGCAAATGCCAGATAGCCGAGCATGTACACGATGGTGTCGGTCGGAGGAAAAGAAACGATGAAAAGAATGTTGGAAACGGTTGGACCACAAGTGGATCCGAAGATGAGATTTGGAAGTCGAAGGAATTTATCGGAAACGTACTTTCAGGTCAAGACTCGTCAATGGTCAGAATATACTCGGTACATGCCAGCAGAGAACGAACTGGCGTTGCCTGTCTGGCCGGACACGGTTAGTTTTCCGGCATGGTTGAACGTATCTTAAAGTTGGTGACCTACCTGGCAGCGGCAAAATACGGTTAATTGTTTTAACAGCAAAGATACTTTCGATAATTTTGTCATGCGGATCACCTTGATCAATCAGTTTTTTGATCCCGACACGGGACCAACAGCCAGACTGGCAGCCTCACTGGCTGAGGACCGGGTGCGGTTGGGTGATAGCGTAACGGTCATCACCAGTTGCAATCATTACACCACTGCCAGCACTTCTAAACCAAGTCGCCATGACAGTTCAATGCAGGGGTCGGCCGGATTACGCATTATCCGAACAAGATTATTGAATTTAGGAAAGCTTTATTTGTTGGGCCGCGTCCTGGACTATTTTTTGTTTTTTTTGAAAACGGCATGGTATGTCGCATGGTTACCTCGTCAGGATGTGGTGATTACGATGACGACACCGCCGTTGATTGGTTTGGCTGCGGTGATTCATAAACGACTCTATCCCCAGAGCCGTTTTGTTTTATGGAACATGGATTGTTTTCCGGAGTCTGCTGAACGCGCTGGCTTACTTTGTCCCGGTAGTTTCTCCGGCCGTATACTCCATTGCTTGACGAGATATGTTATCGCCAGCGCTGATCACGTTATTTGCCTGGATGAGTCGATGCAGAATCATTTGCTGGCAATTCAACCGGAGACTACGAAAACGACGGACATTTCTATCATTCCTAATTGGGAGCGACGGATAGACTTTCCAGAAGAAGCTAATTGCCGAGAGCCGTTTTCACCGGACAATGATTTTTCCTACACCGTAATCTACGCTGGAAACCTAGGTCGAGGTCACCGGTTTGACACGGTGCTTGAAGCGGCGACGAAACTCCAGAACCGACCGATAAGGTTTCTGTTTAACGGTGACGGATATGGGCGTCAGGAAATACAGGAGACATGTATTCAACAGAACCTGGCTAACGTTCAATTACAAGACTATGTTTCACAGGCTGAATTGAAACGATTATTTCGGTCATCTCTTTGTGGCATCATAACATTACGGGATACCATGTGCGGTATCATGAGTCCAAGTAAGCTACATGCGTTACTTGCGATGGGGGTCCCCATACTTTATGTCGGACCTTGTGGCAGCAATGTTGATATTGCTATTCGCAACTACCATTGTGGTCTGAGTTTGCGTCATGGTCAGTCGAAAGAACTGGCGAGTTTTATCCTTCGTTTAATTAACGAACCTGACTATCATGCGGATTTGTGTAGCCAGGCGCGGTTGGCATTTGATGATCGCTACAACGACCAGATTTCATTGCAGGAATTTAATCATTTATTGACGAAAACGGTTGCTTGACGGATGGACGTTGCCGTTGGTTACCAGCGGAGAAATTTGAAAAAGAGTTTTGTTTTGCCGTAGCGTTAGCATTAGAAATTAAAACACGTTTCAGGAATACTTTTAATTCAATGCGAAGTGGTATTCCTCCGGTTGTTGAATAGTAGGTGGAATACTCATAAGACTTAGGCTGCGATCACTTTTGTCAGGGCGTAGGTTGGTCCGAATCGGGTTGGTCCGAATCGGGTTGGTCCGAATCGTTGTCGCGCCAGTTACACGGCATCTCCCCTTCTTTTGGTAGGCAAAGTCTTCGGAAGAACAGAATTACATTGGTAAGCCTTGTTGGCGTCGACGCAATTCTTTGACTTTCAGCTCAATCATCGCTTCATACATCGAAAGCAACCGGCAATAGGTCCAACCTGCAGGTCCATCTAAGAACCCAAGTCGCCAGAAGTACATGTATAGAAATCGCAATGTTGGCCGGTAGGGCATTCGGAATGACAGTTTTTTTAGTGCTTGTCGCTGTCGGGCACGATCGTGTAGTGCGACTAGTCCTCTCCAATCCATATCTCTGTTATGAAGCGACTTGAGCGATTCGTTGGCTTCGCCTGAGGAATAGGCATTATGTTTTTCGAACCACGCCTTAAACCCTTTGTTAAAGCTGTAGTGTAGAAAGTGATGTTGTAAATGTCCAACGGTTCCGTCCACCTGTGGAGTTGGGTTGACGATGCGTTCCCAGCGAATGGAATGAGGTTGATATAAACGAAGTATCCAGGTCGGGTAAATGCCACAGTGCCGTATCCAACGTCCCATGAAATAGTTTTTGTACCGGATGCGAAACGCGACATTCGAATGGTTCTCATTTGCCGTAACCATCAACATTTCGTCTCGTAGGTCTTCAGTCACAACTTCATCAGCGTCAGAATAATACACCCATTTGTGTTTGAATATTATGTTTCGAGTTGCCCAGTTCTGATGTGATGCCCAATTGTCGAATCGACGTTGAATGACACGTGCACCATGTTTTTCAGCAATTTCAATAGTGCGATCATTGCTGAAGGAATCGAGAACCACGATGTCATCGCTCCACGCAAGAGATTTTAAACAGGCGGATAAGTTCTGTTCTTCATTGTAGGTAAGAACCAATACGGAGATCATGCAAAAGATTCCTTGTGTTTTTGCGTTTTATTTCAAAAGTCTGGGAAAATCATGCTCGAGCGAGACGTTTGCGTATCAGAAGTTCTACCCAGGATTCGATCCGACGCCAGCCAGAGTGCCCGTACATCGCAGGTAACATCAGGAAAATGCCAAGCAATCCGACCATCAAGGCACTCACTGCGAGGGGGAGTAAATTCAAATGATAAACGGTAATGGCCATAATGCAGGCCAAGCAGGAGGACACAGCCAGCAAGAAGTTTTCGGTAGTAATAAATATAGATGTGGAGAGTTGATCCTCTGAATTGAACGTGTAAAGTCCTATCAAGCTTCCGAGAATTAATGAAGAAACCGAAGCGACCACCACACCTTGGCCGCCAAAAAATAATCCCAGCATTGTTCCCAGCATAATATTTGCACAGGCGGTAGTGACTTGAGTAATCGTATTCCATCGTAAATCACCAGTACCAAGCCGAAAAATGAATGGGATCGCGGAGACGGTGTTTATAAACCAACCGACGGTTACTAAGATCGCGATGTGTACGAATTCTGGTTCTACTTTTCCTAGAAAAAATGCAGAGATAGCAGGACTCAAGACAGCCAATAATGTGAAGGATGGAATGGCAACAAAAATAACCATCCTGCTGGCCGAGGTGTACATTTTTCCAAGTTGATGGCGTGAGGTCTCCGTGTGTTCGGCAACAATAGGGACAAGTACTTGGCAGGCAGACACAATGGACCGCCTCGCGTAGATGACTAATTTTCCGGCGATTTCATAATAGCCTACCATGGCAAGACTTCCGTAATGGGACAGTAATGACTTGGTGACCGGGTCAAACAATGCGCTGGAAATACCCGCAATCTGAAACCGAATTCCATAGCCGAGCATTTCACGAAATACGTGACGATCCCAGTGATAGGGGAAAAGTGGCAGGTGAATGTGACGGCGGAGTAGCAGGTATCCCGCCACGAGTGCCAGGCAGTGCTGGCTGACGTATGCCACAGCCAGACCCGCCAAACCGATGTGTGGGGTCAGCAGCAGACACAACGCTGCAAAGACGAGAGAGGAACCCACTGTAACGGCGGTGCGCGATGAGTACCGTTGTAAACCTTCCAGGCTTGCAGAAACCACGCCTGACAGTGCAAGGAACCAATTGGTTGCCATGGCAGCTAATAAGATCCAATAGAGTTCCTCTGAATTGCTGGTGTTTGTGAGGAATCGTAGTAATGTCAGCAACACTGGAAACATGCAAAGAAACGTGCCAGTTATCAATACACCTGTGGAAATGAGACAGGTCTGTATGATTTTGGCGACTGTGTGAGTGTCTTTTTGTGCGTTGTATTTGGCGACATATTTAATCACGCTGCCTGGCATACCTAAATTGATCGACTGTCCGATGGATGCCAGCGCCAAAGTGATGCTCCACAATCCAAAGCGGTCGGGCCCTAGTTCGCCTAGAACCGACCGAAAGACAAGAAATAATATGACTGACAGGATCAAGACTTGTCCGGCAGAAGCCAAAGCGTTGATGACGAGTCGTTTGTGATCCATGAGTTGCTAAATTTGAGCGGGTTAGAAAACCGGACAACTTCATTCTGGAACGCGTGTGAAAACCTTACCCACAGAACGAGCAGGTATCCAGAGCATTTAACGCGAGCATCACAATAGCAATGATGTCAGTGCTATCAAACGCAGAAATCAGCCGACCTTGTCATGATCGTAACGAGAGACTATTCCCTACGTTTTCTATACCTTTGGGTCCAACTCTATTGGCATCTATGTTTTCATTGGTGGCTTATTTTTTGTTGCTGTTAGTTTTGGCATATTTGGTATGCAAATGGCCACCGGTGGCACTTGCTCCGTTTCTGTGCACATTTGGGTTAGAGCAATGGATTCAGGGGATTAGTCCTGTAACGGTACAACATGCCTGGCTAACCAACTCGGCAACTGCTGGGCTTGTTTTTCTGGGACTGTTAATACGAGCAAAACGGACGTGCATTCGACTTGACTCTGGCGGCGTCGTATTTTTATTGGTGATCCTTCTTTTTAGTTTGGCGTTTCTTTCGATAAGCTGGTCTCCAGACCCAGACCAAGCGGTCGTCCAGTGGTGGAAAACGGCTCCTTATCTGGTCGTAGCCATCTTGGCTTCTCCGTTTTTAATTTCGACAGCTAAAGACCTGGAAATAGCAATGCTCTCGACACTAGTTTTGGGAGCCATCATTATTTTTTTGATTTTACTAACGGGGTCCTGGAGTCATGACGGTCGTTCTCATTTGATCCTTGGAAATGGTGCTTTGGCGGGAAATCCGCTTGCTATTGCCGAGTTGTCTGGATTTGTCGCTATTCTTGCGGTCATATTGAGGTCGCGTTTTGTTCCACGAGGTCTGCATTATGCCGCTTGGCTGATCGTAGTTCCGGCTCTCTGTTTGACAGTCAGAAGTGGTAGTCGTGGGCAATTTATTGGAGCATTGGTAGCAGGATTGTTTGTTCTTCTTTTGGGTCAAACAAGATTTAACCAAAGGCAAGTGGTTCTAAGGTGGGTTGCCTGTGGCACCTTCATTATGGTTGGTGTCATGACACTTCAGTATTTCCAAACGGATGGATTTCGCTGGCAATGGCACGATATGAAGTACCATTTTACTTATGGCCGAATAGCGCCTTCGATTGAATTGCTACAGGCATGGTTCCGTGGTTGCCCGTTCGAGTGGGTGGTCGGTATGGGCAATTCAGCATCTTTTGAGATCCTGGGTATTTATCCTCATTGTGTTCCAGTAGAAGTATTGAGTGAGGAAGGTATTCTTGGTTTTTTGTTTTTCATGGGTGTATTCTGGATTTCTATCACGAATATCTTTTCTGCGCGCCGTGTGTTGTGTAGTGAGCCGGCATCGTTTAATGCCGTGATGGCGCTCGCGGGTTTGTGGTTTTTCGCTGTTATCTTGTCAATGAAACAAGGTTCTCTGTTGGGGCAGCCATTGACGTATACATTTGCGATCATTATGGCGAGAGTCCGCTGGACATCGGTGTTGTGGTTTCGCAGAACAAGGTATGCGGCGATTCAGGCTGTTTCGCTAGCAGCGCGTTGATCCAATCAAAGCGTTCTGCCGTAGCCAGCAAAACTTGCCTGATGAGGTGCTGGTCGAAACATAAAACGTGTATCAGTGGTAAGGTTTCTGGCATTGCCGCTTCCCATTCGGACGATATAATCTGCTTGCCAAAAGTTGATGTTGGTTTGCCATCTGGAGACCACGTGGGCGGTTTCCATTTCTCTACCTGACAGTAGGCGGTTGTTGGTAAGCTTTGGTGACGTGAACGGTTGTGTGCGAAATTATTTTTGAGAAAGGTTTCCTAAACAATGATCGTATTAGGTATCCATGATGGACATGACGCTGGTGTATGCCTGATGCGTGGTGGGAATGAATTATATTGCAGTTCGGAGGAAAGGCGGCGCAATATTAAAAATTGGAGCGGTGTACCTGAGCATTCGATCCGTGAAATATTTCGTCGAACCGGAATTTCGCCGGAGGATGTCGACCTCATTGCACTTAGCAGTATGATTCGCACTACTGTCCCCTCGCCGGATCCTAGGCTGATCGACTCTGTATTGAGGAGTTGCTATTCGCTGGCACGAAGCGAAACGGCGACGGCATGGGGAAGATGGTTGCTAGGAAAAACTCGACGACGTAATGAACTGATTTCATTCCTGCACAAAATGGGAATGGCCCATGTACCAATCACAACATTTGATCACCACACAACACATGCAGCGTGTGCCTATTACAACCGTCCCTGGCAAGGTGACGCAGCCGTGATCACTCTCGACGGAGCCGGGGATGGGTTATGTGCGACGGTGAGCGTGGGGCGGGGCCAGCAATTAAATGTGATATCACAGACTCCTAAATTCCATAGTCCCGCCGCATGTTTTTATTCTGCGATCACAGCGCACCTCGGATTGAAACCGAATGAACACGAGTACAAAGTGATGGGGATGGCGCCATATGGTCGAGCCGACTATTGCTATGAATTGTTGAATGACATGTTTGGCGTTGATGGTCTTCGGTTTCGTAACCGGACTCAGCGCATCGGTCCGACCTTAACCCGCCACCTCGATAAAAAATTGGCTGGACAAAGGTTCGATAATATTTCTGCAGCGTGTCAGGCGGTCTTTGAACGAATGATGGTTGAGTGGGTGGGAAACGTTGTAAAAACGACTGGTATCCGCCGAATAGCGGCCGCTGGAGGAGCGTTTTTGAATGTCAAAGCGAATAAACTAATTCGAGAGATGGACGGAGTTGATTCGTTATTTGTCTATCCAGCCAGTGATGATGGCGGCACACCGATTGGGGCGGCCATATTGGGCCATCTCGAATTATGCCGTCAAGTTAATATTGAACCTCAGCTCGATCTACCACGTCATATGTACCTTGGTGTTGAGTACACTGAAAAAGAATTGTTGGTAGCTGCCAAAAGTTCTGGGCTACCGTTTGAACGAATGAGAAACGTCCCGCGGCAGGTTGCCAATATTTTGTCGTCCGGAAAAATTGTTGCCCGTTTTGATGGCCGAGAAGAAATGGGGCCGCGTGCTCTGGGGAACCGATCTATTTTGGCGGATCCGCGTGATCTGCGGGTGATCCGTAAATTGAATTTCGCGATTAAACAGCGTGATTTTTGGATGCCGTTTGCCGCCTCTGTCCTGGAAGAAGACGCCCCCAAATATGTCAAACGGCTCAGTCCCTGGCCTTATTGGATGATCGAAGCATTTGATACGGAACGAGAAGCGGAAAATCATTTGATTGCAGGATTGCATCCCATGGACCAAACGGTACGACCGCAGATTGTTAATCAACTGAATCCAGGCTTCCGTGATATTATCCGTGCGTTTCGGAATCGTACTGGGGTTGGTGGATTACTCAACACGAGTTTTAATTTACACGGATCGCCGATCGTGGGAAGTCCCGAAGTTGCGATTGACACTTTAAAGCATAGTAAGCTTGATGCGTTGGCGCTAGGTCCATTTCTCCTTAAAAAAGCAGCGTAGTTGCTGCGTTAGAGAATTTCCACTGAGTACCAGGTGCCAAGCTTGGAAACAAAATGACCAGGGTCGTTTGCACACAGCCGAGTTTGGCGAAATATCGCATCCCCGTCTTTCAGCAACTGGCTCAACGGCCCAATATTGATCTTAAGGTGATGCATGGCACCCATCAACATATTTCTAACGTGGAGCCAGCCTGTTTTCACACCGAAATTACATCGCTCTGGCAGTGCGAGATTTACAAGGCGCCGATCTACTGGCTTTCCGCCCAGGTAGAGTCCTGTTCCGGCAATGATGCAGATGTGACAATTCTTACCTGGGACCTGCACTACGCCAGTTTACTTCCTGCTTTACTGCGAGCCAAAAAAAATGGTCATCCGACAATTTTGTGGGGCCATGGATTCTCGAAAAATGATCATCAATGGCGCTCACGAATGCGTAATACCGTAGGCAGGTTGGCAACGTGTTTGCTTGTCTATGACACCAAGACCGCAGAGGATCTCGTCCGAGCAGGATTTGACCAAAGTCGTGTGTTTGTTGCCCAAAACTGTATTGACCAAGGCCCCATTCAGCGTGCGCGGAATCAATGGTTGGCTTGTCCTGATCAATTACGGTCTTTCCGGCAGGTACAGAAAATTAATGCGGGCCCACATATTCTTTTCGTCTCCCGGCTCAATCCTGAAAGACGACTTGATCTACTTATTCAAGCGGTTTTTCTCCTCAAAGACATTTGTCCCGGTATCAGTGTGACGTTGATTGGAGACGGAGTCGAGGAACGCCAAAGATTACAGAGACTGGCTTGTCAGTTGGGCGTCGAACGCCACATCCGGTACGTCGACGCCACGTATGACGAATACCAGCTTGCTCCGTGGTTTATGTCTGCTGATATCTACTGTCAACCTGAACAGGTAGGGTTAAGTTTGTTTCATGCATTTGGTTATGGGCTTCCAACGCTTATTGCGGATACGAGGCGTCATGGTCCAGAGGCCAATATGCTCGTCGACAATAAGAACGGTTGTCGGTTTCATCCTGAGAGTGCTGAGGATCTTGCCCAATGTATTCGTACGTTGTGGAACCAACCATTGCTTCGGAAGAAAATGTCGCTCGAATCACATCGACTTGCGCAGAAAACCTATACGATCGGTACCATGGTAGACGGTATCGTCGCGGCGATTGAATTTTGTAATGATTGGCGGGCTGGGACCCTTGGCCACCGTTTCGCCGCCTGAGTTGAGTTGTACGACGTGAGACGCAAAATCTGTTTGTTGAGTAGACGGAATGTAAATGTAATACAGGTGACGTGGGCATTGTTCTACTTTTTCATCGTTTGGTTAGTTCTCTGGAAATCATGCGTTCGATCAGTTTTAACCACTAAAAGAGAGTTTATCGCAAGGATGTCCATTGGAGATGCATTACTAGTTTGCACAGTAAGTTGTTGTATAACCCGGTTAATTTATGGTTACTAAGACAGAACAAGGTGATTTGAACATCCAGCACGTTTTGGGCGGGTTGCAGCAAAAGTCTGGCGGACCGTCCTATTGTGTGCCGGCATTAGCGACGGCCTTGGTCGATCGTGGTTGTCATGTTGGGTTGCATGTATTGGGACCAGCAGAGGGTGAGTATCCAAAACTCGATCTACGTTGTTATTCGCCTTGGAGATTTTCTGAGCGTCTTGGATATTCACCGAGCATGTATAAAGGGTTACAAGATGCTGCCAGGCAGGCCGATATCATACACAACCATGGATTATGGATGCTTCCCAATATGTATGCAGCTTGGGCCGCCAAAGGTGTCTCCTGTCAGGCCATGACTTCACTGCATGGGACATTAGCTCCGCAAGCTTTAGTCCGTTCTCGTTGGAAGAAACGTTTTATATGGAGGTTGTGTCAGGCCAAGGCATTACGGGATACGGCCTGTTTGCACGCTACGTCAAGTGAAGAACTGCGCAATATTCGGCGTTGTCATCTCAACATGCCAGTGGCTGTGATTCCAAATGGGGTAGATGTTCCATCCCACGTTGTTAAAACGGAAACATTTCCACGTCGCCTTGTTTTCCTGGGACGAATACATCCCATCAAGGGTATCGATTATCTTCTCCAGGCGTGGAGACAAATTCAGCACAAGGCAATGGAATGGGAATTGCATTTAGTTGGTGGAGGTGAACGTCGGCATGTCTTGGAAACCAAACAGCTTGCTAAAAAATTGCGAGTCGAGCGAGTGCTCTTTCGTGGGCCCATTTACGGTGTTGCAAAAACGAAGTTGCTTCGAAAGGCAGACATTGTTGTACTTCCGTCACGCTCCGAGAATTTTGGCATCGTTGTGGCGGAATCGCTAGCGTATGGTGTACCGGTTATTGTTTCGCAGCGGGCGCCCTGGTCTGGACTGGTGGATCATGAATGTGGGTGGTGGATTGAGCCAGGCAGTGCGTCACTTTACGAGTGTTTGCATGATGCCCTTCAAAATTCTCCGTCGACTTTACGTAGGATGGGACAGCGTGGCCGAGACTGGGTGTCGCGGGATTTTTCCTGGTCGCGTGTCGGCGATATGATGTATCAAACCTACGCATGGCTGTTAGGCGGAGGTGCGGCCCCCAATTGGGTTGACAGGCAGTCCACGGTGGCGACTAGGATGAGGCGTCCACTTCGAACACCGAGGGCTGCTTAGACGTTGTTTTTCAGGTACATGTGCTCATTTTCTTGCCGTTCCGCTTGTCTTTTTTACGGAAATCTGTTGGTTCGTTACAACATGTGTTGCGGAATTCCCACCACCATGTCGTAGTGAAAAATACTTGAGCCAGCTTTACTTTTTTTGGCTGTATCTTGATCTATATTTGATTGTCGCTACCTCTCTTCGCGGCGATTGAAAATACTTCGTTCCCAGGCCGGTTCCGGCCATTGAGTATTGCAAGGTTCTTCCTGTGAAGAATCTCGCAGACATTCTCCCCGCAATTGTCAACGACCGTCGACTTCGGTAGGTCCGTAGCGTGGCGTTGGTCATTTCAGTGTTCCGTTTTTAATAAAACCAACACGATGCGCGGATCGACAGACGTACGAAAACTGTTGCGTAATACTGTTTTTGAGTCGTTCGAAGAACGGCTGGCTTTGTCCGCCCAGGTTGCAGGGGATTTTTTCCTGGACCAAGTGGTGCAAGACCACGTTCTAACTGGTGTGGATGGACACGTTCAGTTAAATCTAGCGGATGTGCATGAGACCTATGGTGTCAGCTATGCCCATACAAAATTTGGTTTCGATGGCACGGGCCAAACGGTTGTCGTGATAGACAGTGGTATCGCTTATGATCATTATGCTCTTGGTGGAGGACTGGGTGATAGTTTTCGTGTCCAGGGTGGATGGGATTTTACAGAAGAAAATGATGCGGACCCATATGATGACGCCCCAGCCGGATTTCATGGTACACACGTTGCTGGAATAATTGGCAGTTCGGATTCCATACATACCGGGGTAGCGCCAGCTGTCGATCTTGTTGGTTTGCGTGTGTTCAATGACCAGGGTGCTGGATACTTTGAATGGGTAGAAGATGCGCTACGGTGGGTTCACAATCATAGAAATGATTTTGCAGCGCCCATCACCACTGTGAATATGTCATTAGGAACTGCGTGGAACTCGGCCCAGCTGCCACCCTGGGCAATGCTCGAAGACGAATTGTCTCTCCTGCAAGCTGATGGAATTTTTGTGGCGGTAGCTGCTGGAAATGACTTTCAAGATTACCGGACGCCAGGCCTCAGTTATCCGGCAGTAAGTCCTAAAGCGATCCCAGTAGCGAGTGTGACGAATGAAGGGCAATTTAGCTATTTTAGCCAGCGGGATCAGCGAGCCCTTGCTGCACCAGGACATTCGATCACAAGCACGGTGCCAGATTATTTATTTAGTTTTGATGGCGTCGTCGACGATTTTGCGACTGCGTCCGGTACAAGTATGGCCGCACCTTACGTCGCGGGAGCTTCCGTCCTGGTACGACAAGCGATGGAACTGGTTGGTTACACAAAGGTAAACCAAGCGACAATCTATGATCACCTGCGGGCAACGGCAGATGATTTTTACGATCCAATCACGGATGCACCTTACACTCGGCTTAACCTAGCTCGAGCACTCGATAAGCTCATGCCAGTCGACGACTATGGAGATGTCGACAACCCCCACAATATTGGAAAATTAGTCGACCGCACACCAGTGACTGGAATGATTAGTCAGTTGAATGACAGGGATAGTTTTACATTTACAGCACATCAGACAGGGCGGGTCACTGTTGACGCTGGTTTAACCCATGAGCTTATTGCTAATTGGGAAGTCGACGCGAAAAACTTTGTCGCCATGGGTGAACAGCTGCAATTTGATGTAGCTCAAGGACGGGAATATACGGTTTCTCTTGGTACCGAGCGGGGGCTTGGATACTATGACCTTGATATTTCCCTTGAGGTCTCCATCGTTGACTGGGGCACGGTCACTCAGAACGAATTTTCGGATGACTGGCTCTCAACGAATAACGAGTGGTACGAATTCACTGCCAGTCAGTCCGGCATCCTCACTGTCGAAACATTATTTACTCACGGTGAAGGAAACGTTGACTGGGAGTTGCATCGATCTTTTGGAGAAATGGTGGCTACCAGTGAGATGAATCAGGATCTGCTGCGAGTAGATATTGAGGTAAAACAAGGGGAGTCTTTCCGGCTGCGAACGGTTAGTGAAAACGAAGAGATGACGATTCGTATTACGAATATATTTCAAGTAGACGATAACCAGATTACGATCACAGGCACGGAGAATAATGATTACCTGGCTATTGATCTCGGTGATTTGCCATCGGTCACCATGAACGGGGTTAGCTACGCATTGGCTAACCTCCATGCAGACGATATTCACCTGTATGGAGGTGCCGGCGTTGACACGGTACAGCTAGTTGGAAATAGAACGGATGAGCAGGTCGTGGCTTCCACCGAATCCGTTGAATTGAAGAGTGCTAAGTTTAGGGTAGTTGCCACCGACGTGGAAGATGTGACACTTCACAGCGGTGGTGGCCAGGATGTGATCGACCTAATTGGTTCTGTAAACGAAGATCTATTTGTGGCAACGGCTACCGAAGCGTCATTGAAAAGCGACAATCATGTCGTGACAGTTCGTGGTTTTATGCGTGTGACTGCCATTGGAAATGGCGGAAGCGATGTGGCTTACTTGCACGGTACACAGAGTGACGACGTATGGATTGCCGACCAGCATCGCAGCTCCCTGGTGGGCGATGGTTTTACAAATGAAACCGAGAACTTTGAACGCGTCTTTGCCTTTGGGGGTAGCGGT
>CAYMUR010000005.1:34423-84516 GCA_964393615.1 uncultured Pirellulaceae bacterium
GGTGAAGACATTGCTTACCTGCATGGCTCGGCCAGTGATGACATATTCGTTGCCAGGCAGGACGGTAGTTCATTATCGGGTGGTGGCCGGATGAACCACGCGCGGAACTTTGAACGCGTCTTTGCCTTTGGGGGTAGCGGTGGTGAAGACATTGCTTACCTGCATGGCTCGGCCAGTGATGACATATTCGTTGCCACGGAGGGGGGAAGTGCACTTAGTGGTGCAGGAATGTTTAACCATGTGAGAAATTTTGATCGTGTCCACGCCATCGCCGGGACAGGTGGTCATGATGTGGCCTTTCTGCATGGAACCAGTGACGATGATGAATTGTTATCCCGTTCGAATGGTGTTTCACTTTCGAGCGGTGTAGTATTTAACCATGTAAGAATGTTTGCTCGCGTTAGTGCCTATGCGGGTGCTGGTGGAGAGGACGCTGCATTTTTTTACGGGAGTGACGGGAATGATGTGTTGGTCACTACGCCCCGCTCAACATCATTGGAGTCTGCTGATTTTTACCACTATGCACGGGGGTTCGCACGTGTCATTGCTTTTGCCGGAAAAGGATATGACAAGGCATTCATGCACGATTCTTCGAATGATGACAAGTTTGTTGGCCTTCCGACGGCAAGTTCTCTCACGGGTAGTAATTTTCATCTTGAATCCCGTGGTTTTGACGAAATTAATGTTCATTCATCAAATGGTCGTGATCAGGCACAAATCTACGGCGTCCTTATTCCCCAGGCGGGGGTGGCGTCATTAGATTCGTTCGCTGTTGGTGACGCTTCGAGTTTTTATAGAACCCATGGATTTTCCCAGGTTGCCCTATACAGTACGGGTGCGGAGGACACGATGGAAATCAACGTTGTGGACTTCTTATGGCAGAGTGATGTTTTCTAGCGGTAGGTCATTTCTTGGTAAACTTGCGGGATAGTAATGGCCAGCGACGTTGTTGCAACTTCGTCAACGTGGTATTCTGCAACGCAACTACAAGGCCGATGTAGTGAGTCACTGTTTATCTGTTTTACGACGATTGTGCACGGTCCTAGGTGGTCGCGTCATTTGCCTGGTTGTACGCGATGAAGTTGTCAATCAACGACTAATGTTGGAGCCAGTGTGTATGGCAATTCTCGTCACCGGGGCAGCTGGTTTTATCGGAATGCATGTGGCAAAACATTGCCTAGCGAATGGCCACACCGTCGTAGGCATCGACAATCTAAATGACTATTATGATGTTGCTTTGAAAGAACGACGAATTGCCTTATTGGAGAATCAGGAGCACTTCGTCTTTCACCGTTTTGACCTGAGAGATCGCGACGCAACAGGGGATCTTTTTCAGTCATTTGAATTTCAGACAGTGATTCATTTGGCCGCTCAGGCAGGTGTTCGTTATTCACTCGAAGCGCCCCAGGCGTATATAGACAGCAACTTAGTCGCTTTTGGTAATATTCTCGAAGGTTGCCGTCAGCGGGGTGTCAAGCATTTGATCTATGCGTCATCCAGTTCGGTGTATGGTGCTAACACGCATATTCCTTTTGCAGTAGGTGATAACGTTGACCATCCGATCAGCTTGTATGCGGCAACAAAAAAATCTAACGAACTCATGGCTCATGCTTATAGCCATTTGTTTCAGTTACCGACGACTGGCTTGCGATTGTTTACAGTCTATGGTCCCTGGGGACGGCCGGATATGGCATTGTATTTGTTCACCCAGGCAATACTGGAAGGGCGTCCAATAGATATTTACAACAATGGTGAAATGAAACGTGATTTTACCTATGTGGATGATGTCGTCGAATCAGTTTATCGCCTCGTGTCACAACCGGCCACGGAAAATCCTGATTGGACCGGCGATGCACCCGATCCTGCCACTAGTAACGCACCTTATCGTATTTACAATGTAGGCTGTCATCAGCCGGTTGCACTACTGGATTTTATCGAAACGCTTGAGGAATGCCTTCAGGTGAAGGCAATCAGGAATTATTTGCCGTTGCAGCCTGGAGATGTACCTACTACTTTCGCTGATGTTTCAGCACTCCGTGATCATATTGATTACGAACCGCACACATCGTTACGTGATGGAATTGAGAAGTTTGTCCAGTGGTATCAATCCTACCATTCTGGGACAGAAAAAGACTCGCAGTGCGAATAACACCGCTGGCAGCTAATCGTATTGGTGGTGGCACCTTCAAGATGGAATGGCTCCGTGTGGGTTTGGCAACAAGAGTCGTTTTCCTATCGAGAAGATTGTAGCAAAAAGCGTGCAGTTTTCAATTTCATGGACTACTGCAAATCAGTGGCCGTACCGTGTTGCGCCAGTCGATACGCATTTTGTAACTCTTGGTCGTCCGGTCGCCTGCGAAGACACCATCGTAAATGTTGGAGCGATTCTGTGTTTTTTCCAGCATGAACCAATGCCATCGCCAACGTTTTTCTCCACGTCAAATCTTCTGGTGTGATGCGAATTGCTTGTCGGAGACAGGCAATGGCAGATTCGTTGTTTTTTACTTGAAAATGTAACCAGTAAGCCGTTTTCCACGATTTAGCAATTTTTTCGGATGTGTGGCTAGGCGGATCACGTTGCAACCTGGCTTGGTACTGTTTTGCAATGTATCGGGCCGGCTCGTATTGTCGTGCATCATAGTAATAGGTGAACATTGAAATGAGATCGTCTGCCTCAGGTTTCAAGGTACGGACCACTAACTCTACTGGTAGCAGGTCGCTTAGCGACTCAATGACAATCTGGCGGTAAGATGTCTCGCGATGAAAGGTTTTCTGCCAATAGGTGAGGGCTTGTTGAATATCACCGCGCATGGAAGCTTCTTGAGCTGCAGCCAACAGGACACTACCTTTGTAGGGGCGCACGCGAAGCGCCTGTTGAGTTAACATGGATTTATGGCTATTTCCCATACCTTGCAGGAAACATAAGTCACCGAGATACACATAGCCGTCCCCTTGGAGTGGGCACAGGTAGATTGCTCGTCTGGCATAATGTGCTGCCATTTCAAGTTTGTGGCGATTGTCACCCACGGCAACTGTGAGCCACTGATCTAACCCCTCACGTGATTCGAACTTGGATGCTAGTGCGGCGTCCCGGATACTATTTAATCCTAAAGCGTTGTCGGCAAATTGTTGCTTTTGTTCAAATTCGCGCAAATAAATTGCAGACATTCTCAAATTAGCACGTGTGTCGTAGGGACAGAGTTTTAAAATGTACCGAAGTTCTTTTGCCATCTGCTCGGTTCTTACTACTGAAAATCTGGCAGCGGCGGCGTCGATTGGTTTACTTTCTGAAACTTCTATTATCTCTTCTTTCGATCGTTCTTGCTCGGCGAATGACAGTCTCAAATATCGATCCCAAGAGGCGGCTGCTAATGCGGGGGGTAAACGATTGGCGACCATAGCGGCGCTGAGGAAGGCCAAAATGGTTGTCCATAAGACACTTTTCGAGTACGACACGGTCGTCCCTGGTTCTACCCTTTTGCCATCTGCCAGAGAAAGCTGGTAGATGCGACAGGCACAGGCCGTCAGAATCGCGGTGACTGTTGCACAAGCAGGAATGTACCACACAAAATCTACTAGAGAGTGCACGACACTGACAACGAGTGAACCAGTCACAGCACCCCAACACGCAATATCTTGTGTCAGCTTAAGGTGTCGAAATCCGTGCATACACCATCGTGCCACTAACAAGAGGCTACACAGCAGTATACAGAAACCGAAGACGCCGGTTTCCGAAAGTATTTGCAAGTACCCACTCTCGGCATGCGTATACTCCACATCTGACGGAGATTGAAAATACATAGGGTAGGAATAACGGTGCGTACCGCCCCCCGTTCCAATCCATGAAAAATCAGTGAATGCCTTCCAGTTGGCGGCCCATATTTCCCCTCGAGAAAAAGCGGCAGATAAATCATTCCATGACCAACTGTGTAGCGAAGAGAATTGGCGGATTAAGTGATCATATCCGTGAATTAGTAAAGCTGCTGTGCCCAGTACGATGGCAGTTGCCGCTGTTAGGAGCAAATTTCGGGTAAGGATTTTCTGGCTGGCATAAAGACCACCGACCATGAAAATGGAGATCAGTACCACGAGAACACCGGCGCGGGAAAAGGCGAGAAAACTTCCAAAAGTCACGATACCGAGGCTCAGTGGTGCGCCAAGCCAGGCGAGTCCTTTGAATGTACGTTTTTCAGTTTTCGTGAATGGTCGGATGGTAGGCTGTTCTTTTTGTTGTGCACGATGGGTTGTCCACCAGATTAAGGGACCCACACCTAGTGCCAGGAAATGGGCAAAATGATTTTCATTTGCAAAAGTTCCTTTGGCGGCTAACCACGTATTGCGGAAGGGGGATTCGTAGATCCACAGAAATTTACCATTGCCGACGAGGTATTGTGAGATACCCAGAATTCCCATGGTTAACGTTGCCAGAGCCAGCCAACGCAGCAATGTTTCCACATCCGTCATGTGATGGATTCGTTGGACGACTAGTAGAAATAGTAGGCAATAACTAGCAAACATCACGAGCGCACTTCGAGTTACCATGGGAGCGATGGTCAAGAACGGCCATTCGCCAAATTGCATTTGATGACTGATTGGTGCGGTCCAGGTTGATAGAAGTTCATTCAGTGTCGGCGAGATAAAATTGCAAAGTATGCCCGGTAATGGAACGCATTGGATAATCAGAAGGCAGACGCCTGCGAGAAAAAGTGGTTCTGCACCTGAACGCTGAAAAATCGGTTGTGGCCGTAAGATTTGGCCGAGACTCCATGCTAACGATCCGATGATGACACAGGTGACAAATACTAATTGTCCCCAGGGGTGCCGTCCGGCCATAAACAATGGTGCTACGAATACCAGGCTTGCCAACGACCAGTCTGCCAGCCGATCCAATAGGATGGTTGTTTTGTTCGCAAACGGAATCTTTGCACGCAGTCGATGCAGGCCAAAAACTAATGAGAGATGATCGTTATTGTCCCGTGTTGCTTGAGGATTCTTGATTCGGTCCATGACGGTCAACGGTAGTCAGGCAGCTCGGCGCGGTTTAATAGGTGATCTCGGAGTCTCATCTCGAGGAGAATTTTTCGGGCACGTCGATTCGTCGTGTAAAGGAAGATCGGTATTACTGCCAGAAAGATTTTGGGACAATTCTGGAGATTCGTCTTCTACCGTTTTATCTTCATCCTCGTAACCGTATGTGTAGCTATAGTCGTGTCCATAATATCCCGTTTTGCTGTTGGCAATGCGGTTTGCGACAACACCAAGCATTTTGACATTAAGCGAACGTATGTTTTCGGTGGCACGCAATACCAACCGGCGGTGGTTTTTTTCCGGTTGTACGACAAGAACCACTCCGTGGGTTACCTTCCCCACAATCGCAGCATCGGGTGCAGCCATGATGGGGGGGCAGTCGATGAGTACTTGGTCATAAACCGATTCTGCCCAGCCAATGACATCTCCCATTCTTGGTGACGCAAGTAATTCAGCAGGGTCAGATGGTCGAGGCCCACAGGCGAGTAAGTCCAGTCCATCGATACCCGATGGCAAAATTAGATCTTGACAACTCTTTGTGATTTCACCGGTGGAACGTAAGACAACGGACAATCCTCCCAGCCCCCGCTTATCCAAAAGCCGTGTTAAACCGGGGCGGCGGAGATCGGCGTCGATGAGCAAAGTACGTTTCCCAGCCAAAGCAAAGGTGGTTGCCAGGTTGGAAACGATCGTTGTCTTGCCATCCCCTGGTTGAGAACTTGTGATGGCCAGGCAAGTCGTATCATCGTCTGAAAAAGCGAGTGTTGTACGCAATGTGCGGAATGCTTCACTGGCAATGTCGTCTGGGGAAACAAAGGTTTGAATAGAGTCGATTCCTTGTGAGTCATTAGTGGGCATGTCGCGCACAACCGCCAACAATGGGATCCCCATCTGGTCGGTCATTTCATCAGGTGATCGGAAGCGATCATCAAGGATATCTACTACGTAAACCAGGACGATTCCCAGTCCGAAACCTCCCAGGCTTGCTATTAACGCAACAAAAGCAAGTCGTGGCGAGACTGGTGCACTCGGTAGCGTAGGGTCTGAGACGACTGCGACACGCAGGTCAGACCGGTTCTGTCCAATATCAAGATTGGTGATATTGTCAAGTAATGCGTCGTGGTGCTTGTTCAATCGCTCCACATCATGTTCCACCATTTGAAGTGCGAACAGACGGTCGTTCAATTTTACGGCTTCTGATTCCAAAGCGGCGTACTGATGCAAGAGATCTTTTTCATGTCGCTTTGTTTCAAGCAGTCGTTCCTCTAACATCGAAATTAAAAGAGCCCCCAGGCGGTCGTTCTGTAGAGAGTTTGAATGGTGGTCAGAATACTCTAGATATTCGTTTCGATATTGTTGGGCGCGTGCGATAGATTCTTCTAACTGGACAATTTCGGGGTGTGTTGGTCCGAAATGTGTGCGCCAGGCGACGAGTTTTGCCTGCTCCGCGATCATTTTCTGTTCGATGTCGTTCATCAGCTGTATTGACTGTGGGTTTAAACCGAGCGTATTGGCAAGTAACTGATCACCCAATCCAGGCTCGATACGGCTGAAGTGCTGTCGCAAATCACGGCCTTGACGTACCGCTTCGCGGACTGAACTCAAAGTCGCTTGGGCTTGAAGGCGTTCTTTTTGAACATCGATAAGTGTTTCATTGATGCGGACCACTCGTTGTACAGTTGGGTGTAAAATAGTACTGTCTTCTCGTAGTCCGAATTCGCGGGCCGAACGTTTTATTTCGAGCAATTGCAATTTTTTTTGTTCTAACGCCGTTTGAATTTCTTTTCGTTCTTTCTCGAGGATCTTGACGATCTGGACAGAATTATCTTTATGGTTCTTTTCAATGAAATCCAGATAAGAATCCACCACTGCGGAGAGGACAGCCTTGGCCGCAGCAGCTTTGTTGGAACGGTAGACCAGTTTAATAATGTTTGTTTGTCGAGTGGCTTTTGCAACCAAGTTTTCGCTTAACACATCGATCCAGCGATCAGCGGGAACCGAAAGGAAGTCAACGTGCGCAAACTCAGGCAAGTGAAGGATTTTTTGTACGGCGCCATTTAAGACAATATTGCTGTGGAACAATTGCTCATAGGTGGGAATCAACGCCTGTTGATTTCCGTCCTGGGTCTTGGATGCGTTCCATACGTGGGTGTTTTGCGTAATTAATAACGATGAAGTCGCTTCGTAGGTAGGTTTTGTGGTGAAAAAATAGATGGTAGCAAAGAGAGCGGAAACGACCATTGCACCTATGAGGTACCATTTTCGATACAGGAGAACACGCAGGAATCGTGAAGCAGCGTGAATCGCTTCCGCCGTCGTGTTTTCGGATGGTATCGCTTCGTGGCTCGTAGAAAAGTCGTTAGTCATTGCTATGGTTGGCCGACGTTAGACGCCCGGGATTGCGCTGCTAAAACCAAACCGGATGAAGCTTCTTAACGTTTCGACGGTAAAGGTGACGGGAGTCTCTTCGATACTTATCACGTCTCCTGCTGCGAGCCGAAGGTTGTCACGGCTGTTTCGTTTGGCTGCACGGACGGATGCGCCAATGCTAATCAGTTGGTCGCTATCTGGTATATGACGAATGATCCGGATTTTGTCGGCCAACTGAATTGTTCGGCCACCAGCCAAAGCTAATGCATCCAGTAAACGTAGGTCTTTGCCGGCAGGAAGTTCGTATGCATCAGGCTTGTTCACCAAGCCAATGACTTGAATGGCTGCTGGCTCTCGCGGTAAGACTTTGATGACCGTTCCATCGTCCACGTGATAATCGACATCAGGCTTCGGGGATGCTAGGTCGATCTGGTGAACGGTCCCGGACTGTTGTTCGGCCAAACCGGTTTCTGTCTTGGTGTAGGGAGCATTCGAATCTTGATAAGAGGTCATGCGTACGTTTTGTCCAGCAGTCCCTACGTCTTGCTGGCTTATTCCACGGTTTTGTGGATGCCAGACTTCGATCATGGTCCCAGCATCCTCGTGCAGGCCTTCTGCGGCTACGATCGCGGTGAGAACGCCGCTGTCCACAATCGGTATATCGTACCTGCCTGGCTTGTTTACTGCTCCCATAACGGTAACAACGTTGGAACGTCTGGCTTCGATCGAAATGGCGACAGTTGGGGAGACATATTTGCCTCGACGTACGCTTTCGTTGCGAACTAGCTGTTCAGCTTGGGTGAACGTTAGCCGGTTGACACGAACCGGGCCAACTACTGGCACGTCAATAAATCCTTCGTCGGATACACGGAGCGGCCATGTGCGGGGTTCTTCTTTTTCCATTCCCGTCGTGATGGTTACGTTTACTAGATCTCCTTGGACAAGGACATCGCTTGACACGGATGGGCCCGTAAGCTTTGTCAGATCAACACTGGTTGGTCGAATAGCATGAGTTGGCACGTACTCGTGTGGTAACGTCCTGGCGACATACATCGTTTGGTTGCAACCACCTGCCAAAGTCGAAACGATAGCGATGATATAAGGTATCGGATGGTGTGTCACTATGTAACGCATGCTAGCTGGCAGGTTGAGCCGTGTTGTCAGAGTTAGAAATAATCGTAAGCGGTATGGCAATAGCACCAGCCAGGATCAAGGCTACGAGGAGTTTGTCGGACTTTATAAGCGATCCAAACTCGCGTTGGCCTCGCTGCACAGACTTGCTGGCGACTATGAGTAAATCTTGACGGGCGTTTGGTGGTGCGGTACCAGATTTCCAGCATCGACACCAGACAGGTGAACCGAATACGGAAAGCCGGTATTCTCCCGTGTTCAATGGCGAAATGGCGAAACGACCGTGCTCGTCCGTCGTAGTGTGAGTTGGTGCGTCATGTTTGCTTGCGATTTGGATATTTGCGTTGGCTAATTGCTGTCCCTGGCCGTCGATCACGAGCCCACGCACCTCATTCATGGCGGTTAATTCGACGTCGACGAAAAGAGGCTGTTTAGTTTGACTGACCGAAATATTTTTTTGGTTGGTGGTCGATTCTACAGCGGCCAACCTGGCAGTAGGCAAGAGCATTACCACGGTCATGACAACCCTGGTCAGCTGGTAAACAAACTTGGTTGGTCGAGATGCCACTCGTTATCTCCTCGTAGGGTAGTTGGTTGGTAGTAGTGGTTAGAAAGAAATAGCCGTTGTGGTGAATCCTGGTTGTGTTGGGTCGGCCGTGTTAATGAAAATCGTTTCTCTCAACTAGATGGGCTTCGATCACGGTCTGTGCGGTTGTTGTGCATTATGACAGGCACTGCGACTAGTAGTGCAGTCAAACCCAGCACAATATGGGGATGAGCAAACAGGGCGTTTGCGGGACTCCATTGTCCTCGGTGAATGTCAGTTGTCTGTACAAGGAGCGCTTGATTAGCTGCATGTGGTGGTGCCGTTTTAGGTTGCCAAACTCGAAGCCATGTTGAACCTTTACTTGAGACCAGATGATAAATACCACCATGTGGGAGTGTGATTTCAAAAACACCATGATTGTCCGATGTTAACGTGGTGACTCTTTTGCCTTTATAGGAAATGGTGAGATTGCCTTGGGGACAGCGAGTACCATCTTCATTGACGATGACTCCACGTAAAACGTTTCCCCTCTGTAAAGTGACATCGTTGAGGACGGGCTGGGTAGTGGAAACGGATACATCTCTTTCTGAGACAGGCTTGGCTGCCAAAGCAAGCTGCCATGGCAATGCGATTTGAAAGCCAACCAGCAATACAAGTAAAGGATATCTTTTATAGAAAGGGCGCATAATCGTTGATTCCATGAACTCGATGACTGATAAGAAATCCTGGCAATTCGAAGTCCGACAAAATATCTTTGTCGATAAACATGTTTCATGTCGAAGAAATCCGACCTTGAAAAGCGGCCAGATCATATAGCATTCACGACGAGCTTAAAAGATCAACCGGATAGCAAAATACAAGCGAACATTTGTCGAATCGATTCCATGCAAAGCAGGCAGTGCTGGCATGGTATGTTCTGTGCTAACAGACGTGAAAAATTTCTAAAACAGACCAATCTGTCATGTCTGGCACATGCTTTATAGAAGCTCGTCAAATGCCGCTGGCGGGACAGGCAAAAGTTAGTTGGCTTGGTGATCGGTGTTTCACCAGTGATTCGCAATGAAGCCAAATGAGAAAGGAACGCTAAAGCATTCAAAAGATGCGGAATCAGAGCGGTTGAGTCTGAAAATATAACGATAGCGGTGATAAAGTTGCCACGATCAAACCTGTGAAAATCATCGATTGTTTACCATGGTGCTTCGTAATGGTCAGGACGAAACGACAAAAAGGCTGGCAAACATGTGAACAGATTGGATACGAGGATGTCACCCAACAACTTCTAACATGTGACACGGTTGAGACGAGAATCGTTGACAGTGGAGCATATTAGCTGGCATTACCATCATCATCCAGTGCCAAAGGGATGGTGATAGCTGCAGCAGCGATGGCGGCCAGAATCCAAGGATTTGCGAGGTTTTCACCAAGTCCGCGTACTGTGTGGATACCATCAATGACAAGTAGCCTATTTTTTGCTACCGGAGGCGCTGTACCAGACGACCAGGCTCGCACGGCACTGCTCCCATGTTCCGTCGTTATTTGGTAGACTCCTCCCCGCAGTTCATGAACGGTGAAAAAGCCTTGCTCATCGGTCGTAACGGTTGCCACCATTTGTTTACCGGATCGAATGGCGATGTTGTGTTCGCTGACCGGCTGACCTGATGTATCAACCATTTGTCCCATGAGGTTGCCGTCTTCGGTTAAGACAACGTCTGTTACCACCGGTCTTTCCGACAAAGTGGAGGGTGGGAATTTATCCGCTAGCACACTTTGGGGGATCAACATTCCCAGGCAGGCAAGACTCACGGCCATTGTACTGATCCATCGTTTGCATTGCATCATTCTAAACTCCATCGCGAAGAATACGAAAAACGTAGTATTGACCACGCTTGCTATTGAGATCCAAAGTACAGAAAACACATGAATAACCATCGACGTACTCAAGAAGATTACCTGAGACTAAAAACTGTTATTTTCCGAATATTTCGGAAATTACAATTCCTTTTCGTAGATAACCTATTTTGATGAGTGGGGATATTTCACCGGCCGAACAAATCGAAAAGGGACTCCCACTCGAAAATAGCGCGGACACATCAGTGAACCAGAACGTTTTTAACGCTGTATCCCGCGAACGTGGCGGAAATGTTGTCTGAATTTGTGCTCTAAATCTGGTACACGGTTTGCCAGGCGCTGGCTGAGTTTTCCGGGAGGTGTCAAACGGTCAATGTCGTTGAGAAATTTTTGCAACTCGTCTTTTGTTGCTGGCGAACCGTGTAACATGAAATGAACCCAGGCCCAGGCATACCGGTAATCTCGGCCATCCATGTTTTCAAGCGATGAAAGACTTTCCAATTTGGTTAAACTTGGATGTTGTCTAAATAGTAAATTGCGACGCAGGGCTGAGCGATGAGGACTACTGTTCAGGCGATCTGGCATGGGCAACTCGAAGTATTCTGCGAGTCCTTCATCCAACCACAGGGGAACCATCGGTAATGCTGCGTGCAATAGTGCATGCGTACATTCATGACGTAAGTCGGTTTGGAAATCACCACTGGCATAGGCAAATACCATCCCAGGGCCACGTCCTTTGATGAACAACGCACGGCGTTTGGGGACCTCTGGAAAATGTCGTCTCAAATATTGTTGGTACGTTGATTTTTTGGAAAACAGATAGAGATGAATTGTTTCTTTGGTACCGTCAACTCCAAGCTGTGATATGAGGTCTTGTTGCAAGTTTACTAAATCATGAAAAAGCGGCACAAAGGGATCTAAAGAAAAATCAGCATGGCACACGAAAGGCCCGATTTGTTGTTGATCAGGCCATTCGGCAGTCAATAAAACATTGCCCGTTGTGACTACGATGCAGACAACACTGATTGTTGTCCAGGTGCGAACACGTGTTCCAATGAGTTGTATTTCATGTTGTATCATCTTGGACTACCGAATGTGTATGCTCGACGGCGCTTTCGGTTCTGGCCGAACCAGCCCTCTCGGCGTTGTGGCTCTACGCTAGGTGTTCGTGCCTGCACGGTTTGACCCAAACAAATACGGGCTCCATTGTGTGAACACAAATTCCAACCCGTTTCTTCGTCACTTAGCTCGACAATGCGCTGAAAGGGTTGACGCATTAACGGTCGTCGCGATTTGTGACCGTGAGCATCGGTGGCAACTAAGTGTACCAAGCCATGAGTGATCATCCACTCGGCAAATTCTTGGGACGATTTTCCAAAGTTTCCCATCAAACTTCCAGCAGTAATTTGCATTAAGCAACCTTTTTCGACGAGCGTTCCCACTGGCTCACGGTAGTGTAACAACCCTTGATTGCGTTCGGGGTGCGACAGAATTCCTGTTAACCCTATAGAGGATAACGCATCCAGGACAGGTTCCAGTGGAAAATAGATTTCATGGGGAAGTTCCAGTAGGACATGTTTTCCCTGATCTGCCAGAGTCAGCACATTGCCGGAGAGGAGTTCTTCAATTAAAGATTCTTCGATACGCACATCGGCTCCAGGGTAGACGTGCAAGTCGATGTTTTCTTGATCCAGTCGCCGTTGTACTTCCTGGGTGCGTTGCCGGATTAATTCGCCATGATTTTGGCCATGGCTACCTAATTGATGGGGGGTCGCGATGATAGTACGGATAGATTCCCTAACCGCGATTCTTGCCATTTCCAACATCTGTTGCCAATTTTCTGCCCCGTCATCCAGGTCTGGCAGTAAATGGCAATGAATGTCTACAAAATCATTTGAATTACGGTCGTTGTGATGATCCACCCGTATATCCCTTATGCATTAAAAATCCTCGTCAAGCGGGGGAAGTATAGCGATCGCGAGGGGTTGGTCAACACGTTTCAGCGTCGGATAGTACCCGTTCTGTGATAGAGGGGCTAGTTGACCGACTGTGAGAAGCCGGTTATCGTAAATACCGTCTATTTGGGCCAAAGCACCCAGCCGGAACGTTTGTTCAGCTTGGATTGGGAATGAGTGACAGCCGTCCTGGAATTGGCAGGGCCTGTTGCTTGGAAAAGTCATGGATAGGCGAGTCTGTCGGGCTATTTCAGAAGATCCTATTGCGAGCTATCTGCTTATGTTCACGGCGTTTTCGTTGCAGTGGTGCAGCTGGTCAAGACAGGACTTTTGAAGAAAACGGCGAATTAAGTGTGTGTTTCGGAATGACTAGTCTAAATGGACTAAGTAACCGAGATAAAAACAAATATTAGAGATTAGATCGTGCTGTGTGACCTGCATGGGACCACGCACTCGTATGGGCTTTTGAAGGCGCAATCCAAGTGACATATGCAGCTATTGGGCCGACCGAAGTTTACTTGCCCGACACAGTAGAGACTAACGAACAGCTCCAGGCGGAATTTCCCAAATGGGATATGGAGTTGATTTATTCTAAGACGGGCATTGCTCAACGTCATGTAGTCTCTCCCGACCAATGCGCGTCTGACCTGGGAGTTGCAGCTGCCCAGCGGTTGTTTGATCGACACCAGATTGATCCGACAACGATAGATTTCTTGTTGTTCTGCACGCAAACACCAGATTATCCTTTGCCCACAACTGCTTGCTTGGTGCAAGATCGCCTGGGCATTCCGACGTCAGCTGGGGCTCTTGACTATAATCTTGGCTGTTCAGGATTTGTCTATGGGTTAGCGTTAGCCGATGGTTTAATCCGTGCCGAGTCAGCAAAGCGTGTGTTGTTAGTGACGGCAGAAACATATTCTAAATACATACACGCGTCCGATCGCAGTCTGCGAACTATTTTTGGTGACGGGGCCGCTGCCACTTTGATCGAAGCATCAGACGAACAGACAATCAATGCTTTTCGTTTTGGTACTGATGGTAGTGGCGCCGACACGTTGATCGTATCTCGCGGTGGAGCGCGGCCGGAAGGATCAGCCCACAAGCCACGTCACCGACAGCGCTGGCCGAGTGACCTTTATATGGATGGTCCGAGTTTGTTGACATTCACGGTAGCACGTATTCCGGAATTAGTAGATGCCGTACTAGATTCAGCGGGGCTTGCACGGGATCAGGTTGATCTTTACCTGATGCATCAAGGAACACGTAAAATGCTGGAACAATTGCAAGAGTCGCTGGGTGTGGATGACCGACTTATGCCAATTGTATTGGAGCATTGCGGCAACACAGTTTCCTCGACGTTGCCGTTAGTGATTCATGAATTACGACAGCAAGGTAGACTTAGGACCGGTATGCGGAGCTTGCTGATTGGCTTTGGTGTTGGCTGGTCGTGGGCGGGTTGTGTGTGGAGGAATACATGGGAGGATGCTTGAATTGGTTGAAGGCCCAGGGATAGAATCAGTCAGGCATTGTAGTTCATTGGTGTTGGTAGCACGACTCGGAGAGAGTGTGGCATGAGATCCTCTGCTGGTAACCTCTTAATCGCTTCACCCTTTATGGGCGACGGAAATTTCAACAAGTCTGTCGTGTTGATCATTCAACACAATGCAGAAGGTGCATTCGGTTTGGTACTAAACCGCCCCACAAAATTTCACATGGCGGATGTGTGGGAAGGTCTCTCTCCTGATGAACCTTGTCCTTCGGACATCGTTATCCACTGTGGGGGGCCAGTAGAAGGACCTTTAATGGCGTTGCACACCAAGCGATCTTGTTCGGAGTATGGTGTTGTAGCTGGTGTTTACTTTGCTGTTTCGAAGGACAAGATTCAAGGACTGCTGACGGGCAATGGCTGTCCAGTACGCATCTTTAGTGGTTATTCCGGTTGGGAAGGGACACAGCTGGATGCAGAACTTGAGGAAGGTGCCTGGCTAACACATCCTGCGTCGCGCAATTTCGTATTTGCTGATGAAGAGGCAGACCTCTGGAAGCTCGTGGCTGAACAGGTGGCCAACGATGTTCTAATGCAAAAACTCAATATTAAAAACGTTCCACCAGATCCTTCGCTGAATTGAACACGGGTGGTATTCGGTGGGGAATTTATTTTGGCTGCAGGGCTCCTGCTTGGCACGTAACGTATCTATAACCTGTGAAGCTTGATATGATCAAAATCTTTATCGTTGTGGAATCGGGTTTATTGTGTTGTCTGCCCCTATGAAAAATTATGCCTCAACGTGTAATCGCTACCGGTGATATTCACGGTTGTGCGGACGCACTGTACGCGCTACTTGAAATCGTTGATCCTACGGCAGATGATCTGGTTGTCACTTTGGGTGATTATGTTGATCGAGGGCCGAACACACGTGAAGTCATTGACCAGATATTGGATCTTAAAAAGCGGTGTCGTCTCATTTCTCTTGTTGGAAACCATGAACTGATGATGCTTGATGCAATTTCTTCTCCCAATAGCACGCAATTTGATTTTTGGTTGCACTGTGGGGGCGAAGAAACAATGGGCAGCTATGGTGGTGTTTCCGCAACGATTCCGGAAGATCACCTCGTTTTTTTAAAATCATGTCAGCGGCATTATGAAATCGATACACATTTTTTTGTACATGCAAACTATTTGTACAATGTGCCATTGGATCAGCAACCTGACGATGTATTGTTCTGGCAGCATTTAAATAATGTTCCCTTGCCTCATATCTCAGGCAAAACTGCTGTCGTGGGACATACACCGCAATTGACGGGTGAAATTCTCGATTTAGGGCATGTTCTGTGCATTGACACGTTTTGCTTTGGCAGTGGTTGGCTGACAGCCTACGATGTGTTGTCGGGAGAATTGTGGCAGGTCGACAAATCAGGTAATGTTCGACTTGATTCGCAATGGCACACCTGAACCAGTCGTATTCACTGTGGTCCTTTTGTGAAATACCGTTGTTCCATCCCTTTTCATTCTTTCCGAAATAATTTGCAGGAATAACCCATGCCTCCTCAACGCATTTTTCATTCTCCACCCCACTTGTCCGGTCGCGAACTGGAGTATATCCAAGATGTGCTTGAATCCAACTGGGTTGCGCCGGTAGGTCCACACTTAGCTCGTTTTGAAGAAATGTTTTGCGAACGGATCGGTGTTCAACAGTCGCTGGCAGTGACAACTGGGACTGCTGCCCTCCACCTGGCTTTACGTCATCTACAGCTGAATCCTGGTGATGAAGTTGTCTGTTCTTCTTTTACTTTCTGTGCGTCTGCTAATCCGATTACGTATGAGCAAGCAGTTCCAGTGTTTATTGATTCTGACCGAATTGGATGGAACATGGATCCGAACTTACTGGACGAAGAGTTGGTCGATTGCGCCGCGCGGGGTAAATTGCCAAAAGCAGTCATCGTGGTAGATATTCTCGGGCAAAGTGCCGATTTGGAGCGAATCATTGAAATCACATCGCGATATGAGATTCCGGTTATCGAAGATGCTGCCGAGGCGCTCGGCGGTTGTTATCAGGGACGTTCCGTTGGCAAGGCAGGTTGGTGCAGCATCTTTTCATTTAATGGTAATAAAATTATCACGACCAGTGGGGGAGGGATGCTTTGTTCGGACGATGAATCACTTATCGAGCGATCACGGTTTCTGGCAACCCAGGCCCGTGACCCGGCACCCTACTATGAACATTCCACGATTGGATTTAATTACCGATTAAGTAATCTACTGGCAGCAGTAGGAATCGCTCAATTGGAGGTGCTTGACCAGCGTGTTGAGAGGAGGCAACAAATCTTTGAGTTTTACCGGGAGAAATTAGAGGAGCTACCTGGAATCCGAATGATGCCCCTAGCACCATACGCCGCCTCAAATTATTGGCTCTCGGTGATTCAGATCGACAAAGACTTGTTTGGAGTTTCGCCCGAAGACGTTCGTCAGGCCTTGGAAAAAGAGAACATTGAAACGAGACTTGTTTGGAAGCCTTTGCATTGCCAGCCCGTGTTCTCGGATTGTCGCTGTCGTGGCGGAGACGTTGCCGAGGAACTATTTAAAACGGGACTCTGTTTGCCGAGTGGGACCGCACTTAGGGAGGAAGATCTGGAACGGATTGTCCAGGCGATCCGAGGTTGTGGTAACGCCTGACAGAAATTCTTGCCGTAGCTGATTTGCTGTGAATTCAGCTGCAGAGAAACCTACGCGTGTGAGTATACGTTATGAACCGCAACATCATGTTCTTGAGGCTATGATGTTCGCTTGTTGTGCTTGGAGCGTTGTTTGCAGCAGATGACGTACTGCAAAATCGATTAATCTGCGAACTGGCTTGCGACGAATCCGTACTTTTGCTTCTTCCGCAAAGCACCAGCGTCGGCGATGTGAATTATGGGACGATGTCCCGTCTTCGTCCTGGGCACTGACAAGAAATGCTGTGATATGTTGGGCTTCATCGACCTTGGAGGCTGAAAATTCATCCAGTGGCGCAGCAACGGCAATTTCACAATTTAAACCTGCCATTTCCTGTGCGCGGTGCAATGCGGCCGAGTGTCGAGATTCACCCATTGAAATCCGGCCCCGCGGAAAGTCCCAACGGCTGTCACCATTGCGTGCGATGAGACAAAATTCAGGACGACCGTTTCGGAACCGATAGGGAACGGCACAAACCTGTTCTTCTAAATCACTGGAAGTATCATGCATCCCTATTTTTTACCCAGAAGCGCCTAGATTATCAAGTGTACCTAAACAGTGATTTGAATGTGTCAATGATTTTGGCCCCAACTCGATGAGAAATCATGGTTTGCGAGGGAATTTGTAGATAAGACCGTCTTACCTGCATCAGTTTTCACGGACTATTCTGAAGATGGCAAGATCAGATCAATACGAGCAGCGATTAGTCTAGAAGGCAGGTCGCAATATCCTTACTCACCAACACTTAAGCGTTTTGTTTTGAAAGTGATACTTTAAACTCTGAGGTCGATTTACAACAAACGGTAAGCAAGAGGGACAGGACACGTACAGCGTGCCAAAATAACACGTGCTGCTAACGGATGGTGATCTACTGCTGGTCTGTCGGATTTGCTGGCCTGTTGGATTTGATCGTCTCTGCGGACCTAAATTTATGTGCAGTAAGTTCATGCATCATCTTGGCCTGCTCGCAAACCGGCAGTGGAATAGGTATCTTGTGATATAGATATATGAGGGTTGTTTTGGAGCCTGATCCCTTGGTGACGAAAGCGTGCTGGTGCTCTAACTCCAGGTCTCGTAAAAGTTAAGAAAAGAACTTACATTTCCCTGAAAAGTAGCCAAGATTCGGTCTGGAAGGCAGTGCCTTGGAATATGATGTAATTAGGAGGGTCGTCGGACGGTACGACACCCTGAATAGCTTACTAGAACGCTTGGTTTTTCGTCTGCTATAATACGTGAAGGTTGGCTGAAACTTTGTCTGCTTGGCGCAAACCGGTTTGAGAGGTTATTTGTCAAAGACAGGGTTGTCGACTGCCACAGGGGGCACCTGTACCGGTTATGGCAAGCGTCACTTTCATGAACGATGGTGTGGAATGGCATCCAGAAAGCACATCGACAATATTTTGCAGAAATGGTCGTTTGATCCGACACAGTTGAGTGTGCGCACTGTCAAAGGAGTAGATGACCGAGAAGTAATCCAGATGCGGATTGATATGGGAATTTTACAACTGGAAATTGCGGGTCGACCGGACGGCAGCCGGCCAGAAGGCTTTGATACCTATCTCGATTTTCTCCAGTCCCAATCGTCAGAGCGCATCGGTTCGATCGAATTGGATGATGACCTTTGTGGTGAAATCGATCGTGAGTTTGTGCAATTTTATCATCGGCGAATTTGTTGGTTGACATTGCGTGAATTTGAGCGAGCGGTTCAAGATGCGGATCATACGCTAGCGCTCATGGATTTCTGCCGGGACCATTCTGACGACGAACAATGGACAATGTCTCATGAGCAGTACCGTCCCTTTGTGTTGTTTCATCGGACGCAAGCTGATGCGCTGGCAGTTTTGGAGAATGGAGGTCCCGAAGGTGCCATCGAAAAAATCAATGGTGGCATTGATCAGTTTCGAAATTTCTTTGCTAATTACGATGCGGAAGAACAATTTGAGGAAGACGATCTGGTACGACGTCTGATGGAATTGCGAGAATCCTTACGGGACCAGTTCAATGTCGGGAAAACGCTTGAAGAACAGTTGGCTGATGCTGTGGCCGGCGAGGAATATGAACTGGCGGCCGAGTTGCGTGACGCATTGAATCGCCGTTCGAAAGATCACCACTGAGCGTTAGTTTCGGTCTACTGAAGGTTTGCGGTGGTGAAATAGCGGGAAACCGTAATGTCGTAGATGTCTTTTGGCAACTCGTTGGCCTGCAACATACTTACGTTTGTCAGTACCCGTGTTGAAATACTGTGGTTCCTGATGGAAATGTCAAATTCTATTGCCGATAGAGTGTGTTCAGAATACTGTAAAAATATAGAGGTGGGAACCATTCTCACGGGCTGGCAGGCCTGATTGAAAGTGGTTCCGCGACAGACCATGTCGTTTGACCTCTACCGTACTGCCACGTTCTTTTCCAACCTTTGCGACTCGCGTTCGCAATCTCCACGTCAGGTTCTAATCCGTTTAGTCCTGCGCGCTAGTTAAGCTGTTTGCGAGCCAAGTCTGTCCGTAAAGTATTGCCCGTGTTTTCTGAGGCGCGGTGTGTCGGATATGACTGATCTGTTCCCCAGAGAGTATCCAAGCGTTGAAGTGGGGATAGGTAGTCCGTCACATGTGCATTGGGATTGGAAAAGGTGTGTAGTAGTTAGCGAATACCGAACGGCATGGAGTCAAGACAAGGACCAGCAAAGGAATGATGAAGCAACAGGTGTGGCGACACCAGAGATGAAGGAAATAAGCACGACTTGGATCAACAGATAACAATTATCTCCCAAACGTACTGTTTTCGCTGCCGAGTTAACGATGCGAGTGCGTTACGGTTTACTAAGGAGAATCGAAGATGATACGAGGAAAGGAAATAGTTTCACTGGTCGCTGAACGACAGGATCGAAACCGATTCCGCAAGGAGAATTGGGAAGGATCTTTCCAGGACTACCTTGACATCGTTCGCGAGAACCCACGGGTGTCGCGCAATGCGTTTGAGCGAATTTACGACATGATCATGTCGTATGGTGTAGACATCTACGACGTGTCTCGTGAAAAACGATGCCATTATCGTTTCTTCGATGATCCAATCCTGGGTGGATTGGATGCGGTGTACGGTTTGGATTATTCATTGGAGCTACTTGTCAATGCCTTGAAGAGTGCTGCCTATGGCTATGGAATTGAGAAACGTGTTTTGCTATTGCATGGACCCGTTGGTAGCAGCAAGAGCACCGTGGCGCGCCTATTAAAGAAAGGGTTGGAAAGATACAGCTTGTTGGACGAAGGTGCTCTCTACACATTGGGATGGAAGGATGATTCCGGCACGGTTCAGTGGTGTCCCATGAATGAGGAACCACTCCACCTGATTCCTGAGCCGTTTCGCAAGGACGTGGAGGAACGCCTGAATGCAGGTCGGGAGTCGGATGATTACCAGGTGAAAATCAGCGGTGAACTCGATCCTTTTTGTCGGTTTTTGTACGCCGAGCGATTACAAAAATATAGTGGCGATTGGTCACGCATTATTGAAGATATACGCGTGAAACGAATGGTTCTTAGTGAGCAAGATCGCATTGGGATTGGAACGTTTCAGCCCAAAGATGAAAAAAATCAAGATTCTACGGAACTAACGGGCGACATTAACTATCGCAAAATTGCTGAATACGGTAGCGATAGTGACCCGCGTGCATTTAACTTTGACGGTGAATTCAATGTGGCGAATCGTGGCCTGATTGAGTTCGTCGAAGTACTCAAATTGGATGTTGCTTTTTTGTATGACCTGTTGGGGGCTAGTCAGGAGCACAAGGTCAAACCGAAGAAGTTTGCTCAGACCGATATTGACGAAGTCATTATCGGGCATACGAACGAACCAGAGTACCGACGATTACAGAGTAACGATTTCATGGAAGCGTTGCGTGACAGGACAGTTAAAATAGACGTTCCTTACGTAACGAAACTTTCGGATGAAATTAAGATCTATGAAAAGGACTACAACAGTGAAAAAATTCAAGGCAAGCATATCGCACCTCACACGATCGAAATGGCTGCTATGTGGGCCGTGCTTACTCGGCTCGAGGAGCCTAAAAATGCTAGTCTGACCCTGCTCCAAAAGCTCAAACTCTACAACGGAAAGTCCCTTCCAGGGTTTACAGAGGAAAATATCAAGGAACTTCGCGAAGAAACGGTCAACGAAGGTATGCGAGGTATTTCTCCTCGCTATGTGCAGGACAAAATTAGTAATGCGCTCGTTGCCCATTCCGGTGCCAAGTCTATCAACCCGTTTATGGTATTGAATGAATTGGAGTCCGGGCTCAAACACCACTCGTTAATCAATTGTGATGAATTACGGGCGGGGTATCGGGAACTGCTCGGCGTTGTCAAGGAAGAGTATGAGAATATTGTGAAAAATGAAGTTCAACGTGCCATTGCGGCCGATGATGACGCTCTCAAACGGCTGTGTGCCAACTATATCGACAATGTGAAGGCTTACACGCAGCGAGAAAAAGTTAAAAATAAGTTCACTGGCCAATACGATGAGCCAGATGAGCGCCTGATGCGGTCGATTGAGGAAAAAATTGATATCCCCGATAGCCGCAAGGATGATTTTCGTCGAGAAATTATGAACTACATCGGCGCACTTTCCATTGATGGTAAGACTTTTGACCATAAGACGAATGAACGGTTGTGTAAGGCGTTGGAATTGAAACTTTTTGAGGACCAAAAAGATACGATCAAGCTGACGAGTCTTGTGTCCAATGTCGTCGACGTAGAGACTCAGGCGAAAATCGACGTGGTGAAGAGCCGTTTAATTCGTGATTATGGCTACGACGATGAAAGTGCCACTGATGTATTGAGTTATGTGGCCAGTATATTTGCTCGTGGTGATACGACTGACGACTGACAAAGACCAGCCTGTGACCGGTCAATGGTGTGATCCCTCGGTGAATCAGGACGCTACTTAACTAGTAGGGACATGGCGTTTTGGTTGAACGGTTTTCACGAACCCTCGCCGGTGGTGTCTGTACTGACCGAAGCCTATTTGAAAAGCCTCCCGTGCAGGAGGAACTGAGAAATGTCCAGAAAAGTTGACCGTGACCGATCTCGATTCAAGGATATTGTGCGGGGGAAGGTCCGTGAGAATCTACGGAAATATGTCACACACGGCGAAATGATTGGCCGGAAAGGTCGGGATCTTGTTAGTATTCCGCTTCCCCAACTTGATGTGCCCCATTTTCGCCACGGAAACAACGGTAATGGTGGGGTGGGACAAGGAGATGGTGAGGTTGGTCAGCCGGTTGGACGTGGCCAGTCGGACGGAGGTAAAGGTCAGGCTGGTAGTGAGCCTGGCGATGGGCACTTGATGGAAGTCGAAATGACATTGCAGGAACTTGCCGAAATTCTGGGCGACGAACTAGAGCTTCCCCGGATCGAGCCGAAAGGCCAGGCGAATATCATGCAGGAAAAGTACCGCTACAACAGTATCCGTCGGAATGGGCCCGAATCGTTGAGACATTTTAAGCGGACTTATGTTTCCGCACTCCGTCGACAGCTGTCGACGGGCACTTATAACTTTTGCCAGCCACGGATCGTTCCGATGCGCGAAGATCAACGATATCGAAGCTGGACGACTGTACAATTGCCAGAAACGAACGCCGTGATCATTTATATGATGGACGTTTCGGGGTCGATGACCGATGCGCAAAAGAAAATTGTTCGAACTACTTCTTTCTGGATTGATACGTGGTTGCAGAATCAGTATGACGGAATTGAGAGACGCTATATCATTCACGACGCTGTGGCCAAAGAGGTTGATGAACATACGTTCTATCACACTCGGGAAAGTGGCGGGACGCGAATCAGCTCCGCTTACAAAGTGTGTGCGGAATTAATCGAAAAATCCTTTCCGCCAGAACAATGGAATGTCTATTGTTTCCAGTTTTCAGATGGCGACAACTGGGGTGAGGATAATGACATTAGCTTGTCCTTGCTCAGGAAAATCCTTGTTCCGCGCTGTAATCTGTTTTGTTACGGACAAGTAGAAAGTCCTTACGGCAGTGGTGAATATATTCGTTCTCTCGATGCGGCATTCGGTGCCGAGTATGAGAACTTGATTCTTTCTGAAATCCAGGACGAAGAGGCGATTTACGAATCAATTCGGGTTTTTCTGGGTAAAGGAAAATAACGGAAATCGATTTGTACCCTAAAGAACCGTCACAAGGAACTTGACGATGATTTCTCACAATTCAGAACATGATCTCGAAGGCTCGTTTCAAGTCCGTGTTGGTTATACCACGGTTACGGTTAAAGGTCTCAGCCGTCGAGATGCCATCGAACAAGCCCGGGAACGACTATGTTTGGAAATGCCTCGCATGTGGGATGTTATCCAATCACTCGAACATCATCGGTTCGAAGTGTTTCACATAAAATAATGACCAGTCAAGTTGTGGAAATTTCATTGTAGAAAATAGTTAAATTATGTCTGTAGCGAACCTTAATCGATCGTTGACTGCAGAGCTTGTCGATGCCCAGGAGCGGATCGCAGCCCACGCACGTGCCTATGGGCTGGATTTTTACACGACAATCTTCGAACTAGTCGACGCCCAGGAACTGAATGCCATTGCTGCTTATGGTGGGTTTCCCACACGTTATCCACATTGGCGATTCGGAATGGAATATGAGCAGCTTTCGAAAGGTTACATCTATGGCTTACAGAAAATATATGAATTGGTAATCAACAATGATCCCTGCTACGCGTACTTGATGACCAGCAATGATTTTACCGACCAAAAGCTGGTGATGGCCCATGTTTATGGCCATTGTGATTTTTTCAAGAATAACTATTGGTTCAGCCAAACGAATCGCAAGATGATCGACGAAATGGCGAATCATGGTAACCGGGTAAGGCGTTACATGGATCGGTTTGGAATCGAAGTAGTAGAGAAATTTATCGACACCTGTTTGAGTGTAGAGGACTTGATTGACATACATTCCCCATTCATTCAGCGTTATGAAAGATCAGACAAATATGCTTTTGGTAACACCACGGACGACACATGTCAGGGAGGAAATGTGCCTGGACGGTTCCGTGCCAAGCAATATATGGATCCCTACGTCAATCCACCGGATGCCTTGGAAAGAGAAGCTTCACGACGACAACAGCAGCTTGCAAAGGAAGAGCGATTTCCCAAGGAACCCATCCGTGATGTGTTGCAGTTTTTGCTCGAATATGCACCACTTCGGCCATGGCAGGTAGATGTCTTATCGATTGTGCGTGACGAAGCATACTACTTTGCTCCCCAGGCGCAGACCAAGATCATGAATGAAGGTTGGGCCAGCTACTGGCATTCTACCATCATGACGCGGCATGGATTGGGTCCTAACGATGTTGTGAACTATGCAGATCACAATTCCGGAACGCTTGCTAGTTCACCAACTCGCTTGAATCCTTACAAAGTGGGTGTTGAATTATTTCGTGATATTGAAGACCGTTGGAATCGAGGTTGTTTTGGCCGTGACTATGACGAGTGCGACGACCTGATTGCGAAACGGGAGTGGAACACGAATGCTGGGCTGGGGCGAGAAAAGATTTTTGAAGTTCGCCGCATTCACAATGACCTTACCTTTATTGATGAGTTTTTTACACTGGACTTTTGCCGCTGGAATAAACTTTTTAAATTTGGCTACAACGACCATACGGATTACTATGAGGTCGAATCAAGGGAATTTCCAAAAGTCAAGCAACAATTGCTGGCAAGTTTGACAAACCGAGGGCGACCACTTATCTCAGTCCGCGATGGTAACTACAAGAACCGCGGTGAGTTGTTCCTCGAACACGATTATAGCGGCGTAGAACTGGAACTTGGCTACGCGAATGGAACGCTTGAACACCTGTACCATTTGTGGCAGCGTCCTGTGCATGTTGAGACCGTGCTGGAAAATCGAGTCTCTACGTTGACTTTTGATGGCTCGGAACATTCTGTGTCGAAATCAGACCAAATGTGGAATGCTGCCGAAGAGTTAGAAGAAACTTAGAAGAGAAATGCCAAGGTTTGGTCGACGCGAGCCTCTGGACCTCGGCCAAGTCCCTGCATACCGTGACACCTTGTTGGTGTTGTTGTGGCAATGTGAGGACTGGCGAGGTCTGACGGTTCGCGTCGATACGGTTCAGTAGATGTTTTTCTTGTGTTGTCTAGCCAAAATGGAATTGTCATTCCATAAATTGAAAGCTTTTTCAATATGAGTAGTTATGACGAACTATCGCAGTTGTTGGATTCGGTCGATGCAAAAAACGTTAGTGATTTGCAACCACGAACGATCGCATTTTCACAACAGGATGACCAACTGGTTGTTGAAATAGTTGCCATAGATTCAATGTCTTGCCGTGCGAAATCTGTTCGGTTAATGACGAATCGATTTGAGCAGTCTGCAACATCAGAACTGCAGCAAGTTGCCTCTCGCCTAGCATCGCAGTTGATCTATCTACTCGAACCGATTTCGTTAGTCGAAGTCGACAATGACCGGGTCGCTGTGCAATTGCGATCGAAACCACCATTTCGTGACGAAGGCGGCACACAATATTACGAACTATTAGTGAGTTCAACTGGATTGTCTCTTTGTCGTTATCGTGGCATTTCTGGTGAACCCCGGCAGAGTATGGCCATGGGATTGACTCGTGAGATTCTTGTCCGGCTCGTCGATGATTTTCTTTGTGCTGTTGTTCCTGTCTCGTGAACGAAATAGATGATGGGTAAGAGTTTGTGACACCGACTCGTGGAGGGATGGTGTCAAGGACAGGCGGCGGGTCATTCATGCAGGTTTAGGATTTGCCAAATTGGGCCCTGCATCGGATTCTTGGTTTTCTCCGGACCTGGCTTTGGGAATTGCGAGTTGTGCATCCCCTTCTTTTTAGACGTTACGTTTGATACCATGCACGGTAGGTATCTGATTGTCCTATGAAATTCTGAAAGTTTGATTATGAGCGCTGGACGTCCTCCACAAGCTGAGGCTGCCGAAGTTTCGTTGACACCTCCGGAAGGGTGGCATTGTACCCATTGCTATTACAGGTTTGATCGGCGAGTGCTGGGCCAGATGAGCCCTTCTGAGATTACTAAGGGTCGTAAGCAAATCATAGAAATTCTTGATGCGAAATCGTCGCGTGCAACCGAACGTCTGCAGACTTCGATTGTCAGTGGCCATAAGGCGGATTTTGGATTGATGCTAATGGATCCGGATCCCTTGAAAATCGATGCGGTTCATCAACGGCTCATGGCAAGTGTTTTGGGGGCTGCTTTGGAGTCGACGTATTCGTTCGTTTCTCTGACTGAGATTTCCGAATATGTTCCCACGGTGCAGCAATATGGCCAACGTTTGGTGGCCGAAGGTGAGACGGAGGGAAGCGACGCATTTCAGGCCAAGCTTGAGGCCTACCAAAAACGTGAACCAATGATGCGGCGTCATCGTCTGACGCCTGATTTTCCACCTTGGCCTGCAACTTGTTTTTATCCTATGAATAAGATACGCGTGGTGGAAGCAAACTGGTTTGTCCTACCGTTTTCCCAACGGTCGGAATTGATGGCAGAGCATGCGAAGACAGGAATGCAGTTCGGAGGTAAAGTGACCCAATTGATTACAGCTAGTACTGGGCTGGACGATTGGGAATGGGGAGTTACTTTGTGGGCACGCAACCCGCAGTTTCTCAAGGAAATCGTCTACAGAATGCGATTTGACGAAGCGAGTGCGCGTTATGCGGAATTCGGGCCTTTCTATACAAGCTATATTACCAGCCCCGAAAAAATGCTTTCTCACTGTTGTTTGTCTGATTGACAAATGTGTTGCGCGTGTTTGCGCCTGGCTAGTTTCAATGAAACAGTTGGTGAAACGCAATTTGTGCCGGTTCTTCTGACAGCATTCGGCATTCTTGGGCCCTCTTGTCGTCTCAGGAGTTGTCCACGCGCCAATCGTAGCGCATAGCGTTGATTTTCTTTGAAACGTCGATCTTGTTATGACTGCAAAACTTATGGCTTCACGATGGACGAATTCTTTATGCTAGCCCAAGGTTTGGCATCGGTTTTGCCATGCGACGATTGGGCGTAGTGTGGTTTAGCGGCACATGATGGCCGCCAGCAACGCTACGTTTTGCGAAATTCATTGCCGGGGGGCCTGGAATGTTGATGGAAAGTGACTTATGCCATACGGGCTGTATGTCTCCGCAGAAGGCGCTCAGGCGCAGATGCAACGGATGGAAATCATCGCGAACAATCTGGCGAATGTTGATACTGTCGGATTTAAACGCCAAATGGCAGTCATTCAGGCTCGCCATGCCGAAGCCATTCAACAAGGCGAAGATACCGTTGGTTCCAACTCAATCAATGAAATTGGTGGGGGCACACTAGTTCGTCAAACGCTGACGGACCACTCGCGTGGAACGCTTAAGCAGACTGGTATTCCAACGGATGTAGCGATCGACGGTGAAGGTTTTTTTGAAGTGACCAATCAAGGACAGCGGTACTTAACACGAGCTGGAAATTTCGCGATTGGTTCAGGAGGACAGCTTCAAACGCCCAGTGGACATGCCGTGCTTAGTACGGGAGGTGGGCCATTGACCATCCCTGCCGGCAGCTCTTGGGGCATCCAAACGGACGGTAGTGTCGTGGATACCCAATCGGGAAATGTTTTCGGTGCTTTGTCAGTCGTGCGAGCACAACAACCGGGTGATTTGGTTCACCGTGGTGAAAACTTGTTTTCATCTTTGAGTGATACGATTCCCCTATCCTCCAGTGAAGTCAAAGTGCGTGGTGGTTACCTCGAAATGTCAGGTGTTACTGCAACGACTGAGATGATGGAGATGATCGAAACATCACGGGCTTTTGAAGCCAACTTGAGAGTCATCCAGAATCAGGACAACATGATTGATTCTTTGCTGAGCCGAGTACTTCGTTCTTCCTAATTCCACAAGGTAAAATTTGATGAGCGTACAAACACTTTATACTGCGGCAACCGGAATGGAGTCACTTGAGACGAAGCTGGATGTGATCGCTAATAATCTGGCAAACGTCAATACAGTTGGATTTAAGAAAGATCGGGCGAATTTTGAGGAGTTGTTTTATCGTAATGACGTTTTGCCGGGCACAGAGACGCAGGGTCAATTAACCGCAAATGGAATTTCTACAGGCTTGGGAACTCGCGTGTCGAGCGTTCAGTCGAACTTTGGGCAAGGAGCCTTTCAGTTGACCAACGGTCAGCTTGATTTGGCGATTGAAGGCAGAGGATTTTTTCCTGTTTTCGATCCAGCGACTGGAGAAACGTTTTACACCCGTGCGGGGAATTTTTCTTTGAACGCCAACGGCGAGGTTGTGATGGGATCAGCTACAGTTGGCCGAATGCTTGATCCTCGAATTACGATACCAGAAGACACAAAGGACATCGTGATCAGTCCTGATGGTAACGTATCAGTGCGGGCAGGTGACGTACAACAATTGCAACAGCTGGGGCAGATTCAAATCGCTACGTTTGCAAATCCGGATGGTCTTCTGAAACTGGGCGACAATTTGTTTGCACAAACCGAGGCCTCCAATACCGTCGAATTGGGTACACCTGGTCAGCAAGGATTTGGAGCGTTACGACAGAATGTGTTAGAGGCCTCGAACGTTGAGCCGGTGCAAGAGCTCATTGACCTGATTACAACTCAGAGGGCTTTTGAACTGAATTCGCAGACGGTTCAAGCCGGAGACCAAATTCTTGAATTAGTAGCGAACCTGCGACGGTTCTAAACGGTGACCTCATGCATTTGTTTGCTCAAAAATCTGGTGGTGGAGGATTTGAATAGATTGCTTTTTGTAGCTGAGGCGATAAATGCGGCCAAGAACTTTTTAGTGATTCACGGAAAACGACATTTAAAAGCAAGGTGATGGTTAAAGAACAATGAGATACCGAGTTCTGTGGGTTTCTGGAATGGCATTGCTGTATGTAGCGCATATGTCTGCTGCTGCAGAAATTCATTTGAAACGAAAATGTGAATGCAGGGGAACCGTGGTGAGACTAGGAGACGTGGCAACCATTCGTTCTCGTGACCGACAAGAGGTTGCTTTGCTTTCTAAAGTTGAATTGATGGAGGTACCTACAGGCCACCAGCCACGGACTGTAACACATTATGAAATCAGAGATATTCTGGAGAAACACGGATTTGATTTTCGTCGTTTTCGTTTATCGGGATCTAGCCGTGTTCAACTAACGTCGGCTGATGTGACAGTGTCGGAACGGAAACCGAAACAAACACAAGTACGACGCAGACAATTTTCCCGGAGGGATCAATCGGAACGTAATCGTATGGTTTCGAGGGTGTACGCTAACCGTACCTTGCGGCGGGGCGACGTGATTCGAGCGGGGGACGTTAGCGAACACGAAGTCGAGGAATATAAAACAAAAGATGGCGACTGTAGCAGTGTTTCTCTTGTAATGGGACTGGAAGTACTGCGAACGATTCCACGCGATACCGCTGTTTCGGCAGTGGCTTTGCGGTCGCCGATCCTCGTGCGCCGTAACGAGGTCGTTACTGTGTATGCGCGGGCTACAGGGGTTTGTGTGAAGACGAAAGGCCGAGCAGTACAACAGGGAAGTTATGGTGATTTAATAACAATCGAATCTCTTACTGATCGCACACGAAAATTTTCAGCCCGAATCGTAGATATTTTGGAAGTTGAAGTGTGTGCCCTGAGCGTTGCTGCGAAATGAGAAATACACCGGGGAAGTGATTCACTAAGACAACTTTATCGCGACACAATAGGCCTTTAATGGAAGGTTAAATTCGGAACGACCCGAGTATGTTTCGTGTTGCTAGACTATGCGAATAAATCACGGAAGAGGGTGAGCGAGAAACGATGTTTTTAAAAGTTGAACGGAAGCAGAAGGAACTATTTGACCGTCCAGGTTGGGTGAAGAGCCACCACTCGGAAGTAGCTGACAATATGGCTCGGCTTCTTTGCGTGGCATGGATGTTGATAGTGATGTTATATGGGCCAGTCCATTTACCAGCGCAGACCTCTAGTCTGTATCAGCAGGACCTGCCTGTTCAGCCAGAACCAGGTGCTGCATTACCACCTCGGTTGAACAATGCGAGTTGGATGTTTCGAAAACTTCCTCCTCCTCACGAACTTCGCAAACGTGATTTGGTGACGATTCGCGTTGACCATAAATCTCAGACGTTTGCCGATGGGGAAGTAGAACGTCGGAAGATATCGTCAATTGATGCCGTTTTAAAGGATTGGATTCGGTTGGTGAGTTTTAACACGGCTAAACCAGCAGTGCAGGCGGATGGTGATCCTCGTATTCGTGGCGCAGTGAATCAGTTGTACCGCGCCGAAGGTGAATTGGAGACACGCGAAGCGATGAAGTTTGATATTACAGCGTCGATCGTGGATATTCGACCTAACGGAAATATTGTGCTCGAAGCCCATCAGCAAATCAGAAACAATGAAGAAGTATGGGAATATTCGTTGAGTGGCGAGTGTTCGCGTAGAAACATCGGGCCCGACAATGTCGTGCTCAGTAAGCATATTGCTTCGTTGCGGTTAGAAAAAGAAGAGAGAGGATTGGTGCGAGATAGTTATAAGCGAGGTTGGGTATTGAGATTGAGAGATCGGTTTCGTTGGTTTTAAGTAGAGTTTAGATCGCTCAAACGCGATGCCAAAAAGCCTACCGTTAGAATGATGCTGTAAAAATTGAAAACTGAATTGTTGGAGTCAAACTGTGCGCCGCCGATTGCATCAACTATTAATACTGCTTATTGTCCTTGGTGAATGTTCACTTGCAGTTGCCGGTCCAAAATTACGCAATGTGTGCCGGGTTAAGGGGCAGGAAGAGAATACATTACACGGCTTGGGCCTGGTGGTAGGTCTCCATGGCACTGGCGATGCAGATGCTAAACCGACTGCTCGGGCATTGGCCACTACATTGAAGTTGATGGGCAACCCGCTGGCGCCAGGTCAGTTGACCGACGATGTGCTCAAAGAGTTAAGAAATGCCAAAAACGTCGCCTTGGTGTTTGTGACGACAACTGTGCCGGCCGCCGGAGCACGCCAAGGTGATCAGATTCAATGTGAAGTCAGTGCGATTGGCGCCGGAAGTCTGGCGGGTGGACGTTTGATGTTGACACCGTTGTTGGGGCCAAGGCCTGGATCGGACCGCGTTTATGCGTTTGCCGAAGGTGCGGTGGAGATTGACAACGCCGAAGAACCTACGACAGGAAGAATTCATAGTGGTTGTCGTCTGGAAGCTGATTTCAAGAATACTTTTGTCAAAGACAATAAAATTACTTTGGTTCTGGATAAGAACCATGCAGGGTTCGGTATGGCGAGTGGTGTGGCCGATACGATCAATACGTATGCCCCTAATGCTTACCAGACACAAGATTTTATTGCACGAGCCGTCGACCAAATTAATATTGAAGTCGAAATTCCACAAGTATATCGGGATGATCCGGTACTTTTTTTGTCAGACATTTTGCGCCGACCGATGGTCGCATCCGTTGAATCACAAGCGAGAGTCGTACTTGACGAGGCTACCGGTACGGTGGTTATTGGAGCGGAGGTTGAAATTGGTCCGGTGGCGGTATCTCATCGAAATATCACGGTGCAAACGGGTGGTAATTTTGTCGGAGTGGATCCGGCGGAAAGTGAGCAATGGCCCCGAACAAGTAAAAACCAAACAGCTGGTGGCAGACCGGAAAACGAGCTATCGGCGGAGAATACACATTTACAGGTTCTCGTCAATGCACTGAATGCGATACGTGTACCACCATCGGATATTATCAGTATCATTCGTAAGATCGACGAAAGTGGCCAGCTGTATGGAAAGGTGGTTGTACCATGACCGTTTCTGGCACGCCTGGTCTACCGTATCTGGCCGCCCATCAGGTGGTGAACTATACGAATCAACCGTCACTTGCCACAGCAGAGTCTCTCCAGGACGATCTGCAGAAGGGCCAATCACCGGAGTTGCAACAAGCATTTAATGATTTTGTAGGACAAACCTTTTTTTCTCATTTACTGAAATCTATGCGGCAAACTGTTGATCGACCAGCTTATTTTCATGGTGGTCGAGCGGAAGAGGTATTCCAGTCACAGCTGGACCAGCTGTTGGTGGAAAAAATTAGCGACGCCAGTGCTTCAACGTTTAGCGAACCGATGTTCGAATTATTTACAATGAATCGTCACTAACAGAAAGTGATTATCCAATCAACGTTCACTGGTAGATTGTAAGCGAAACGATGCGTTGCTCAATGTAGGAAGATAAATTTATAGCACCGATTGGTTGACGAAACCGATTTTGAAATCATTTAAAAAATTTCAATCCAAGATAATAATGAATAAAAAATCTGACACGACTTTCGATCAAAATATTACGATGCAATCACCAACCGCTGTTCACAGTCTGGAAAATAATGTTGCTCAGCTTCTCACGCGTCTGACGGTCGTTCAGGAGGAGCTGTTAGAAGTTCTACATCAAAAACGTGAAATGATGGTTCAGTGTGATGCGGATGGAATGCGTGCATTGCAACCACGTGAAGAAGCGTTGAATAATCAGTTGCAGCAATTACATGACCGCCGCGGTGAGTTGTTGCAGCACGCAACCGAACAGGGGCTTCGAGCAAAGACACTGCGTCAGTTGACCGCGCAACTGCCCTGCCGAGATGACGAAGAGCTTGAAAATCAGGCCGGGACAGTTGCTGACCGGATGCGATTGTTGCAACATCAGAGTCTAACCAACTGGGTGCTAGCTCAACGCAGTCTGTTACACGTTTCTCAGTTGTTGGAGATTATCGCTACCGGTGGCCGTTTCCAGCCGACATATGGAAAGAGAGAGCCTGTTTCGTCGAGCGGTGCTTTAGTCGACCGAGTGGGCTAAACATCACCCTACGGTACCGTTATTGAAAGTCGAGATCCAGGTATCACGTTTTTCTCATTCTAATTGCGCCTCTCCGGGATATTGCCGTGTCACTTTCCGGTACCATTCAGCTTGCAGCAAATTCACTGCTAGCCCAACAAATTGGCCTGCAGGTCGTCGGCAGCAATATTGCGAATGCCGCAACGCCAGGATACTTGCGCCAGCGTGTGGATTATGTCCCGGTTCCCACACAGGAACGGGGAGGACTGAATCTTGGAACAGGTGTCCGAGTCCAGGGAATCACTTCTCAGATCAACCAGTTCGTACAGGATCGGGCGCGTCGTGCAGTGAGTGACTTGGCAGCGGCGGAACCTCAGGAAAAAACTTACACGATACTTGAAGGCATTCTGGGTGAACTAGGCGACACGGATCTGAGTTCGATATTAGGCCGTTTTTTTTCCGGGTTCAACGAAATTTTGGTAGAGCCAGAGAACAGTGCGGTGCGTCGGCTGGCCATTTCTCAGGGAGAAGCGGTTACCAATGAGTTAAACCGTTTAGACCGACAGGTGCGACAGCATCATGGCGACATCAATGCTGAGATTACCAGTATCTCTGACGAAATGAACCAATTACTCAGAGAAATTGCGGATTTGAATTTGAAGATCGTCAAGCTCGAAGGTGGTGGTGCGATCCCGAGTGATGCCGTAGGTTTTCGAGACCAACGTGAGCTGGCGTTGTCCGAACTTGCCAAACTCGTCGAGATTCAGTCCGTTGAAGATTCTACTGGATCCATTTCTGTATTTGCCGGTGGAGATTTTCTGGTAATAGAGGGTCGACACCGAGATATGGAAACTGTTTTTACACAACAGGATGGGCTTACCAGGGCGAATGTTCATATCGTACAGACCGAATCCACATTGCAATCCGCGACTGGTAAGCTGGCCGGTTTGCTCGCTGCAAGAGACGAGGTATTAAAAGGTTTTCTGCAAGAGTTAAATGAATTTAGTCAAACTTTTATCTTTGAATTCAACCAACTGTATGTATCAGGGCTTGGCGAACGCGGCCATTTAGAATTGACATCTGACTTCCTTCTTGAGAATCAAGACAATATTCTGGACGAAGCTGGTTTGGCGTTTACACCGCAAAATGGATCCTTTCAGGTCAAAGTGAAGAATCGACAAACCAATGTCACTGAAACAAGCAATATCCAAGTTAATTTGAATGGTCTAGACGATGATACTTCCTTGCGAGATCTATCCGCTGCGTTGAATGCGGTAGAAGGAATTTCCGCGTCGTTGGTTACGGTTCAGGATCGGACAACACTTTCGGTGACTGCGGATGGACCGAACTTGGAATTTGACTTTGCTAACGATAATAGTGGTGTGCTCGCCGCGTTGGGACTTGGGACATTTTTCACAGGGTTCTCGGCAGCTGAGGCTGGTGTTCGGAAAGAGTTGGTGAATGGGCTGGAATCTCTGGCAATTAGCCGAAACGGGTTTGGAGAGAATGTAGAAAACGGAGTCATGTTGGCAGGGTTTCTCGATCAGCCATTGGCGTCACAAGATGAAGTGACGTTAACCAGTCTCTATGACCAATTTGTCGGCGGCACTATCCAAGCGTCCGCTGTGTCCCGCTCTGTTGCCGATGGACTACGTATGTTTCAGCAAACGGTTGAAGGAGAACAATTGGCAATCAGTGGTGTTAATATTGATGAAGAAGCAGTACAGATGATCGCCCATCAACGAGCATTTCAAGCTTCTGCACGACTGATTGCAACTGCTTCAGAACTACTCGAATTATTAACGGCGTTGTAGTTGATCCTTTACGTCTCGGTGGATTGCACCAATCGGTGAGAGATTTTTAGATTCATCGCACCCGTTGAATTTTGAGAAGAAATAGAATGACACAACGACGCCTTGTCCAAAAAAAAATGTATTGAGCTTGTCAAAAACTCAAACTCACAGTGATTTTAGCGTAGTCCTGTTCCTTTGAAAATCAAAAGTCTTTCGATGTCACGTATCATTCCCATTACGACCTCCCGAACCAGTGATGTTTTGACCCGGTCGCGGTTATTGACACAACTGCAACTCGATCACCGCCGGTTATTGGAATTGCAGACGCAAATTAGCACCGGCAGGCGGTTAGTGTCACCGAGCGATGACGCGACCTCTTCCATGAGGGCTATCCAAGTACAGCGACTATTGGAGAGAAAACAGCAGTCAGCGGATAGCTTAAACAGTAATCGGACGTATCTGACAGCCACTGAAACGGCTACTGCGAATGTGGCCGACGTTTTGGTTTCCATCCGTGGAGAAGTGGTGGGTGCGATCGGCACCACTTCAGATGCTGGGCACCGTACTGCTGTTGCAGATCAGGTTGGTCAGGCGATTGAAACACTTATATCCACGGGAAACCAACGGTTTCGTGGAAGGCATCTGTTTGCCGGGGCGACGACGGGCACTAAGCCATTTGCACCCGACGGTAGCTATGTTTCCTACCGTGGAAATGCAGGCGACTTACCAAGTTTTGTTGATGTAGGATTGCTCTATTTGTCCAACGTTTCAGGGGATGAAGCTTTCGGGGCTATTTCCGATGCAATTCGTGGGGACACCGACTGGCGTCCGATAGTGACGCTTGATACGCGGTTAGAAGATCTGCACGGAGGTCTTGGTATTACGCGCGGTCGTTTTGCTATATCTGATGGAAAATCCAAAAGTATTATTGATGTGTCGGGAGCAGAAACAGTCAGTGATGTGATTGATTTGATAGAAAATAATCCACCAGATGGTCGTGTCGTGAAGGCCGGTGTGACGCATAGCGGATTGCGGATCGAACTGGATGTTGCTGGTGGTGGGAATTTGAACGTTCAGGAGGAAGCCGGTGGTCGTACTGCGTTTGAACTGGGGATACTTAAAACTCTGGGTGTAGGTACAGGATCGTTGACAGGTAATGATTTGAACCCGCGATTGACATTGACGACTCCCCTGGACAATGTGTTTGGAACTCGTGCGAGTACTGAGTTGAAATTTCCTGGACGAAACAACGATTTATGGATTGAGGCGAAACAAGCGGGTGAGTCATTCAATGATATCGCTATTCATTTTGTCGATAGCGGTACGGTGGCAAAGGGTGCAGAAAGAGTTGTATTTAACAACAATAATCCCAACAATAAAATGTTAGTTTTTGATGTCGACGCTGACAGCTCAACAGCCAATGATGTCATCAATGCTCTGCGGATGGATTCATCAGTGAATGCCTTGTTCGCGATTCGCTTGCATGGTAACGATGCCGATGTGACCAACAATACTGGAGCCGGAATGGTTGGTTTGTCTTCGGCAAAATCGACGGCGGGTGGGCATGGAAAAGATTTTGACCGCACATCCGGACTTCAGATCACCAATCGGGATCGGACTTATACGGTCGACGTGAAGTCGACGGAAACGGTCGAGGACTTGTTGAATGTTCTGCACGTGTCAGGAGCTGGAGTTGTTGCTTCGATTAACGCAGAGGGGACAGGCATTGACGTACGATCCACTGTGAGTGGATCGGATTTTCATATTGGAGAAAACGGCGGAACAACTGCGACGGACCTTGGCATTCGAAGTTTTCAGCGGATGACACCGCTGATGGAATTGAATCATGGTCGAGGAGTCAATGTTACTGAGGGAACCGATTTTGTGATTCATCGTAAAGACGGAATCGAGTTAGCTATTGATGTCTCGGGTGCTCAAACTGTCGGAGATGTCATCGATCTGATCAACGATCGCGTTGACAATCAAAATCCTGCTACTGCAGTCGTGGCACAGTTGAATTTGCAGGGTAACGGCATCCTACTAGTGGATGCGAATGTGGCTGGCAATGACACATTGAGTGTGTCGCGAGCGAAGACGAGTTTCGCCGCCTGGTCACTTGGCTTGATTCCAGAAGGGCTAGAACAAAGTGTAGCTGCTTTTGGAACGCCGGAAATCATCGTGGGAACTGACCGAAACCCGATTGAGACTCAAGGTGTCTTTAACACCTTGCTCCGATTGCAACAGGCGCTTAACGATAACGATTTGACGGAAATCGAACGTCTTGTCGGTGAGTTAGACCATGACTTGGACCGGATCAATTTTACGCGAGCGGACATTGGCACACGGGAGCAGGGCTTGGATGTGCTGTCACAGCGTTTGGAAGAAGAAGACATTGAACTGCAACGAATCCTGTCGACGGAGCTCGATGTGGACTTTGTCGAGTCAATTTCCGAGTTTTCGGCTCGTCAAGCTGCTTTTCAGGCCTCCTTGCAAGTTGTCGCGCAGGCGGTACGTTTGTCCCTGATGGATTTCCTGTAATTTTGTGACGATTGTACCGGTTTTTCTGGTCCAGCGGATCGTAATTGGCCGATATACAATTCGGGCGATGGACGGAGGCATGTTCCTTGTTGTCTCTTTTGAGGAAGGCCAGCGGTGATGGAAATCAAAACGACTCGTTTCGGTGCAGTCCGCATTGAATCTGACGATATTTTGCTGTTTCCTGATGGAATGCCAGGTATGGCCGAATGTCGTCACTGGGCCTTGCTGGCGGACGTGGAAAATGACTGCCTGGGGTGGTTGCAAAGTACGACGCGCCCCGAAATGGCATTGGCTGTCGTCAGTCCTCGCCGATTCGTGCCAAATTACCAGGTACGAGTTTTTAGTAGCGAATTGGTTCCATTGCAGTTGAAAAACGTCCAGGATTCTCAGGTGCTGGTGATCGTGAACAAATCAGGTTCAATTTTAACGGTCAATCTGAAAGCGCCGCTTGTTTTTAACCTTGAGAGACGTTTAGGACGCCAAGTGGTGGTGAATGACGACCAGCCGTTGCAACACGCAATAACCGCCGAACACGTACAGCTCCGAAAAAGTGCGTGATACAGTCGCTTCCGCCGGTATATCGGTAAAGCCCTCGCGACTTCTGATCAACTTCTGCTTGCTTTTCCGATATCTGGAACGTATCCGTTAAGCAACGGAAAACATGTGGCCTGTTGGTTAGACTTTGAAGTACCAGTTAGCAGGGTGGCCACCGACATTACCCGATAGAACGTTCCCCGCCGCGCGGGTTGAATCAAAGCTGAGGAGTTAACGATGTTGGTATTATCGAGACACCGAGATGAGAGTATCATGATAGGCGACGACGTCGTCGTGACCATCGTCGATATTCGAGGTGACAAGGTTCGTCTGGGCATCGATGCTCCACAGCATATACCGGTTCATCGTCAGGAAGTTTACGAGGCAATTCAGCGTGAGAATCGCAAGGCGGCTGAATTAGATCCTGAGGACGCTAAGGACGTAGGTAAAGCACAGTCCTCGGATTCGTAGTTACCGACGAGCGACTGTATTTTAAAATAAAAAAAGCACGTCCTGCTCCAGGCCGCGCTTTTTTTTATACCAACATGAAAGTGGGAGCAACCGCTACGAACAACACAATGTGCATGTCACATACGTGAGTAAATTGCATTGCTAATCGGTGTCGACAACAATAATACGGTCGTAGCAGAGGATGGTCAGATATTCAGTTGTCCGTTCACTGGTGAGTTTGGTACGAGCCCAAAATATTGTTACCTGGTGTGGTGCCAAAAGGTGACTTTACGGGCTTGTCGGTTTGAGGGGAAAAATACCAGATAGTAGTTTTTTCCATTTAGATGTTTTTTGACTTTTAGCTTCGGCGATGTCATTACACATTCAAATAAATTTCATTTGAAGGGCTGGCCGCGATGTCACGCATCAACACCAACGTAAGTTCGCTCATTGCACAAAATATACTTGGCCGTTCCAATCAAGCGTTGGGACAGTCGTTGGAACGCTTGAGCACAGGTCTGCGTATTAACCGGGGAAAGGATGACCCTGCCGGGTTAATCGCCAGTGAAAATTTACGCAGCGACATCGTAAGTGTCAGGTCAGCAATTACCAACAGTGAGCGTGCCAATCAAATTATTGCGACGGCGGACAGTGCCTTGTCGGAAGTGAGCGCATTGTTGAATGATATCCGTGGCCTAGTTACCCAGGCTGCTAATACAGGGGCTCTCAGTGACGATCAGATTGCTGCGAACCAGTTACAAGTCGATGCTTCGCTCAATGCTTTAAACCGGATCGCGCAGACGACCGAATTTCAAGGCCGACGATTGCTGGATGGTAGTCTTGATTTTATTATCACCGAAGGATCTGGTTTTTCATCCGTACAGGATTTACAAATCCACCAAGCCAATCTTGGTACGACGGGATCACAGGCGGTAAATGTTCAGATTTCATCCGCGGCCAGTCAGGCCACACTCACTAACAATGCAGGATTTTCAGCAGCCACTGCAGCCAATACAACGTTACAGTTTGCGGCAGAAACTAACTTGTCAGGTTTTGTGGACGGCAGCACGAATATTGATATTCAAGCGACGTCTACCGACCCACAGTATCAGGGAGTCGAAGTGGTGTTCCTCGCCGACAATGCAGTTGCCGTGGGCAGTGAGATAGCAACTTACGACGCAAACCACAATACGCTGACAATCAAGATTAACGGCACTTCTGCAACAACAGCGAGTAATGTTGCCAATGCCGTGAATACCCAGGTTGGCGAATTTACTGCAATTAACCGTGGCCCAAGTGACGCGCTCATTATAGGCAGCTTAGGCAGCGATCTGGCGGTTACTGGAATGACGCAGTCTGATGAGCTGCTGATTGTGGCAGCGTCAGGTTACGAAGGTTCTGATTTGAATAATGTACAAGTCGAATTGACGGCAGTAGCTGGTGGTCCATTGTCGGCCGAATATATTGCTGCGGAAAAACGATTGGTGATCACGGTCGATAGTATCACCAACACATCGTTGCAATCCATTGAAACTGTGATCGATTCGACGGTGGCCGAATTCAATGCTACCACATCTGTAGGTCGAGGCGATGACTTAGTAAGAGTCCATGGCAATACCGCTGATTTAATGACCACTGCCAGTACGGGAACGAGTGGTGGTGAAACGTTACTTGGAGCTCTTGATTTGCAGATTTCCGGGGTGAACGGGACCGATACATTCAGCTTTGGGACGAATAATACGATTGATGATCTTGTCGCTGCAGTTAATCTGACACAGGACACTACAGGTGTGACGGCGGCAAAGTCAACTGGATCGTTAATGTTAACATCGCTGGACTATGGATCCAAAGCATTTGTGGATGTTAACGTAGTCTCTGAGGAAGCGAGTGGTACATTTAAATCAGGCTATGGTGGTTCCACGCGGAATTCTGGGACTGACATATCGGCTACGGTGAATGGAGTCGCAGCCCGTGCTGATGGAAACCAATTCGCCATTAACACGGCGACTCTTGACGCGGACTTTGCCGTTGACGAAGGTTCTTCGCAAAGCTTCGATTTTACAATCGCTGGAGGCGGAGCGGTATTTCAACTGGGACCCGAGGTAGTATCCAATCAGCAGCTACGTGTTGGCCTAGGTAGCGTGAACGCAGTGGGTCTTGGTGGTGTGAGCGGAAAACTGTTTGACTTGTTTGACGGCGGCTCAGCTGATCTGAGTACGGACCCAGCGGCAGCGGCTAATATTGTGGAGGAAGCGATGAACCAGATCACGGCTTTTCGAGGGCGATTGGGTGCTTTACAAAAGACCACGATTGACACAAATATCCGGACGTTGAGCGACATGCTGGTCAACCTTACCGATGCCGAAAGTGCGATTAGAGACGTCGACTTCGCTGCGGAAACAGCTGCTCTCACACGTGCCCAAATTCTGGTTCAGTCAGGTACGAGTGTATTGGCTATTGCCAATTCGAACCCACAGAATGTCTTAGCATTGTTGCGATGACTGTTGTGTGGATGGATAAAATCAGACGGAAACGGCCTGCTGTCATGACAGCAGGCCGTTTTTTTATGCTGGGTCACCTCATTAGCCGATGTCAGATAACGGAGTATTGTGGACCCTGTCTATGTTTGATTAACAATGTTGTACTACCGCTCTAGGTGAGTGCTATATGGGACAAATCCAGTCCAGCATCGGTTTGATCACCGGTTTTCCGATTGTCGATACGGTCGATCAGTTGGTGTCAGTATCAGCACAGTCACGAGACAAATTGATTGCACGTACCGCCCAGTTGTCGGCCGAACAGGTGGCAATTACCCAGTTGATGTCTTTTCTGGTGGCTTTTCAAGGGGCGACGAAGAACTTGGCTGAAAACCATCTGTTTGAGACAAAAAGGATTACTTCGTCAAACGACTCATTATTGACAGCGACAGTAAGTGGTGACCGAAAACCGCTCCCCGGCGGTTACCTTTTCACACCTTTACAGCGTGCCACTTCCCAGCAGGTGATGAGTCAATCCTTCACCGATGTTCAAGACATGGTTGGTGCTGGCACCCTTACCTTGCAGATGGGAGGTTTTGTTGATCAAGGGATCGAACTGGGATTGCTGAACGAGGGCCGAGGTGTCCGCCGTGGAGAGATTCGGATCACGGATCGTAGTGGAACCAGTGCTGTTGTAGATCTCAGGCAGACCCGCACCATTGACGATGTTTTGGAAATGATCAATAAGACCAGAGAAATCAATGTCACGGCTGAGATACATGGTGATCGAATTCGGATGCGCGATAACACACAACAGAGCGTGACGAAGCTTCGTGTCCAAGACGTAAACGGAGGGTTTACGGCTTCGGATCTAGGTTTGGCAGATGTCGATAGCAGTCTTTCACAAATCGATGGAAACGATGTCTTGAGACTTCATCATGGTATCAAACTCAATCAGTTGAATGGTGGCAATGGTTTGACGTTTCACAAGGGAGTAGAAGATTTACGTGTCACATTTCGCGATGGAAGCGAAGATCTTGATATTGATGTTACGGAGGAAGCAACGTTGGGTGAATTACTGGCCACTCTCAACAGTGATGAACGGTTCACCGCCGAGATTAGCGCGGATGGTGACCAGCTACAGCTGATCGATCAGACCATGGGGATGAACGGATTCTCTATCACGAGTTTGTTCGGTGGGACATTAGCCCAGGACCTTGGCATCGGGACAACTGATACAGGTGTGGATGGAGTCATTATGAGTGGCCGTCTACAGGCTGGATTGAAAGGTGCTCTGTTACGTAACTTAAATGGTGGCTTTGGCATCGAAAGCTTGGGACAGATTGATATTACTGACCGTAGCGGAAACACTGCCATTGGTATTGATCTTTCAACGGCTGAGACGCTTCAAGATGTAATCGACGCGATTAATGATGGCAGTATTGAAGTCAGAGCGCGAGTTAATGATGCACGTAACGGGATGGTATTAGAAGATACAAGCGGCGGTCCGCACAGTTTGGTTGTGGCTAATGCTGATGCGTCCAATACGGCTGATCGCTTGGGGATCCGTGTCAATGCAGCTCAAGATGTCGTGAATAGTGGTTCTCTCGAATTACAGACGGTTCACGAAAATATGTTGCTGTCATCTTTGAACGGAGGAAGTGGCGTGGATGTTGGGTCGTTGCGCATTACTAGTAGTCATGGTGGAAAGTCGGCAGTGGTCAAACTGGACCAACCGGGCGCCGAAATTACTAAAATCGGAGGTGTAATCGATGCGGTCAATAGCCAAAATATTGGTGTTCTGGCCCGAATGAATGATACGGGAAACGGTATCGTTTTGGTCGATACGGCGGCCGGTTCCGGAACGCTGACCGTCGAGGAGGTGGATGGTACAACGGCAGCAGATCTGGGTATCCACGGATCTGCGTCACAGCAATTGGTCGGTGGTAAACTTGTCGACGCAATTGACGGATCAGCGCAGGACAGAATAGAAATCGCTGCCGATGATACTTTTGACGATCTTCTTCAAAAAATCAATAACTCAACGACTAATGCGACGGCCTTTGCGTTGTTCGACGGTCACGGCTATCGTTTGTCAATTGTTAGTAATCGCACGGGTCGGGCTGGTGAATTGCTTATCGACGTTGAGGGAGGTGAACTGTCTTTTCATGAAAGCTCTCGTGCCAGAGATGCTTTATTGGCATATGGTTTACCGGAGGTGGTAGCGTCTTCGGTCGTTGCTTCATCTGGAACTAACACATTTTCCGATATCGTGGATGGCATCGACATTACACTTCATGGGACAGCTGACGAGGCAGTGACGATCCGTGTGGAACCGTCCGGCGATAAGGTGCTTGCTGCAGCCGAAACATTCGTTGAAGCTTACAACGCGGTTGTCGAAAATATTGATTCACTGACGTTTTTTAATGAAAACGATAACACGACCGGTGTGTTGTTTGGCTCGTCCGCTGTCCTCAGAGTTGAGAGCGGCTTGTCAAAACTGCTGACGGGTTCTTTTCTTGGGTTAGGTAAGTTTATTTCTCTGGAAGAGGTCGGCATTGAGACTGACCAGTCGGGAAAACTGGTTTTGGACAGCACGAAACTGAGCGCAGCATTTGAGGACGCACCAGAGGCCTTAGAGCTGTTTTTTACGAAACAGGCCGACCAGGATAGCTCGACGTTGGGGGTGTCGGCAAAAATCGAGGAATTAATTGATTTGTTGGCAGGCGGTAAGTCTCGCAATAAGGTAAATAGTTCCGTGTTAACGAATCGTGTCGATACGTTAACCCAAAAAATAAACAGTAATAACGATCGAGTTGAGATTCTCAATCGCAGATTGGAAGCGGAGCGTGAATTATTGTTGAACCAGTTTTACCAGATGGAGAGAATTATTGGTCAACTGCAGAATAATCTTTCCGCGTTGCGTTCGTTAACCGTGTTGTCACCCCTGGGAACGAAATCATCGACTGGTTTGTTTGGTTAGTTGGATGGTTACCTGTATTGGAAGGTTCCGTTTGCAGTGATTGTTTTAGCGATAAAGAAACGACAACTTGCTGGATTTAGAAAATACCAGTAGATGCGAAAAAGTGTTTTATCCGGTGAGTTGGTTTTGTTTAAAAATGAAATCGGGAGTTTGTAACCCATGGACAAAAGTGCTCGTGATGTTTATCTGGAAACAGAGATTGCTACAGCAACGGCTCAGAAGTTGCGACTCACACTTATCGAAGGCGGTTTACGGTTTGCGCGACAGACGTTGGACCATTGGGAAAATGGTTGTGATCTCGAAGCGAGAGAGGCATGTCGACGTTGTCGGATGGTGTTGCTCGAATTGCTCAGTTCGCTCAAGACAGGGCAGTCAGAAATTGCCAGCGATACGGCGGATGTTTATTTGTTTTTGATTCGGACCGTTACGCAGGCCGAAGTTGATGGGGATCCTGTACACATTGACCAAGTGATTCGAGTTCTCGAGGTAGAACGTGGAACCTGGCAGGAAATTTGTGTGAAATTCCCCACTGAGACGGCGGTTGACGAAACTCGTGAAATTACAGCAGGTGGACTCAAGGCGATACCTCCTGCTGATGTTCCGCATCGACGGGAGGGAGACGGTAAGTCCCGAGAGACGGATAATCCCTATCTCGACGAACGGAAACGTCACAAGGGCGTTACCTTTGACGGTTGATCGAGTCTCTACTTCTTGGCCTGATGATTCATTTTCTTTATTTTCCGCTCTGCTCCGGAGAACGGTCTAAACCGATGAAGTGACCGATTATTGGAAAGGGGACTGGGGAAGCCAAGGTACAAATGGTATTTTGGCCCAGAAGCAAACCTGTCTGGTTGGATTTTTTTATGGTTGGCTGCTTTTGCAGGTTTGCTTGCGAACAGGTTTCATTGATTGGTTTAGATTCATGAACGGCTGATGATGGCCTCCCTTCCTCGTAATCGGTATGGTTGTTGTGGATCTGGGTGCTTGCAGGCGAAGAGATGATGCAGGATGATAGTGAAAGTTCCCCATTTCCCTTTTTACTTGAACGGTGCAAGAGGAGTCTCTGTTGACTGCGACACAGCAATTGATTCGGGTAGGCCACAGTCCAGATCCCGACGACGCTTTCATGTTTCATGCGTTAGCCAATGACCGAATCGGTACGGGAGAATACCGTTTTGAGCATGAGTTAGTTGATATTGAAACACTCAACCGGCGTGCATTTTCTGGCGAATTAGAGCTGACAGCTATCAGTGTCCATGCATTTGCTTATCTGGCTGACAAATACATATTGTGTTCTTGTGGAGCGAGTATAGGAGATCGCTATGGACCCATGGTTGTTACCAAGCAGCCGCTTGCGGTAAAGGACTTGTCGCCAAAAACAATTGCTATTCCAGGTACTCTGACAACTGCTTACTTAGCACTACGATTATGTTTGGAGGTGGATTTTGAGTATGTTGTTGTTCCCTTCGACAAGATCATCAGCGCTACCCTCGACGGCGAATACAACGGACGGAAGGTTGACGCTGGATTAATTATTCACGAAGGACAACTGACCTATGCCGAGGAAAATTTGCAGCTGGTTATTGATTTGGGGCAGTGGTGGCATGAAGAAACTGGACTTCCGTTACCTTTGGGTGCAAACGCAATTCGGCGTGATTTAGGCAAGGATGCGACCCGTGATGTAGAATCTTTGCTCAAGCAGAGTATTCAATATGGTCTTGAACATCGTCAAGAAGCTTTAGATTACGCTTTACAGTTCGGGCGTGACTTGGATCAAGACAAGGCAGATAGATTTGTGGGAATGTATGTCAACGATTGGACACTTGATTTCGGGTCGCGGGGCAAACAGGCTGTTAACGAGTTGTTAGTGCGTGGGTACCATAGCGGAGTTATATCAGAACTTGTCGAAGCCGAGTTTGTATAAACCTCGAGACAGTCAGGATGTTACTAGTCTTTTGTTTTCATCACGAACCTTGTTTGGACTTTTTACCTAGTTGATGGTTGCAGGTTTGGGTGAGTGCTGGTGTGCCATTTTTAAATGCTCTGCGAGGGATAATTTTGTTGTCCCTTGGGCGCACCGTAGCCGAAACCTGGGAATCTTTTCGTAAGCCATGGAACCTCCTGAATTACGTCGCCCTGATCTGCCTCCACCTCGGCGATCAGTGCTATCTATTTTACTGGCCTTTGTACTACTTGGTCTGGCGTCAGCTGTGCTCTTCTTTCTTACGCTTGGTGCCTTTGGTCAGGTCATCGCTATCGGCGGCATCATTTTGTTAGTAATCGGTTTTCATTATTTGGTCTGGGGCTGGTGGCTAGGTAAGATTATCCAAGCGGAAGAACAAGAGATGGATGAACCGGGTGAGGATTGATCTTATCAGTAGGGCACTGTTGAGATAGGCGTTCTGTTTTGCATGGGCACGACATTGCACTGTTGAGTTTGTAAAGTAGTAGCATGACGGGCCGACCATGCAGTTAATCACATTTAACCACCGCAAGATAAAGGTGGAATTGGTGGTACGTACCGATGCGCCTGGCCTAGGACTCGACAACCTGGCGGGTCAAATTACATAGCTTTTGGACCGCTTGAAGCGAACTTGCTTCTGCGATGATACGGACGATTGGTTCTGTGTTACTGGCCCGAACTAGCAGCCATTGGTCTGGCCAATCGAGTCGCAGTCCGTCGAGACGGCTTGAATCTGCCACGCAGAACACTAGTTCAAGTTTGTCGAATAATGTCTGGATTTGGCGCGGGTCGATCGCAAGTGTTGCCTTTTGAATAAAATATTTTGGCAGATTCTTTACCAGGTCACTGACTGATTGGTTCTGTTCAGCCATGGCGTCTAGGATCAGTGCCATGCCGACAAAACTATCTCGTACATAACCAACGCGCGGATCGATTGGCCCTCCATTTCCTTCGCCACCAAAGACTGCCTGCCGGGCTACCATTTCGTCACAGACATGTGCCTCACCGACTTTGCTGCGATAACACATGACACCGTGGCGTTGGGCAATGTCCTGAGACATGCGACTGGTTGAACAATTTGTTACGATTGGACCTCTGTTCTGGCGCAATACGTGGTCTACGCAGAGAGCCAGCGTGTATTCTTCTCCGATATATTGACCATTTTCGTCGACCACGGCCAAACGATCTGCGTCGGGATCCTGGCAAAACCCAACTACAGCATCGCAATCGGAGACTTGACGACAGATTCCCTGGAGATTTGTTGCTGTCGGTTCGGGGAGGTGTTCAAACTGACCATCTGCTATTTTTCCCTTGGCGGTAACATCACAACCTAGTTCTTGTAGTAGTGAAACGCCGAGGGAGCTGCCAGCTCCATGGTTCGAGTCAAGCAATACCTTAAAGCGTGCTTGGCGGATACGTTCACTATTAACTGTGGCTAAAACGAGATCACGATGCGTGTCATTCATAGTGATGCTTTTGGGATCCGATGTGGAAGACAAGTGGTTTAGCGGGAGGTTGTCCAATTGATCGAATCGTTGTTTTACCAGCTGGCCTTGTGCTGCTGAGATAACGCGACCGTTGGCGCCGAACAGTTTCATGCCGTTGTATTCTGCAGGATTATGACTGGCAGAAATCTGGATTGCCCCAGCACATTTTAGATGTCGCACGAGAACTCCAGTGGTTGGCGTGGCGGCGACGGCGCCGTCAAAAATATTCCGGTTGTTCTTGCAAAGTGCACCACAAATTGCATCGGATAACTGCGGGCCGCTTGCTCGGCCGTCCCGGGTAACAAGAATGGGACCTGCAGGCAATGACTCTGCAAAAGCGGTTGCGTAACATGCTGCGACTTGTTCGGTCAGGGTTTCACCTACGATTCCGCGCAGACCAGAAACACTTACAATCAACTCTGACACTTGTTTACTCCTCTCAACAGCTGTTTCTTTGTTGAGGACTTGTCTCGAACCGTTTTGGCGCAAGTCCTGTATTGATAGACGTTTTTAGCTTGATTGGGGAATTCCATCATGGATGGATGAAGCATAATATGCAAGCGCTATTGTGTTCACCGTGACAAACGGCATGATAACTCGAACAGGAAACAATTCAGGGGAGAATCATCCCTGTCGACAACGGCTGATATTTTCAGCTAGGTTATGCATGCTGAATCCATTTGGCCAGGAAATTTGGAAACCTTGGAAAGTCTGAATTTATTTTGTTCGGATAACTTACATTTGATTTTTATGAAATCAAATCAAAACGATACGAGCGTTTTCGTCTTTCGCAGGGGACAGCAAGAATTAGCAAAAATAATTTCCTGTGATGGAATGTGTCAAAGCGTGTGACAGCATGGCCCACGTTACTAAAAGCAGATGTAATTTGAAGAAGTAAAGTTTACACGGCGATATCCATTAGCTGCCATCAACATTTCATCGTGGTAGCGGTTTTTGGGGATTTGTTGGAGGTTGATTTGAAAACGATGCCCTCTATTTCCACATCCAATGACGTTTCCACAGCGATAAAAGCAGTGGATCAGGCTGTACTACAAGGTCACCTGCAAACTAGCGCCGGAAAGAATATTACCAAATGGCTTCGTGAGGCGGCTTACATTAAGTACCAGGCAATTGTGCTGTTACATATTGAAGAACAACGTTGGTCACAATTGAATGATGTGTTTTGGACGACGATACCGTTTGGCACGGGCGGCCGCCGAGGACGCATGTACCCGATTGGTACGAACGCGATCAACGATCGTACGATCGGTGAAAGTGCTGCTGGATTAGCAAAATATGTGCTGCAAACACAAAGTGATTTGGCGCAAAGATCGTGTGCCATTGCTTATGATACCCGACACCAATCACGTCATTTTGCTGAATTGTGTGCTCGGATCATGGTTGCCGCAGGATTTCAGGTTTATTTCCTTGACGATTATCGGAGCACCCCTGAGCTTTCTTTTCTGGTGCGACATAAAAGATGTTCGTGTGGCATCATGGTGACTGCCAGCCATAATCCCCCCAGTGACAACGCTGTCAAAGTCTATTGGTCGACGGGCGGGCAAGTGTTACCGCCTCATGATGTGGGAATTATCGAACAGGTGATGGAGCATGTTGCGGAGATCGACACAGGAGATACATTTGCGACTGCAGTCAAATCAGGTCGTATTGACATTTGTACTGCCGAAATCGATCGCGCCTATATTGACGCTGTATTGCAACAGCGGTTTGACAGTACCCGCAACCTTAAGATTTTATATTCGCCGTTACATGGAGTAGGGGCATCCGCCGTAATGCCAGTGTTAGAGGCAGATGGCTTTGGTGATGTGGAGGTGTTTGCGGACCATGCCGAACCGAGTGGTGATTTTCCTAATGTACCAGACCACGTCTCCAATCCAGAAAACATCGCAGTATTTACTTCGATCGTTGAACACGCGAAAAAGTCTGGAGCAGAGTTGGTACTCGCTTCGGACCCCGACTGTGATCGACTAGGTTGTGCTGCGCCGCTTAGCTGGGAGCCAGATGCTGCCTGGCAGACACTTAGCGGAAATCAAATCGGCGTACTGTTGACAGAGTATATTCTGGAACAGCGCCGCTCGACGCTGAGCGAAAAGGATTATCTAGTAAAAACATTGGTCACCACCGAGATGGTACGGAGGATTGGTGACTCCCATGGTGTCGATACACATGGAAACCTGTTAGTCGGATTTAAATGGATTGGTGGTGAGATGGACAAATCCGGTCCAGAGCGATTCCTGTTTGGTACTGAGGAATCACACGGTTATCTTGCTGGCCAACATGCACGTGACAAGGATGGTGTGGTAGCAGCGATGTTATTGGCCGAAGCCGCTGCACACTGGAAATCTTTTGGGCAAACGCTGCACGAAAAACTTGATGCGCTTTATTGGCAGCATGGATTTCATGGGGAGCGTTTGGTGACAATTAAGATGGAAGGAGCTGCCGGAATGGCCACCATGCAGGAACTGATGCGCCGATTTCGTGAAGAGGGACCAGCAGAAATGGCCGGTATGAAGGTTGTCACGACACGTGATTACCTGAATGCTACGAAAGGCAGCCCGGGTAGTATTTCTGTTTCTTTTGATGCGCCACAAGGTGACATGGTCATCATCGATTTAGCCGAAAAGGGAAATTATGTAGCCGCACGTCCCTCCGGTACAGAGCCAAAGATCAAGTTTTATTTATTTACTTTTGTTCCCGCAGAGCAAATCGCGAACTTGGAAAAGACAAAGCTGGAAATGGCACAGAAATTGGACGAAATGCACAACAGTTTAAAGGATTTTTGTGGCGTTCAATAGCTTAGAATATGAGAGACCGAAAAGGTCGATGCATTTAACGCCCTGCGTATTTATAATGGTATAGAGTTGTGGATTGTGTTCCGCGGGTGGACTTGCTTGGCCCCAT